>NZ_CP171148.1:5980000-6580000 GCF_043099725.1 Nostoc sp. C110 | reverse complement strand
CTTTAATAGAGTTCCCATTGCCCTTGTATAGTAACTAACTTAAATCTTCGTGATGAGCGATACTACGGTGGGCTGGGTTAACACGTTAATTACTCTGATTTTCCAATCATCGGTTTACTCGCAACCACCTTGTAACTATCTAACTGAAGTAGCAAAAATGTTTCTTCTAAAGCAATTTAGTAGTTTGCAGACAATTATTAGCTATTTACTCAAAAAAATGCCAATTTGGCTAAATATCCTGTCAATAGGGAGTAATCTATATATGTATACATCCTCAAAGCTTGCAAAATAGCACTAAATCTTTAGTGACTTAATTCAGGATGGATATAGCTAGTTAGCAATTAGTGTCAAACATTGAAAACGTGCAGTTTCTTAATCATGTACGGTCAGGGGTTAAGAGGCAGTATTGGAACTTTTGCCTTTTGACAAAATCAAGAATTAGTAATTTCTGCAAATGCGTGATTAGTAATTTTTGTTTCTTGATGACTTAATTGTTGCAGTGCCTTTCCTAAATCAGTTGTGATGCTTTTGGCATCGTGTTTTATACAACCACTCATGTATTCCGCTACTCTGATTGGGGAGCCAATATCAATACTGACATCTGTACCCCAATTTGGATAAGGTTGGCTGTAATTAATACCTATGGGTATAATTTTCACTCCCAGCCCAGAATGACTAGATTCAGCACTCAAAGCAAGACGAGCAATTCCCGGCTTCAACTGGTGAACTTGGCCATCACGAAAAATATTACCTTCTGGAAAGATGACCAGGGTTTTTTTCTGCTGAAGTAGCTCAACTCCATGTCGCAGTGTGCGGATTGACGGATGCTTAGAATTTACCGGAAACCCCCCCAAACGTTTGACAAACCAGCCTTGTAAACCTTGGCATTCGTCAATTGTCACCATAAACCGCAGGTCTTGTTCTCTGCGACAATCAGCAGTCGCATAGGGTACAAGTAATGCATCCCAACGTGCCCGATGAGTAGGCGCGAGGATAATAGGCCCAGTTGTAGGGATATTTTTTTGTCCGGTTATTCTAATTTGCCCAAAGAATAATGGTAATAGGCAGTGACGGCCTAATAAATATGCCAGAGGACTTAACCAAGGAGAAACCCTTGAGGTAGTACCAGCTACCTGATGATTAGCTGATGGGCGCTGGCAGGGATCGGATGAAGAGTAAAATTCCATCATGACGGATGCAGCTGATTGACGGGTAAAAATTTAACGAAAAGCCTGATTAGTTACACCGTAGATTCTCTTGCGTGACTTGTGTCGTACTAGATGGACAGTTTTACCTCTGTCCGTTAGTTTACCTTACGCCGCCTAGTAGCAAACCAAGCCTGTAATTGTTGACGACAAGCTGACTCTAGAATGCCTCCAATGACTTGGAGACGGTGATTAGAAGCAGCACTATCGGGTATGTTAATAACTGTACGTATTGCGCCAGTTTTTGTATCGTCTACTCCATATACAAGTTGTCCGACACGCGCTTGCAAAATAGCACCTGCACACATCGGACACGGTTCAAGAGTTACGTAGAGGGTACATTCATTAAGATGCCAATTTTGTAAAGTTGTTGCAGCTGTCTTGAGAGCGAGAATTTCCGCATGGGCGGTAGGGTCTTTGTCGCGTTCTTTTCTGTTTTCTCCTTGTGCCAGCAATTTGCCTGTTGAATCAATGATAACAGCACCTATGGGAACCTCACCTGCATCACCGGCTGCTTTTGCTAATTCTAAGGCACAATTCATCCATTGTTGATGTATAAGATATTCTGTGTATTTGGTTAGCATATTCTTATCAATATAAAAATTTTAAAATTATGCTTGCCTTCGGACGGGCAAGATAATCTAACAAGAAATGGGCGGTTAGAAACCGCGTCTACACAAACAAAACCCACCTCCGTGGGTTAAAAAGCCTTAATTTCCCTTTAGTTCAAGGAGGCGGTCTACCCTGTGGATTCGCCAATGGGTACGTTTGTATAGCCGCGTAAAACCTTCTCTACGAGAGGCTGCGCCAACGACATAGCTTCGCTTAACGCGTAGCGTGCCGGAGGCTCTATTCTATTCGCTTGGGCTTAAGTTGATACAAATACACAGCTGTGTGCCCCTATGGTTGGGGCTAATTTGATTTCTAAATAGCGACTTGGGCTAAAAGGGGATCGAGTTGGCTTTGTGTGTCTAGCTGATAGAGGTCATCGCAGCCACCAATGTGCTGGTTATTAATAAAAATTTGCGGTACGGTACGTCGACCGTTAGCGCGTTCTGCCATTTTAGCTCTGGCTGCTTCGTCTCCGTCGATTTTATATTCAGTAAAATTTACACCTTTCCACCACAGCAGTATTTTGGCACGAATGCAGTAAGGGCAAGTTTGCCACGTGTAAAGCTCGACGTTGGCTTTAACTCGCTCTGGATGGCGATTTAAGAGGGGATTAAGAAAGTCCAGCATATTTTCTTAAGCAAGATTTTAACTATATCTCTAGCCTAGATCATTGCTTACCGCATCGGCGCTGGAACCCACTTTTGGAAACCCTCTAAATGATTCCAGTAAGCTAAATATCCAGTTAATGCCCAAATTAGAGCAGCTACTATTAGCACTGCTACGCCAATTAACCGCCAGGTTCGGTTGGTTTTCCAGTATAGGGTTGGCGCTGCAAAAATACCACCTAAGCCAGTTAAAATAAAGCCGATTCCTGATAAAAGGGGTTGCTTAGTCATGTTCAAGTTGATGATGCGGAAACCCACTACGATCGCAACTAGGCCAGCAAAGAAGCCGTAAATTGCTATTGTCGATAAATCCCAACCTTGAGCAAGTGCGATCGCAGCCGCAACAAATAAGATTCCAAATAGGACACTTGTCTCACCGAAGGCAATATTAAAGCTACCAATAACGGGCCAAGTGAAACTCATGTGTAAACCAGTTGTGAGTGCGATCGCACCCGTAATTCCAAAACCGGGAATCCACTGTCTCTGATTAGAACTATCTATACCACGATACACATAGTCAGCCAGTAGAAATAGCCCAGCTACCATATTGATCAACATGAGTGTGATGTAGTCGATAAACACTATTGACCTCTCAATTTGACAAGCTATTTACTCTGCGCTTCGTTTTTCAGTTTTTAGTGAATTTACTAACTTTTTTCTTTACTATTTTATACCTGAATATAAACACTGAAGAACAGCAATATTCTAAAATATTTACTGCTAAATAATTTGTGCAGTTTTTAACTTAGTTACTTTTAAACAGGTTTTATACTGGAGTTGGATGAGTGAAAAATAAGGATGTGCTAGATGGTACTTTTCTAACCAGTTAGCAGTAAAACTTAACTTTCTTCCACGTGTATCCGCCCTTTGGTAGACTTGAAGACTGAAATAGCCAGATAAAGCGGCGGAAATTCAAGCAGTTGAGAGGGCAGACTCTGTGGAAAATACACTTGGGTTAGAGATTATTGAAGTAGTAGAGCAAGCCGCGATCGCTTCCTCGAAATGGATGGGCAAAGGCGAAAAAAATATCGCTGACCAGGTAGCTGTGGAAGCTATGCGGGAGCGGATGAATAAAATCCATATGCGCGGTCGCATCGTTATCGGAGAAGGCGAACGCGATGACGCACCGATGCTATACATCGGGGAAGAAGTTGGTATCTGTACCCAACCAGATGCTGCAAATTTCTGTAACCCTGATGAACTAATTGAAATTGATATCGCCGTTGACCCCTGTGAAGGTACGAACCTGGTAGCTTATGGACAACCTGGTTCGATGGCTGTGTTGGCAATTTCTGAAAAGGGTGGATTATTTGCAGCTCCTGACTTTTACATGAAGAAGTTAGCAGCACCTCCTGCGGCTAAGGGCAAGGTAGACATCAACAAGTCAGCAACAGAAAACCTGAAGATTCTCGCTGAGTGCCTAGATCGGAATATTGAAGAACTTGTGATTGTGGTCATGAAGCGCGAACGCCACAACGATTTAATTAAAGAAATCCGTGAGGCTGGAGCGAGAGTCTCACTAATTTCAGACGGTGATGTGGGTGCAGCTATAAGCTGCGGTTTTGCTGGAACTAATATCCACGCTCTGATGGGTATTGGTGCGGCTCCTGAAGGTGTAATCTCGGCAGCTGCAATGCGTGCTTTAGGTGGACACTTCCAAGGTCAACTAATTTACGATCCGGCAGTAGTCAAAACAGGTCTGATTGGAGAAAGCAGAGAAGCTAATATTGATCGTTTAAAGTCGATGAATATCAATGACCCCGATAAGGTCTATGATGCTCACGAACTAGCATCTGGTGAAACTGTTCTGTTCGCTGCTAGCGGCATTACCAGTGGTAATCTGATGAATGGTGTACGTTTCTTCAACGGCGGAGCCAGAACTCAAAGCTTGGTAATTTCCAACCAGTCAAAAACTGCTCGGTTTGTTGATACAATTCACATGTTTGGTGAACCCAAGACTCTCCAACTGAACTAATTTTTAGGGAATGGGGAAATAAAAGTATGGGCGAAGCATTTGGAAAGAAATCTTTCGATCAAACTGAAAAATAGTCACCCAAATGCTTCACCCTTGCAGTAGTTAGTAGTTAGTAGTTAGTGATTAATAGTTGTTTGTTGCTGGGAAAAACTACCAACCAATAAACAAAAATTCCCCATTCCCTATTCTGACTCAATGCCCTATTCTCAACTACCAACTAGTAACTACGATTTAGCAAATGAATATAGCAGTGGTGGGGTTAAGCCATAAAACAGCCCCAGTAGAAGTCCGGGAAAAACTGAGCATTCCAGAACCACAAATTGAAAGTGCGATCGCTCAACTGGCCAGCTATCCTCATATTGATGAAGTTGCAATTCTTAGCACTTGTAATCGCCTGGAAATCTACATTGTTACCAGTGAAGCAGACCAAGGTATCCGAGAGATAACTCAGTTTCTTGCCGAATATAGTAAATTGCCCGTTCTTTCTCTGCGACAGCACCTATTTATGTTGCTACATGATGATGCAGTGATGCACGTCATGCGAGTAGCAGGTGGTTTAGATAGTCTGGTACTCGGAGAAGGTCAAATTCTGGCTCAGGTGAAAACTACTCACAAGCTGGGACAGCAATATAACGGTATAAAAACCATTTTGAATCGATTATTTAAACAAGCGCTGACAGCTGGTAAGCGGGTTCGGACTGAAACTAGTATTGGTACTGGTGCTGTCTCTATCAGTTCGGCAGCTGTGGAATTAGCACAGATAAAAGTGGCAAATTTAGCAGCTTGCCGAGTGGTAATTTTGGGCGCTGGTAAAATGTCACGCCTGCTGGTGCAACATCTACTTTCTAAAGGTGCTGTGCAAATTAGTATTGTAAATCGCTCTCGTGAACGTGCTGAAGAATTGGCGAAGCAGTTCCCTGGACAACCGATCCAAATTCATCCGTTATCGGAAATGATGGCAGTGATTGCCGATAGTGATTTGGTGTTTACAAGTACTTCGGCAACAGAGCCAATACTTGACCGGGCCAAATTGGAAATGGTTTTAGAAGTTCAGCGCTCTCTAATGTTATTTGATATTTCTGTGCCGCGTAATGTCCATGCGGATGTAAATGAATTGGAAAATGTGCAAGCGTTTAATGTGGATGATTTGAAGGCAGTAGTAGCGCAAAACTACGAAAGCCGTCGCAAGATTGCACAAGAAGCTGAGAAACTTTTAGAAGAAGAAGTGGAAGCCTTTGATATTTGGTGGCGCAGTTTAGAAACTGTTACCACTATTAGCTGTCTGCGAAATAAAGTCGAAACCATCCGCGAACAAGAGTTAGAAAAAGCTTTGTCGAGATTGGGTTCGGAATTCGCCGAAAAACATCAAGAGGTGATTGAAGCATTAACGCGGGGAATTGTCAATAAAATTTTACATGACCCAATGGTGCAATTGCGATCGCAGCAAGATGTTGAAGCTAGACGGCGCTGTATGCAAACTCTGCAAATGCTGTTCAACCTGGATGCAGGGGAGCAGTTTAGTTAAATTTAACAACAAAATCCCCAAGTTCTTTGAGAAGTTGGGGATTTGAACTTTTCAATTAGATATAGGGCTTACGCAAGAACTCTCTGAAACTCTTATTTCTCCGTCTCCTCTGCGCCCTCTGTGGTAGCCTGCGGCAAGCCACTTCTCTACGAGACGCTACGCGAACGTGTCTACGTTTTTTTATGATTTTGCGTAAGTCCTGTTAGATAGATATCTAATTAGAAGTTAGTTATGCAACCAGAGCAATTTAAATTTTTATAGAACTATTGTCCCAAATCATCTATCGAACTGGGATTGTAATTACGAACTCTGTACCTTCTCCTGGTGATGAAATGCACTTTAACGAGCCACCATGTTTGTCAGTAATTATCTGGTAGCTAATTGACAATCCCATACCAGTACCTTTGCCAACTGCTTTTGTCGTGAAAAAGGGGTCAAATAGACGAGACTGGATTGCTTCTGGAATCCCTGTGCCATTATCAGCAATATTAACAACTACATTTTCATTCACCTGGATTGAAAAAATACGAATTATCGGTTCTTGACAAAGCCCCTTTTCAAAAGCCTCTTCTAAAGCATCAATGCTATTTGCCAAGATATTCATAAATACCTGATTTAATTGTCCTGCAAAGCATTGAATTTTAGGGATATCACCATACTCTTTGATCACTGTAATTTGAGGACGAGCGTTTTGCGATTTGATTCGGTGTTGTAAAATCAACAGTGTGCTGTCAATCCCTTCATGAATATCAGCACTTTTAAACTCGGCTTCATCCAAACGAGAGAAAATTCGTAAACTGAGAACAATTTCTCGAATGCGACTGGCTCCAATCTTCATAGAAGCCAACATTTTAGGCAAATCTTCTGTTAAATATTCAATATCAGCTTCTTCTTTAGCATTTTGAATTTCTGGTTCTGGATAGGGGTAATGTTTTTGATAAAGTTGAAGTAACCACAACAACTGCTGAGTATAATCATCAGTGTACTTTAGATTGCCGTAGATGAAGTTAACTGGATTGTTGATTTCATGAGCAATACCAGCAACTAATTGTCCCAAAGAATACATTTTTTCGTTCTGGATTAATTGGGACTGGGTAAGCCTAAGTTCCTGTAAAGTTTCCTTGAGAACGATATTTTTTTGTCGCATTGCTTGCGTTCGTTCTTCTATTTTTTCTTCTAATGTTTGGCTGTAAGACTCTAGCTTTTGATTTGCTTCATTTTGTTCTGCTAATAGTCGCTTTACCTGTTGAATTAATTGGTTAAAAGAAATGGCTAAAATCCCAACTTCATCTTCAGTATTTACGGGAGCTTGGAGATCAAAATTAGATTCTTGAGTAACTCGTTGTGCTACCTGTGTCACAGCTTTTAGGTGACGAGTAATTGTTCGCGCAATTAAAAACCCAATAACCGCTACAATACTGCTTCCCAGCAAAAACAACAATCCTAAATATTTCCATAACTTTTGTTGTTCAACCTCTAGCAGTGAGATAGGATACAAAATTGTGGCTTTTAAAGACTGACTTACTCCTGGAAATATGATAGTTTTAGCTAAATAGTTTTTGTTATCAATAGCGATTTGTTTAGGAGACAAATCAAGAGCAGGAAATTGCCAATTTACTTCCCTGCTTGCAATCAACAAGGTTGCAGCAAATACACGATTTTGTCTGTGGATAATCAGATGTTTAGAGGAACCAGCAGCAATTTTTTGTAGTAGAGTGTCGTCTAGTAAGTTGCCAATAATGATTCCTCCCAAGAGTCCTGCTGATGATTTGATTCCATTTGTTACTACTTCGAGAACTTGTTGCTCACCTTCACCTTTTACATCTACCAAATCGTATAAATTCGCTCCTTTAATTGCAGTATTGGTAACTACCTTATCTGAAAATTTGGCTTGACTCAAGGAATTATTTCGTAAATCTACGAGGACATTACCTTGAGTATCAATTACCTTAATCCAATCCAATTTTAAAATAGATTTAAGTGGTAGTAATATTTGCAAAAGCAAACTTTGATCGCGCTGTTTTACAGCCTGACTCAGCATATCTCGATTAGCAATCAGTTCTATTTCAGTTTCTAGAGTTTGCTGTTCATACTGGAAATCCTGATAAACTCGTTCAGAAAAACTTTCGACCTCTTCGCGAAAATTTTGCTCCAAACTATCGGTAAACCAATTTCCTAGCACTACTAAGCCAAATAGGAATACGCTGAGACAAACTGCAAGTATCGGTAGAACAATTTTTTGGCTGAGTCTCAGCCCCCTGAAAAATTTCTGCATGGCACGTTCAATTTATTTGGTAGGAACAAAGCCATTATTTTGTAGTAGTTTCTCACCTTCTTTACTCAAGATAAAATCAATAAAATTCTGAGTAGCTGCTGAAGGTGTTTTGTTCCAGAGAATACCTATACGACGCACCATTTTATATTGCCCACTGCTAAAGTTTTGCGATTTGGGAGAAACACCATTGAGGCTGAGATGATTGACAGGTAATTGATTGATTAGGGAATAAGCCAAAGAAAAAGCGCCGATGGAATTAGGAGTACTTTGTAAGGTTTCGATCAATTCGCCCTCTTTGTTTAAAATCACGGCTTTAGTTGTAGTCTTATCTTCTCCCAAATAGTATTTTCGCAATAACTTTTTTGCTGATTCGTCTTCGGGCCTATCCAACACTACAATATTTGCATCAGGGCCGCCTAACTCTCGCCAATTTTTTATCTCCCCTTTATAAATTGCTTTTAATTGCTTGGTTGAGAGATTATTAACACCTTTAACACTGTTATGGGTGGCGATAAGTAACAAATCTTGTGCAAATTCACGATATTGAATTTTACCGTTGTCTTCTTCTGGTTTGAGTTTGTGACTACTACCAGCGATATCAATAATATTGTTTTTTAGGGCTGCGATCACACCTTCCGATTGGCTATTGGAGATAAATTCAATTTTGACAGCTTTATTTTGGGATTCATAGCCTTTTGCTAAAAGTTTTAAAACAGTTACCGTTGAACTAGAACCACCAATTTTGATGAGCTTTTGACCTTGAGAATCAGTTTGGCTGGTAACTGGATTAGAATCTTTCAGTTCCGTTGTTTTAACTGAGTTGCAACTACAAAGTCCAAGCAGGATGATAGCGATGATCGTTGACTCAGCAATCTTTTTCATAAATACATCTCCAAATATCCAAAACTCAATATTGTGTTTAAGCTCTCATAGCTTAATATTCCCGAATAATCCTAAAATATAACTGCGACCAGGAAGATACCCCACTGATTTGAGAAGTCGGGTATCTATGGCTTTCATAATAAAATATGTAGGACTACCCCTTTCAGGGCAACTTGTAAAATCTCTTATTTTTTCTCAGCGTTCTCTGTGCCTCTGCGGTTTAAAAAATTAATTTATTTAACCACAGAGGCGAAAAGAACATATAACAAATCCGTAAAGAGGAATTTATTGTCCAAAACATTTGATAAATTATTTTCCCAAATAAGCTTCTAAAACTTTGGGATTAGTTTGAATTTCTGCGGGTGTACCGTCAGCTAAATTTTGTCCTTCAGCAAGTACCCAAACACGATCGCACAAGGACATAATCACATCCATATTGTGTTCAATAATCAAAAAGGTCATTCCGTCTTGGCGATTCCAAGTGATAATGCGATCGCAAATATCATCAATCAGTTTCGGATTCACCCCAGCAGCCGGTTCATCCAACAAAATTAGCTTGGGATTAGTCATCAGCGCCCGTCCCATTTCCAGCAGCTTGCGTTGTCCACCAGACAAGCAACCAGCATAATCGTGTGCTTTTTTTGCCAAGCCCACCGATTCTAACAAGAACATTGCCCGTTCTTGGAGTTGCTTTTCTTCCTTAGCGACAACGTGCGGTTGCAACTGCACCTGCCAAAAATTCTCACCCGTTTGTTTTTGCGCCGCCAGCAGCATATTTTCTAACACCGACAACCGCGAGAGAGTCCGTGCAACCTGAAAGGTGCGGATTACTCCCTGTTGGGCGATTTGATATGGTTGCAAATTGTGAATGGGTTCGCCGTCAAAAATTACTCGTCCTTTATCGGGGCGAATGAAGTTTGAGAGTAAGTTAAATAAAGTGGTTTTACCAGCACCATTGGGGCCAATCAAGCCCGTAATGCTGCCTTTAGCAACTTCGATTCTCGCCTCATTAACTGCTTTGACACCACCAAAGCTTTTAGAAAGTCCAGTGGCTACCAAAAGGGGAAGGGGCGATGACTGGTTATTTACCAAGGGTGAGTTCCTCCTTTTTCCCTAGAATACCTTGAGGTCGCCAAATCATCAGTATCATCAAAATTAGTCCGATTACCATGATCCGAAATGCACCCAAACGGGCTTCATCAAGGGGGACGATTCTAGGTAAAACTTCTCGTGTTAGCGCATCGTAAGCAAAGAAAATTACTGCCCCTAAGATTGTGCCAACGTTATTTCCAGAACCGCCTAAGATCACCATGATCCAAGTGTCAAAGGTGATCTGAGGTTGAAAATTATCAGGGTAAATGGCGCTGAGTTGCCAAGCAAAGAAAGCACCAGCGATACCCGCGATCGCACCCCCTAACATGAGAGATTGTAATTTATACCAAAAGACATTTTTTCCCAGCGCCTTGGGAATTTCTTCATCTTCACGGATGGCTTTGAGAATTCTACCCCAAGGCGATCGCACCAAAATTTCTAAGCGCCAGTATACAAGTGCTAAAACCAACAGCAATATCAGCATCAAACCCGCTTTTGGGTTGTAATTATACAGTCCAATTACCCCAGAAATATAAATTGCTGCTGCCAACACTGCTAATATAATTCCCACAACCAAGCGCGACAAAAATTCTTGCTTGCTAGTTGTCCTTTTACCTAAATCAGTAGTCCGAGATATTTGGGTGGTACGAATCCATTGCCATAACGTAAAAAAAGTTACAGCAGCTAGTAGCGTTAACAACCCAATCATCACTAATCTGACAAACAAATTCGGCTCTGTGGATAGTGGTATGGAATAACTTTGCACACCAAACGCCCCAGAAACCCAGGTATCACCCACAGGTAATTCCTGATTATTTACCACCAAACGAATTAATTCACCCGTACCAATGGTGACAATTCCTAAATAATCTTCGCGTAAGCGTAAAGTTGCAAAACCAATTATCAAACCCAACAAGGCGGCGACAATTGCCCCAGCTACTGCCGATATAAATAGGGGCACGCCCTTTAAACTTAACAATACCGTTGTATACGCTCCAAGGGTCATGAAAGCAATATGACCAAAGTTAATTAACCCTGTAAAGCCCCACTGTAAATTGAGTCCCAGTCCGAATAAAGCAAAAAGTGCTGTAGAAATTGCTAAGAAAATAAGATAGTCAACCATATTAAATAGTTATTTTGGCATTGGGAATTGGTTGGGAATTGGGAATTGGGAATTGGGAATTGGGAATTGGGAATTGGGAATTGGGAATTGGGAATTGAGAATTGAGAATTGGGAATTGTTATTTTCATTTTCCTTGTCCCCTTTGTCTCCCCCTGCTTCCCCTGCCTCCCCTGCCCCTCTGCCCCTCTGCCCCTTCACTGGGCGAATAAATTTTAGCGTAGCTTGAGCATAGTGCTACATTGCCGTTAACCTTTGCTAATTTTGTGGGAATACTATTTACTGTTGGTGTTGGGTTGTAGGTAAAAATTGGCCTATGAATTTGCTGAGGCTGAGAATGCATCACTTAATCGAGCAGTTAGGTGATGACGATTTACAAGACATTTGGAACGTTCTGGAAGGTTTATATTATGACTTTTATATGCTCAAAGCGATACAACAAGTTAAGCGAGCGCAGCAACCGTGGGATATCTTAACCCATGAAGAAGCGGTACGACTGTTGATGTTCTTCTGATTCAGCAGCGCTTTCTTTTCTTGTGCCAGTGGCCCCTCAAGTTTTGGTTAAGGTAAAGCCTAGTGAGTCTAGAAATGCGCTATGCAAGGTCTTTTTTGCTAGACCTGAAAAATTTAGAACCTGCTGCTTACGAGCGGGTGCATGATTTTGTCTTTGTTGAGTTAGCCCAAAAGTGGCAACTGAGCGATCTAAAAGAACTACGACAGCTTGATGGTGAAGGCATTTTTCACCGTTTCACACTGGATAATTACCTGATTGGTATAGAAATCAGGGGTGAAATTGTGAAATTTCTGCGTGTCATTCCTATGCCAGATGTTTAAAGTGAAGAGTTAAGGGAACACTTAAAACTGTAAACTGTATAAGGCTAGGCAGGGATCGCTATAACCTTACACTAAACTGGTTTTTGAAAAACACTTTATTTGAGATTTCCCTATGGATGCTAGGGCACTTTGGCAACGATACCAAAACTGGTTATATTTCCACGAGGGATTGGGACTGTACTTAGACATAAGTCGAATGCGGTTCGATGATGCCTTTGTGGAATCGTTGCAGCCGAAGTTTGACAAGGCGTTTGCGGATATGGCGGAACTGGAGAAGGGTGCGATCGCAAATCCCGACGAGAACCGCATGGTTGGACACTACTGGCTGCGAAATCCTGATTTAGCGCCAACTCCAGAACTTACACAAGAAATTGTCCAAACCCTAGAACTAATCGAAGCCTTTGCGGAAAAAGTCCAAACAGGTGCTATTCATCCTCCCAGAGCAAGCCGCTTCACGGATATTATCTCCATTGGCATTGGTGGTTCCGCCCTCGGCCCCCAATTCGTCGCAGAAGCTCTCGCTCCTGATTTCCCACCTCTGAAACTTCACTTTATCGATAACAACGATCCGGCAGGTATCGATCGCGTCATCAATCATCTCCGAAATAGTCTCGCCAGCACTTTGGTATTGGTGATTTCCAAATCTGGGGGAACACCGGAACCCCGCAACGGCATGATTGAGGTTAAAAAAGCTTACGCCGGACACAATTTGGAATTTGCTCAATATGCGGTAGCAATTACCAGCGTTGACAGCAACCTCGATAAACTAGCCAAAGATGAAGGTTGGCTGGCCAGATTTCCCATGTATGACTGGGTGGGAGGACGCACATCAGAAATGTCTGCTGTGGGGCTAGTACCAGCCGCATTACAGGGCATTGATGTTCGCGCCATCCTAGATGGTGCAAAAGAAATGGATGACGCTACCCGCGTCCCAGATGTGAAAAATAACCCAGCAGCCTTGCTAGCTTTATCTTGGTACTTTGCTGGCAATGGAAAGGGCGAAAAAGATATGGTTGTCTTACCTTACAAAGACAGCTTATTTTTATTCAGTCGCTATTTGCAACAGCTGGTGATGGAATCTTTGGGCAAGGAAAAAGACTTAGACGGTAACGTTGTCCATCAAGGCATCGCCGTTTATGGCAATAAAGGCTCAACAGATCAACACGCTTATGTCCAGCAGTTGCGTGAGGGTGTAGCGAATTTCTTTGCTACCTTCGTTGAAGTGTTGGAAGATCGTCAGGGCCCATCCACTGAAATAGATCCGGGAGTTACATCAGGCGATTATCTTTCCGGTTTTCTCCAAGGAACCCGACAAGCGCTTTATGAAAATCACCGCGATTCGATTACAGTTACCATTCCCCAAGTTAACCCCCGAACTGTAGGGGCATTAATAGCTTTGTATGAACGTGCTGTTGGTTTATACGCTAGCCTGGTTAACGTCAACGCCTACCATCAGCCAGGGGTAGAAGCTGGCAAAAAAGCTGCTGCCTCCATTCTCGATTTGCAAACACGAGTGGTAGCAGTGCTGCAAAAAGAAAAAACTCCCATTTCTCTTGACGAACTCGCCGAGAAAGCTGGCGCATCAGATCAAGTTGAGGCAATTTACAAAATTTTGCGTCATATCCATGCCAATCAGCGAGGTGTGGTTTTGCAAGGTGATCTTCAGAAACCCGGCAGTTTAACCGTTTCTGCTAGCTGATAACTCTAGTTTAAATATCACATTTTGTCCCTAATTGTTGTATCAGCAACAATTATTGATTGTGAAGCATCCTAGATAAAAGTTTTATCTAGGATGCTTTGCTGTATAGTTTGTAACTTGTAATTCCTAGTTAAGTTTTATAAGTTTAATTTAACTTTTTGAATTTTGACGCAGCTATGTTGAGAGACTCAGAGGTTGTTTGAAAAGTATTTCATTGTGACTTTAGGCACTTTATATCCCCGTCCCCTTTTTTCAGGGGGATTTAGAGGGATCTAAAACTTTCGATACCGACAAAAATACTTTTCAAACATCCTCTCAAGATGCCCAGCTTTTTATAAAAATCGAGCATCTTTTTGTTCGTAACTCCTGCACGGATTACTATATACATGATTACGAATTAATACTTACCAAAAGGCGTTGATTAAGATAGCTTTTGGGTAGAAAACAGCGATCGAGTAAAAAAGGATTATTGGCATCTCCAAATAATATATTACCCGGCTTCTCTCGATGACAGAATGGTGGCACAATTCCCCAGTCTTCTGCTAGCCAAATCCAGTACCCTATGTCAATTCTGCCGTAGTTTGAACCTGTGAGAATCTCCCCAACACTGTTGTTGATAGATACTATTTCTGGCGATGATTTGATTTCAATTAACAGCCAAGCTAACTCTTCTACAGAAAAGGAATAGCCATTATTAGCAGCTATGTTGACGAACTGCTGCGGATTTTTCGCTATGAGCAATTCTTCTTTGAGAGATGGCGTTTTTTGTGCAAAATCAAAAAGATCCCAAATCTGTCTTCTTGTAACTAGAAACCACGCAAGTTCTTCTGCCGTCAAATTATGACCATTGTCCTTTGCTAACTTAAGAAATGGCTCAAGGCTATCGGTTTCTGCTAGTTGACTTTTCAATTGGAAAGTTTGCTCTACTAAAGACAAAAAATCAATAATCTTTTGCCATACAACTTTGTTACAAGTTTTGTTAACTTTTATTTGTTCTTTCCAATAAATGTATTTATCTTCTTTAAGAAAGAAATTCCAAATTTGATAATACATGGGTCATCTCACCTAAGTCTTAAACTTGGTACGGGTTGGTTATCAATGAACACCAGTGTAGTAAGTATAATGTGTTTCTTCGACAGTACTAAATCTCTTATCTCATGTAAATGAAATTACACAGTATTTAAGTATAAAATTTCTGTAAAGTTTGTAACCATAAATAAAATATACTGAGAGAACATGAAGATCGCTGTGGTGGGTTGTGCGATCGCTCTTTATTGCAATCCATAAAAATAAAGTTAAGTCAATAGATAGTATTAATTATTCATAAACGAATTAACCGTAAAACAACTTGCACTTCAGTTACTTTGAAACGAACCGCAGAGACGCAGAAAGAAGAAAATAAATATATGTTGCTGTTTTTAGTTAATAGGTAAATCGCGGAGGAAGTAAAAGCGATAAAGCGATTGCTATTCAACTGCAATACTTTCTTTATCAGCTTCTTTCCTTCTTAGCCCATTAAAAATATTGAGAAATTTTTGATATAGCTCATCATCTTTGCCTCTGACACTCCCTATAAATTCGATTTTTCCCCGCAAGGAATCAAGAAAAGCTGGTATATCCTTCTCTGACAAAATTGGTTTTTTTGCGTATTTAGATATGTAAGTCTCTACTGCTTGTTCCAAACCATATTTTTCCCAAGCATGAAGAGCGCCATAAAGATTACGTATATATTTGCGATTAACATTAACAGATTTATTAACAATTAAACCAGTAACTGCCTGCCTCTGTGTTTTATAAGCTAGTCTAACCTTTGCATCATTTATCTGAAATCCATTTTTCTCTATAATTGACTTCAACTCTTTTCCTAAAACCACATGAGGTAATCCTTTATTATAACTATCAACTAACGCAGATGGTAACTCATCTCGGTTGATAGAAAATGTTATGTCATCAGCATATCGGGTGTAAAATAAACCATATTCTTCAGCGAATCTTTGTAATTCACTATCCATTTTTGCACAAATAAGATTTGAGATAATTGGTGAGCTTGGCGCTCCTTGAGGTAGCTTATTATTAAAACAGCAAATCTGAGCCAATATAGTGGCAACTTTTTCGTTTACTTCGTAAGGCTTTGCAATAAAAACACCTCTAACTCGACCAAAATTAATTGAATCAAAAAAATCCTTGAGATCAAGATTTAAAATAAATTTCTTCTTAATATGGGCTTTAGCATTAGTAACTATACTTCGTTTAGCAGCAAAACCATGAACAGATGCTCTAGGACGATAAATAGTATATAAAACTTGGCTCAATTTCCTCTGAATAATTGCTAAGGATTTATTGGGAGAATGAATAGTTCTAGATCCACCAGATTTTTTAGGTAGTATAAAACTGTTATATCGTGAATCTTCAGACTTTCTGTAAATGTAATAAATTAAGTTTTTGTACGGCACTTCTAGAAGTTGTGCAACATCTTGTGGAGATTCTAATTTTTTAAATTTTTCTGATAGTTCTTTACAGCTATCATATAGTAATAAAGAATGGGAAGTATCTTTGCTCACAACTGCTTACTAGCTTCGCTAAAAAAATACTTACTATGGACATTCACGCTTAATGCATTACGTAACACACAATAAATCGTCACGTGGCGTAAGGCTAACATGAGAATACACCGTTGCAGTATCGTCAACGGAAATAAATGCCCATAAGCAGGTAATGTGATAGTTATAACATAATATATATAGAATTTCCACAGATGTCATAAAAACAAAGTGGTTTATTTGTTACTCAATCAGGTAATTAGATAGTACCCAATCTTGAACATGTACACAGTCCGACAAGGCTGATAAGCAATAGCCTTAAGTTGGCTCTAAAAAATGATAGAATAAGCAATTGAAATTTTGAGTTGTTTTTTAGGAGGTTGTATTAATTTCTATACCTTCTTGAAACATCTTGGAATATGTCTTTTTCTTTTCATATTTTGCAGCCCTATAAGTCGGAGATTTTAAAAGAGCATAATTAAAAAACTTAATAGACTCTTTGTATTTACCTAACTCCCGAAATGTAATACCAATCTGAGTTAGAATAGTGTAATCATCTGGATTAAACTCTAGCGCATCTTGATAAGATTTAAGCGCTTCATCTGTTCTTTTTGAAATTAAAAGTATTTCTCCCCGTGCTTTTAAAATATCAGAATTAGGTTTATTAACCTGTAGAGCATCATTAATAACTGACAATGCACCTTCCAAATCACCGATACTTTTATGTGCAGATGCATAAGCAACTCGTGTTTTTGAGCTATTAGGTTTTAGTAAAATTATCTCCTTATATGTTTCATCGATTAACTCTATGTCATTCATAAATTTAGCTATTTCAACTTTTTTGATTAACAATTGAATACTTTTTGGGTATTTTAAGAGTTGATTATTAATAGTTTCTAATTCTTTCTTTAAATGTTTGTGATGACGATATCTAATCTCTTCTTCAATTTGCTTATTATTCAGCTTTATACAACTTGATGACTTCTTGAGATAATTACTTCCTCCTTTGGTTTCATACAGCCAATGTATTCCTCCTGATGTTTTGTAAAGATAATCTTCTTCTATTTGTGAAACTTGTATTTGCACAATGCATAAATCTTCAATTTGCTTTAATTCTGCGTTATGAACAAAATGAATATTAACACCATAACAAGATGGAGGAATAACTGGATCTATATTCGTTAGTTTATCAGTTATGTTTTTTTGAATTTCATCTCTTTGACTTCGACTAAGAGTAACCCCTTTTATTTCACCAGAATCATTTATACCTAAATAAATATCTCCTTCTACCGAGGCATTAAGAAACCCTATTATGTATTCCTCTGCATGATCTACAATTTTATTAACAGGCTTTTGAGACTCTACACTCTTAAATTCAACATACTTTCCCTCTTCTCTGTAGAAAATTTTTTCTTGTATGAATTTAATCTGCTGGGTCATATCAGTAATAAATGTAGAGTTAGGTTTAAATTAATATCTGACCGAAATTTCCTATACTTAGTCAATATTTTGACATATTCACCAGTGTATTCGCCGCCCAAGTTCCGACAATCGTCCCTTCAAATTTAAAATCACCACTTCTCAAACCCTCACCCAATACCTCTAAACCCTTGGGGGATGTTAGAGAATATCCCTTTTTGGAAATTGCGATCGCACCCTGATTCTGCAATTCTTCAAATGAACCCTGATAATCTGCTACCTTCTGGCTTTTAGATACAATTCGCTTGCTGAGTTGACCCTTTTTAACTTCCTGCTGCGTTCCTCCCAAATCCCACAAAGCCAAAAGGAGACGAGTGCTAGTTTGGGCTGTATTTTTTGATGTCATATTTAATCTATTTTTTGACAAAGATCATCATAGTAGCTGTATCTTTGTAATTTATTTACTCAGAAAAAATAACCGAGGAATTGCTGAATATTTCGGCGTTTCAGCTAAATAAATTAATTAAAAATCAATAATATATTTCTTTGGGATGAATGCAATTTCTCTCAAAGGCAGGATGGAAGACTTGAGAAAACCAATCATCATAAAAGTGAAACGCTGTAGCTGTGCAGTTACAAATTAAGTGAAATATGTTTTTTCAATCCCAGGTGAAATAACAGGATTTCCAACTTGGTTTTTGCAACAGCGAGGCTTTTAGCAAATACAGGTGATGAAGAAATCCAATGAACACAATATTTAAAGAACGTAAAATAGTGTCGCGTCTATTTGCAGTGCTACTTTCGGCATTGCTAATGGTACCCTTGCTGAGTAGCTGCGGAGGCGGTTCCCAAAAAGCTTCAGTACCACCACCTGTTGATGATACCGTTGGTAGAACAGTCAGTGATCGCACAAACCAAACCGAAGTTAAGAAAGGATTGGGTACAGGTCAAAAAGTGGCACTTTTGGCGGGGGCTGCGGCACTTTACTACATGTACAACCAGCATAAGAATGCTCCCCAAGAAGGAGCGCAGGGTAAGTACTATCTTTCCAAGAACGGGCGCGTATACTACCGCGATGCTGAACATCGCGCTCACTGGGTAACTCCACCACCAGAAGGAATCCGAGTACCCGAATCTGAAGCACAAAAGTATCGGGAATTCCAGGGCTATAACCGGAGTGCCACAGGTCGCGATCTAACTGGTATAACTTCATCCGCAGCACCAGCACTCTAGATCGGCGAAGCGTGTGTAAATATAAAGCGGGTTTCCCGGAGGATAACGCCATCGCGCACGTCGGAAACACGAACTTAAATCAGGAGACAGATTATGGTAAATGAATTTTTCCGAAAGGCGAAAGATTTACTCTTGGGATCGAACAGCGATCAAGCTGATCAAAATGCTGAATTCCGCGATCGCAATGTACGTCCAGCCAGCGAAGACCCCTACGGCGATCCCGCAGACCCAGCGTCTTACGGCAACGTTATTCCAGCCAGTCAAGACCCCTACGGCGACCCCGCAGATATATCGTCTTACGGCAACGTTCGCCCAGCTAGTGAAGACCCTTACGGCGACCCCGCAGACACAGGGGAGTTTGGTGATGTCCGCCCAGCCAGCGAAGACCCCTACGGTGATCCCGCAGATGAGGATTACCGTCGTTAACGCGAATGGCACAAATACTCTGGTGAGTTTGACAAACCTCTCCCTGCCTTGAACTAAAGTTCAAGTCTGTCCCTCTCCGACTCGGAGAGGGACTGTTTTATGTAGTAAGGGAATTGCAAAAAATAAATTATCCACAAAGACGCGATTTATCGCGTCTCTTTCCTTAACCGAACCGTATTGCACTATATGAGCCATCGAACTCATGTTGAATTACGAATTATTTTTGTTAGCTAAAATTTCCTGCGATCGCTCAATATTTTGACGCACAGATTGAGCCGAAGTATGCAAACCCTCTCTTTCTTCATCGCTGAGTGTCAATTCCAATACACTCTCAATTCCACCGCATCCCAACCGACAGGGAACACCAATCACAACATCTTCTAAAGCGTATTCACCTTGCAGATATGCCGCTACAGGCAACAACCGTGACTGATTTAATAAAATCGATTCTACCATCACGCTAGTAGCCGATGCTGGAGCAAAAAAAGCACCACCCGTCTGCATCAATTCCACAATTTCTGCGCCACCATTGCGGGTTCTTTCTATCAAGCGTTCAATTGTGGCTGCATCCAGCAATTCTGTGATGGGAATGCCGTTGACGGTAGCATAACGAGACAGGGGAACCATTAAATCGCCGTGGCTACCCAATACCATCGCTTTGACATCGGCGGGTAAAACGCCCAATTCTAGGGCAATGAAGGCTTCAAAACGGGCGGAATCTAAGACACCAGCCATACCCATAATGCGATCGCGTGGTAAACCTGTAGCTTGCCAAGCTAAATAAGTCATCACATCCAAGGGATTGGTGACGACAATAAAAATAGCATTGGGAGAATGAGCGATCGCATTTTTTGCCGCTTCTACGACAATCTTGGCATTGGTTTTCAGCAAATCATCCCGACTCATCCCTGGTTTGCGGGGAAGTCCTGCGGTAATGACCACAATTTGAGAACCAGATGTATCAGCATAATTATTTGTGCCGATAATCTGGCGATTATGTATTTCAATTCCCCTGGCTTCCATCAAATCCAGCGCCAAGCCTTGGGGCATTCCCGCGATAATATCTAATAAAACTACATCTGCAAGGTTTTTCTCTGCAATGCGTTGAGCTAAAGTGCTACCAACTCTACCCGCACCTACGATGGTGACACGGGGTAAATTACACACAATTGGAGAGTTAGGAGAAAAAGACATAATTATTAAAGTGCGATTTTTATCAACAAGAATTCAAGAGTCAGAATTCATCCTGACTCTTGGATTCTGACTTCTGAATTCTTTTTGCTTATTTAAACTCTTCTAGTTGATCGACGCGTAACCAAACGTTTGGCGTTGGCACTTTCCCAAACTTAATCAGGGCGTAATCACCTTTAACATCTACAATTTCGCCCTTGGTTTCAAACAAATAAGAAGGAAAGCGAGTATCACTGGCTTTTGCTTCCAGACTGTTTTCCAGTTTCTCGCGGATAGCGCGAACCATATCTCCCTTTTTAACTGCCATGAATTCCCCTCTCAAATTTCTAGATTGTTTTATCTGCATTTTAGGAGACTTCCGAATTAGAAGTAACAATTCCTGTAAAGAAGCGATTAATCGCGTCTCCTAATTCCCCCTAGCGTTTGACATTCGGAGCAAAAATGACTAGATCGCCCAGCTAGCCTAATCCGTTGAATTGGCATACCACAAACTCGACAGGGTTCTCCAGCGCGATTATAAACCCAAGCAACACCACCATAATTGCCGTTGACACCCTGAACACTTAAGAAATTACTAAAAGTTGTACCGCCAGCCTGAATGCTGGTTTCTAAAACTTGAATTATGGCTGTTCGCAAAAGCTCAATTTGCTTTAGCTGCAAATCTATACACAAAGTTTCAGGTAAAATTCCACTCTTAAACAGGGCTTCATCGGCATAAATGTTGCCTAATCCCGCCACCACAGACTGATCGAGTAGCGCAGTTTTAATCGGACGGCGGCGGTTTTTGAGTTTGCTTGCTAGATATTCGACAGTGAATTCTGGCGAAAATGGATCTGCTGCCAGTTTTGCCAAACCAGTCATAATACTTTCTACAGCAACACCAGGCGGAACCCACCAAATTTTACCGAAGGTGCGCTGATCGACAAAACGTAATTCCTGCTGATTCCCAAAGAATAATCTAACCCGCGTGTGCTTATGTAATGGTTCATCTCGATGCAGCCATAGTAATTGACCGGTCATTCGCAGATGAACCCCTAGCCAACTGGTTGAAGAAGGGGAAGAGAGTTCGGCCAGGAGATATTTACCGCGACGATGCCAAGTAGCGATCGCATTTTTTTCAATTCCATCAACAAACTCACCAACAGAAAACGGGTAGGCGATGGTGCGATTGAGCAACACATCTCCACCCGTAATTTCTTGGTTAAGAGTCAATTGATTTAGACCCTTTCGGACTGTTTCAACTTCAGGCAGTTCAGGCATTTAAGCTGATTAAGCAGACAATTTTGATGTACTTGGGGGTTCAAATAAAGAAGAGATGGGATACTAACTTACACATCCGTAGATGGCTCGTATTATTACCCAAAAGAAACCGTGAATACCCGCAGGGCGGCTCTCATAGATTAGGGTAGGCTAGGGTGAAGAATGAATGAACTGAAATTTTCAGATTTCATACTTCAGACTTAAGACTACCCTTCATCATCGCATCAAACAACCCCCTTGTAGCCTTGCTGCTATTTTTTAGCTGGTTTAGCCTTTGGTGCTTCAACCTCGACTAATTCATCTTGGGCAAAGTTGTTGGTATTGATACCAGAGTAATTGACCTTTTCAAAGCGGACAATTACAGGGTATTTGATGCCGCTTTGGTCAATGGAAGCCACAGTTCCTAGATCCTGAAACCAGTAGGATTCAGGGCGGAGAATACGTACTTTAGAACCACGTTGAACCATGATTATTTTCCCTTTTAGTTATCAATCGCCAATCTAGAGGGCTAATTGATTTCACTCTACAACCTGAAGGTCGCTGCTAGAGTCTTTGTTAAGTTATTTGTCTGAATTGGGCATTGGGCATTGGGAATTGGGCATTGGGAAGAGGACTTGGGGACAAGGAGAATTGGGGACAAGGGGAAAGACTTGTTTCAAGTTCTCACTTCTTGTCCCCTTGTCCCCTTCTCCCCCACTCCCCACTACCCACCCAAAATTTAAAAAGGTATCAGACCCTACTTGACAAGGTAGATGTTATAGCGTACCTTCATTCGCAAACAGTATTTTTGTACAAACTTTATGTTTTACTCAATATGAACACACTCCCCTCGTTACCTCTGCCAATCCGCAGATCGTTATCTATATAAGTGATATCTAACCAGCCTTGCTGTTTATCACTGTTTATGGCAACATCAATCGCCGGAAATTTTCTACCTTCTTCAATTTGTTGGATAAAAGTTCCCGGAGAATTGTATTCTATTAAACGTTGTAAGCCGATAATAGACCGCTCAAATTTCACTTGGACACGCCGACCTGAAACTGGCTCAAATTTAGCAGCAATGCTGACTAATCCTTCTAAATAAGGTAAGCCATAAATCTCAGCTATGTTGTAAACACTGGTAGTCTCTACCCGGATACACTGATAGATTTGACCCAGTTTACAAAAAGGTAGACGATCTAAATTTAAAAGAGCCTTGCTAGTGGTGTATAGTAATCGCCAATTGCCATCTAGCAAATTACCAGCTTCTACCGGGCGGGGTGTAGGATTAAAGTCTTCTAAATTGGCGATCGCAGCTAAGATAGCTTGTTTCTGTGCTTCAGTCGCTAGTAAACCGCGATTTGTACCAGCGATCGCATCCATGAGAGCCGCTTTTCCCATCATCGCCTGTCACCTCTAAAATCAGTCAGTTTCCATCAGCATAAACAAGATATTCATCACATATATGGAGAACCATAAAACTTACTAAGAATTGCTTGACTTAAGCCTTATGCCTATTAAATAAAAAATTTCTATCTGAATGCGGATTTATTCACTAAAGGGTTGAAAAGATAACTAAATAAATCCGTGTCAAGTGATAGACTCTAAATGTCAACTTACGTAAACCTTTTCTTGTCTTCTTTGATATGTTGAACTCTCCATTACGTGAAGAACCCCGTAACCAGCGAGCCCATGTCATCCCCCTCAAGCCAGAGTCCTCTTTGTTGGATTGGTTGGAAAATAAAGGTCGGATCATAACACGTGACGTTCACGACCCGGATTTTCAAGATGGGGAAGAAGAAATAGACTCCCTAATGGGTGTAGAAGATGGAATTGGCTACGACCTTGATGATGATGACGATATAGGAATCGCCGAGGATTAGCCTTTTCAGGCTAGGGACTTGGTAGTATCCCTAGCTACTGATATTCAATTTTAATAAGTGTGGAGTGAAGGGAAACTTCTGTGGACGCTAAATTATCTCCTGAGCAAGGATTAAATATTTCTGGAATTGCACTAGCCTCTTTATTAGCCGTTGGGTTAGGTACAACAGCATTTTTCTTAGATTCGATGGCCAACAGGCTACCCTGGCAAAGTATGTCGCTAACCCTGCCACTGCTGTTGTGTGCTATGGGTTCAGGTGTGGTTGGCTTTTGGGTAATACCTTTACTCCAAGCACTCAAAACTGGACAAATAATCCGCGAAGATGGGCCCCAAGCTCATCTAAAAAAAGCAGGCACTCCCACAATGGGAGGTATATTCTTTATCCCTGTAGGTGTAATTATTGCCTGCATATTGTCTAATTTTGCTACAGATGTCCTTGCAGTTTCGGCATTGACAACCAGCTATGGATTGATTGGCTGGCTTGACGATTGGCAAATTCTGCGCCGGAAATCAAATAAAGGTATATCTCCCCGAACAAAACTTGCTTTGCAAGTGGGTTTTGCGGCAGTATTTTGCCTCTGGCTAATGTTTAATCAACCTTCTAATATTACAAATATTGCTTTACCTTGGGTCAGCTTCACACTACCATTAGGATTTCTATTTTGGCCTTTGGCAGGTTTTGTACTAGTTGCAGAAAGTAACGCGACTAATTTAACAGATGGTATTGATGGCTTGGCAGCCGGAACAGTAGCGATCGCACTTTTGGCATTAGGAGCCTTAATTGCACCTACAGCACCAGGGTTAATGGTTTTTTGTGCGGCTTTAAGTGGTGGTTGTTTAGGTTTCTTAGCCCATAATCGTAACCCAGCCCGCGTTTTCATGGGAGATACCGGTTCCCTCGCACTGGGAGGAGCATTAGCTGCTGTAGCACTATTGACAAACACCTTAGTAGCACTGTTCATTCTCAGTGGTATCTTCTTCGTAGAAACCCTTTCGGTGATGGCACAGGTAAGTTATTACAAAGCCACCAAGGGCCCTGATGGCAAAGGCAAGCGCCTCTTTAAAATGGCACCCTTACACCATCATTTAGAACTCACTGGCTGGTCAGAATTGCAAGTGGTTGGAGTATTTTATGTCATCGCGGCTATTTTGGCTGCCATCTGCTTGGCGTAGGCGCAGCCCAACCCAGGCATCGCTCCATTCTGAATCATGTTTTGAGAAAATAGTAAAAGATAAAAAACAACTCCCACATCTTCAGGGAGTTGTTTTTTTATACGGGAAAATGCTTTATCTAAAAGCCTCATAGAAACGCGAAATTGCACTGAGCTTCTCTACACTCTATTCCACCGCTTACAGAATTACGAATTACGTTAGCTAATCCTCGAGCGTCATTACGAATTATTTCAATCGTACCTATTTACATACTCCATAACCCGATTCTTCCCTGTTCGCTTTGCTTCAAGCATTGCTTGATTTGCCCGATTCAAAAAATCCTTAACTGTAATCCCTGGTTCTGATACAGCTATTCCAAAAGAGGCGGTGATCCCTTGAAGGATCTGATCGCCATCCTTCAATTGCATTTGTTCAACATCTACCCTTAATTGTTCTACTCGCTTCCTGAGCGCTTCCAGCGTCATATTAGGCATGACAATCACAAATTCTTCACCACCCCATCTGCAAGGAATATCAAAAGAGCGAATAGATTTTAACAGCAGTTTTCCTAATCCCTGAATAACAATATTGGCAGTCACATGCCCATAGCGCGAGTTATAAGATTTGAAGTTATCGATATCCAGAAAAATAACACTAAGAGGTTGTCCCGACCTTTCAGCCTCCGCTAGCCTTTGTTCCAGTATAGTTTCCATATAGCTTTGATTAAATAGTTGGGTCATCCCATCCCGCAAATTATCATGGGTAAGACGTTGTTTTACCGATAGATTATTTAGTGCAAAGCCTAAAGTTCTAGCAATAATCTCAGTAATTTGTTGATCTTCTGGACTGATTTCTTCAAAGGCATAGATATGTAAAATCCCAACTACTTCGCCTTGTCCAAACAATGGAACACACAAATGTATGCCGCTAATAGGCTGTATTAAATGGTTGCACATCAGTCCTGAGTTACTAGACGATAAAAGGTTGAATTTGCCTCTCCGCAATGCCCAACATTCAGACAGTGAAAATACTTCTTTACTGGTTCTTTTATCTCCCCAAAAACTATTCATCTGAACATAATTCTTGGAATTAGCAATTATATATATACAACCACTCATATTAGGAAATAGCTTGGAACAGGTTAAAGCGACTACTTGATATACCTCATCTTCAGATTCGCAGCAATAAAGCATATCTGCCATATCTGAGAGATATATAAGTTCCCGTTTTTTTGCCTCTAATTTCAGCGTTTTTTCTTCTAGCTGCCGATTTAGATCGGTGAGCGATCGCTGTGCTTCTATTGATTCTGTAATATCGATACTGATCCCACCGATGCGGTAAGCACCCGTTGCGTAATCGCTAAACGGAAACTTAAACGATAGCCAGTAGCACGGCTGATTATTGCCAGGTACCTTTACCTCTTCAATCAGCTTTAAGGGGCGTAGAGTCTTCAAAACGACTTGATCGTTTTCCATTACTCTCTGCCCTTCTTCGGGATCTGGCAAGAATTCACTATCCGTTTTTCCTAACCATTCTTGTGAATCTACTGAAAATCTAGACTGTAGCTCCTGGTTGTAATAAAGCACTCTAGATTCCTCATCTTTGATATAGGCCCCAAAGGGGCCTTGATCTAGAAATAGCCGTTGCATCTGCTGGCTGCGTTGAAGTTCGCGGGTATCTTCTTGATATTTGGCGATCGCCTCTACAATTTGATAGGCGGTTGGCATTAGGTAGAGTAAGGCAGACAAGGAAACAAACGCCATTAGATCAAGCACGACTAAGTGCAATAGCGATATTGACGAATGTGTTTCAAAAATCGCCAAAAAGTGATGAAATCCGCAAAGTAGTAGGAATCCACCTGATAATAAAAAGGCTAGCCAAAACTTAGAAGGGATAGTTGCCTTAGTTTTGGCAAAGAACACCCCTGTTAATATAGGTATGCCAAAGTATGAAAATGCAGTGATGCCGTGAGCAATTATGCAATTCCAGTAAATAGGCTGCATTGCTTATCTGGTATGAATATTTCATCCGTTTAACTATAATTCTGGGTAGTCTCAAGATGTAAGCGTAGAAAGGATGATTTAAGTGCCTCATAGCTTAGTTTTATTGCAGCCCCCTGAAAGGCTGCTCATTTCACTCCCTTACAAAGCTGACTTACCAAGTGAGTGAGTTCAGGCACAATCAGTTTTTCCAGCGCCAGGCGCACAGCATTACTAGAACCAGGAAGCGAAAAGATTAATTTATTTTGATACACACCAGCAACAGCGCGAGAAGCGATCGCTCGCGAACCAATTTCTTGATAACTTAAAAAACGGAATAACTCACCAAATCCCGGCAAAGTTTTCTCCAATAACTTCTCAATGGCATCATAAGTAGTATCTCTTGGCGCAATACCTGTGCCACCATTAAAAATTACAGCATCCAAATTTGAGCTTTTACCCAAATTTTCTATCTGCTCTTGAATCTGTGTTGGTTCATCTTTGATAATCGTGTAGGCTCCAACAGCATAGTTAGCACCAAGAAGTAACTGCTGAATTAGCTGACCACTTTTGTCTGTTTCGGGTGTGCGTGTATCGCTGACAGTAACCACAGCGCAAGTTACCGTAATCCCAAGCGAATCTGGATGTGGTTGTTGTGTCATGGATTAAGGGTTTTAACTTTTGATAATGGGTAATTGGGAACGGAGAATGGCGTATTGGACATGAAAAAACAACATAAGCCATTCGCCATTCACCCTACACACTATTTTTCAGCTTTGCTGAGTCCAAGATCGTTTTCTTCAGCATACCGTTCCATGAAGCGCATAAAGCGTTCCCATTCTTGGGCAGATTTCATCACGTAAAGTGCTTCTAATGCTTCCGGTTTCCCGTTGATAAATTTAGCCTTCACTTCACGGGTAATTATTTCGCCTTCTTCGTCACTCAAGTACATTCCGGTAATATCTTCGGTGCTACCTTGATCTAAAATTTTCGGATTCGTAAAAATAAACGTGGCTGTACCACTGTCACCAGTGCGCGATCGCGTCAGCCGCACTTCTGGAATTACTACTTCGTCAAGACCTTTAGAAAACTGGATTTTCGCCATGATGAATGAATTTAAACTTTTGTGATGGTTAATTTAATATTCTCTCATCAATTAGAACTCCACTGTCTATAGGCTTCTGTTATTCTTCTTTAGTGTATATACTTAAATTGCCTCTTTGTCTAGTATTAAAGTCACCCAGTCAATTTCCGCATCAGTATCAGTATTGGCAATACCCACAAGTAAATTTAGCCCCCGCCCAATTTTGTCGACAATTTCACCGTTATATAGATTCATCAATATTCAAGAGAATTCGAGTCTTATCTACTGAACAATTAGAAGAAGAATTTTTAGACTTTTCAAATGTGTCTGATTTAGTCGCTTGGCTTGAGGAAAATACCAGCAGTTGAAATAAATCTATACATCACTTTCTGAGTTTTACCTTATGGAGTAATTCATCTTTAATCCGGTTGAGAATTGAGGTTTCATCCAGATTTGCCAGAATCCGATTAATTACTGCTTTTGGCCCATCAGGCCCCCAAGTCGCGCCGTTGGCTAAATAAACTTTGGTAACTTGCCCAATACCGTAAGAAGAAACACCAGCTACTCCCCCTTGCGTAAGTGCCACTGATATATAAGGGCCAAGGGCAATACCTGCTGTAGCTGTTGCAGAGATACCAAGTAAAGTTTTCAATCCACTCAAACCCAAGTTTGCCAACAATTCACTAGCACCAATTCCGCCCATACTCAGGGCGATTTTTTGTAGCAGTTGTACAGCACCAGATTCGGTCATAGAGAAGCCATAAAGCTTAGATAAACCCAAAATCAGAGCAATATCAATGACCACGCTACTCAGAATATCTACCACAGTTACGGGATTAAGTGCGATCGCTAATGCTTTAGTCATCACAGCCTTCCAAATCAACTGATTGGCATTCTGTTCCCGAATCATCAGTTTTCGTTCGATTAACTGCTCATTTACAACGTCGGCATAAAGCATGGTATTAAGAGCAACCAAGGCTTTACCCTCACGATGTAAAATCTCCAAGATTTTCAGCTTCAGTTCTTCAACTTGGGCATTCCCTGTACGCAACTGTATGCCCCTAGTACCATCAGGGCGACGAATCGCCGTCTTCACCAATGGCGATGCCGCAGCCATAACAATCTCTAAAGGCGTGAGTAATTCCCGCACCCTTTCATCTCGGATTTTGTGATAAATTGCCGTCCGGTCTGCTTCTGGATACTGGTCTACTTTGTTAAACACCAGAATGATCGGTTTACCTGCTTCCCGCAACTGAGAAAGGGCGGCGTATTCTAGCTTCGTCATATCGCCAGAGATTACAAACAGAATCAAATCTGCTTGTTTCGCAATCTGTTCGGCTAACACAGCACGGGTTGCACCATCTACTTCGTCTAACCCAGGAGTATCAATTAATTCCACCTGCGATTGACCTACACCAGGGAGAGTAACTCGCAAAGCCCGTTCAGTTTCTCCAATTGCTTCTTCACTAATACTCCAATTAACTGTTTGTGCAGTCCGAGTAACACCGTGCAGAGGCCCAGTTTCAAATACCGTTTGTCCCACCAAAGAATTTAGTAGCGAAGACTTACCACGCCCTACCATGCCAAAAGCCGCAATCTGCACCACCATGCGGTCTAACTTCCCCAGCATAGTTTCCAAATCAGCAATTTCCGTTTCCAATCCGGTTTTTTCTTGGGGGGTGAGGTCGAGATTGGCTACTAAGTTTCGCAGCGCGGTTTGTGCTTGTTTATAGTTCAGTTCTGTCTGAATGTCTTCAAAACTGAAAATAGCGCTATCCAATTCTTCCTCCCAACTGAGAGAATTTGCTTCAGTGTTAGCAGAATCGCTTTGATCAGGTTCAGGCACAGGTAATGTCGAAGTCATATCAATATGAGGTTTGAAATTTTGGGATTTTTAAATTACCCCTGTCTCTTATCCTAGTTATTTTTAACAAGGGTTTGGGGAGTAGGGGGACAGTGGTGCATAAAAGAATAACTCTTGACCAATGACCAATGACTAATGACTAATGGCTAACAAAAAGTCATAAACTGAAAAATGCATCTAAATAGCGCGTTAGGATCTTGACTAAATTACCTGTGCGGAAAATCGTTATTGCCGGCAACTGGAAAATGTTCAAAACCCAGGCAGAGACCCAGGAGTTTTTACAAGGATTTCTGCCCCACTTAGAGGAAACCCCCCAAGGGCGAGAAGTGATATTGTGTCCTCCGTTCACTGATTTAAGTGTTTTGTCTAAGACCTTGCACGGTAGCCTCATCCAACTAGGGGCACAAAATATCCATTGGGAAGAATATGGAGCCTATACGGGTGAGATTTCTGGCCCAATGCTGACAGAAAGTGGTGTACGCTTTGTTATTGTCGGTCATAGCGAACGACGGCAATACTTTGGTGAAACGGACGCAACCGTTAATCTGCGCCTCCGAACTGCTCAAAGGTTTGGTTTGACTCCAATTCTCTGTGTTGGTGAAACTAAACAACAACGAGATGCAGGAGAAACTGAAGCACTGATTTCTCTCCAACTCGACAAAGGTTTGGTAGATATCGATCAGAATAATTTGGTGATTGCCTACGAGCCAATTTGGGCAATTGGCACTGGTGAAACTTGTGAAGCAGTGGAAGCTAATCGAATCATTGGCTTAATTCGGAGCCAGTTGAGTAATCCAAATGTATCAATTCAATATGGTGGCTCAGTGAAGCCAAATAATATTGATGAAATCATGGCTCAACCAGAAATCGATGGCGTTTTAGTGGGAGGAGCAAGTTTAGAACCTGAGAGTTTCGCTCGGATTGTGAATTTTCACTTAGTGTAATATGCCTTATTTTCGTTCCCATGCTCTGCATGGGAATGCCTAATGTAGATATGAAGAATTCAGAATTGAATTTTGTACGACTAGGTAATGAATATTGCTTGAAAACATTGCTCTTTGTGGGCGAAATAAAATTAAAATATTTTTCAAGAGTTGATACTCCATCCCTTCACGGGTGGAGTATTCTGAATTCTGACTACTGAATTCTGACTCCTGTTTTATGCCAAGCAACTTAATAATTCGAGGACGCTGTTTCGATTGGGGACAGCGAACTTATTTGATGGGCATTTTGAATGTAACGCCTGATAGCTTTAGTGATGGGGGTGACTTTAACACTACCTCTGCGGCTTTAGTGCAGGCGCAAGCACTCGTAGCGGCTGGTGCTGACATTATCGATGTGGGCGGTCAATCAACTAGGCCAGGGGCAAAGCAAATCACTCTGGCGGAGGAACTTGACCGGGTTTTATCGGTGTTACAGGTGCTAAGACCAGAAATTTCAGTCCCGATTTCTGTAGATACAACCCGTGCGGCTGTAGCCAAGGCATCTGTAGAAGCTGGAGCGGATATTATTAATGATATTTCTGGCGGCACTTTTGACTCAGAAATGTTGCCGACAGTTGCAGAGTTAAGTGTGCCGATTATTTTAATGCACATCCGTGGGACACCACAGACAATGCAACAACAGACTGATTATCAAGATTTGCTCGGTGAGATTTATAGTTTTTTGGCTCGGCAAATTGAGGTAGCGACTGCTGTGGGTATTCACCGGGAAAAAATTATTGTTGATCCTGGTATTGGTTTTGCTAAAAACTATGAGCAAAATTTAGAAATTTTTCGCGGCTTGCGATCGCTAACAACACTCAATTGTCCTATCTTGGTAGGAGCATCCCGTAAAAGTTTCATTGGTCGCATTTTAAATCAACCAGATCCCAAAGCACGAGTTTGGGGAACGGCAGCAGCTTGTTGTGCTGCTATTTTTAATGGTGCTGATATCCTCCGAGTTCACGATGTTCAAGAAATGCACGATGTTTCACTAGTAGCTGATGCCCTATTGAGACAACCCATAGAACATGATTGCTAGGTATTAGTGTTCTTCGGTTTTTTTGCCGTTACCTTCTTGTGTTACTGACTCGGCTATCAACTCTTGAAACATTTCACTTGAGTTAGCTGGGTCTACAAAGACAATTTTGGCATTATTGCTCTCACCAAGTTTTTGGCTAGCATCTACGTAATCTTGAGCCACGAGATACCGCAAAATATCCCTACTATCTGGATTGGAACGGAGAGCTTGAGAAATGATTTGCACTGAAGCCATAGTTCCTTCTGCTTTCTTAATAGCAGCTTCTTTTTCCCCTTCTGCTTCGGTAATTAGCGCCCGTTTTTTGATGACGGCGGCTTGCTCCTCTTCTCTAGACTTTCGCACACTTTCAGGTAGGGTAATTCTCTGAATATCTAACCGGAGAATCTCAACTCCCCAATCTGCCGTTACATTATTCAACTGATCTAATATAGCTGAGTCCATCTCTGCTCTAGAGACGTTGGTTTGCTCTAGGGTATTTTGGGCAATGATTTCTCGGAGCGTAGTTGTAGTTATCTGTGTTAATGCCCCTTGCAGATCCTCAATCGCGTAAAAGCTTCTCTCAATATCTCGAATGCGCCAGTATACAATAGCATCCACTTCTACATAAATATTATCTTGGGTGATCACATTCTGAGGTTTGATGTCTGTAAACTGCTCTCGTGTGGTATCTTCCATCACAATCTGATCTACCAAGGGAACAATAAAGTTCAGCCCCGGTTTAAGTTTCCGATGATACCGCCCCAAACGTTCAACTAGGGCTTCATTTCCTTGATTAATCAGTTTTGCAGAACCTAACGCATAACCTATAAGGGCTAAAACTATAGCAATAATTGGCTCCATGTATGCTCCTATTCGGCTTTTGGGAGAATTTAGTGTCAAAGATATGCTACTAGCTTGTCATATCTTTAGAGTTTAATGTTTTGAGTCTGTAATTTTATGAACACCAGCAGCGATGTCGAGTCACTGCGCGTCTTGTACATACTTTTGTAAGTAAAACTATTTTGCGGAATGCGTAGAAGCTTTACTTCTTGTCGTCAGACATCGCTATTAAAGCACCTCGATCGCACCCTGGCAAGGACTACTTCATGTAATCAACATTACTTGTACTGGCATTTTTAGCCAGTCTGGACTGAGATACAGTATATTCACTTAAATTTAATCAATTTTACGTAAAATTTAGTAGCGGTTTAAAAATTTCCCTACAAATCGGGTTAAAATTGGCTTCAGACATTAAAAATATAAAAATATTATGGGCAGATTGTTAATAAAACTTATAGGTTTAATTTTATTTTTCACAGGGTTATACTTTTTTGGTCAAAATATTATATTTGTTAGCGGTTACTACATACCTTTTTCCAGCAGATTACCAGCGACAGTTTCCGTATTAGCGATTATGGCAGGTGTGTTTACATTGGTGTTTTATCGCAGAGAAGCTAGTCAGCTTGGATGGATTTTGTTAGGTATTGGGATAGTACTAGTTTTCTTGAGTGGTGGAGTAATTTTCAGATCAACTAGCCTATGGAATCTATTTGTCGCTTTCGGCGCATTAGCAGCCGGATATAAATTATTGAATGAGGGTAGAATCAACTTTTAAAATTTTTAAATATAATCAAATTTTCTCATAGTTGCGATAGCAATCTTATTTGATTAATATGAATTGAAAGATAAAGTTCCTCAACTTATCACAGAAGTTGGGGATTTTCTATCTCACGAATAACTTAGGATTGTGATAGTAGCCAAAACTACACTTGTTGCTACTTCATATTACAGTCAGGAAAATTTGACATTATAATTTCTCTATCTGCTCTACTATTGCTGAGAGTGCATTAGAGCGCTTAAATTAACTTTTAGTTAAGTGCCAATTTGACGTTCGATAGTCACACATAATCCGTGTCATCTGGATGGATAGCCTCTTAATAATGACTTTAGATCGGGGGGTTTTACTAAGGTTGAGGCTACTATTACAATGGAAAATGTTGATTATGAGGAATAAGCAAGAATGACCCAAGTGATTCTTGGAGAGAATGAAGCAATAGACTCAGCTTTGCGTCGGTTTAAACGTCAGGTTTCCAAAGCTGGGATATTAGCTGATGTGAAATATCATCGGCACTTTGAAACACCCATTGAAAAACGCAAACGTAAGGCAGTGGCAGCTAGACGCAAAAGAACTTTTAAATAAACCTATTTGGTGTGATACTGGCGTTGCTTGAGGTTATGACCTAAAACAGGCAATAGCGCTTAGGCGTAGCCCTTCCTAGAAATCGCCATTATTCTTACAAAAATTAAGCAAACTATGCCGCACTTCAATTAGGGTGTAGAGCGTGTTAAAGGCTTTATTTCGGTTGGATAGAGCAAGCTAAAATCGCTGCCCATCAACCAAAATAAACGCCTTTAGCAAACAAACTGGCCCCTAAGACTCAGAATTATTAATGGTGCGGCTATTACAAACATTCATCGCCTTTTCTACTCCCTGTTTGAGACTTAGTTCAATACACTCAACCACGAACTGAAGTACAAGAGACATTTGCTGATTTTCGGCAGAGGAGAATCGCCCCAGCACATGGGAGACAGTATTAGAATCATCGTTATTAGCTGCACCTTTAGGTTTACCAATACCGATTCGCAAACGGGGAAAATTTTGGGTACTCAGATGTGCGATCGCACTTTTCATCCCGTTATGTCCCCCAGCTGAACCGGATAGGCGCAGCCGAGTTTTTCCCAAAGGCAAATCCATATCGTCGTAAATTATCAGCACTGACTCAGGCGGCAATTTATACCAACTTGTTACCGCTTGAATTGACTGTCCTGAGCGATTCATATAAGTTAACGGCTTTAGCAAGCGAATCTTACCTCCACCTGGGGCCATACCTTCGCCATACTCACCTTGAAACTTGCGGTTTTCTGCCAAGGAAATGCGCCAAGAACGGCAGAGAGCTTCTACAGCAGCAAAGCCGATATTATGGCGTGTTTGGTCGTACTTGCTTTCTGGATTCCCCAAACCAACAATTAGTTGTGGAATCACCAAAGCTGGTTGCGTAACAGCTTCTGTCATTTTGCCTATAGTCAATTGATATCAATCACTCAACTAGTACAATGTCTAAGCTAGTTTTGAGGGTTTGTAGTAAGCACTTCAGTGCTTAAAATCCAGGACTAAAGTCCTTACTACGAACTTGTTCACCCTTGGTAACTAATGAGACAAACTACTAGCTAGGTTGAGAAGAACTAGTGGTAGTATCCTGCTCTGATTTAGCAGGGTAGATTTGCTTAGGTTCCAATTCAGCAGTAGTCTTGACAGCTTCTTCTAACTGTTCTGCTTCTTTTTGAAACTCGCTTTGAAACTCCTTAGAAGCTTCTTGGAAACTACGGATTGTTTTACCCACACTCCGACCAATTTCTGGTAGCTTCTTTGGCCCAAAGATTAACAGCGCCACTACCATAATTACACCCATTTCCGGCAGACCGATACCAAATATATTCATTTTTGTCTCCTGTCAACTATAGAACCACTACAGAAACTCATATATTATGTAGTCTACTCAATAGTTAGTATGCACTGACCATTCACAAAAAAACCCGGAAGAACCGGGTGTAACTTAACTTGTTATCCAAACTTGATAGCGGTGTATCCGTTAGCGTCCTAAACTCCGCCAATCGACATTTACATCCTGAACTAACAGTGATCTATTGTAAAGTTGCAGAATAATCAGCAAAAACACAAAAAATAGCGCCATAAAAACAGCCATCACAGGGGTAGTACCCCAACCTGGAGCCACTTTTCCATACTCAGAGTTAAGTGGTTTCAGGATATCTCCCAACCTAGTCCTTTGTGCCATAGTTCACCTAATATTACTTGCCAAAGCTTTTTTTAATCTTCTGTAATATTCTATAAGAATAGCACTCATCATCTATCCCTCAATTATGGAACCCGCAATAGTTCTTAGCATTTCTATGGCCGCCGTGGTGGTTGCCATCACCGGAATTTCAATTTATACCTCTTTTGGCCCTCCTAGCAAGGAATTGAACGATCCGTTTGACGATCACGAAGATTAAAAGAGTCATTTGTCATTGGTCATTTGTCATTGGTTGGTGGTCTGTGGAAAACCACAATTGGCCACTGACACAGCAATAGTCGCTTACGCCAGTCTGGAATTTATCGCTGGTATTACCTTGAAACTGGCGATTTTCCAAGGCTGTATTGTTAAGAGTTGTTGCCCAGATGAGAATTCAGTAGTAGAGGAACGCTCTAACAAATCTACTGCATCTCCTAGATTTAACCCTAAATTACTTTGCAAAGATAACTCGGCTGTTTCTCCGTGACATTCATAACACCGCAGAATTAGCTGCTGTGGGTTATCTTCAGATGGCTTCAAGGCCATCAAGATTAAATTTTCAGCTGATAAATCTAGGAAACTCATCCCCAACCCATCTTTACCAGTAGAAAGGGAAGGATTTTCATTAGGAGGATTTAATATCACTTGTAACGGTATATTCAATTCATAGCCACGCCGTACCGTATGGGCTGATTCCCAGCTACCAACATGAGGATACAAGGTATATGTAAACTCATGAAAACCTTTATCAGCTTCTGAGTCTGGCCAATTAGGGCTACGTAGCAGTGTTAGGCGAAGTTGATTTGGTTTGCTGTCGTAACCGTATTTACAATCATTTAGCAAACTAACTCCGTGAATACCCTCCTGTGTTTCTCCTGTTAAATCCGCCCAACGCAAAGCTGGGACTTCCCATTTTGCTTGTTCTGCGGGAGTTTGCGGTTTAGTTGTCCGGCGAATCGCGCCACAGGGAATTTCATAAGTAGCAAAGTCTGCTTCGATATTCAAAGGAAAAGCAGCTTTCACCAATACATGATTTTCTTGCCAATTGACAGTAGTAGCTATCTTCAGTAGAGGTGAACCAACTTGCAGAATATAATCTTGGCAAAATTCCGATTCGCCCAACTGACGCACCACGCGCACACGACTTTGCACTGGCCCTTGTTCTAACAACTGAATAGATTGAAGATTTGTTGATGGTAAGGGATGTTGGGAATAATTGGGGTCTATATTCCAAGCATCCCAATATTGACCGCTATCTTTAAAAGCTTGTAGTTGATTTCCTGCACCACTCAAAAGTTCTCGTTGATAAGTTTTATCAAAAACACTTGATAAATCTCCAGTATCAGGATCGATAACAACTCGCAAGAATTCATTTTCTAAAATCCAGTCTGGGAGAAGTGAGAGAGATGTAGCTTTAGCTTCCCGCAGAGTTGGAGATGAGGGGGAAAGCCAAAATATGCGGTAGCCAACGGGTGGAATTTCGGTAGCTAGAAATAATAGGGTTGATGGTTCAGATAATTGGGAGACAAGCTGCTTTCCTGAAGTATCGTAAATCTGCCATTCCTGTGGTGTGGATAAGGCTACAGAGACTACCTCAGAACGCTGCCAATTGAGAGAATTGAAAACGAAAATAGGTAAACTATTGGGTTTTGGTGGTTCTGATAGGGTAATGTGAGATGCGATCGCTAAAAGTGAGTCTTGTAATATCTTCGTTCCGACTTGTTCTACTTGCTGCCACTGGGGTAAGGCATCTGTGTAAACTTGAGTAATTGAAGAACCAGGTAAAATATCGTGAAACTGTTGAAATAAAACCTGCTTCCAAGCTGCTTCGATTTCTGCTTTCGGATATGTCGCACCACAGCTTAAGGTTGCGAAGGTAGCAAATAGTTCAGCTTCATATAATAAATTTTCACAACGACGATTCCAGCGTTTTTGGTCTGCGTGGGTAGTGTAGCAACCGCGATGAAATTCGAGGTATAGTTCGTCATCCCAGGTGGGGAAGGCAGGGGGAGCAGGGGATGTAGGGGAGGTAGGAGGGGAATTATAATTACTGACAGACGCGATGAATCGCGTCTCTACAATTTGCTGTAAATATTTTTCAGCCGTCGTGAATTCTAAGTCTGGGAAGAAAGGTGACTTTTGCCAGCGTTGGGCGATTTCTAACATATCACGAGTGGGGCCGCCGCCGTGGTCGCCTACACCGGGAAGCCAGAGGGATTCTGATAAACCAGTTTGGGATTGCCATTCCAGAGCGTAGGATGCCATTTTAACTGGGTCAATGTTTTCCCCCATAGGTGCAGACATCAAACTAAAGACTTCGCTACCGTCAGGCGATCGCCACCAAAAAGCCCCATAATCAAATTTAGTAGTATCATTCCACCGCAACTTCTGGGTGACAAAATACTCAATTCCGGCATTAGCGAAAAACTGGGGTAAAGTTGCACAGAAACCAAAAGAATCTGGAACCCACTCCATAGTTGAAAGCTTGCCAAATTTCTCCTGGATGTAGCGTTGACCATACAATAGCTGACGGACTATTGATTCACCAGCAATGAGATTGAGTTCCGGTTCCACCCACATTCCGCCGACAACTTCCCAACGTCCAGCAGCTACCTGTGCTTGAATCGCCTGAAACAAATCCGGGCGATGTTCCTCAATCCAAGCATAAAGTGCGGGAGTCGAATGACAGAAAATTAACTCAGGAAAATCTGCTTGCAACTTCAGAACCGACTCAAAAGTGTTTTGCGCCGCATTCCAAGTTTCACTCACAGGCCATAGCCATGCTAAATCTAAGTGAGCATGACCCAACAAGAAAATTTTAGATTTTTGATCCCCCCAACCCCCCTTAAAAAGGGGGGCTAAGATGTCGGATTGAATTAGGTTTCGGCGTAGAGACAAAAACGATCTTGCTAACTCTCCCTTCTCTTTGCCCTCTGCGCCTCTGCGGTTCGTAACCTCCTCCACCATCTCCACCAAAACATCCAACCTCTCCGGCGCGAACCTTTCCAAATAAAGCTGCACCACAGCTAATTCATCAGCCACAAAACCCGGATCGGGATTATTATCAACAATAGACTCATAAACTAGGAGCGATCGCACTAAAGCACCATCACAATGTCCCGGACTCACTAACCGCAAAGCCACAACAAACTCTTCCCCTGGCTTCACTCTTTGGCTGAGAAGCACTCTCGGCGAACAATCAAATAAATCACCCTCCAGTACTAACTCCCCATTCACATAAATCTCAGCAGAATCTGCCCACCAAAGCAGCGCCAGCCGCAAAGATAACCCAGCTAAAGGATAACCCTGTAAATCTTGGGGCACTACCAACCTTTGCACTAGCCATAGTACATTTTTCCCCCCTGTCCAAGCGATATGTTCTTTAGCATTCAACTGAACAGGTTGCCAATGAGACAAATCAGCAGCGACAACATCAGTAATAATCAGGTCAGATTCCTGGTATAGCCAGCTAGACTGAAGATTAACTTGGCAAAAAGAGCGCAGTTGCTCAATTGCTTGTGAGATGATTTTGGTATGAGATTGAGAGACAGTGGGAGTCATATATTCGCTAATATGAGGTGTTGGTTGTTTTTATTGTTTGGCGCGAGTCTCACAACTTAACAAGACTTGAACTAAAAAATTACTACTATGTCTTCTGGTTCCTCTGGTCGTTATCAAAGCAGACTATTTAACTTTGTCCACCAGCAATCTCGGCGGGTGACACAACAGTGGGAACACACCTTCCGGCATTTGCAAGTTGCCACTAAGTGGGGTGTGGAGGCACTACTTTACCCAGTGTATCTACTGTTTCAGTCATCTGAATCATCTGGGAAAACGCTACAGACCAAAGAACCACAAACTAGACTCAAGTTACAACCAAATGATACCGATTTCCAGTCCGAAATTCCAAATGCTGATAGTCCTATTCAACAAGTACTAGAAGCAGTCAATTATGTCTTGTCAGATGAAGCCGTCTCCACTCCTACAAAAACATCTGAAACTTTCAATCCTTTGGCTTTATTGGAAGTTGTGCGGCTGAAGTTTGTTGATAAAAACTCGACAAATAACGTAAGTTATATAGAATCTTCAAGTATTACAGAGAATAAAGCGGAGATTATCAACTCTTTACAGTTAGATAACGCTCTAAAACAGCATTTTCCAGCAGTGCGGGGAATTGCCACAAATTTGATGAATCGGAGTTTAGTACTTGTTACTACCGAAAATGAAATTCTAGATATTTTGACACCCCAGCAGCAGGCAAAGTTAGAAGATCGAATTATTAACGAAGTTGCTAATTACTGGCAGTCTTGGCGGTTGATTATAGCCAAAAAAGAAACGGAGCTATTACCACAAATTGACCGTTTATTAGCAAAACTCACTGATGGAAATACAACCAAAATTCCAGCTTTAGCTGAGGGCATATCAAAAGATTTACTTAATACTGAAAGATTACTAGCATTTCTAGATATAGCTGTTGCTAAGTTGGAGTCAAATGCTTTAGTACCTGTGCAAGAACGTAGCCAGGAAATTGTTCAAGTTGCCCAAACTCAGTTAAACATATTTCTTTATGGCAAAGAGCAATTAGCTGCTAGGGGAGAAATTGCAACCACTGCTGATGGTTTGGAAACTCATACACTGAACATTCACGCTTTGATTGAGGCGGCGCTTAATTACTTTTTTGGTGTTGGTAATAGAAAAACACTTGATTCAACAACTAGTGATGAGCAATTGCCAAGTAAACTATTCTCATCACGCTTTAGAAAAGCCTTGGCTAAAAGCCCTCTATTGGAAAATCAGGATTTAGCTGTTGATCCTTGGCTAACATGGAATGATTTATTTGGAGATACTGAAACCGTTACTAACAAGTCAATTACACTTTCTCAAGTGGAAAATAAAAATCCTGCTTTAGCGGCAAGTTTATCAGTAGGGCATTTTCCACAAAAGAATTTAACTGTAAAACAACCTAAAATCGGATCTGGTTTGGTGCAAAGGAAACAAGCAACTAGTAATCTTGCCTCAAGCCAAAAAATATCTGGAAAAGTTTCCTCTGCAAAACAAATTCAAGCCCATACTTCCCTAACTAAACGCGAGATTCGGAAAGGGGAAATTTTGCAAGAGCAGTTTCATCAAAGTAGTCAAATTGAGGCACAGCCAGACTGGATAGAAACCAAAGCAACTTCAACAGGCTATGAGAAACATCCCTTAGAGCAACTTCTGGAATGGGTTGATTATGCTATGCTCTGGCTAGAAGAGAAATTTGTAAAGATTTTTCAGTCATTACGGCAGATGTGGCAGGGAAAATAATAGTAATTCGTAATCTTTTTAGAGCAATAAACTCTTCACCACAACATGTGATTTAGGAAAGAACGTAACAGCTTGGTTCCGGTTGGTTCTTGATAGTTAGTTGGCAACATAGCCAGCATCGCATTCTGTAACGTCTCCAAAGCTACTTCTACTTCCTGGCGCTTTGGTCTGGTTGTTTGGGCAAAGTGTAAGGGTTCACCGACTCGAATTGTTAACTCTTTTCTTAAATAAAGGTCATGAGTCCCAATCAGTGCAACTGGAATAATCGGTACACCAGCCCGCAAAGCATAAATCACTGTCCCGCGTTTTAAAGGGAGATACAACTTACCCTCAGCAGTTCCTAGTCGTCCTTCGGGAAAAAGAATCATCCCATCTCCACGAGCCAAAATTGCCAGGATAATCCGGTCTATCTGTCGGAGTGTGTGTATATCTTCTCCTGTCGGTACTGTCTGTTTAATTGCTGTAGCTAGCTCAACTAAATCTTGCCTTCGTGCTTTAGCCGCTTCCATGACAGCAACTTCTTCTTTCCATACCCGTTCCAAAGGAATCACGCCCCCCGCAAAACCGAGGATGAAGCGCTTCCACCACTTGTTATAAAGAGTACGAGCATCGCCCAGGATGTAATAGTGGGGTTGGGTAGGGAGTTCGGCTAACAGGAGTAAGGGATCGATATGGTGGAGATGGTTGACAGCTAGAATTGCAGGTTTCTGAGGTATTCTTTCGAGGTGTTCGACCCGTACCTTGAAAAAGGAATGGATGAGCGATCGCATGACAAAACGACGCAGCCCAGAGTTGGCTCTAGGTTCTGAATACCCCTGATTAACACCTTCCAAGCGATTGAGGGTTTTTTCGATAATCTGGCGAACAGCGCGATCGCCAGCCGCAGCTACACCCTCTTTTACCCGCTTTATACTTGCAGCAGTTAAAGTTTTTAATTGTGTACTATCTTCGCTCTGATGGCTAGATTTCGAATCGGTATGAACTTCGGAAATTACCCCATCAGCTTGGTCTTCCTGAACAGATACCTTAGAAGAATTTTTGATAAAAATCTCCTTGAATTCATAAATAAATCATAATTCTTGAGGTTATATTATTAACCAACCCACGGTTAGAAATTGTGGAATGCTCTTATCAAGATTTTAAATAAATTAGCTGTAATTATCCCCATAGCCAGAATCTATTTTTATACAAAGAGTGTTGACATGTTAGTAACTTGCTGAGAGAATACCTAAAAAATTAACCAAATGATTGACCATAGCGATCGCATCGCGTCTCGTAAAGAAGGCACATTCCAAGGTGTTGGAGGGCTTGACCTCTATTACCAAAGCTGGCATCCAGAGGGTAAAGTAAGAGCAATATTAGCCATTGTGCATGGACTCGGAGCCCACAGCGATCGCTACAGTAATGTAATTCAGCATTTGATACCCAAACAATATGCTATCTATGCCTTAGACTTACGTGGTCATGGACGCTCACCAGGTCAGCGAGGCTATATCAACGCTTGGAGTGAGTTTCGAGAAGATTTGGGAGCCTTTTTACAGTTAATTCAGACTCAGAATCCTGGCTGCCCAATTTTTCTTTTGGGTCATAGTTTAGGCGGGGTGATTGTCTTAGATTATATTCTGCGCTATCCCCAACAAGCATCAGTTTTGCAAGGTGCGATCGCTCTCGCGCCAACCTTGGGGAAAGTTGGGATTTCACCGATTCGGGTGCTTTTAGGAAAAATGCTCTCACGAGTGTGGCCACGTTTCACCCTGAATACAGGCATTGACATCAGTGCTGGTTCAAGAGATCCGCAGGTTTTAGCTGCGATCGCTCAAGATACACTACGACATACCCTTGGTACTGCCCGTCTAGCTACAGAATTCTTTGCAACAGTTGATTGGATTAATGCTCACGCAAGTGATTGGCAATTACCATTGTTGATTCTCCACGGTGGTGCAGACCGAGTTGCTTTACCTGCGGGAAGCGACATCTTTTATCAAAGGGTAAACTGTAAAGATAAGCTGAGAATCGAGTATCCTGGAGCCTATCACGAAATTCAGCGTGACCTCAATTATCGAGAGGTAATGGTTGATTTGGAGAATTGGTTGGAGGGACACCTACCATCCCAGACGGCTCAGTTAGGAAGGGTAAGTGGTGAGTTAGAGTTTCCTAGTTTTTAGCTGCATCACTACTTGTTACACCTATAACAACCTAAGAATTCTGATAGGACTAGATGTCACTAACTCCGACTTCTGTATATTTGCACTACCAATACTGATATACTTTCTGCTCTATGTAATACGCAAAGTCAGTTATTTACATTATCTGAAAAATATGTTGCAGAGGATACAGAGTTTTTGCCAACCAAGATAGGTTCTCCCTTTACTCCTCCACGGGTAAGAGTACAAATTTTATAAAGGTTTTCGCATTCAAAGATTGCCATAACTAGCTCTTTCCCAGTTTGATAAGAGGATGGTAAGGGTTTACCTACCTCGCATTCCATATCAATTTCGCGATCGCGCCACTGTAACTTCCAAATACGCTTTTCGGTTAATGGTGCTTTGACAGACCGAGCAAAAGCACTATACACTTGCTCTGCTTTGATATCATCCTTGGCTGCTGGCACAAAAAACTTCATAGGCTTTGGTTACAAGTAATGTGAGTTTCACTAGCACCAGCGTAACGCAGTTACCAAGGCAATCTGCTTCCATCCCACGATAAAAACTGCCCACTATCGCCTTCTTGAAGTTGTTCGATGACAGTCAATAATTGGGTAACGGTGCGTTCCACTGAGAATAATTTTTCTGCAGGTACATTTCCTTGGAAAGGACGGGAAAGGCGTGTATCAGTTGTACCAGGATGCAATGTCACTATTAATGCTTTAGGACAACTTCTTTTATACTCAATTGCCGCAGTTCGCATCAACATATTGAGTGCTGCTTTAGAAGCGCGATAGCCATACCATCCACCAAGTTTGTTATCACCAATACTGCCCAATTTAGCAGAAATACTAGCGAACACACTGCGTTCTCCATGACGCAACAGAGGCAATAGATGTTTAGCTAGCAAGACAGCACCAATACTATTTATCTGAAAGTAGCGCAGCAAGTTTTCTGAATTTATCTGTCTTAAGCTTTTTTCAGGTTGCAAAGTATCTTCATGCAACAGTCCTACACAGTTGACTACTAAATGCAGTTTGTCAACTTGGGTATGTATTTTTTGAATAGTTTCAACAATCTGCAACTCGTCAGTAATATCCATCTCTAAACAAATTAATCGCCCAGAATGTTCGTCTACAAGAGCTATTAAATCGGTGGCTAACTCTAGCTGACGAGAAGTTGCAAAAACTTTAGCTATTTTCTCATCCTGTAGCAATCTTTTTACAAAACCAAAACCAATACCTTGGCTGGCTCCCACAATCAATGCGTTTACAGAATTGATTTCATCTTTGAAAGACATAAAATTTTAGGGTTTAATAATATTAAAACTTAATAATTAGGATAAACACTGGGTTTTTATTCGCTTCACCCAGACTACTAAGATTAGCAAAACAGAACATTTAGGTTTATTTACCAATGCAAAACTTGCTAAAAATCCTATCTAAAACTGATTCTGTTAATTCTTCCCCGGTAATCTCTCCCAGTGCTTGAATTGCACCGCGTAAGTCAATTGTCCAAAAATCTAGAGGGAGCTGCTGGACAATTGTTGTTTGTACTTGTTCCAAAGATATTTTAGCTTGAGTTAAAGCTGCTGCTTGCCTTTGATTAATGGCTAAATCCATGTCAGCAGCTTGGACTTTTTCTGCTTTGACTAGCTCTAAAATTGCTGTTTCTAAAGCATCAATACCTTGATTTTGTGCTGCTGCTGTGACAATTTTAGAATTTGGATTGGGTATTTGAGATTGAAGAGTTTTTCTTTCGCTTTCTTCTACTAAGTCGATTTTGTTAATGACTAGAATTAATGGACGGTGTTGTACTTGTTCGTAAATTTCTTGATCGCCTTCTGTCCAACCTGCTGAAGCATCGATGGTAAGTAAGACTAAATCAGCTGCATTGGCGGCACGACGCGATCGCTCCACACCAATTTTTTCCACTTGATCTGTTGTTTCCCGAATCCCGGCTGTATCTAGCACTTGTACGGGAATTCCCCCGACAACTAGCTGGGATTCAACCACATCGCGGGTTGTACCAGGTAAGTCTGTAACAATGGCGCGATCGCTCCTGCTCCAGGCGTTCAATAAGCTCGACTTACCGACGTTTGGCCGTCCCACAATTGCCACTTTCAAACCTGTGCGTAGCAACTCACCTTTGTCTTTGGTTGCCAATAACCTCGTTATTTCGGCGGCAATTTTCTCGATTTCTGATATTATTGCTTTATCATCCAACGGTGGCAGGTCTTCCTCAAAATCGATTCGAGCTTCGATTTCTGCCAAAATATCTAAACAGTTAGCGCGTAACTGCCGGATTGGATGAGCTAATTTTCCCTGTAAACCAGCTAAGGCAGTTTGGGCAGCTTGAGGTGATTTAGCTCCCACTAAATCAGCAATACCTTCGGCTTGAGTTAAATCCAATCGCCCATTCAAAAAGGCGCGGAGAGTAAATTCTCCGGGTTGAGCTAGTCTAGCGCCATTTTCTAAACACAGTTGTAATACCTGCTGCACTGCCATTATCCCCCCGTGGCAATGGAATTCCACCACATCTTCACGGGTGTAAGAGCGGGGTGCTTTCATAATCAGCAATAGAGCTTCATCTACCAGTTGTTGGGTTTGGGGATGACGAATGTAACCGTAGAGAATCCGGTGACTTTCCCAAACTTGTCGCCCTGGTGCGTGAAAAAGAGTTTGGGCTAGAGCCATTGCTTCAGAACCAGACACCCGCACAATACCAACACTACCCTGTTGGGGGACAACAGCAGTTGCGATCGCAGCGATAGTTCCAGTAGTAGCAAAAACTTCTGACATGAGTGCCCTTCATAAGAATGAAAAGTTAGGAGTCAAAATCATAACTCATAACTGATAACTTTCTAAATGGTAGGTGTTTAGACTAATAGGATAGCAACTGGCAAGGTAAAATTTACTTAGAGGTTAATGCCTGATAGTAAAGAGTTAGGGGTGAATATTAGAACTCACAACTTTATAACTTATAAGTTTTAGAGAGAGGAATTTACTGTGGAGCAAAAGATTAACTGCGCTGTAGCCTGTGTTAATGGGTGTGTTTTAGGGGATAAATGCCCCAATATCGAGTATAGAGAGGCGGCCGCAAAATTTATTGAAGATACTCCCCTAGACAAAATGTTGGAATTGGCACAAGAACGTCTGCGGAAAAAAATGACGGAACCGCCAAAATGGGTTTTTCCTGAAGATCCATAACACTGATGTTAATAGGCATAAGCAAGACAGCGAGGAGCTTAAATAGTATCTGGATCTATATTTAATTCTCGCAGTTTTGCTGCCAAGCGATCGCTGCGTTGCTTCTCGTGTTCAGCGCGTTCTTTCTCTTGTTGTACAGCTTCTTGTGGTGTCAAAATTAGTTCTCCACCAGAAGTAAAAAAGCGCAACTTTTCTTGAGAAACACCTAAATATAAACCTAGTTGTTGACTCCACAACCAGCCTTGGGTATTTGGTTCCAACGGTTGATATTTACCATCAAGTAAATGAAACCCTGCAAATTCTAACGTTTCTGGATCAAACCAGAAATAATCTGGTGTGCGAAAAATATCTTGGTAAATTTGTTTTTTTAGTCCCTTGTCAGTGTCGCCTGTGCTATCTGAGAGAATTTCTATAATTAGATTAGGATATTTACCATCTTCTTCCCAGACAACCCAACTTTTACGGGGTTTGCGTTCAGTCCCTAATACTACAAAAAAATCTGGCCCCCGGAAGTTCTCTGATTTGCGCTGGCGTGGACTGTAGTAGATGGTGAGATTACCCGATGCATAAAAGTCGTTGCGATTTCGCCACAACCACTCTAAGCATTGAATTAGCAGAGTCATTTGTAGCCGATGTAAGTCAGTTTCCAAAGGCGGTTCGTCACTATATAAATCCCCTGGGGGAAATATACTATCTTCTGGGGATTCTAAATCTTGGGCTACAGACATGGCAACAAGTGTCTTAGTGCTATAAGTTTAGCGTAGCAGTGAGAAGCACAGACGTGCAGCACCCTAGCACTAAATATCTAACCCAACTACCATTAAGTCAGGCGGATGTTCAACGTTGAACTGGTAATATATTTCTCTTTTTTCCTGTGGTGGAAGAGTTAACTGCCATTCCAAAATGCCCATTTCACCAAGTTGAATTTGTGGGTTGCTACGGCTAAGGCGCACTTTAATTTGCTCGTTGCGGCTAACTGGCAATTGTTCAGTTACTTTCAGATTTACTTCTTTGTCGAGTAAGTTAGTAATTATCAACCGATAACTATAAGTAACCCGGCGCTGGTTGCTAATCAATCTTTTGTCTACCAGGCGTTCAACTAAATCGCGCTCAATTTTCAAACCTTCATCCATCCCTAAATTCAGTTTGAATTCTTGTCCTGGTGCAATATTCTCTAACTGAGTTGTCCCGATAAAAACATTGTTGCGGAAAATATTCGCTTTTCCTGGTAACAAAGTCGCACCATTGGGATTATTTTTTACATTTGCTTGCAGATAAGCAAAACTTACCAAACGCGGCATTGCCACATAATCAAAGTTACAAGGATAATCGTCATTAAAAATTGTCGTTTTATGGGGTGCGCCATCACTGGGAATGTTACCACCACCATTCAATTTAAAGGTAACTACACTTCCTTCTTTGGATACTTCTGCTGTAACGGTTTCTGCTGGGATAAGAACATCATCTGCACCTTCGTCTTCTTCTTGCCAATCTGCTCTGGCAGCAGAAGCAGGCGGTTCTGCTATGCTAGGCAGCAGTGGTGGTTGAGCAGCAAATCGTCGTTGTCGTAACATTTGTGGACGTGGCGCATCAATATACCAGGGTTCAAGTTTAGGCGGGAGTGTACCTAATCCCGGTTTAGCGGTAGAAAGGGTGAGATTTGCACCAATCCAATCTTCGCCACTACTTTGAGTAATTTCTGCAAGGTAGCCCAGATGCACAATATCGCTGGTAGTGTTAAAGCGCAAGTCATAAAGCGGAGTCCAACTGGCGCGATTTACTATGTAAGACACCTCTAATTCAAATTCGCCTTCACCTGCAACTTCAACTCCTACAACTATGCTCAAACTCTCTTTGGGATGGGGCGTTTGAATTTTTTGCAATGAGGCGCGGAGTGCTTGCAGTTCTTTGTCTAATTCCTGCTGTTGGGTTTTGCACTCTCCAGATGCGATCGCATATTCACTATACTGGCTTCCGAGAAAGTTCAAAAAATCCAAAGTTTCGCTCAGGCTAAGATTTTTCCGAGACAAACTTTGTGCAAAGGGTTCTTCTGTTTTTTCACGTAACCCGGCGATAAAACTAGACTGTAATACTAAAGCATCTACCTGGGCTTGCAGGTGGCGTTTTTCTGCTTCTAATTGCTCAATTTGCCTTGTTAAATGGGCAACTCGCTCTGCCACTGGTTCAGTGGTGTAAATGCGATCGCTACTCACTCCCATCAAACGCACTGCCACTGTCCCTGTACCGCTAACCCTGATAGACTCAGTTTCTAGAGTCTCTGGCACTGAGGTAATTACTAATTCCTGTTCAATTCCTGTTAAATCAACTACACCCCGCCGTGTAACCAATGCTCTGTCAGCATAAACTGTAACAGCTACAATCTCGCTTTGTACTGTTTTGCGCCAAGATGGTATTTCCGGGTTAACCATTGCCAGTTTTCCCCCATTTTTAATTGATTCTGCTGGTTAATTGTCAATGGTTGCCGTTCTAAGAGTCAACCCCTTTGGGTAATTCGTAATTCGTAATGACGCGACGCTCCTGCGTCGCTAACGCTTCGCTATCGCGGACTCGCTAACGCTGCGCTAACGTAATTATGAATTAACCGTGAGTTGGTTCAAGGGTACTAGAAGTGGTATCAGTGTTTTGATCTACAAAATTCCTTGCCGCAGCCAGGAGATAGTCATAATAGGCACGAGCGACGATAGATAGCTGCTTGCCTGCGGGGTAAACCATGTACCAATGTCGCTGAATGGGAAAGTGTTGGACATCTAAAATGCTAAAATCTGAAGCGTCTAATAGTAAAGTATGACGAGATAAAACCGAAATTCCTAAACCACCTGCGATCGCTTGTTTAATTGCTTCGTTACTTCCCAATTCAAGTTTGACTTTTACTGTCACCCCTTGTTCTTCAAATAGGCTTTGGACGGCGCGACGAGTTCCTGAACCTGGTTCTCGCATAATAAAAGGTTCGTTAGACAGGCGTTGGATCGGAATATTTTTTTCTTTGGATAACGGATGATTAAGTGGTGCAAAGACTATCAAAGGATTTTCTAAAAAGGCCTCACAAGTCACATCCATATTGTCTGGAACTTGACTCATAATATATAAGTCGTCGAGGTTCTGGCTCATTCGTTCCAAAATTTGTTCGTGATTTGTTACTTGCAGAGAGATATCAATCCCTGGATAAAGTTCGCAAAACGGCCCTAACAAACGTGGGATAAAATATTTTGCTGTTGTAATCACTGCCAAGCGTAATTGTCCCTGTTTTAGCCCTTTTAAATCTGCCACCTTCATTTCATATTGGGCTATATTTTCAAAAATCTGCCGACAAGTGGCAAATAATTCTCGTCCTGCCTCGGTGAGATACAACCGCTTTCCTACTTGTTCAAATAATGGCAACCCTACCGATTTTGTGAGTTGCTTAATCTGCATAGAAACGGTAGGTTGGGTGAGAAACAATTCCTCAGCAGCCCGCGTAAAGCTACTGTGCCGTGCCGCAGCCTCGAATACCTTTAACTGGTGCAGCGTCGCTTGTTTCAAAGGTGGTTCTCCTCTATATAGCTATTCATCGATATAAAACTAGTATTAACTGAACAGTTGCAAATGCTATAGCGATACTCATAGAAATTTACGAGTTTTATTATAGATAAAACTCTATTATTTCTATTAAAACAAAGGTATTTTATTTATAGATTGAAGAAGCTATTATCAAAACAACAAGAAAAGCGTAAGATCCCTTCCACTTCCCGATGAATGATGATTTTCCCAAATTCATCTATCATCATTCATCATTCCATAATTCTTCTACAACTTCTGCAATTTTTGTAGGTAGCTTAGTTAAATCTGGTAATCTTAGCACTTCTATTTCGGCAACTTGTTCTTTAATGTTCACTGGCAAGTTTAAAGGCTGCTGTGTTTCTATCCAGCAACTTGCTAATGGTAAGGTTTGCTCCATTTCGTCTAGTGGTCGGGGAATTACCATCACTGCATTTAATTCTCCAATGCGTTCTGCTTCAAACATTCCCGCTTCCACTGCTACCGCCACATTTGCTACGGAACCACGAATAATGGCTGTACACAAACCCCCACCAATTTTTTCGTAGGCTGCTAAATGAACATCAGCAGCTTTGAGCATGGCATCACACGCGCCTACCATCGCTGGAAATCCTCGCGTTTCTACCAAACCAATTGCTTGATTACTCAGACGGCTAGAATTACCCTCCTCCATCAATTTAGTAAAACGGGTTGTGATGGGAAGTACTATATCTAGGTTGGGATAAGGCCGAGGAATCACCAAGCTAGAAACTAACTGACCAAACTGTTCAGCTGTTTGCACACCCGATTCTACAGCCAGACGCACGTCAGCAATGCCACCCCGGACGATCGCAGTACAATATCCGCCACCAATTTTTTCATACCCAACTAGGTGAACTCCTGCTGATTTCAGCATCATATCCGCCGTCCCAACTATTGCGGGAAAGCTGCGGGTAGAAACTAAACCTAAAGCAGTATCTTGGAAGGTGTCTCGATGACTCGTTCCTTCGATGGCTTTCATAGACCGTTGATTAGATGTTTCCATTTGAACTTTCCCAGATAATCACAAAGCCGACAACTTACAATTAACACTTACTCAGACTAATCGTCAGAGTTTGGGTTGCTTAAGGATTGTCTATGAGGAAACAATGTAGTCAACAGTCTGCTTATGCTCCCTTGTCCATAAATCTGAGTCCCGAAACCGTTAGGGGATTCTGTAGTTAGCTGATTGGGGTCTGAGTCAGGTTTTGTAGGCTCTTGGGCGGGTTCTTGCAAGGGGGGTTCAATATCCTTGGCTGGTTCCTCTACGGGAGGAGGCTGGCTTTCAGGAGTGGCGGTAGATTTAAAGTAAGAAATGGACTTATTTTGTTTGAAATCCACAAAAGCGGCGGCTGAGAAGTTAGTTGAGGAAACTACCTTTTCCTTAACTTCACCTGAGCCATTTTCTTCTTCCTTCTGCGGTGGCGCACTTGTAGCCGTAGGGTTATTCGTGGATGGTTCCGGCTGCTTTGTTTGAGCAATTTGCCGACTGGTGTCTCCTAAAATCGATCCAGGTGGAACTACTTGTCCAGGTTCAACTGAATAGTTAAAAACTGTTGTTGCTGAACCAATGCAAGCATTTGCTCCAATTTTGCCCTTGCCAACCATCAAAAAACCGGCTCCCAAGTTTGCCCCTACTTCTACCTCTAGGGTTCCTTCATGGACTTGGAGAATTGCTCCCATGCCAATACAGACCCCTGGGCCAATGATGATCTTGCTGTTTTCAGCCGCTTGGAGGATTACCCCAGGTGCAAGTACTGCGCTTGGATGAATAGTCACCTCACCACTAATGTAAGAATCAAAATTATTGCTGAGGCGCAGTGACAGCACAGACATGGAAATTTTAACCTCGGAAGCCGGAGTGGGGATGAGGAGTAGGGGAGGCAGGGGAGCGGGGGGGCAGGGGGCAAGGGAGGCAGGGGAGACAAGGAGACAGAGGTGAGAACTTGAAACAAGTCTTTAATTCTCCTTGTCCCCTTGTCCTCTTGCCCATACCCAATTCCCAATTCCCAATTCCCAATTCCCAATTCCCCACTACCTACTACCTACTATGGTCTTTGGATAATCGTTTCTAATACCCGACGCTTGGCTTTGGGGTCAATACCAATTAAGCGCACATATTCCCCTTGGTATTCGCCAAGGTGTCCTTCTACGGCTGCGATCGCTTCTCTCTCTGAGGAGGCTTGAATTTGACCGGTACTCGTCCAGGAACCTGTACGGAACCGCCGTTGGTCTACGTGTTCAAGGCTAATTTTAGAGCCGCCAGCCAATAATTGTCGGAGTTGGCCTACAACTTCAGCACTCAAGCGGGTACTGGTAGCTGTTGCTGTTGCTGTAGCAGAAGGCGCACTGCTAGTAAATGATGATTTTTGACTGCCAGAGGAGGCTACTTGACCATTTGGACGTTGGATAATTGTTTCTAATACCCGACGCTTGGCTTTGGCATCAATACCAATTAAGCGTACATATTCCCCTTGGTATTCGCCAAGGTGTCCTTCTATAGCTGCGATCGCTTCTCTTTCTGAGGAGGCTTGAATTTGACCGGTACTAGTCCAAGAACCTGTACGGAACCGTCGTTCGTCTACGTGTTCAAGGCTAATCTTGTACCCACCAGCCAATAATTGCCGGAGTTGATCTACTACTTCAGTACTCAAACGGGTACTGGTAGCTGTTGCTGTAGAACTTCCATAACCTCCACTGCTGCCAGTAAATGATGATTTCTGACTACCAGAGGAGGCTACTTGACCATTTGGACGTTGGATAATCGTTTCTAATACCCGCCGTTTGGCTTTGGTATCAATGCCGATTAAACGCACATACTCACCTTGATGGCTTTCTATACATTCTTCCAAGCCGGAAATTACTTGATTTATGGAAGTTGCTTCAATTGGCTTGCAGCTAGTCCAGGAACCAGTACGGAAACGGCGCTCGTCTACGTGTTCCATGCCAATTTTGTAACCACCTGCCAAAAGTTGGCGGATTTGCTCTACAGTTTCGCCATTGACTTTGCCACTGCTAGAGCCGTTACCGTTACCATTACTGCTGTAGCTGCCATTGCTATGACTACTAGCCGGAGCCTTAAAATTGGTAGCTGGTTTAAAATCACCATCCGGGCGTTGGATGATGCTCTCTAACACACGCCGTCTATCTTTGTCAATACCAAACAGGCGGACATATTCGCCACTATGGTCACTTACACAGCTTTCTAATGCTGCGATCGCTTCACCGATGGATCTCGGTTCAATTGGTTGGCAACTAGTCCAAGAACCCGTGCGGAACCGTCTCTGGTCTACGTGTTCTGTACCAATCTTATACCCTTGTTCCAATAGATAGCGCAACTGCTCTATTGTTTCTGCACCCAAGCTATTGCTCGCCACTTCACTACTCCTTTCCAACTCTAAAACAGTAATACCATTACCTGTATAAGATTTAGCGTTCTCATCCCGAATGGGTGCTATACATTTGCTATCCGCAGCACAAAGATAACCAGCTCGTAGCGCCTGATTAATCCCAACCACATGATGAGCAAATTCCTTATCCTGCTCTTGCACATCTGGCAAGCGGTCAGCTTGCTGCTGGCTAGTAATTACCGCTCCCGAAGGTACATATTTACCTGGGGGAATTTCTACGTCTTGAATCAAAGCGTGCATCATCACGATGCAACCTGCACCTACTCTGGCATTAAACACTGTAGAGCGAAAGCCAATGAAGGAATTATCGCCTACATAAGCTGGCCCGTGAATTAGAGCCATGTGGGTAATGCAAGCATTTTTACCTACCCATACCGAGTATTTCTCTTGGTCATCGCCAATTACTCGACCTTGCTCTAACCCATGAATGACCACACCATCTTGAATATTAGTGTTTTCACCAAGATAAAAAGGTGTGCCTTCATCCGCTCTAATCGTAGTCCCCGGAGCAACGATTACATTTGCACCTATTCTTACATCCCCAATCAGATTGGAGAATGAATGTACAAAAGCAGTTTGATGGATTTTGGGTTCAGCTAAATTCCTTGACCACGGAGTTGGGGGTGCTGCCGTGCTGCGGACTGCCATTGCGAGATTCCTCCTATATTGTCATTTGTCATCTGTCCGTTGTCATTTGTCCTTTGTTATTCACTAATGACCAATGACCAATGACCAATGACTAAATGACTATCGATATTGATCTTTTTTGCTGTAAATCATGCGATCTTCAACATAAATTGTATCTATGATCGCCACTACCACTGCATCTAGTGGTCGCTGTTCGTTGCCAATAACTTGACGAGCAACACTACCACGACTGACAAGTACCCACTCATCTACACCTGCTCCCACACTATCTGCTGCTACCTCATATTGTGGGAGGATGTTTCCGTCTTCATCTACAAATTGTAACAACAGTAGTTTCACACCTCTGAGACTTGGATCTTTTTGGGTGCTAACTACTGTGCCGCGAACTTTAGCGACTTGCATTAAAAATTACGGTCTTCTACCGAAAGGACGAATTGCGTTCACATTTTCCCGGAATTGCTCTACGTCTTCTGTATAACGAATTGGTAGGACATATTCCAAGTTTTCGTGAGGACGAGCAATGATGTGAGTAGACAGCACTTGTCCACCGTTGACTCGCTTCACTGATTCAACACCTGCGGCTACGGAAGCTTGTACTTCCGATACATCTCCCCGAACAATTACGGTAACTCGACCACTGCCGATTTTTTCATAGCCGACTAGAGTAACACGAGCAGCTTTCACCATCGCATCAGCAGCTTCCACAACTGCTGGAAAGCCCAGAGTTTCAACCATTCCCACTGCAATTGACATTAGTTTTAATCCCTATTTAAAGTTTTTAGCTTTGGACAAAAGTGATGCTCAAAAAAGCAAAGAGCGTTAATTACTTTTTTTAAACAGCTTTTAGGTACGGAACTGTTCTACAGCTTCTGTGTAACGAATCGGCAAGACGTATTCCAGGTTCTCATGAGGACGAGCAATGATGTGAGTGGACAACACTTCACCACCAAAGACTCTTTTCGCCGCTTCAACCCCAGCAGCTACAGAAGCTTGCACTTCCGATACATCTCCCCGAACTATCACGGTGACGCGAGCGCTACCAATTTTTTCATACCCTACTAAGGTGACACGGGCGGCTTTCACCATCGCATCAGCAGCTTCCACAACTGCTGGAAAGCCTTTCGTTTCAATCATTCCAACTGCAATTGGCATCGCAGAACTCCTACAAAATTAATGCAATCTGTACTGTCGTTTGAATTTTTTGACGGGGAGAGCCTGATCTTATAGCTAAGAAAACACTTCCAATTTAAGCATAGGAAAGCTTGGCGTTCCTGGCAATATAAATTACTATAATAGTTTATGATAAGAAAGTTTTAAAAAACTTAACAAATATTTATCTAGGCTTTTGAGCAATTAAAGTTTACTGAATTACTTGAGCAGCCACTTATGCTTTATAATTTCTTTATCACATTTACAAAACGATATTCATAACCAAGGCTAATTCTATCTGGTGAGGGAAGAGCGGCGGCTGTATCTTTTACTGTATCTATCTTTCCTCGAATTTTGCTGGATGTACAACGACTAAGTGAAAAGTATATAATCTTTTCAAATATATCGTATAAATTACTCTGCTCAAAGTAGAAATACTATTGTAAAAACAGAGGTGAGGTTAAGGCAAGTAAATGCTTTTGCGTATGTAAAGTTATATTTTATCAAAGTTTAGTAGGGGAAAGGAAAGTAAAAATACTTTGGATAATTTAGTTTAAACAATAGTAAAAAAATGTTGATATTTTACTAAATTTAGTTTTTTAAATAAATAATTGTCTGAAAGATTTTTTAAAATAAAGGCTGAGTCATAAAGGTAAATTTAAATGGATCAATTTCTATTTTCAACAAGTTGGTTTGTGCCTTTATATAGCTTAATAGGCGCAATTTTGACGTTGCCCTGGGGAATAGGAATAATTCAGCGAACAGGGCCAAGACCTGCGGCATACATCAACTTGTTGACAACTGTTGTGGCTTTTGTCCATAGTCTATTTGTATTTAAAAATATCTGGGATAGAGAACCAGAAAATTTACTGGTGCCGTGGTTTAAAGCTGCTGATTTAGACTTATCTTTTAGCTTGGAACTCTCACCAGTCAGTATTGGGGCAACAGTTTTAATTACAGGTTTAAGCTTACTGGCACAAGTTTACGCTCTGGGTTACATGGAAAAGGACTGGTCGCTAGCACGTTTTTTTGCGCTGCTAGGATTTTTTGAAGCAGCGTTGAGTGGTCTAGCAATCAGCGATTCTTTGTTTCTCAGCTATGCCCTTTTAGAAGTTCTGACACTTTCGACTTACTTGCTAGTGGGATTCTGGTATGCTCAACCGCTAGTAGTGACGGCGGCGCGAGATGCGTTTTGGACTAAACGGGTAGGAGACTTGTTGCTGCTGATGGCTGTGGTGACACTTTCCACCTTGTCCGGTAGTTTGAACTTTTCGGATTTATATGAGTGGGCGCAAACAGCTAATTTAAGCCCAGTGACATCAACATTGCTGGGGTTGGCGTTAATTGCTGGGCCGGCTGGAAAATGTGCCCAATTTCCATTGCACCTGTGGTTAGATGAGGCGATGGAAGGGCCCAATCCTGCTTCGGTAATGCGAAACTCACTGGTAGTCGCCGGTGGCGCTTATTTACTGTATAAATTTCAACCATTGTTAGCACTGTCGCCAATTGCCTTGAATGCTTTGGTAATCATGGGTACGGTGACAGCAATTGGGGCGACATTAGTATCTATAGCTCAAATTGACATTAAGCGATCGCTATCTCATTCCACCAGTGCATACATGGGGTTAGTGTTTTTAGCGGTAGGGTTACAGCAAGGGGGTGTAGCACTGATGTTGCTGTTAACTCATGCGATCGCTAAAGCATTATTATTTATGAGTTCTGGTTCAGTTATCTTAACTACCCAAAGCCAAGACTTAACAGAAATGGGCGGACTTTGGTCACGGATGCCAGCCACCACCACCGCCTTTATTGTCGGTTCGGCAGGTATGGTAACGCTTCTACCATTGGGAAGCTTCTGGGCAATGCTAGGATGGGCGGACGGTTTCGTGAATATTAGCCCTTGGGTGATTGGGGTTTTATTATTAGTCAATGGCTTGACAGCATTGAACTTAACTAGAGTATTCAGATTAGTCTTCTGGGGAAAACCGCAACAAAAAACCCGACGCACGCCAGAAGTTGGTTGGCAAATGGCCTTCCCGATGGTGACTCTCACAATCTTAACTCTGCTTTTACCCTTGATGTTACAGCAATGGTACTTACTACCAGATTGGGAAAGTATTAATTGGTATGTAGCATTAGCGTTATTTGCTTCTACTGTGCTGGGAGTAGTTATAGGTTCTACAGTTTATCTGCACAAAGCTTGGTCACGATCTAGATTCTTGGCGTGGAGATTTGTGCAAGACTTATTAGGTTATGATTTTTATATTGACCGAGTTTATCGCGTAACGGTGGTGAGTGCAGTCGCACTGCTATCTAGAATTTCTGCTTGGAGCGATCGCTATTTAGTCGATGGTCTAGTAAACTTAGTTGGGTTTGCGACGATTTTTGGCGGACAAACTTTAAAGTACAGCATTTCTGGGCAATCTCAGGGCTATATGTTGACCATCCTCGCAGTTGTCAGCGTCCTGGTTTTCTTCATCGGCTGGTCATCGGGTTTACTAGATAAATTGCCTTTTTAAAGATGTTGGCACAAATTTAGTGGGGATTGTCATTTGTCATTTGTCACTTGTACTGAGCATAGTCGTCGGCGCAGCCTCTCGTAGAGAAGTATTGGTGATTGGTCATTTGTCATAGGGAAAATTCTCCCCCATTCCCCATTCCCAATTTCCCATTCCCCATTCCCCATTCCATATCTGCTTATGCTTAGTGTTTTAATTCTAGTGCCGTTAATCGGTGCAGCTTTAATTGGTTTCTCGCCTTCTGGTATCAATGGAAAATTTGCCCGTGGGGTAGCTTTGGTCTTTGCCACTATTGCTTTCTTGTGGACAATCGTACTAGCAATTCAGTTCCATCCAGGGGAAATCACTCAACAGTTTGCCGAGTCTGTACCTTGGATAGATGTCTTAGGTTTAAACTATAACCTCGGAATCGATGGTTTATCTTTGCCACTGCTGGGTTTGAATGGACTGTTAACTTCTATTGCCATCTACAGTAGCGATGAATCTCTACAGCGCCCTAAATTTTATTACTCTTTGATACTATTATTGAGCGCTGGGGTGACTGGAGCATTTCTGGCACAGGATTTACTGTTATTTTTCCTGTTTTACGAATTAGAATTAATTCCGCTATATCTGTTGATAGCTATTTGGGGTGGGGAAAAGCGGGGTTATGCGGCTACAAAATTTCTTATTTATACCGCAGTTTCGGGAATCTTGATTTTGGCAAGTTTCCTCGGCATGGTTTGGCTGAGTGGTTCCTCTAGCTTTGCACTAGCAACCTTAAACGCTACGACTCTACCTCTAGCGACACAGCTTTTACTACTAGGAGGGATTTTGATCGGTTTCGGGATTAAAATTCCCTTAGTTCCCTTTCATACTTGGTTGCCAGATGCTCACGTTGAAGCTTCCACACCAATTTCCGTGCTATTGGCTGGGGTGTTGTTGAAGTTGGGAACTTACGGCTTACTGCGGTTTGGTATGAACTTGTTACCAGAAGCTTGGGCTTATGTGGCTCCTTGGTTAGCGACTTGGGCAGTGGTGAGTGTATTGTATGGTGCATCCTGCGCGATCGCTCAAACCGATATGAAAAAAATGGTAGCATACAGTTCCATTGGACACATGGGCTATGTGCTGTTAGCGACGGCGGCATCTACACCATTAAGCGTTTTAGGTGCTGTGATGCAGATGATTAGCCACGGCTTAATTTCCGCCATGCTGTTTTTGCTGGTAGGGGTTGTGTATAAAAAAGCCGGCAGCCGAGATTTAGATGTTCTTCAAGGATTGCTGAACCCAGAACGGGGTATGCCTGTAATTGGTAGCCTAATGGTTTTGGGAGTTATGGCCAGTGCTGGGATACCAGGAATGGTAGGGTTTATTTCCGAATTCATCATTTTTCGGGGCAGTTTCCCAGTTTTTCCAGTGCAAACTTTACTATCAATGCTTGGTACTGGCTTAACTGCGGTTTACTTTCTAATACTCCTTGACCGCGCCTTTTTTGGCCGCTTGTCTGCACAAGTTACTAACTTACCACGTGTGTATTGGAGCGATCGCGCCCCAGCTGCAATTTTAGCTGTGCTGATTGTGATTTTCGGCATTCAACCCGCTTGGTTAGCACGCTGGACTGAACCAACAATTACAGCAATGGTGAATAGCCAAAACGTAGTAGTAGCAGTGTCCTTGGAGAAAGCAATGGGGACTGGGGATTAGGGATTTTTAAGAAGCAGAGGGACAGTGGGCAGAGGAAATAACCAATGCCCAATGCCCCATGCCCAATGCCCCAATCCTAATGCCCCAATCCCTATACTTTTTGGAGAGATAGCAATGGTAACTATTAAAAAGAAAGCGGCTCACAATCCCTTAGCTGAGTATATTGAACGACTGCAAAAAGGAGAAGCATTACTCCCCAATAGTCCAGAAAATGTACTAGAAGTAGTTGGTATTCTTAAAAGCTATGGTGTGGTTTTAGATGCCTACTCAAAAAATCTTAACTATATTGCCGAGCATCAATTTTTAATATTTTTCCCATTTTTTAAATACTTTAATGGAGAGGTTTCTGTTGAGAAATTACTTCGCCACTGGTGGCATAATCGAATTAATTTTGAGTATGCCGAATATTGTATGAAAGCCATGATGTGGCACGGTGGTGGTGGACTAGATACATATTTAGATACAACAGAATTTAAGGAAAGAGCGAAAGCCGTTATCGCCGCAAAATTTAAAAATAATCCTTTAGTTACTGGTATTAACCAACTGTTTCCAGATTTCTTAACGGAACATTTACGTGTCTCTGCTTACTACACAGGTTTAGGTCAATTTTGGCGAGTCATGGCTGATATATTCCTCAGCTTATCAGACCTCTACGATCAAGGCAAAATAAAATCGATTTCTGAAGTTGTAGAACATATTAAAGCAGGGTTAGTGGCAAATGCGTCAAACCCAATTACCTACGCCGTCAAAATACGAGGTGAAGTCTATGAAATTATTCCTAAAAGCGTTGGTTTGACTTTCTTAGCAGATACAGCAATACCTTATGTAGAGGCAGTATTCTTTCGGGGAACTCCTTTCCACGGTACAGTTTCATACAACGCCCAAGGTTATCAAATTCCCCCAGATCAAACGCGATTTCAGTATGGCGCATTATATGCCGATCCTTTGCCCATCGGCGGCGCAGGTATTCCTCCCACATTGTTGATGCAGGATATGCGTCATTATCTTCCAGAGTATTTGCATGAAATTTATCGTCGCAGTCTTCGGGGTGAAGATGATTTGCGGGTACAAATTTGTATGAGTTTCCAAAAATCGATGTTTTGCGTGACAACAGCAACGATTTTGGGACTGATGCCTTATCCTTTGGACACTAAAGATCCAAATGAGGAAAAAGGTAATCGAGTTTATTTAGAGAAGTGGATGAGTCGTTTAGAAACTTCGCGGTTGCTAGATGTCAATAAATAACTGAATTTATACAGAGAAATTTCAGATGCTTCTCAATCGCTATAAAAATTTTCACCTAATTCAGCAACTTGACCCAGTGCAAGATCATTGCCGGATTTATAGCTTGATGAATGGCTATGAGTTTCCTTGGGATATGACGCGATCGCTCGAAGTAGCTTTGATGCGAACTTATTGCGTTCCTAGTATTTCTAAATTGCTGAATCAGACAGGAGAATTTACCCATTGTCCGCAAAAACGCTACGATGATACGTCAATAATTGTTGGAGAGATGATTAAGTGGGGCTATGATAGCGATCGTGGCAAAGAAGCCCTGCAACGCATGAATGCACTCCACGGACGCTTCAAGATTGACAACGGTGATTTCCTGTATGTACTTTCAACCTTCATTTTCGAGCCTATCCGTTGGAATGCGCGGTTTGGTTGGCGGCTGATGTGCGAACAAGAAAAATTAGCGTCTTTTTACTTCTGGCGAGAAGTAGGTAAGCAAATGCAGATTCAGAACATCCCTGAAACCTACGAAGAGTTGGAGCGCTATAACCTTGACTACGAACGCCAAAACTTTCGCTATTCAGATACAAATCGTCGAGTTGGGGAAGCTACACGCGATTTATTTTTGAGTTGGTTTCCTTGGTGGATGCGTTCTGCCATCAAACCAGGTATCTACGCTTTGTTAGATGACACCATGCTTGATGCCTTTGGTTTTCCCTATCCTTCGCCATTGTTGCGATCGGCTATGGTAAGCCTACTAAGAATCCGAGCCAAATTAATCCGGTTATTTCCGCCTCGGAATCACCCTAATTTTTATATTGACTCTCCTATCCCCAGCTATCCCACTGGCTATGAAATTGCAAATGTGGGGCCAGCAGAAAATATTAAATAGTAAAGCTCCGGTTAACTTATTTAAGTGATTGGCATCTATCAGGAACTCTTGCCATATTAGGCTTCTGGTTCGATACCTAAAGAGCGCAATTGAGCAGTTAAGCGATCGGCTCTTTCCTCACCAGTCAACAACAAATTACCTTGCAAATCCCACCAACGTAGCCAAGGTAATTCCATATTGTAATATTGTCCCTGCCAAATCCCTAACTCAACTCCTAAAGGATGTATGGGATAATGTCCGCGTTCATTTGCTGTTAATAACTGATATTGTCCACCAATTAATTCATAAACTTCTACGCTGGCTTTATTCACTTCATAAATGCCGTAGAAGGGAGGACGAATCACCTGCTCATAAATCCAAAATTTCCCTTTCCAAGGAGTTTTATCTCGCTCCTCACTACCATCACCAGAGACAAATTCTAATGCAATCAATGGGGCAATAAACTCTCGCCATAATACATAAGACCTGCGCGTTTGTCCATCCAGAGTGGGTGGTACATTCCCTACATAAAACCAGTCTGGTGCTTCTGCGCCTTTTTCTGGGGGGTCAGTGATGCGCCAGTAGATACCACTATCTTGACCAATACAGTATTGCCCATCAGGGTGACGTTTTTGCAATATCGGTTTAATCGAGTCCGTTAGGAGAATGCTTTGGGGATGTTCCTGAAAGTTTCTCACGAAAGTACCGTCAGATTCAGGAAGCTGCGTATGGTCTGGAAACGGGGTCAGCGCGGTGGATGGGTCGGTTGCAGAGGTCATAAGACTACCTTTGCAGGATGTAAGGGTTGTTTTTTAGTTTAGCAGTGGAAGGGGAGATGGGGCGATCGCTTACTACTTGCCGACTAATGCCAGTGCTTGATTGATCACACGGTCAGAAAGATACATTCCTGATGAACGTAAATTCTCTATAACTGGTCGTGCCATTGTTATTTTGCCACGTTGCTTTGCCGTCAATACTATACCTAATGTTCCTCGTACAGGAATTCCCAGTACTGCTGCACATCTACGAGCAGCAAGATCATCCATAATTGCTTCTGTACCAGGGTGTGTATACGCCCAAGTCAAAACAGATGATTCGCCTTTGCCTAAATCCCAAGATTGGATAATCTCAGGAGTTGAAGGTGCTTCTACAACTGTTAACCAGTTTGTTTGTGAAAGTGCTATAACAGTCGGGTCTTGTACACCTCTTTGCTGAATTTCAACAGCTACTGCTGATGGAACTAAAACCTCTTCACCCAATAACTGCAACAAATCCAGGAAACCACCTCTAGATAAAAAAAATTAAAGGTGAAGCACTAATTACAGGTGGTTCAGCCACGTTCTAATTCCCGTTGTAAGTCATCAAAATCAACAATGAAGGCATCGATTTGTTCACGAGATAGAGCCAAAAGAAAATCTGTTCTATCTAAATCGGCGATATTAGCTGCCTTCTCTTGGGAAATTTCACCACGTCCATACCAGTGTATGGCCGCAGCCAAACGCAATTCACGGACAAACTCATTAGGTGACAGGCGCAGAGCAGAGAATATTTCTTCGGGTAGCTCTAAAGTGACAGTAGTCATAAAAGTTATGCGGGGTAAAAGCCTATTTTAGAATTCACTATATAAAAAATAATTCGCAATTCGCAATTAAATACTTATGCCCCGCCCTCAACGCGAACTCAAATCAGGCTTTTGTTATCACATTACTACCCGTTGCAATAACCGGGAATTTCGGCTGACGCGGTTAGAATGTCGTGAAGTTTTCCTTTATGCCATTAAGAAGGCACAGAATAAGTATAAATTTAAACTTTATGCTTTGTGCATTATGTCAAATCATGTGCATTACTTGATAGAACCACAACAGCCAGAAGATTTGCCAAAAATTATGCACTGGCTCAATTAGTATACTGCCATGTGCTTTAATCGAATGTTGAACCGCACAGGACATTTTTGGGAAAAGCGATATCACAGTACGGGTTTTGCCAATACCGATCAACAACGGGCTTTGAATACTTTGCGATATATTCACGCTAACCCAAAAGCGGCGGGAATGCAGCAGGGTTTTTTCTATGACTTTAGCAATTATGGCACTCATGATCGCTTGAGTAATGATGGCATAACTCAATGGCATCCAGCATTTTTACGTTTGGGGCGAACTTTGGAAGAGTGCGCGGCGAGATATCGCAGATTTTGTCATAAATATAAGCCAAAAGCAAAACCAGAGAAACGAAATTATTGGGGAAGTCGTTTTTTGCCTTCGATGATTAAGAGTGGGAAGGCTAAAAAGTCGTCGCCTGGGCAGATGAGTTTACCTTGGCATAAGCAGAGGGTAACGGAATCTACTGAAGTGCATGAGGTAGCGGAAAAATTTTAAATTGTTATCAGCCGCCCGTGCCAGGTATCGGATTTATGAAATGTTGATTATTGCGTGGAAAAAGACGCTGCTATAAATGTTTACAAACTTCTGAAAGCTTTATATGTTACATTTTACAAGTCTCGACGCGAGATAAGAGAAACCTTCCAGCCTCCAAGCCCCTTACCTTTTGATTTCTCAAGAGAAGTTCTATGAAGTGAAAAGGACGTGTAGGGCAAGTGCCCTACGGGGGCAGAGACATCATATTTTACGTTTTCTAATCCAATCCACTGATAATTCACTCTCCACTCCACTTGATCGCCTAAGCTTTTGAAAGCTTGGTATTGTCTGTCACTATCATCCCTAACTCTACCACCAAAACGTGCATATATGCTTATGAAGGGGGCGAAAATCTTCTTGAAAGGTGAACTTGTCCGACTTCCTTCTAAAATTCCCCCCACATCGAGATATATTTTTTTCTGAACACTAAACCCAAAGTGTCCATTGCTGTAATTTATCCACAGTTGATCGATAATACTCAAGTCTTCACAAGGAAATTGCTGAATGTCATTTATATCTAAGTAGCCTTGTTTTTCCCGTTCCGCTACTTTCAACATCACTTTAAATGTTTCCTCGTCAGCTTCTTTCCACATACCTGCTGCTAGGTAGTAGGCGAGTTGATGATACTGTTCCGGTATGCGAAACCGGACTAGGCGGAATCTGTCTGAGGTTTCCCGGAAATAACAGATTCCTGCATCACTAAATCTATTTCTAGTTCTCTTACTCAACCAGGCACAAAACGCATTTCCTTGTGCAAAGCTAATTTCACCTACTTTGACTTCATTAGTTAAGTCGCTCTTGGTAGTCTCTAACAAAAACAGGCGATATTCTACGTCGGTGATTTCAGTATCATCTACCACTTGTCTAGCCCAGGTTTTTTTACCTGCCTTTGTCGTGGCGATCGCAGATTGGCCTTTATTCTCTAAAATCCCTACAAAACAATCTTCATTCAGGCGGTTTAGCCGTTTTTCCAGTTGCACTGATGCTGCTAACTTAAAAACTTCATCGTCATCTGACTTCAAACCCTGTTCTACCTTGTCGAGTAGTTCCTGCCCTTTTTCTGGAGTACCTTTGAGCTTGTTCTGCCAACAATCGTAAGCAAGGGTTAGGGTGGCTACAGTTGGGTTGTTCAATGCAGCGTTAATCAGTTTATCTACTCTACTCTGACCTGCATAAAACAAAATGGTTTGTCTTCTCCAATCTAGATATTGTTCATCTTTTGTAAAAACTTTTAATAAATCAGGCTCATGCTCTGCCTTTGTCAGTTCAACCGCAGTTAAATATTCTTGAAACGTGCGATGCGTAAATTCATAGATTCCTTCTTGTTCGCGATCGCTCAATAGTTCTCGCACACCAATATCATCTTTTTCGATAAAATATTCTGGTTTAAACTCTTGTCCTCCCTGAACCATCTGAGCTAGTTCTGCTTGAAGAAACTCTTTTGCTATAAAAACATTAGTATTACTATCGTGATTTTTATCATCTAGCGTAAACTGAAGTACTTGGCGTTTGGTCATCTCTAGTGCGAGTGCCTGTAACGCTTCTTGCTTTTGCTCTGGCTTGAGTGGATATGGGTTAGCTTCTGATTGGGTAGTTTCAGTAGATTGCCGTCCTTGGAGAAGCACATCACAAACCTGCTTATAAAGACCTGTTTGGGTTGGAGAAAGACTCGTTTTCTGCTTGTAAGTATTAATAATCAATGCCAGTAACAGCGGGTTAGTTGCCATCAAGCGCAGTGAACGAACTGCATCAATTCGCTGCACCAACTCATTTTTTTTGGATTCAGCAATTTTCTTCAGCTTTTTTTCTGAGTGTTCCTCAGAATTTTTACGTTTTTCGAGATTGAAATACCAGTTGAAAACAAAACTATTGCGCTGTTGAGTACTAAATGGTCGTACAAAATAAGTTGGGGTATTTGGCAGAGGAGCTTTATTGTAAGCTTGTGGACGCGATGTCAAAATAAAGGGTAAATTATGCTGATAATCTTCGAGTTGCTTATCAACCCAAGTACTTACCTTCTTTCGCTGCTGATCATCTGCAATTTCATCAAGTCCATCTAACATCACCAAACATTTGCCATCTTTAAGCTGCTTGTTAAACCACTGCGTTTCAGTTTTGAGTAATAATTCCTGCCCAGGTTTTAATGGTTCCTGCGGCTGAGTTTTTGATTCTTTAGCTACCAACGATATGGCGATTATTTGAGCTAGAGAGGAATTAGTATCTGTAATTTTGTCAGCAACATCTCTCAATCTCAACAAAACAGGAACAAGTTGAGGCAAACCTCGATACAATTTTGATTGTTTTCGCAAAGCAAGCAGAAGCGTAATGTGCCTTAAAAGTGTAGTTTTTCCAGAACCAGGTGCGCCTAAAATCACCAGTCGTCGCCACGTCGAATTTTTTTTAGTAATCCCTCTCAGCAGACTGCCAATTTCACTTTCCTGCTCAGTAGTAAGAGTTATAGAGGTCACATCTTGAGGATTAGACGCTGGTTTTTCTGAATTAAAGCCCAAGGGGACAAACACATTTTCCAGATCCAGTCCTTCGCCACTAAATCCGCGCCCCTCATATTCTTTACATTTAGCTATTAGTTCCTCAAGATACTCTGCCCCAAATCGATCTGTAAGTGTTGTCCACCATTTGGGAATTTGAGTAGCAAGTAACCAATCCAAAAACTTATCGATGTATGGACTTAATTTATTACCAAATTTGATAATTAACCAGAAACCTCCAGCCGCAAACATACATAACCCGGCCTTCTTCCACTCTGACTTGCGGGCAAAATCAATTGCAACACCAATCAAAGCCCCAGGAATACCGAGGCTAATCAGCTTGGAATCAAGAAGTTTCCAAAAACTTTCCAGCGTTATGGGTGCATTCTGGTCTTTTTGGTCTTCTGCCATCGATCGCTTACCAAACTTGTTTATAGGAGTATAAGCGATAACTACTTACGAAAATATACTTAATAAATGATTTAAGCAAATTTTAATGAGATACTAGGCTTTTAATAAATCATCAAAGAATTAGTCAACTTAAGCCCCGGCAAATAGAATTTGCGGCTACACAGGCAAAGTCCGCAAAGGCGGACTAAAGTCAAATTAGGGGTTTGAAACACAGGATCGGTAGCTTTTGTTTGTGTAGACGCGGTTTTTAACAGCCTGTTTCTTATATTTTGTCTTTCCTGTCAATGCATAAATCCTAATAATATTTATCGATTGGTTCACCACTTAACCAAGAATCTCCCAAATTGAATTCGGGAGAGTGGCAAAAAACTCCAAATGTATTGTCTTTATCAAATAACAACCTCTTGCTTAGGCTTCCGCACTGGACGCTTGCGTTCGCTGCGACGAACGCCACCTGCCATTTTATACTCATCGCTATTCTTGCCATACCTTGCAGCTACGCTGACTAAGGCATGTTCTGTTAGTTCCATCAGCGACTTTTCGGCAAATTCTAAGGCTCCCTGAGTTAGATCCACGGTGGAGAGGCTGGAGTTATAAGCTTCCAACTTGTCCTGTGTTTTTTTGATGGCGGCGGCAAAGGTGTCAATAGTGACTCCATTACCTAAATCTAAGGTGGAACTAATCGATTTTAAAGCCGCAATCCGACGCTGTGCCCTATCAAGTACTTTAGACCCACGTTTTGGACGTGACATAAGTAACCTTCCTTTTTTTAATCATGCACTAGGATAAAAACTGGCTTATATCCTTGTCTTTACACCATTAGGATAAACAAAACCAAGGTGATTAACACCCGCAATATTCAGTATTATTAAAAGTATTTAGCACAAAAAGCATTTTGTTTATTGCGTGAATTTATTGAGGCTTATCCGAATTCAATAAACAATCGCCCGAATTCAAGAAACAACTGCCCGAATTCAAGAAACGACTGCCCGAATTCAAGAAACAAACGCCCGAATTCAATAAACAATCGCCCGAATTCAATAAACAACTGCCCGAATTCAATAAACAACTGCCCGAATTCAAGAAACGACTGCCCGAATTCAAGAAACGACTGCCCGAATTCAATAAACAACTGCCCAATACGCTTGAGTTAAGCATTTTTTTCTTCTCTCTGCTTCCTCTGCGCCTCTGCGGTAGCCTGCGGCAAGCCGCTCCGCGTCTACGTTAAAAATTTGACTTTGATAAAGGATCTTAGCCTTACCTGAATTGTGTGAAAATTAATACAAATATTTTGGAAGTTGCAAAGATCGCTTTGGCAGCAGGAGATCGGTTGCAAAGTGAGAAATAAACTAGGTTTTGACTACCGCAGCCAATAAAAGGCGAAACTTAACATGCAAATTTGTCATCATGAGAGAAATTACCTATCGATTATTAACTCAGCACCAAGATGACTGAAGCAACAGCAACTCGTCCCAACGCATATATCCAGGAAACTGGCCCGACGATTCATTACCTGGTAGCAATGTCTCAACCAGAAACCCATCTGTTTGAGGTGACTTTACGCATTGTCGATTACCCCTCACCGATTCTCGATTTAAAATTACCAGTATGGACACCCGGTTCCTACTTAGTTCGAGAATATGCCAAGAATTTACAAGATTTTGTGGTTTTTGCAGAGGGTAAGCCTTTACCTTGGCAGAAAATCAGTAAAAATCACTGGCAGGTAGACAAAACAGGTGTTTCAGAATTAACTGTACGTTACCGCATTTTTGCCAATGAGCTATCGGTACGGACAAATCACTTGGATGCTACCCACGGTTATTTCAATGGTGCAGCACTATTTTTTAGACTACCGGGCTGGGATAAGCAACCCATTCGCGTTACCATCGTACCGCCATACCCAGAATGGCAGGTAACAACTGCTCTACCTCCCGTGGGTGAGGAAACAAATACCTTCTGGGCGAGCAATTTTGATACTTTGGTGGATACTCCTTTTGAGATTGGTAGCCATCAATTGTACAAATTTGAGGTCTTGGGAAAACCCCATGAACTGGCAATTTGGGGGAAAGGTAATTACCAAGTTCAGCACCTGATTGCTGATATCCAAAAAATTATTCAGGTAGAAGCGCAGATGTTCGGGGGTTTACCTTATGAACGATATGTGTTTCTGCTACATTTATTTAGCCAAGCTTTTGGCGGTTTGGAGCATAAGGACTCTTGCTCGTTAATTTACCAACGTTTTGGATTTCGCACTCAGGAAAAGTACGATCGCTTTATGCAATTAGTTGCACACGAGTTCTTTCACTTGTGGAATGTCAAACGAATTCGCCCAAAAGCATTAGAAGTTTTTGATTATGACCAGGAAAACTATACACCATCATTATGGTTTTGTGAGGGTACTACTAGTTACTATGACTTGTTAATTCCTTTGCGGGCAGAAATTTATGATGTTAAGTCGTATTTGAATAACTTGAGTAAAGAAATTACCAGATATGAAACGACACCAGGGCGAAAGGTACAACCTGTTTCCGAGTCGAGTTTTGATGCCTGGATAAAACTTTATCGCCCCGATGCCAATAGCGGTAATTCTCAAATTTCTTACTATTTAAAGGGAGAAATGGTATCGTTATTGCTGGATTTACTGATTCGCTCTACTCATGACAATCAGCGTTCCCTCGATGACGTAATGCTGAAAATGTGGCAGCAATTCGGGAAAGATGAAATTGGCTATACTCCAGAACAGTTGCAGGAAGTTATAGAATCTGTCGCCGGAATCGATTTGACTGATTTCTTTAAACGCTACATTGATAGTACTGATGATTTACCTTTTAATCAGTATCTTGAACCCTTTGGCTTGCAGTTGGTAGCTGAACAGCAGGAAGAACCTTACCTGGGTGTGAGAATAAATACAGAGAATGGGCGGGAGATGATTAAGTTTGTGGAAACTGATTCACCTGCACAAATAGGGGGAATTGATGCAGGTGATGAGTTGTTAGCAATTGACGGGATTAAGGTAGCGGCGGGTAGTTTAAGCGATCGCCTGAAAGATTACCAAGCAAACGATACCATCCAAGTCACAGTTTTCCATCAAGACGAACTGCGTACTTATTCCATTACCCTCGCGTCACCACATCCCACTCGATATCAGGTAAAACCTGTTGATCATCCTGACTCTACACAGCAGAAAAACTTTGCTGGATGGCTTGGAGTTGCGATCGCAACTGTTTGATAAAGGGATTGGGCATTGGGCATGGGGCATGGGGTATTGGTTATTAATTCTTCCTCTGCCTCCCCTGCTCCCCTGCTCCCCGGCTCCCCTGCCCCCCTGCTTCTTCCCCATTCCCCACTTCTAAGGCGTTCTCACTGCCCCAGAGTAAATCAAACCCCGTTGCAGATCCAGCGTTATAATCGCTCCATCGCGAATCACCTGCGTTGCCTGCTTCACGCCAACAATCACTGGCACGCCGAGACGTAAGCCAATAACGGCAGCATGACTTGTGAGACTTTCCTCTTCCGTAATAATCCCCGCAGATTTACGAATAGCCTCGACAAAATCGGCACTAGTGCGCGGTGCAACTAATATGTCTCCAGGATTAAAGTTACTAACATCCATGCCAGTATTCGCTACCCGTGCGCGACCACTCACTAAACCTTGTCCTAATCCAATCCCGTGACCTAGTACCGCCGTCACTACCTCAACCTTAATCAAATCTGTGGAGCCAGAAATTCCCTGGAGTGTGCCAGCAGTCATGACTACTAAATCACCCTCAGAGAGTAACTTCAACTCCTGAGCCACATTAATCGCAGCTTGAAATGTCTGACCAGTGGAAGGTAATCCTAGCACCAATAGCGGTTTTACTCCCCACACCATTTGTAGCTGCCGCGCTACATTCACATGGGGGGTAACAGCCAAAATCGGTGTATTGGGACGGAACTTAGAGACATTGCGAGCAGTTGCCCCAGTTTGCGTTAGGGTCATAATTGCAGCTGCGCCTAGTTGTTCGGCAATTTGACCTACAGCTTGACTAATCGCATTAGGAATGGAGCGCCGAGCATCTCTTACGGAACGCAAGTTTAAGTGTTGGGCTTCTTCCTGCTCCATCCGCTCGGCAATCCGCGCCATCGTCGCTACTGCTTCTACAGGGAAGCTACCCACAGCAGTTTCGTTTGAGAGCATCACCGCGTCTGTGCCATCTAAAATCGCGTTTGCCACATCCGACACTTCCGCGCGGGTGGGACGAGGATTGCTCACCATGCTGTCTAACATCTGGGTGGCGGTGATGATGGGAATCCCTAAGCGATTTGCCGTAGCAATTAGCCGCTTTTGGAGTACCGGAACATCTTCTGCTGGCAATTCTACGCCTAAATCGCCTCTGGCAACCATCACGCCATCACACAAAGCCAGAACTGCCTCCATTTGTTCAATGGCTTCATGTTTTTCAATTTTGGCAACCACCGGCACTTGCTTGCCTGTACTGGAAATTAGTTCTTTAATTTCGATCATGTCTTGCGGATTGCGGACAAAGGAAAGTGCCACCCAATCTACACCCTGATCTAGACCAAACATCAGATCCTCTCGGTCTTTGTCGGTCATTGCCTTAATTGACAGGTAAACGCCGGGAAAGTTTACGCCTTTGTTATTAGAAAGTTTACCAGGCACGGTGATGCGACAATGCAAATCACCTTTGTCTCGGTTAATCTCCTCCACGACCATTTCTACTCGTCCATCATCGAGGAGGATTTTTGCACCAACTGGGACTTCTTCGGCTAAATAATCGTAGGTGACGCAGCTAATTTCCTGCGTGCCTACCACCGGACGGTTTGTCAAGGTGAAGCGATCGCCTTTTGCCAAAACTATAGACCCGTTGTCAAACTTCCCCAAGCGAATTTTTGGGCCCTGCAAGTCTTGGAGAATGGCCACTGGCTGATTTAATTCAAAAGCGGTTTGCCGAATTAAGCGAATACTACGCTGATGGTCGGCATGAGTTCCGTGGGAGAAGTTTAGCCGTAGCGTCGTGGCTCCCGCTTCAATAATTGCCTTGAGCATTTCAGGACTGCTAGTGGCGGGGCCAATAGTAGCGACAATTTTTGTCCGGCGCAGAGAATCTCTTAATTGCATAGGGGCTGAAGTGAGGGAGCTATCTGGGAAGTCATCGTAACTTAAGTTGCATCTCCTTTTCAGTTACTGCTATATCAATAGATATAAGCAGTTAGAGAGGTTTTATGGGAGAGTGAGGGCTGTGGGATAGACTAGATATAGTACATCAATCTTGTATCCATCCTCCCAACGAAAGAGTTTATCCCATCAACTTTTTGACAATTGCCATACCCCACTTATCAGTAAAGATTAGTTCTTGTCTGGAATCATAGCGTTATTCATCTACTGATATGCAAAGCTGTGGATAAATATTGCTATACAAAAGGTTACAAAACTTTATTCTTCACTAATATTTATCGTATATTCGTAATGTTTGATTAAGAAGGAGTCAATGTTAGAGATGATCGCATCGGAGGCACGAAAGCCACTGACAATCCCGCCAAAGGAATTTTTAGCGCCTCCTGGTGATTTTAATCCCACGCTATTGCTGTTTTTGGTAGCTGTAGCAATGCTGGTGTTATCTAACTTTGGTTACTGGCTTTGGGAATGGCCCCACTGGCTCTGCTTTAGCGTTAACACTATTGCGTTGCATTGTGCTGGGACGGTTATTCACGACGCTTGTCACCAATCCGCTCATCGCAACCGGGTGATGAATGCGATGTTAGGACATGGCAGTGCGTTGATGCTAGCTTTTGCTTTTCCAGTGTTTACGCGGGTGCATTTACAGCATCATGGCCATGTCAACCATCCCAAAGACGACCCAGATCATTATGTCTCTACGGGTGGTCCACTGTGGCTGATTGCAGTGCGGTTTTTGTATCACGAGGTATTTTTCTTTCAACGGCGACTGTGGCGGAAATATGAGCTATTGGAATGGTTCATCAGCCGTTTAATTGTCGGTGTAATTGTTTATATATCAGTGCAGTACCACTTTTTGGGTTACATTCTCAATTTTTGGTTTATACCAGCTTTTGTAGTGGGGATAGCACTGGGATTATTTTTCGACTATTTGCCCCATCGTCCTTTTGCGGAGCGCGATCGCTGGAAAAATGCTCGCGTCTACCCGAACCAAGTTCTCAATATTCTGATTATGGGACAGAATTACCACTTAATTCATCATCTGTGGCCTTCTATTCCTTGGTATAATTATCAACCTGCGTACTATGTCATGAAGCCACTCCTAGATGAAAAAGGATGTTATCAAACTTCAGGATTGTTGCAGAAAAAGGACTTTTTTGAGTTTGTTTACGACATCTTTCTAGGGATTCGCTTTCATCATCAAAAAGAATAGAGTTGTTGCAGCATTTCCTTTGCTAATTCTAGAGCGGGGATGGCTTGCTCACGGCTGACGCTAGGAAAGTGATCTAAAAACTTATCCAGTGAGTCACCCGCTTCTAGATAATCAAGCAAGGTTTTTAGCGGCACACGAGTACCAACAAAAACAGGAGTTTCCCCCAATATATCGGGGCCACTATGAACAACACGCGATGTGGATGTCATATAGTTACTTGTGTGCGACAGACTAGGTTTTGATCCTAACTCTCATCGTCTTGGAAATCTCAGCATATATTCCATCAATCACGCCATTTTGCATACAGGTAATTATTCAGAATATTTTCATCTTTGCTCAGTAATATATTATTATTTAATAAAGCATTCGCCGTAATAATCCGATCAAAAGGATCGCGAGTCCAAGTAATAGTTAAGCTAGTACTGATAATATCATTAAAGTTTTGATTACATATTTTTAAACCAATTTCCTCGGACAGGTTAGGAATAATCACATCCGGTTTATCTTTAAGACGTTTTATTTCATATAAATACTGTAACTCTAATCTCACAATTGGCGAAATATAAACGTCATTATCATTAATTAATGTTTTAGCAATATCAGTTAATTTATCTGTCAAGCCAGCATAGAGCCACGCTACAACATGAGTGTCAAGATAAATCAATATTAATCTCCTGTTCCCAACTGATATTAACTAAATCATCTGGATTTCCTTGAATAGCATCAGATTTAAATGTTAAGTTTTTAATTTTATCTTTTTTTTCTATAGGAACAATTTTTAATAACTTACCATTTTTGTTAATTTCTAGTGGAATACCTGTTTCTAGTACCTCATCCAGTAGACGCTCAATATTATTACTTAATTCCGTTAGTGTAACCTTTTTCATTGCTTGTCTTAAATATCTACATTCACATTGTTTGATTAGCTTAGATATCATAGCAAAAAATTTTCCCTTACCCTAAAGATTGTTATGGAATGTAGCAACAATACCTCAAATTCTCTAGTTCTGTGGATGTTTGCGATCGTTTCCGACGGGGCGTAGCCCATCGCCATCTTGTCACGGTGCATTATAAAAACCTTTGCGATCGCCTCATCGTTGTTCTAGGCTACAGGAAGCAAGCTACGCTGCGATCGCAGTAATTAAACTCACACAGAACGCCAATTTTCGATTTGCAAGTTAGGTACTCTTTGAAATTCTCGGACATTAGATGTCACCAAAATATAGCTAATTTAAGAAAGCTTCTGATCTGGGCTGCTTGTTCTGCTTCTTTTGAATCAAAAGGTAAAATTGTAATTGAATCTAATAATATTTCAATAGTTGATTGGATTTTAACAGCGCGTTGTGTGTTTATAGCTAATCCATATTTCACCTCCATAACTGTTAGAGATGAAACAAAAATTTCAGTAGGGGAGATTAACTTTATTCGCTTGAGGGTGTTTTCTTCTCCTTTGACAAAATCACTAATGACGCAAGTATCCAGTAAATAACCTATACATAATTAAAGTTCTATTTCGTTCGGTGGTATCAGTTCCTCTCGATATGATTCAAAAATAATACTTTCTTTTATACCTGAATATTGCATGATTATTTCTGGCCATTGGCTGGGTTTAGTTTCTAAGAAGGTGACAAACACTAAACTTTCACTGATACCTTCTGGTGTTTTAGCTAATTCAATTTTGCCGTTTTTATAAATTCCTTGAATTGTTTTTAATATATAGCTTACCTCCTATATAAATTTTAATCTATAGGACTCCTATTTGACTGTTTAAAAAATTTAGTATAACTCAAAGAGACTTCTTGACTATTGCCTGACTACGCAAATAATTTCATAAATGAAATCGGATCGCTATATAAAAATAACCTCTGAAAGCGATCGCACCTTTAATTGGTACTATTATTTAATCGAATTATTTCTACTATTTAATCGAATTATTTCTACACTTAGAGAATAACGAACCGCAGAGGCGCAGAGGACACGGAGCAATCAGAGTTTGAGAAATATTTTGCGTCAGTCCTAACAAAGAATAGAGTTGTTGTATGAAGCGATGCCTAGGTTGGGCTGCGCCAACGGGTCAAAAATCTTTGATTTCAATAACCACATCTGGAGCGATCGCTGCTAGAACCTGCTAACACTGGGTATTAATTGGAAGGAAATCAGCCGTAGAATAGCGATCGCGCCCTTTTTGCTTGGCATTGTACATTGCTTTATCGGCTAAAGCAATGAGTGTATCTGGCTTGATGTCCCAAGTGGGTATGACAGAACTAATACCTAAACTAAGTGTGACGATATCCTTGACATCAGACTTTGCATGAGGAATGGCCTGATCGTGAATTGCTTGTTGAATACTTTCTGCTACTTTGATCGCTCCTACTAAGTCAGTATTGGGGAGGAGTACCGAAAATTCTTCTCCTCCGTAACGCGCTACTAGATCAGCTGGACGATCAACTGTCTGTTGCACTGTTTGCGCTATTCTGATTAGACAATCATCGCCTCCAATATGCCCATAGTAGTCGTTGTAAAATTTGAATTTATCAACATCGAATAAAATCAGTGACAGGGGTTGTTGTTCTCGTGCAAGGCGTTTCCATTCTGCTTGCAGTCGTTCATCAAAGCAGCGACGGTTAGCCACCTGAGTCAAACCATCTAGATTTACCAGTTTTTCTAGTTTCTGATTTGCATCTTCTGCTTTTTCTTTAGCAATTACTAATTCTGCTGTTCTCTCTTGTACCCGTTGTTCTAAAGTTTCAAAAGATGTTTGTAACTGAAGTGCCATATTGTTAAACGATTTTGCCAGTTGACCTATTTCGTCTTTTGAGCTAATTTTGGCGCGGATATCTAAGTTACCTGCGGTAAACTGGAAAACTATATTGGTAAGGGAAATTATTGGCTTTGTTAGCACTTGCCCAATGGCAAAAGCGATAATTGTCACTACTGAAGCGATAATTGCAAATAGAAACATTGCGTCACGAATTTGCTTTTCTACAGGTGCTAGGGCAACAGCAAGGGGTTGTGCGAACAACACAGACCAAGGTTTATATTTTAAACGAGCGATCGCAATCAGATTAACCCGATTACCTGTTGCTGACAAAGATGTAATTAAATCTGACTGTTTATTATCCAATGCTTGCTTAAGTTTTGACTCATTAGTTGCCAATTCTTTGACAGGATAATTAGGCAAACGTCTTTCTTGTTGCAGTTGAGTTACAACATCGGTAGGCAGAGGCACAATTGATTTAAAAACCAGTTCTGAGGCAGTGCTATGTGCCAGATAAATATTATTTTCATCTAAAAGAATAGCAAATGATTTTGCTCCAGCTCGTTCAGTTTCTCTAGTTACTAACTGCTGAACAACAGTCGCATTGTATGAAACACGCAATACACCCAATATATCTCCCTTGGCATTGCGAACGGGACTGCTAAAAAACAGGGTAATAAGGTCAGGAATTATCGGCGATCGCTTCATGCTAGAAACAAAGGATAACCCAGTTTCTAGCGGTTTTTTAAAATAATCTTCAACTGATTCATCTTTGCCAACATTCGGTGTTGTATATGTATCCAATACATTTTTCCCGTTTAAGTCGAGCAAAGAGTATGAGATAATATTGAGCATATCTTTGCGACTGAGACGGATTAATGTTTCTGTCGCCAATTTCATTTCGGGACTGTCATCTCGCTGTTTTGGAGTTAGGCTGAGGTAGCGTGCCAAACCTGGTAAAATCGCCTCTACACGCACGGCATTGAGATTTCCATCAATAAAGGCATCTATTCTGTTAGCAGTTTCGTTAGCCGCCGCAGATAGGGCTTGTTTCGCGTTGTCAGTTAGTGCTTTTTCAGTTGTCTGTTTGTTGATAAATGACAATAACAGCAACGGAATCAAAGCAACAATCAGAAACGAAGTGATCAACTTTGTACGGATGCCGCCCAAAAGAGATTGCTTCATGGCTTTAAACTAGGAGGGAGGCTTCAAGAATGAAGAATTGAACAAAGTTTTTAGCTCAGGAATGCGCGTCACGTTTCCAGAGCGAATAAAAAAGTCTGCATATATCTTGGCAGTTTTGTAGATGGAGTTAGGGCTGCTAGATTGCAATAATTTTTGATTTTCACCTAAATCAATTAGGTTTACTCCCTCCAGAGAGATTGTATTGCGAGGAATTTTTAAGACTTTGCTGATGATAGCGTTTCCTTCCTGAACATTTGCTTTCCAGTAGTTTACTGCTTGCAGCCATCCTCGCACGAATGCACGAACATCTTCAGGGCGATCGCGGATTATCTCACCGCGAAAGACAATCATATCTAAAATCAAGCCAGGAGTTTCTTTGCTGGTAAATAGGATATGTCCCCCCAATTTTCTTGCTTCAGAAAGATGGGGTTCCCAAGTGTGTCCGGCTTGAATAGTATTATTTTTCAGACGTTGAGGAACTTCTGAAGCCTCTGATTTTACTAAGTTCACATCATCGCTGGTTAAGTTGGCAGTTTTCAACATCTCAGTTACGAAAACTTCGCTAAAACCGCCTAGATTTGCACCCAGTTTTTTCCCTTTCAAGTCAGCAACGGTTTTAATTTGTGATTGGGCGACTACTACATCTGCTCCTGTTGATTCATCTACAACCATCACGCATTGTATATCTGGATTTGTGGCGCTCAAGATGATAAAACTTCCCAAAGAATACATAGCACCATCATACTTACCCGCACTGAAATTTCCTTGTTCCAATTGGATGTATCGTTTATGAAGAATTAGTTCCACATCTACCCCTTGGGCTTTGAAGAATCCTTTTTCTTGAGCAATGATGCCTGGATACTCCCCAACAAAATATCCAGATGGTATTTTCAAGGGAGGGCGTTTGAATTCGATTGGTGCCCTCTGACAAGCAAATAGCAAACAGGCCGTAATGATAAAAATACCAGCGTATTTAAGTAGTTTGAACATAGAATATTTGCTATTTTGTAATCATTGCTGCTCAAATATTCAACTAAATTAGCTATCTGTTCAAATTCAAATTAACAGGCAAAATTTTTAAATATTGGATGAAAAAAGTTCTGATTTTATGAATTTATCTGATTGATTTTATGACAAGATTACTATTTGCTTGTCAAGCAGTCTCACAGAAGTGATTAATCATTTTTTGAAATATACAAATTGGGAGCATCCCAATGCAAACAAGTCTACTAAGATAATGAGTCGTCATTGCGTTCGCCTCTGGCGTTCCCGAAGGTATGAAGCGTAGAGCCTTCTCTTCTCTTTCAGAGACGCTAATGCGAACGAGAGGCTTGTCTGCGACACGCTACGCGAACAGCATAGCTTCGCTTAACGCGGTAGCGTCTCGTAAGAGAAGCGGAATGTACTCTTTATAATTCAATTTACACTTTTGACTTAACTGCTGGCTGTGATGTTTGTAAAGGCTGGGGTAAACTCCAGTCGGGACGCAAGCTAGCGGCGTTGCGTAAATAAATATGATGAATTGAGGCGGAGGCTGGCAGATAGGCGTGGATTAAGAACCGAATGCAGCGCTGTAAGCTACCTTCGACGTGCATTTGCTGCACATCCAACATGGCCACATTATCCCAACCTGGACGCGCTCTAGCGATCGCAGCTGGAAAAATCGCATCCAAATCGCGTGTCACTGAGAAAGTCACACTAATCATGTCTGTCGGCTGAAATTGATTCCGATTTTCCAATTCATCTAGTAGTTCTGTAACTACCTCTTGAATTACCTCAACAGTATTTTCTGAAGCAGTTGTTGCTCCGCGAATAGCCCGCATTTGCCACTCCACGCCAAAATCCTCCTAAAAAGATAAAAGTTAGGAGTTAGAAGTTAGGAGTTAGGAGTTAGGAGTTCAAACTCTTAACTTCTCACTCCTAACTCCTAACTCAAGCTAGGGACGATATAACCACAACGGTAAACCACTAGTAGAGACTTCAAATTCGAGCCAATCAATTCCAGATCGAATTCCTGATGAAACCTGACGACTTCCTGGTAGAAGGCGACTCAATAGGGGTTTACGTTCTTCTAGGGTATAGCAGAGAGTTTTTTCCGGATCGAGTCCGACTAATTCTGCTGTCCAGCGACGGGCATCTTCTTCTGTGCCCAGGCGGTCTACAACACCCAATTCTAGGGCTTGCTGTCCAGTAAAAATCCGACCATCGGCGAAACTTTTTACAGCTTCTACTGTTAAAGAACGGCCATCAGCTACCGTTTGGACAAACTGCTGATAACTTGTGTCAATCAACTCTTGCAAGATGTTTTCTTCTGGTTGAGTCAGCTGCCGATCAAAAGCCAAAATGTCTTTGTAAGGGCCAGACTTAATTACCTGGAAGGAAACACCGATTTTTTCTAGCAAGCGTTCCAAGTTATTGCCACGCAAAATCACACCAATACTACCCGTAATTGTACCTGGGTTAGATACGATGTGTTCTGCTCCCATGCCGATGTAGACACCTCCAGAAGCCGAAATATTGCCAAAGCTAGCGACGATTTTAATTTTTTCGCGCAAACGCTTCAGGGCGCTGTAAATTTCTTGAGAATCTCCGACTGTACCGCCAGGGCTATCAATACGCAGCAATAATGCCGGAAATTTTTTTTCTTCTACAGTTTTCAGTGCTTCTAGGACGCGTTTGCGAGTCGCACCGGCGATCGCACCAGTAATTTCAATCCGCGCAATTTGTTTTCTAAACTTGGGCTTAAACGGCCAAACCATGAGCTGTAAACATTCCTCGTAATAAACTCAATATAAGATCCCCAGAGGTCAGACGACCTTCTTTGCTCTGTTAAGAAACATGAGCAGGCATTATGTTTATCAGGATTTTAAGGAAATTTTTATATTTTGCAGTGAGTTTTATTTGATATTCTCGATGAATGCTAATAAATTCCTTAAAAATTGCAGCCAACACAAAATGCCAAACTCTAGTTTAGCGTCCAATGTGGTGGTTTAGCACAGACTATTTTAGCTATTTTGCATAACTCAAAGTTTCAAAGCCCTTATTCTACTAGCTTTTTGACTGTTTTTGGATTTGTTTACTACAGTCGGGCATACGGAACATTTATCAGTAATTAATAACTAATAACTAATTAATAATAAGTATTTAATTAATAATTTTGGTACTCAATTTAATTAATAAAATTTCATTCAGTAACACTAATCCCTGTTTAGGTTAAGACCAGTAGTACTTTCATTTTGGGGAATCTCAATTTTTCCTCTCTTGTACAACCCATGAACACCTGACGAAGATATTCACATCATTCAGGAGTCTATTCGTAAAATTTGATACCGATAGTAAACATAAGTATCAAACAGTGACCCGACGAAACTACAGGTCAAGCTAATTACAAATAATCCACGCAGGGGAGTCCCACTGCCAAAGGTGGCGAGAAAACGTATAATCTCAGTGGCGATCGCCTCAGTTAACTCTTGTAAACCCGGAAAGGAACCGATAAGGGATAAAAGGAGCAGTCCACCGCCAACGAAGAAGATGGGAGCGACAAAACTAAATATGATCGTAAGTACTAAGGAGCGGAGAAAGTTAATGAAAATAGTCATTTAGGACAAACTCCGTGAGTAGAGATGACAATAGCTAGATAGCGGTTTGTCATTTTCTACAATACGTGCGATCGCTCCAAAGCAGACAATCTGTCAAAAATCTTAAGTTTTCATTAAAAGAAATGGCTACCAGTTACAACACGTGCTGGGGATATAAAAAATGTCTTAAATCTCTAAAAGCCTTGCAAAATAAAGGTTTTAAATAAGATTAACACCTATTTATTGGTTTGCAGCACCTTTAATAATAGCTTTCTTTCCTGAGAGGATTTTTAATCTAAGTTAATATTCAGCCCCGTTGGGAGTAGAAACAGGGGACATGGGAACAGGGGGAAAATAATAATATAACGCCGTGTGCGACTTTCTCTCTAGACCTAACCCCCAACCCCTTCCCTACAAGGGAAGGGGAGCAAGAATCAAAGCCTATCGACCTTTCGGGGAGAGGTTTGGAGAGGGGTTTCAAGAATAAGTTGCACATCGCGTAATATACCTCTTTCCCGTCTGCTCCCAGCTAAGAACCCCTCTGCCTCTTTTCAATCCGCAATCCCCCATTCCCTATCCCAACGACTTCCGCTATTCTTAAGGCAGTTACCGAGTTAGCTACAGAACATTGAACCAGACTACATCCAAATCCAGTTTAGGAGAATGGAGTCAGCGATTGCTGGCAGCGATTTTTCTGGGTGGGCAAGTACTAGTTCACCTATTGAGGGGCAAAATCCATCGGCGCAACACCTTAGAACAAATGGCAGCAGTTGGGCCAGATTCCCTATTTATTGCCCTATTGACGGCTATTTTCGTCGGCGCGGTGTTTACCATTCAAGTGGCGCGGGAATTTATCAACTTTGGTGCAGGAAACATTATCGGGGGGGTGCTTTCTATAGCGTTGACACGAGAACTCTCTCCCGTGTTGACAGCAGTGGTTTTAGCTGGGCGAGTCGGTTCTGCCTTTGCAGCCGAAATCGGTACCATGCGCGTCACAGAACAAATCGATGCCATGTTGATGTTAAAAACAGATCCAATCGATTATCTGGTCATTCCCCGCGTTATTGCTTGCTGTTTAATGCTACCAATTTTAACCCTCCTGTCTTTGATCACAGGGATGTTCGGAGGATTCATAATTGCGACAAATGTCTACAACCTGTCTGATACGGTATTTCTAGACTCAGCCCGTAACTTTCTTGGGATCTGGGATATTATTAGCGCCATGCTTAAGGCGTGTTGCTTTGGGATTTTAATCGCCGTAATTGGTTGCAGTTGGGGATTGACGACAACAGGAGGAGCCAAAGGAGTAGGACAGTCAACCACAACTGCTGTTGTGACTGCCTTGCTAATTATATTTGTTAGCAACTTCTTTCTTTCTTGGTTAATGTTTCAAGGACTTGGCAGTGCATTTTTGAAAGGCTTATAAAAGTGAGAAGTGAGTATTTAGGAGTTAGGAGTGATGAGTTAAAACTCCTCACTCCTGTAGAGACACGATTAATCGCGTCTCTACTTCTGACTTCTAAAATAAGAGATATGTTTACTAATAAAGCAGGATTTAAAACTGTGACCAGTTCATTTGCTCCTAACTCCACATCAACTGTGGAACTCAAGCCTAGTTACAATATACCTATAGTGTTGGTGATTACTGCTATTCCACTACTGTTGGTACAACCGTGGATAGGCGCTGTTTTCACACTGTTTGGCTTATTTCTCATGTTTCAGGCGTTAACGCTGCGTTTGCAATTTACCGTCACCGACTTAGATATTTACAGAAATGAAAAATTGATTCGGCGCTTTCCCTACCAGGAATGGCAAAACTGGCGGATCTTCTGGAATGGAGTCCCCATTTTGTTTTACTTTAAAGAAATTAAAAGTATTCACTTTTTGCCGATTTTATTTGACCCCAACATGTTGAGAACTTGCTTAGAACAACGTTGTCCGCGTATTTAGTGCTGAGTGCCACGAGTGCTGAGTCATTTTGCTCTCAACTCATAACTCAGCCCTTGTGACTCAGGACTTTTATGGCAGGTTAATTGTAATATTTCTGAAAGCTATTTATTCGCGTCATAGGAATTACACTATTGTTTATGAACCCAGAGGCATCTCAAACCCCAGAACCAATTGATGAGCGGTTGGCAGAAAAAGAAGAGCAAAACAATGCAGTTGAACATCCAGTCAATCCATCTGTTGAGTCAGTGGGAGAAACAGGAGGCGTTAGCTCATCAGAAAACTACGCAACTTTTGAGCCACTCATCTCCAATGCAGAAGTGGTAGATACTACAGTAGAGCTAACAGAAAATTCAAATGGCGAGTTTGTAGCGCAGTCGGAACCGGAAAACACCGCACTGGGGTCAGAAATAGAATCAGAAAATCATCCATTATATGCAGAAGCAGAGCAGCGAGTAGCAGAGTTGCAAAAGGCTGAAGCAGCCCTCAAGGAAGAAATAGTTAAGCTACAAGCTTCTTATAAAAACCTTCAGGCACAAGTGAGTGAAACTCAAACCTCACTGGGACGAATTGTGCAAGAGTCGCTGGTGCAGTTAGAGCAACGGAAACAAACCCTGCAAATTTCTGTAGAACAACTAGAACGCCGTCAAGAACGTATCCGCAACGAGATGCGAACCACTTTTGCTGGTACATCCCAAGACTTGGCAATTCGGGTGCAGGGTTTTAAAGACTATCTCACGGGTAGCTTACAGGATTTAGCCGTTGCTGCTGAACAGTTGCAACTAACACCAAGTGTGGTGGAAAGAGAAAAACCAGCTGTAAAAGAGGCTAAACCTGTTGAATCGCAACCTGGAATACCTCAATTTGCCCAACAGCAGTTTCAAGATACTACAAAGCAAATTCGCCGCCTAATCGACCAATACCGTAATAAACCAGATTACTACGGCCCAGCATGGCAACTACGCCGTACCTTTGAACCAATCCATGCAGAGCGAGTCTCGAATTGGTTTTTTACCCAAGGGGGACGGGGTGGTTTACGGACAATGGGTAGCCGCTTACAGAATATTCTGATTGCCTCAGCTGCAATTTCGATATTACACAAGCTGTATGGCGATCGCATTCGTACTTTAGTCTTAGCTAATACACCAGAGCGATTAGGTGAATGGCGGCGCGGCTTACAAGACTGTCTGGGAATCGGTCGCCCAGATTTTGGCCCAGACCGGGGTGTAGTATTATTTGAGGCTTCTGATGCTCTCGCTCAGAAAGCAGACCGATTGACGAAAGCCAATCAACTGCCCTTTATTATCATTGACGATTCAGAAGAGCAAATCAGTTTGTCACTGCTGCAATTTCCTCTGTGGTTAGCCTTTGCTCCTGACCCCAAAACCGTGAGAAACTATGATGATGACTTTTAATTAGTCATTGGTCATTGGTCATTGGTCATTGGGCATTGGGCATTGGGAATTGGGCATTGGGCATTGGTCATTGGGTATACCAAATTCTATGTGAGACTGGACTTTATTTAGTAAGTCGGTGAGAATAAACCAAATTATGTTATGAAACATAAATAGGTTTAAAACCCTTATCAATAACAAAGGACAAAGGACAGCCCCCGCCAGTTAACTTTAATTGTGCCGACTTACTTAGGGGCAATTAATAAATTGCCTCTCTAGTATCTAGTTCTGTGTAATTGCTATAGGTGCATCTTCTTTCAAGAATGGTATTAAGAGATATTTCTCTAGATTTTTAAACTTTATTATGGCTATCTGGTTAAGTCTGTGCGGCGTAATAGTACTTATAGCTTACCTGCTGGGTTCTTTTCCCACTGGGTATATTGCTGTGAAGCAGTTAAAAGGTATCGATATTCGGGAAGTTGGTTCAGGTTCCACCGGCGCAACTAATGTGCTAAGAACCTTGGGGAAAGGGCCAGGAGCATTTGTTTTAGTACTTGATGCCTTAAAGGGAGTATTAGCGATCGCTCTAGTTTACTGGTTATTCAAGTTTGCCTCTAGTCAAAATTTTATCCCTCCAACGATAGATGCACAACTGTGGCAACCGTGGCTAGTAACCCTAGCTGGATTAGCTGCCATTTTGGGACATAGTAAATCGATTTTTTTAGGCTTTACTGGTGGTAAATCTGTTGCTATCAGCTTGGGGATTTTATTGGCCATGAGTTGGCAGGTAGGTTTAGCAACAGCTGGTGTGTTTGCCGTCGTTGTGGCGATATCGCGGATTATCTCTTTGAGTTCAATTGTAGGTGCGATCGCTGTTTCCATTTTCATGGTAATTTTGCATCAACCGTTACCCTATATTCTGTTTGGGATTGCCGGAGGATTATATGTAATTTTGCGTCATCGCACTAATATTGAACGACTGTTTGCTGGTACTGAGCCAAAAATTGGGCAAAAGGTAGCGACACCAGAACAAACTGTATAATTTACCAACCGCAAAGAGATATATTTTGTCCCCAGCTTCAGCCAGGTTTAAGTTTATGAATTAACGTTCCCTTTCATTAAACGGTGGATGAGGCGGCAAGGCCAGAAAAAAGCTCCACAGATACTTACTGAAGCGATCGCGGCCACAACTCGCCAAGTAGAATTGGTTCCAGTGGCAGACTCTGAAGGGTTAGCTTGTTGTGTACTTTTAGCTAGTTCTGGCACTGAACGAGATAGCTGGCTGGCTGTACTCACCCCTTCAATTGCGGCTCCAATTAGATAAGCTACTAGGGCGATTACTAGCCAGTGATTCATAATATTCAACTGTTTCAACTCTGAGCGTATGCTTGGCATTAAGCAATCGATTTCTCGCGCTAATGATTGCCGCCTTGCCCGAAGGATAACCGGCCTTCAGCCGTATCACGAATGAGAGGCAGTTTAGATTTTATATAAGTATTGAGGCTGCTATCTGCCTGGGCATCAAGAACCTGCTTCGCTTTTAACTGCTGGAGGAGTAATTGTACTAAAGCAGCATCGTCAAAATGGAGCAGGGTGTTGACCTGGGTAGACTCGATTACAGCCCAAAGCTGTTGCATCATTTTCGCAGTCACCATGAGTCTGTAACCTCTTAAGCTTTTCTTTATAATTACACAGATTTTGAATTTGTGCTTGATTTTTATCTGAAGAATTATAAAGATGTCGGCTTAAAATACCTGAGTAAGTAAGTTGGGCGTAAATAATTGTCGTTGGGATAAGGCAATAGGAAAAAGGTAAAATGCAATAGGTATAAGGGTTTTAGCCTAGTTCATTTTTATTTACATAGTTTGATTTTATTGTGACAACTTGCTTAAGCCAATATGGTTAAGTTATGGCGTTTTTGGATTGATTGAAATACAACCCTTCTCATTCATGATTCTTTATCCTAATGGCGGTGTATAGCGGTTCTCAATTGTATGGAACCCTTGTAGCCTCTCTTCTTTTAGAGTTGCCATTAGCATCTCCAGAAATTAAATATGCGTTACCCAGAAACCTTGTAGAGACTTAGCAATGCTAGGTCTCTATTTTTCGGACATGTCTATTAAAGCAAGAATTTTAGAAAGCCACAATGCAGATATACCTAAGCATTAGCACTTTTTGTCAAAGCTAAACTTCAGTGGTTGTTGAGTAGTACTTTTGAAGTTTATTGTCGAACTTTCGCACAAGCTCCTTCTTGACCAGAAGGATCGGAAAAAATTGCTAAAGTGTGATATTCAGGATTATCTGTTCCATATATCACTCGAAAAGTATATAACTTATTTCTACCTTGCGCTTCGGTAACAACTGTTAAAAGTGTATTCTTAGTAAGAGGAAGTCCAGGAATGTTTAGCTTTTTAATTCGTCTGAGTTGAATTACATTTGCTGCGGAGTTTTTACAATCTCCTATATTAGTATTAGCTTGTTGACCAAACTGCATACATACAGGGCCATCAAAATCTAGAGTTACCTGTGATGGATCGTTTAACCAAACTTTTTTAATTACTTCTCCAGATGGAAGAAAACTTAAGTTTGTTCCTTGTTGATACCAAATCTTGATTGTAGGTATTAGTCCACCTAAACCCTGCGCTTGACAGGAAAAGATGGAACGCAGAACAGCATTATTAGCACCAGCACGTCCTACCAACAATAACATAGCAACCGAGAAAATTAAGGAAGCTAGAGGTAGGAAATAAGAATTATGTGAGCTATTTCCTGACAAGTTAGTATTCTTTTTCATGGTTGCAAATTAGGAGATTGGTAGAATAGGTGAAAATAGGGAAGATGGCAAGAAAACTAATTAATTAATTACCATTACCCAATGCAAATTTAAAATTGGTATAAATCCTACCTCTTAAAACTGAGTTACTTGATTAACGTATATTTCAATATTTGTACCGGCTGGCAAAAACCAAATATTCGTTTGCTGGGACATTTGGGCGATCGCCTGTTGATTACGTTGGGCAATTTGGGGAACTACAGAGTTCAAACCACCTTCCACAACCCCGGCTGCAATATCGCGTCTGTTTTTAGTGACAGTAGTAAGAGTTGTGCTGCTACTGGTGTTGCCGTCAACGGTAGTTTGTGAAGTAAGTGGTTGCAGTTCAGTATCACTACGATTTATTAACTCTGCTGCTTTCCCAATACCTCCCAAAACGAATAGTCCTAAATCCATCGATGCTATGGACGAACCTTGACTGGGAAATTTATTTGCAATTAAAGGTTTACCTTGGGTAGCGCGAATAATAATTGCATTGTTAGGTAAGCTTCGTTCTATCGGATTGCCATCATTTTGCGAGACAACTTTGACTACGTTCATCTGCAAAAGACCTTGTTCGGAGAGGGAGCTAATTTCAGCTAGGAATTCGGTATTTGCAGGTAGAGCGATCGCACCATCGGTAGATTTTAGCGGTTCTTTTAATCGGATCACAAATACGTTTTTCTGTTCACCTGTATCACCGCCGCCACCGTTTGACTTGGTAGTTTCCCCAAATATTGCCGTCGCCAACACAGCTTTGGCACTACTTCCTACTGCTACAGATTTTTGTCCCTGCTGTTGCGCTTGACTGACTAGAGGAGCAGGAGTTTGCTGTTGTGGAGTTTGCTCAGGATTGGGGTTTGGTGTTTGTTGCTGCGGCTGTGGATTGTTTGGAGGTTCAGAAGCAGCTACCGTGTTATTAGGTTGATCGTTGGCATTTACTTGACCGTAGCTACCTAACTTTGATAATTTTGTCCACTCTTCAAATGGGTTTGGTGGAGCTGGTGGAGTGATATTAACTACGGGTTGAGTATTTGGCTTCACAACTGGCAGTTGAGAAGCAGGTACTTTGACAATGCGCTCAACTGTCACTGTTCGAGGTGCGTAAGCTATTGGTGGGGGTGTTGGGATCACTTTCTGGGTACCTCTAGAAGAAATTGATGGTTCTCGTAAGGCTACTTTAGGCGTTGATTTGGCAATTCTGAGTTGTTGTTGGGCGGCTCTTACCAACTGTGCTTGTTCAGTCAGGGCTAATTTCGTTTTCAGAGTATCTACTTCGACTGCTAGCTGTTGAGAGGTCGATTCATTAATTGGTTGCTCACGCACCGGTGGGGAAACAATATTTTTTGGCTTCTGATTGCTAGTACCCATCAACTGGGATAAAAACACACCACCCACCAAAACGATCGCTAAAGTAGCAGCCCCTACCAAGCCTAATTTTGCAAAAGGGTTAGATGAGAGGGGTTGCTTAGTCTGGACTTCTTGTGGTTGATAAGGAGACTCTTGCGGGATTACAGAGTCTTCCGATGTTTGAGGATCTCCAGAAAAAGATTCTTCTTCTAAGCCAACCAACTTTGAGATCCGTGATTCCCAATCAAAAGATTCTACTTCTGGTTGGCGATCGTCGGTGGTTAGAGCAAATCCATTTTGAGGAGGCGTTTGGGCAGGAATTGAGTATCGAGTCATGGTAAAGCTTAGTTGGGATTTCCAGAACAATTTTTATCTTGGATTTCACAGACATTATAAATTTCTAATCTGGCTTCACCAAGGCGGTAAGCTGCGAAGTGCGTCGGGAGTGGCGCATTTGGTAGTGAAGTTGCTGGTTCATCTATTGCTCTAACTAAAATTTGTTTATTAAACGAAACTGATTTTCCCAACCTATCATAACCGCTAAAAATTAATTGATTGGCAAACATCTCTACTTTCCAGTTTCCCTTACTGATTTCTGTTGGTTGAGAAATTTTTTGGATTACTAATACATTCTCAGTTCCTCTACTAACATTTTCAAATTGACTATCTGGATTTAAATTAGTAATTTCTGACTTAAGTTTTTGTTTAAAATCATCAGCTACCAGTTGAGAAGTAATTTCCCAGACCTGTGTAGGTGGCTGTTGTTGTGACCAGTTAAGCATTAAGCTCATCGTTTCAGCCACAAAGCGCCGAATAGCCTCTGGCTGTCGCTCTAAATTTGGTTGAGCGTCTACTGTTATAGTGCGGCCATCAACAAGTTGTACCAAACTTTGAGGTGTAAGTTGCCGACTTAACTGTTGTAACATAGACCCATGAAATATTAGTAAAAGCAAGGTTAATACATGTAAACCAAATGTTCCTACTGCCAAGAGTGGTAATGGGCTATTTCTCTTATTTTCTGGTTTAAGTAATTGCATTAATAATTGATTATATAAATTGAACTATGACTCAGTGAATTAAAAAGCTTTTATTTTATAAAGCTATCAGAGGTTTATCCAGCCCTGCATTGCTTTAAATTATCTTCATTAAGGTTGTTATACCCATCTAGCAAACATAAATTACGAATTTCATAAATTTCTAGTTTATCAGTGCGGACACTATAAATTGCTTTTTGCAAGTCTGTGACGTTGTTGGCTTGGGGATTACCAAAATAATCTACTGCACGGACAAGTAAATCTTTGTTAAAAGGAGTGACGATTTTTTCACCACCAACTCGATTCTTTTGAATTAAGTCGGCTACCATCCCCACTCGCCACTTACCTGGTGCAATTTGTTTTGGGGGATAAACTCGCTTAATAATTAATTGTGATGTCATAACTTGGTTAGGATTTTCCGAGAAAACTTCTGGCGGGGTCATTTCTGCAACTGTGCTTAAGAAACCTTTGCGAAAGTCTTCTGATAAGGCAAAACTTGCGATCCAAGTGCTAGTACTAATTTTTTGGCTACTACCTTGGGGTGTTCTAATTAGAATTCCTAAATCTGCTTTAGGATTTGCAACTTCTTCGATATTTTGTGGTGGTAAGGTTCCCGACCAGGTAAACATTGATATCATCGTTTTGCTGATGAATCGGCGAATTGCTTCTGGTTCTCTTGCTAAATCATCAATATTGCCTACTGGTTTACCATCTATTAATTGCACAAAGTTGGGAGGTTTTCTCAGACTAAGTTGGCGAATATTTAGCCCTTGAAATATGAATAAAAGTAAAACTAATACATGTAAACTGAAGGACGCGATCGCAAAAATTGTCAAAACACTTCCCGTTCTTTGTCTTTTTTCTAGTAGACGCACCATTTATTCATCTCCTCCTGCAAAAAACTTCAGCCATTATATATGATGATTTGCGTATAGTCGGCAGTCAGGAAAATAGCCAATATTTAGATAGATTTTTCTTTGGAAATATTGAGTTGCTTATATCCTCTCCTTCACTAAAGAAGCCGTATTGCTAATAGCACTGAAGACTGCAAAACCGCCAGCCGCAGCTACAAGTAACGATAAAAGTGGTGCTAAAATTCCTAGAAAAATAATGAACCACATTAAATCTGGATCAACATTAGCATCTTGACCTGGACCATTGACAATAACTGCGGCAGTCAGTACCGCAATAATATTGAATGAAATCTTGGCAATTCCAATAGATAAAAATCCAGTCAGCCATGCGAAGATTGGTTTCCCCGCTACAGGTAGTAAAGACCCACCTACAGCTATTGGCCCTAAAGCTGCTATCAGCAACATCGTAGCTTCTATCAAATTCTGAAAGGCATATTGTAACGAGACTAAAAAGTTTTTGATACTCGTTTGGACTGTAGAACCTAATAAAGAATTAAATGAGGTTTCTGATACAATGCCAGTGCCATATCTAATGTTATCTACCTTAGTTTGTAGTCTAATTATCCAATTTTTATTCCCATATATATCTCTATATTTTTGCCAAAGAATGTTAACTTTTTCGGCAGCTTTGACAAAGCATTGACTTTGTTGTTCGCCGGTCAGTGATTGACATGGACGCAGCAAAGAGCCAGCTACTTCTTCGGCAACACTCATATTCAGTGCTTGCTGGTACATTTTGTCTGCATCTGCTGATACCACGACTTGCTGATTCACAGTGTTTAGAAAATTCCGCACTCCTAGTGTCAGATTAGAAAGAATACTTCCATTGGCTGAATTACTTAAGAGGATCACCACAATAAAAGGCCAAATTAAAGCTGATATGGGACGGGTATATTCATAGGATAGTAAGTCTTTGAGGAATTGTATCATGAAAAACAACAGGGTTCCTACCGCAAAAAAAATACCCAGATTTGTCAGCGCCCCATACAAGTTATTACTACTGTTATTTTGTAATAAATCTAGCCATTGCTTATCCCAACCTTCGGCAATACTTTGAGAGGTTGCGGCACCATTATCAAGAATCTCATCAATGCCTACTTGGGCAAAAATTTGTTGAATAGCAAGTTGCATGTTCAGTTAACTAACTGTCTTTTAAAAAATGTATTTTCTAGAATCAGAATAATTGATATTGTCCAATTTTAAATTTCAATTATTAAGCTTTCTGCCAAACAAATCTAGTTGAGAAGTTGCCCGCAAAAGTCGCGCGGCTTCTGTAGATGTTTCTACTCTCCGAGCGCGATTTGCTTCTTCCGCCTGCTGAGAAATATTTGCCAAGTTTAAATTTGAGTATTGCAAAGACTGATTATTTTGTAATGTCTGAGCGAATGTTTCAGCTACGATTTTCGATTGTTCCTGTTGGATTTTAATGGTTTCTTGGTTGGTAGTTAACAATGCTAATAAGCCCTGACCTAGTAAGTTGTCAGCAATACTTATAACCTGTTTAGCAGCTGTATCAATACCAGTACTCTCTAATTTATTCTTAAAGCTATTAATCTGATTATCGGCATCATTTGACCCGGCAATATCTTGCAGACTTCTCTCTGTATTTTCTAACTTTGATTTTGTCCGAATTTGTCCCTTTTCACCAAGAATACCTACCGCTACTCCACGGGTAATTACACGATTGAGTTCATTACTAATTAAATTTCCCCGCACTGCTGAATTATTCTCAAAGCGACCCGCTCTTGAGTCGGAATTAGAAGAGTAGAGAATCAAATTATCACGAACTCTTTGCCCAGCGATAACAGGGTTAGGTATATTCAATTCTCCTCTGGCATTACTCAGAGCATTTTGACTCTGTACTTCTACAGGCTTTAAGTTGTCGCTCAGATTATATTGAAGGTAGTTTTGCAAATCTGTGGAATATGATTGAAAATCAGTCCAAACCTGGCCTAATGCGCCCGTCTGAATTTGTGCAATTGCTGGTAGGATTGCCAAAGATAGCAATGTCAAAGTAAAAATGGTAGTTTTTCTCATATTTCTGTACCTAAAAAAGGTAGATGCAATTAAGTTTGCTGTAAGTATGATTTAGAGATTTACAAGAAAGTTGCAAAACAAAATTAAATTCTTGTCGGTTAGGCAATATAAGCGCCCTAACTAAGTTAAATGTTAAACTACATATTTGGGGTGAATATCTTGCCTGCCTTTGCTTACGGGCGACCGAGATTTCCATGATAAGCTCCACGATTAACTACTACGTAAAGTAGCCACTAATTGACGTGCAAATGCAGAAATTGCTTCATATTTATTGTTGTGGAGTTGCATCATTTTACTCCGGGCAGTTTGTTCAGAGGGGTTATTAGCAACTGCTGCCAATTGTTCATAACCTGGATAATAACGACAGAATGTATAAATACCGTTATCATCTAATAGCCATTGGCTATAGACACCTTCTTTGCGGGGAAAAAAGCTTTCTGAAGCATTACGAGAAATAATGTTGCGAGGATATTTTAAGATATCTGCAAAACTATCCACTGCAACTGGCTGAATCCGGCCAATCAATCGTGTTGTCAAGTTTTGCAAAATTTTAGATGCAGCTTTAGATTTGGCAATGGTATCAGGATCTTGTCCCGATAAGATGACTCTGATACCGGCTTTAGCACCGTTCGCACAAATTCTGCCAACTAAGTCAGAGATTTGCTCGAATTCAAATAAAATTGGTGCTTCGTCAATAAAGAATATAGAAGCTGGACTACTTAATGCGCGTCGTAATGCTGCTGAATATGCACTCAAGGATAGTACGGCTGCATCTTCACTATCTGATAAGTTTCTGAGAGCAAAAACTAACAGTTGTGCATCAGTAGGAAAGCTAGATGGTGCAGAAATAGCTTGTCCCACCCGACTAGAGAGCCAAAACCGCAAGCGTAGTTGAATTTGACTCAGAGCGTCTTCTACTCTGCCACTTAAAGAATCTAGCTGCAAGTATTCTGGCGAGCAGAAATAAAGAAAATCTTTCAAGGTTGGGGTTTTCTGCCAAGCCAGAGTGCCGAATCCTCCCATCATCGCCTGTCGATATCGCTCTTTGATGCCCTCATCTGTAAAGAAGGCTTCTAAAGCTAGGTTGAGCAGCGATCGCACTGTTTGCGATAAAATTTGACTTTCAGTGGACGATCCTAAAACCATTGTCATTAAAGCTGATTCTAGGAAGGCGGTATAATCGTTAAAGCGATCGCGCTGTTGTTCTGGTTCTAGCGATCGCAAATCTGGCTGTTCAAATAAGTTATTTGATTGTTTGGAAATATCAAAATAGGCTCCATTCCCCTCCATAAACTCTGTGTAGTCTGTGAAAGTTGATGTACCATCAGGTTTAGGGAAATCTAACGCCACTACAGGTATGCCATGCGCCAAAGCCTGAGTTAAAATCCCTGATACCAACACAGATTTACCAGCACGAGTTGTCGCAAATAAAGCTAAATTTTTGTGTTGATTAAACAAATCTAAATGTACGGGTGTTCCGCCTTCTTCGGCAATCAATTCAAAGCCTTCTTTATCACCCCGTTTAGTTAAAACTAAAGGCATTAATCCAGGAACTTCACTGGTTAAATATAGCTGGCGACGGTTAAAGGGTGTTGCTAATAAACCTTCCCAAACTATTGGTAGAGTTTGCAGCCAAATTTTCCAAGCATATTCAGTTTCCCTAATTACCCTTGCTGGACGTTGAAAACAGTTTTCAATATACCTTGTTGCCTCATCTAATTTTTCGACTGTTGGACGATGTACCAAAATAGCAATACTCGTATAAATCGGGACTGCACCTTCAAATAATTGTTCTTGCGCTGCTACCGATTTCTTCAGCTTCAATTGAGCGTTGACATCAATGGTTTTACTTTTTTCTTGAGCCATGATTGTCGTCATGTTTGACTGCTTCAGTACTCGTTGCAAAGTCGTTTTTACCATTGCTGGATTTGCGGCAGTCAACTCACAAAAAATCTCTGTATCTACTACTCGTTCTCTGGCCAACAGTTCCCATAAATATCGCAGTTGGGAAGATTTATTTGGCCAACCTCCGGGTTTTTCGAGAAATGACAGTGCGCCAATATAACGATTGTTAACATTAACCCAACGGCGATCGGCACAAGGTACGCTAGATTCCATCAGCAAAGTTGTGCCGTGGATATTGTCTATCAGCAATTTAGTACTAGCTAAATCTGAATTAGCTTGCTCATGCAGTCCTTGTTCATCTAAGGTCATCAACTGAGGAATCTCTATTGCCTCTGTATCATTAAACCTTTTCCAGACCTCTTTCCAGAGTTCATCTGCTGTCAAAGGTTTGATATCCAATCCCATTTGATTAGATAAAATCTGTTCCCAACGCAGAAAACCCTGCTTGTAAGCATTTGTGATTAGGGTTTCGATGCGCTGATTTTCTACTTCTGAGAGTTCACCCTTGAATTTCAACCACCATGCTTCAGCTTTGACTAAAAGCTTCTCTATCCAATCATCTGCATGTTGTGAGTTAGATTCAATGGTGTAAGTGACATAAATCCGCAAAAATTTTGGCTTCCGAACACCAGAAACAGTCAGTTCTTTGACTCTGGCTCTTTCTGCCATCAACAAGTATTTGATATCTCGTGATGGCGCATTTTTGATTAGTGATGCTAATTCTTTTTGGCGTTCTTTGTCGGAACTAAAAGATCCCAAATGCAGCGTCATTCTTTCACCGCTAGGGATATCTTTTAATCCAGCTTCAATGTTATTAAAAAGTGTATCGATTTGTTCGGGTCTTAAAGTAGTATGAATTCCCTTACAGTCAAAACCAAAAACAAAGCAAAACCGATCTTTTTGAGTGCCTTTTGTCAAAAGGTACGCGCCAATATCGCGTCCATTCAAGGCAACACGTAACATTGTCGCCAAGTGTAAGGCATCTTCAAATGGTGTTAATCTACTTTCGTTTCCGGCTATGCCGACGCTTTGTTTTCCGATTTTTTGCTTCATGGTTAACTTCCAGTAAGCTTTGATAACGAGCAAAGCCTCTTGTCCAGGTGGGAACGCCAATAAATTTACTTAAAAAACTCCAACTCCTACCACCAGTTAAAATCCACCAGGTTCCTATTCCCCAACCAGTCATTAGTACTGTCCACAACCATTTTTGAAACTCTTCTTGGAAAAGACCCCCAAAAATTCCATTGATAATAAAGTAGGAGGCTAAGGCAATCACCGTCCAAGGAAGAATTTGATCGGCAGGGATGGGCCCTAGAGAAGGTTGGCTTCCCAGAACCTGATTAACTGGACGAAATTCTTGTTCCCGCTCTTGAGACATTTGAAATATCTGAATTATTTACTGCTATCGCCAATTACAAAGCGTGTGAGTACATCAGCAATAGTAACAGCAACAACGACTAATAGGGGAGTTCTGGCTATGCTTTGCCAATCTTCATCTTTACGCACTGCGTTGATCACACCAACCAGGGAGATTGCAATATATAGTAAGTAAATCGCCCGCAACACATTAAATATCAAACTTACAGCTGTGTTGCTACCACCACTATTTGTTGTTGAACCATCACTTAAGGTTTTTTTGAAAAACTTTTCAGCTTCCCCGAAAAACTGTGCTTGTGCGGGGCCGGCAAAACAGTCTAACCAATAAAAACTCAGGATGACGGCTGCTGCTAGAATTTGCAATAATATTAGCGATCGCCTTGGTAAATTTACCTGCTGCCCAATTTGCTGGGTGATAACTGCAATTAAACTACCAACGAGTAAACAAAAGAGCAGGATAGGACTTTTTAGACTGATAACGCTTATAAGTACAGCACAAGCAATCAAAAAAGGAACAGATTCCACCAAAATAATCAAGCTGGATTCCAGTCCCAGTCTTAACTTATGAGATCCTTTGACTGCGCTACCAGTTAAAGCTTTGAAAAAGTTTCTCTTGTGAGAACTTTGTCTAGACATTTGCTAATTTTCCTATGGTGTACTTGAGTGTTGGTTGTCTAAAATTTTACGCTTACTTAGAACTTAACATGATTGAACATTTATTTGTAATGGAATGATGAAGTTCGCAGTAAAGTCTTACATTATATACAAACTATTATTAATTTAAATTAATAAAATATTAATTTTAGTTTAATAAGGTAAGTATGCGTGGTTTGAGAAACTGGGTTTCAAGCTTTAAACCATAACTGCCATAGTTCTCCTAAACTCTTTCTATCTCAGTGCTTTTGCCTCAATTAGAAGCTGGGGAATTCAGTAGAAACGCGAGCCAATACTTGAACGCGTAGTTACAAGTTCTATAGAAAACATTTTATTCCTCCAAGTAACCGTTTTGTGAGGTGTTATCTTTTTCTTGTATATTACAATTTACGACATACTTGTTACAAATTGAGTAAGTTTGCAACGTAGTGGCTACAGTATCCCACTGGTAAAAGATGGGAATACTTTTGCAGATTATGTTATACCACTAATTTTCTCAGCTATTGCCAACCCACTCAATGGGTTCAGTAACAGTCCTGTAAATAATTTATTCGGATTCTTAGATGAGATGATGCGATCGCACTAACTCTGTGTCTTTAATTATCTAAAAATCGGAATTGAATACAACTTAATGCTGTTGTTGACCTTGCATCTATGGGTCAGACATAGTTGAAAAAAGTTCAACCGTCAACTATGTTATGATAAAATAGTTGAGAAATATTTTCGGTCATGTAACTGACTATGTAGACACCTCTCCGAATCTAAATCTCCACAAACTTTGCTTCTGGAGGTGTTTTTTGTCAGTTTATATTGCAAATTTACATTTAAAGATGAGAGTCTTTAAGGATTGCAAAAATTGAAATTTTTAGTGAGTAGAACTGTATTGCAATACCTGGCCTGAAACTAATACCTCTCACTTTCAAAAAATATGCTAAAAAGAACGGACAAGTTTAGTGTGTCACAAACCCAGAGAACATACGGATAGTACTTAAACTTATGCCAACGGATATAATTACCCGTCCTGAGTCACTCACAGAAGATTGTTTCTTTACTTACGCCCTTGGGACTGATTTGCACGATACTAATTCCACAGCCAAATATTTACGCAGAATCAGAAAAGAAGATAAACCTTATATCGATATAGCCGTTTCTCCCAGACCTGGCTATCGGTTTGAGGTTTGTCTTATCCCTGTTGAAGGGTTCGCTCAAGAAACAATCTTAACAAAAGATGGGTTTGCCAAAGCTTTAGCGATTATTTGTGCTGTATCTAACAAAGCTAGAAAGCGATTTCCTTCAGGAAATGGACAAGAGATTGTCCGGTGTCAATTTAGCAACTTAGCTGATGCCGTTGCAGTAGCGAACAGATTGTCTGCATTACCCTCTGATATGTATGAAACTCTCGCCAAGCTACCAAATGCTTTGTGAGATTTTGTCTGCTTTAAGATTTATGATTAAGGCGGACGCAAAGACATTTTAATGGTAAGTAAGTAGACGGACAAGAGAATAAAAAACTCAATAGTTCATATTTTATTTGTTCATAAAAGTCTTGCCTAACGAGCCTTTTAACCTTAAATGTACAATTTTTTTGTTTTTGTACAGCGATCCATAATTCAAAGTGAGTCTTTTTTATGCCTATCAGTCCTTTGCGTGAAGAACCTCGTAACCAACGAGCGCCTGTAATTCGTACAAGTAATGAATTTATTCTTTTGGAATGGCTAAAGTCAACTGGTCGTCTAATTGAGCGTGAACATCAAGAATCTGAGTATCTAAATGAAGTAGAAGAAATTTCAGAAATGATCGACCTTGATGATATCCCTTACGATCATGACGATGATGATGGTGATATGGATATAGAAGCGTAATTCGTAATTCGTAATTACCCCAAGCGTTTCATTAATGCCGAAAGGCTAAGAATCCCGGCTTTTTTTAGAGAAGTCGGGATTCTTAGTATGAAAATGCGAGTGGGTTTAATTCTTGGACTTGAGTAGTAAATAAAATAATTGTCCATTACTGACTGTCACACCTGCGCGATCGCCTGCTAATTTCCCAGTACCTAAAAAATAATCTACCCTACCTGCACCTTTAATTGCGCCACCAGTATCTTGGTCAAGAACATAGCGGCTAATGATACGCTCCTCCAGTTTTCCGGTAGGATTAGCGAAAGGAATAGAAGCGCGAATCAACGCTAAAGCACCAGGAGGCATGAGAGATTTATCTGTAGCGATGGAACGCTCTGCTGTTAGGGGTACGTTGATCGAACCTTGAGCTGGTTCACCGTGATTTTCTTGAAAAAAAACAAAACTGCGATCGCGCGGAATATAAATATTTAATTCTTGGGGATGCTTTTGAAAATAGTCGAGAATAATTGGCATAGTCATCCCTTTTAGCGGTAATTTGCCATCATTCGCTAATTCTCGCCCAATGCTTTTGTAATTATAAGCGTTATTCCCAGCATAGCCGATTGTTGTCTGAGTCCCATCGGGAAGCTGAAGTCGCGCTGAACCTTGAATTTGAGCTAAATAGGGTTCGAGGCGATCGCGAAACCAAAACAACTCTAATCCTCGTAATTTCCCTTTTGCGCCTTGTAAACCATCTGCTCCTTCTAACTCCTCTCGTGTCGGATGCGGCTTAGGCCAGGAGTTGAAATCAGGAGGTAATCGATAAACAGGATAGCGATATTCTGGTGTGGGGACGCGACTGGCGGCGTAAATCGGTTCATAATAGGCGGTGAATAAAACAGAACCTTGGTTATCTTTACCGACTGACTGGTAAAGAACAAATTCTCGCTCGATGGCTTGATGTAATTCTGTTGCAGAATTAGTTGTCAAGACGAGTTCGCGGAATCTTTTCAAGCTTTTGAAGACGCGATCGCGTGTAATTCCAGCTACCTGGTAGTTCTGATAAGCAGTCGCAGCGTTAGCCGTTTGCAAGTATTGGAGACTCCGAGCGATCGCACTCAATAGCGCCTTTTTGTCTGGTATTTCTCCATAGAGAAGTTCATCCAAGCAAGATGTATCACCTTGACAACAAGTAACTGGTAGCCTTTGGATTAATGGTGCTTTTTGCTTTTGTGGAAGTCCATTTTGGTTTTCACCAGTCAAGGAAACTGGTATATCCCACTTTTTCAACCGACATTCTGGCGGACTGAGTTCCTGATGCGCCAAAAATTCCATCCGCACCAGGAAAATTGACAAAAACACAGGTAAGCTGATAGCGATATATTTGTTAAACTTTCCTAACTCAGCAAGTGTCTTTTTCATCAAAATTCAAAATTTTTGAGATTATCCCACTTCGCTCAAATTCAAAAACCAAATAATTTAGTTCCCAATTCCCAATTCCCAATTACCAATACCTTATTCATTCATATTACGATAAGTCGCAACTGCCGAAGGCGATATCCGGTTCAAATATCGGAATATCCAATATTTGAAAATGGTATCTAAAATCACTGGGAATGTAGCAATAAATAAGAAAATAAAATCTCGATTTGCTGGTAATCCCCAATGACGTGATACACCTTCTAGGAGTACTTCCCAGCCATGAGGAGAGTGGAAACCTACAAATATATCAGTAAACAAAATGATGATAAATGCCTTGGCACTATCACTAAGTCCATAGACAATATTATCAAAGAAATCTTTAACTACAGCAATAGAAGACTTGCTAACAAGCAAAAGCCAGATAAAAGCACCAACCGAGAACATATCTGCAAACACATTTTTGATCGCATTAGAGCTTTCGTGACGAAATTCTTCAGCAAGCTCTACAGCCTTGTCTGTCATTTTAGCTTCCATCTGTTCAGGCGAAAGTGGAGGAGCATTTATAATGAGATTTTCAAACTTGAGCTTTTCTTCAAATCTTTCTAATTTTTCAAGAGCTTCCTCTTCCATTTCTGAGTTGATAAATATCTGCATCTGATCGCTACTTCTAAAATGCTCAACAGATGGCCCAACGACAAAAGCTTTTGCTATCTGATGCGTCAAAAGTGGTATGATAATTAATAGTAAAATAAACCTGATAGATATTATTGTTCTTCTTTGAGTTTGACGAAAATTCTGAATTACTTCTTTTTCAGAATTAGGATCTAATTCAACTTGCAGACGAGTGATAGTACTTAAAATAGAACGGGGTAGAACCCCTGTGGTATCTACTTTACCCTTGGGTTTTTGTTTTTTATCCGAGTCTTGAGTTGGTATTTTGGGTGGTAACGTTGGAGTATTGACGGGCAGCAATTTATCATCAGATATGGCAGAGTTAATTGGTAGATTTGGAGGTTTGACTGCTAAAGCATTAGAAGTTATTTGATCGGAACTTATGGTGTATTTAGATATAACTTGATCGATAAAGTTTAGCTTTTCCAAAACCAAAGAAGGACTGGGATGTTCTATACCTGCTTTCTGAGCAGCTTTTTGATTCTCTTCATTTAGAAACCAACGACTTGCTCTAAACTCTGTCAGCCGCATCTTAGCAATTTTTAAAAGCTTGTTGAGGTCTGACTCAAAATAATCCATCACGCTGTTACTATACGTGGCTGAACCAATGTCTATTTTATTACCACTGAAATGCTTATCTTCTATTTCCTTAATCTTTAATGCTGCATCGTAAGCTTCATGTAAAGAACGTTCAGGAGTCTGTAAGTACCATCGATAAGCAGCAAGTAAAAAAGAATAGATTTTTTGGCTAAAAACAGAATTTTTCATTGGAAACAATCATCCAGCATTATTTGGTGATTCTTAACCTTAAGTTAACCCACGAGGTATATTAGCAAATCTACAAGGAGAAAGTTTGTGGTTTCTCATTCGGTTTGGATTGTTGGCACTAGTCGCACTGGGAAGACGGCTCGTTTGGTAGAGCAATTTTGTAGTTGGGTACAACCTGAGAAGCAGCATACCGAATTATTTTATACTAATAAGGAAGCACGTAAAAAAGGCGAACGTATACCTGAATTTTTATATCTTAAACAAACAGAGCCAGGAGTCTTAGTCTTAGCTGCAAATGATGATAATCGCCGAGAGTTGGGCGATATCATTGTTACATCCACATTAGGGAAATATCCGGTACGTGCCAAGACACCGCTAGGCTTTTTCCAGGATGAAGTTATTTTATTTTGGCCGTTGCTAATTAACTCATTGAACCTGAAGGCCCAGTTTCCAGTAAGATTGCGGCCAGAAACGGAACAAGAGTTAGCAACCAAACTTTGGCGTTCCCAATTAGACGAAGAAATTTTACGAGTTGCGGGAGTGAATGAGTCGCGCTTGGTGCGTCGCATTTTAGACTTATTGCAATTAGCTGCTTACAGTGGTGTACATTGCGAAGATATTGCCCAGATTTTGACAAGGGGTCTGGGGGAAAATACTACAACTTTAGAGCCGGAATTTTTGGCATCTTTGCTCATTGATTGGCGTAACTGGTGTTTAGAGAGGGGGTTACTAACTTATGGCATTATTACCGAACTCTATAGTCAATATTTATTAAGCGATCGCAACTACCAACAGCACCTAACTAAACGCTATCAAGCAGTATTGGCAGATGATGTTGACGATTATCCTAGCGTAGCGCGTCTTTTGTTTGAATTGCTATTAGATCGAGGCGCAATTGGCGCGTTTAGCTACAATCCCGACGGTGCAGTGCGATTGGGATTAGGAGCAGATCCCAAATATCTAGAAGGGTTAGCAAAGCGTTGTCGGGTAGAAATCTTAAGCGAGCCGCCTCCAGAGTCTCTGGGAGAACAAGCTAAACAGATGGTGGAATTAGTCACAGAACCAATGGTGTTGGTGAGTTTACCTGAGATTGTGCATTCTATTCAAACTACCTCCCGCGCTCAACTATTGCGACAAACAGCAGAGGTAATTGCTGATGCTATCCAATCGCAGCAAGTACAAGCAGAAGAAGTAGCGATTATTGCACCAGGTTTAGATGCGATCGCTCGTTATACTCTAGTAGAAATACTTGTTAAGCAAAACATCCAAGTAGAATCGCTCAATGACCAACGTCCCCTAATCAGTTCACCCGTCATTCGCGCCTTACTCACCATGCTGGCACTAGTTTATCCCGGCTTGGGCCGCCTCGTGGATCGGGATGCCGTGGCAGAAATGCTAGTTGTCTTAAGCCGAAAGCAACAACTACCAGAAAACTCCTCACTCCTCACTCCTCACTCCTCACTTAGCACTCAGCACTCACAACTCAACACTCACATTGATCCGGTACGCGCTGGTTTGATAGCAGATTACTGCTTTGTACCCCATCCCGATCGCCCCAACTTGCTACCAGTGTCAGCCTTCGAGCGCTGGGATAGAATTGGCTATGCGGCTACTACAGCCTATAATGAGATATTGGAGTGGTTAGAACAGCAGCGATCGCAACAAGAACTGCGTTTAATTCCTAGTCCCATTTCCCTATTAGACAGAGCAATTCAGCGTTTTTTGTGGAATGGTAGCAATCTCCCCTACGAACAACTAGCAGCATTGCGCGAATTATTAGAAACCGCCCAACACTACTGGGAAATTGACACCAGGTTACGACAAATCGCCCCAGTTGAGACAACGCCTCACACAACTATTATCGAATTCATTCAATTACTGCGACGTGGTACAATCACCGCCAACCCTTACCCTGTGCGCCCTATTGGTGGAGCGAGAAAGGCCGTCACCTTAGCAACTATATTTCAATATCGGTCTAGCAGGCGATCGCACCGTTGGCATTTTTGGCTGGATGCTGGTTCACCTCTTTGGGCCAAAGGTGGCGCAGCGACGTTATTTGGTGCGCCGTTTTTTTTGCAAGACAGGTTAGGCGAACCTTGGACAGCAGAAGATGAGAAATTGGCAGAAGAAGAACGACTGCAAAGGATTTTGACAGATTTACTATCTCGCGTATCCGAGAGAGTTTATTTGTGTCACAGCGATTTAGCCGTAAATGGACAAGAACAATTAGGGCCGTTATTACCTTTGGTAAATGCTTGTGTAACCGTTATTTCTGAGACTAACGAGAAGCTAAAATCCCCGACTTCTTAAAAAAGTCAGGGATCTTAATCAAACAAAAATATTTATTTCTGTTAGCCAAACTCCCTAAAATATTTTGGGGTAAAATCAACTAAACAGCAATCAGGTTGAGTTTCGTTTTCTAGTCTCAAGCAAAAAAGTTTGTGGCAGGGGAAGCAATTTGAACATCCTAGAATTTTCTGTATCGATAAATAAAAGGATACAAGCCTCTAAATTTATGAATGGGGATAATTAATTTTGAATTTTGAATTTTGAATTTTGAATTCGGAGCAAAGCGACGTGACTGTGGTTGAGTCGGAAAAGGAGAGCGAGGAAGGACTTTATCACGCCTTAAGAGCAAAGGAATACTGAGAAGTCCTAAAACAATTACTACTCCAGTCATTATCCAAACGATGATCCTATTTGGTTTATAATCTGCTCGTTCAATTTGCCAGAAAACTTGGTTGTATCGCCATGCGGCTAATGCAACAGCCAAAATTCCAAAAACTACCAAAGCAACACCCAAATTTTCCGAGTTGGATAATGGATTTACCGGAGTTTCTTGTTGAGTAATAGCAATATTCAGCTGTTGCAGAAATATACCAAATCGCGCAATAGCAAAACCAAAACCAATCAATGAAATAGAAGTACGTAGCCAAGCTAGAAAAGTACGTTCGTTCGCTTGATGCTCCCTTTGACGATCAATTTTTGGTATTTTATCCATGAGTACTTCTGACGACTACTTACTCTTGAAAAGTATTCATATTGATGAATAGCATGAACTAGCGCCACAAGTTCAACACAAGCTGGTTAGGGCTAAGAGAAAACCCCAAGCGATCGCAAGAATCTTTACAATAGTAAATAAGGTAAAGATATATATCAGAGTCAAAATCAATGGCACTATTCGGATTTGGCAAAAAGCAAGTTATGCCCACACCAGAAGAAGCTTTGTCAGGAAGGGCGCAGTCTATGTCAGTACCTGCTGCTCATTATGTCAACAATAATCCTTTAAAAGCTCCTTATCCCGATGGATTAGAGAAGGCAATCTTTGGCTTGGGCTGTTTTTGGGGTGCAGAACGCAAATTCTGGCAACTTAAAGGAGTTTACACCACCGCAGTGGGTTACGCTGCTGGATTTACACCCAACCCCACTTATGAAGAAGTATGTAGTGGGCGAACCGGTCACAATGAAGTGGTGCTGGTGGTGTTTGATCCCAAAGTAATTAGTTATTCTGAACTGCTCAAAGTCTTTTGGGAAAGCCACAATCCTACCCAAGGGATGCGCCAAGGTAATGATGCTGGCACTCAATACCGTTCGGGAATTTATGTATATTCTGAAAGCCAAAAGCAGCTAGCAGAAGCATCACGAGAAGCTTATCAGCAAGCTCTCAACGATGCAGGTTATGGCAAGATTACTACAGAAATCTTAGATGCACCGGAATTCTATTACGCAGAAGCTTACCATCAGCAATACCTGGCTAAAAATCCTAATGGGTATTGTGGTTTAGGAGGGACAAATGTTTCTTGTCCCGTGGGTGTAGTTGAATCGCAAGTGAGCGGTTAGAAAGAAGCGGAGGGGAAGGGAGCAGGGGGGCAGGGGAGACAAGGGGACAAGGGGACAGGAGGTGAGAATTTGAAACAAGTCTTTCCCCTTGTCCCCAAGTCCTCTTACCCATGCCCAATTCTCAATTCCCAATTCCCAACTAAAATGCAGCTTTGAGCAAAGCGATCGCTCGAACCCACAGCATAATACTAATAGGCGCTCCAATTAGAATACCAGCGATCGCCCAGCCTCTTTGATGGGCTTTGAATTGTTCAATACTGCGCCACTGTCTACTTTTCCAAGCCCATTCATTGCCTTTAGCACCGAGTGCGATCGCCATTAACCACCAACCATGTGGTACAAAACAGAATAGCCCATACCATACCTGATTCGGCCACATCCACAACCAAGGCATGAGAAATGCGCCCCAGTTCCAACCGAGAATTTCCTCTGGGACTGTTTCATTTTGATTACTTATGCCGCATCCAGAATTGTTAATTATTTCTCTTAACGGTAAAAGCTGACTTCTGTTTGCAGATTTCACAGCCAGACCAGATTTGAGAGCATTCAGCGCTTGGCGAGCATCAGTAAATCGTTGTTCGGGAGCGGGTTCTATTAACTTTTGTAGCCAACTGGCAAAACTAGGACTGAGATTAACTCGGTCTGCAAATTGCAGTCGCAAATCCTGCTGAGGTAAATCAGAGGGGGAAATCCCAGTGAGCAAATGAATCAGAGTCGCACCTAGTGCATAGAGGTCGGAAGCTGGAACTGCTCGACCACCAAATTGTTCCATTGGGGCATAACCATAAGTACCCACAACGGTGAAAGTAACGCCTTCTCTTGCCGCTTTATCTTGAACTGCGCCAAAATCAACTAAATAAATCCGATTATCTTCGCCCCAGATTAAATTACTCGGTTTTATATCTCTATGTAACACTCCTGGGTTTAACTCATGTAAATACATGAGAATATTTAAAATCTCACCGGCGATTTTTCTCGCTCGCTTTTCAGTAAACCTTTTGCCAAGAGCAAGTTTTTCTTTAAGCGACTCACCAGGAATATATTCTTGTATTAAGCCAAACCAGAGAGTGCGATCGTCGATACAAAAATAATCTATATATCTAGGAATGCGGGGATGATTTAGCTGTTTAAGAATTTGTGCTTCCCTCTCAAAAAGTTTTAAATCATCCCACTGTATAGTACCGCCAAAGGCTAAAAGTTTGACCACAACGGTCGAATTTTCGCCATCAGAGGCTAGTAAATCCTTTGCAAGCCAAGTTTGACGAATTCCATTGTTACCAAGTTGGTGTTGGATTTGATAACGATCTTGTAATATCTGTTCTGGTTGCAGCATCTTACACCTGCTGGCAGTTTACGCCGATCTGATTCCCTTATATTCAAGGATAGTCATTATCTAGAGAAATTGTGGGAATGAGATAATTTTTGCGATAGTAAGCTTGATATTCCGCAGACAGCAGAGGTTCCCACCAATCACGATAGTTGAGATACCATTCAACAGTTAAACGTAAACCCTCAGCAATTGTTACAGAAGGTGTCCAACCAAGCTGAGTTTTAATCTTGTTCGCATTAATTGCATATCTCCGATCGTGTCCCTGTCTATCCTTGACAAAAGTAATCAAATCCTTTGCTGGACGTATTGGTAAATCAGGTGCTAATTCATCCATCATTTCACACAAAAGCTGCACCAGGTTGAGATTTTCCACCTCATTGTTGCCACCAATATTGTAGGTTTCCCCTGGTTGACCATGATTGATTACCACATCCAAAGCACGACAATGATCGACCACATAAAGCCAATCCCGCACATTTTTACCATCGCCATAAACAGGTAATGGTTTACCTATTAAAGTGTTGATACACATCAGGGGAATTAGCTTTTCGGGGAATTGATAAGGCCCGTAATTATTAGAGCAATTTGTGATAATGGTAGGAAGTTTATAAGTATGATAATAAGCACGCACTAAGTGATCGCTACCAGCTTTGGAAGCTGAATAGGGACTATTAGGAGCGTAAGGTGTAGTTTCCGAAAAAGCTGCATCATCTGGGCTCAAACTACCGTAGACTTCATCAGTCGAAACGTGTAGGAAACGATAATCAGATGGCTGTGCTTTAGCCTCCCAATATTGGCGAAAAGCTTCCAGCAGCATGAAAGTTCCCACCACATTAGTTTGCACAAAAGCCGCCGGCCCAAGAATCGAACGATCAACATGAGATTCAGCAGCAAAATGGGCGATAGTATCTATATTTTCAGTTGATAATAGGTTGTCTATGATGGTGCGATCGCAAATATCCCCCTGCACAAACCGAAAATTCTCTCTTCCCTCAACCGCCGCCAAATTCAGACGATTCCCCGCGTATGTAAGCGCATCCAACACCACCACCCGATCATCTGGATAAACCTGACACCAGTGATGGACAAAATTCGCCCCAATAAACCCCGCACCCCCAGTAACTAATAACCGCCGACTCATTCAATTTCCTCTCTTCTCTGTGTGATCTGTGCGGCTCTGCGGTGCGTTTCTATTACTTAAAATATTTCTTCCTCAGCTTCCCATATACCCTCTGAGCGAGTAATTTTGCCATACGTATTCTCGTCAAACTCTTAATATTAGATGGCTGTTGGATCTTGTGATCAAAAAACTCATTTAACTCATCTAGAATAACTTGGAAACGCTTAATAATATTTTCAGTCCGATGCTCAGTGAAAAAATCTTCAGATAAACTAAAAGTTGCTGAAGAATCAATCACTTTCAGAATACGTTGCACATCGTATTCTTGAGAATATCCAGCAATTTTATAGCAATTAAATCCAGGATCTAAGTAATCTGCCAGTCCTCCGTTAACACTAGAAAATACTTGACAGCCACAAGCAAGAGCTTCCATTGGTTGTAGACCAAATCCTTCACTAACGCCCTGTTGTGCCCAGTACTCAGCCGAATCATAGAGGTAAACCTTAGCTCGGTTAAATAGTCCAGGTAAATCTTCTATATATGAATCAACAACCAATACTTTACAACGTTTTTGCAACGCTGGAATCAATTCTTTAATTAAATACTCAGAAGATTTTCGAGCCTGGACTAAAACATCAATATCCCGTTCCAGACCTAAATTTTGAAACTCATCAGAAATTTGGTTGGGTAAATAATAAATCAGAGAATTAGGTGATTTTTCTCCCCAATATCCCATTGTATAGCGGCTAACAGTTACAATCGGAATACTCGCAGGTAGTCTAAATGGATAACCTGGACTATGTGCATGGTAAACCACATTGTATTGCTTAAGTTTAGCCACGAGTTGAGCTATATCAAATCCCCAACTAATGACAAAAATTACATCACTTAAATTTTTCTCTTTTAGTAAATCATCAATAAAAAGCTTATCTTTTTCTCGCTGACGGTAAGTTACAACCTCAGCACTACAGAAATTCTGAGCCAGATTAAGTGCTTTTAACTCAGCCCAAAGACCACCACAAGCAAATTTGCCATCTGTACCGGGGAGTAAGAAGTAAAGTTTTCTCATAATTTTATTAGGGAATTGGGAATTGGGAAGAGGACTTGGGGACAAGGAGAATTGGGGACAAGGGGAAAGACTTGTTTCAAGTTCTCACCTCTTGTCCCCTTGTCCCCTGCTCCCCTGCTCCCTCTCATTCTTGCCAACCCACTTTAACAAAATGTGCATCACGTCCCCAAACGTCGCGTGTACGGGTAATATTTTCAATTGCTAGATTAAAAGGAATGGCAGTTGTTAAGTAACGCTGCGCCATAAAACCTAAATCAGGTGCGAGTTCAGCTGCTGTCGTCGCTGCTAGCCCCAAACCTATAAGTTGCTCGATTGGTCGAAATGGTAGTAACAGATGTACACCAACAGCTAGTCCAGCTGTTAAGAGCATTGCTACCGATAAATTTGTGCCGCAACGGGGATGTACAGCTAAATCCCATTCTCCATTGGTGAGGCGATGTCGAGCAAGTGCTACCGCACGGCGCAAATCACTAATATTTACTTCACCATAAAGGTAAAATCCATGCTCAGTAGACAAACCGCCTAATAGTTCGTTATCTGGTTGAACGTTAGTAGCTTTTCCTTTAGCAGGTTGGCCACTTTGTGAATCACTAAGAACCCAAACAGTAGCGTGTTCTAACGCGTGAACCTGCCGGATCATCAAAATTTCTTTCAACCCTGGAATAAATGATAGCTGCCTGAGTAAGTCAGCATCTTGTGTTGGTTGGGGAAAGTCTAAGGGACGGTATTCTGGGTTCGGAACTTTCTCAGATACAGGTGCCCTAAGATCAAAGTTAAAAAAATCAAAGGGAGACGAGCCACCCTGAAAAGAAGCAGAAGTATTCATTGGAACACCACTCTCCAAGCCGATGGAGCAATATAGATTTCTCTCAAATGTAACGCTTGCACCACTGAATTGTTGCTAATTTTTGTGGTTAATTGTTGAGTTTGAGTATCAAGTATGGGGCATTGGGCATTGGGAATTGGGGATGGGCAAGAGGACTTGGGGACAAGGAGAATTGGGGACAAGGGGAAAGACTTGTTTCAAGTTCTCACCTCTTGTCCCCTTGTCCCCTTGTCCCCCTGCTCCCTTGCTCCCTGCTCCCTCGCTTCTTCTCCAGTCCTACATCTGTTCTGCTGAATGTGGAAAGGAATTCTTTGTTATAAACCTCGTCTACCTTGAGAACCGTAGTTTTGTAGCGACTGTCTTAAAAGTCAAGCGATCGTTAACAAAAAACTGGGACGGTGAACGTTAGCGCAACTGAGGAACGCTGCGCTAAAAGCGGTCTTATTTGACCAAGGTTGGGACGGTCTACTACTGTTTCTAAGATACAAGGTTGGGTGCAGCGATAGCGTAACCCAACATAAATAAGCTGGTAATGTTTGGTTGCCTTTCACTCCACCCAACCTAGTAGCGCGGCAAGCTTAATTTGTTGGGTTGAGTCATCAGAGAATATTTTTTTGTTGTTGGATTTTCTAGATTGTTTGAACCCAATATTTTAGGCTTGCCGCACTACTACATAAAGATATCTTTTAAAAAACTCTAGGTTTCAACATAGATAAGGTTTATATGGGTTTGTGGGAGCGATCGCTCCCACAACATCTAAAATTAGATGAGGTTTTTGTGTTGTCTAAGCTTAATTTTTAGCATTATAATTTATACTTTTTTATCACTACAGCAAGCTTTTAGCCACAAATACGACTTTGTGCATTTAGCTCAAAGGTTCTAACGAAGTGCAAGACATAAGCTTCCAACTAGCTGCAAGGCATGGGGCTATTCTACACTGGAATCAGAGAAGGTGTGTTTAACTGACTTAGATGTAAAAAACTGGGGAGTTTTGTCATACCTTCTCGGCGTTGCTGATGAAGTGCTTACCTAGTGTGGTAAAACTTAACTTAAATTCTGTCAGTTACTAACGGAGTTGATAGGAATGGGTACTTTAATTGTTATTGGCTTGATAGGGGTTTACGGAGGTGGCGTTTGGAAGTTTTGGAATGGATTTGGACGGACTAATTTTAATCAAACTTTGAGCAATCGCATTGGTTTATCCTTGCTATGGCCAGCTTTGTTTATTACGAATCAATCCTATCGTCGAAACTTTAGAAAAGCGTTGAAGGGCTAGAGTTTAGTATTAAGTCTAACGTCATCTAAATGTGACGGTGGCGTATATCCCAAATATCAATCTAACCCACCAACCCCCTTTCCCTACTAGGGAAAGGGGGTTGTCTTTGATCATCCTTAAAGGAGAAGAATTAGGGGAGGAATAAATTCGTAGTGTTTACAAGTGAAACCTGTTAACAATTGGGAAGTATTTTCGCTGATGAATTTACGAATTATTTGCCATTGGTCAGTAGATGGATTGCTGCACCTACAGCTGCACCATCAACAGCATTCCCAAGGGTATCTCTGCTATCGCCAGTAACTACGCCAGTCACTGCGCTAGCACCTGCACCGACTCCAACATCTTGACCAATATTCCGGTGATGGCGATTGCGAGTGTTTCTTAGACCATTTGCACCATTGACAGCTGCACCAGTCACACCACCTTTGACAGCATTGCCTAATACACTACCATTTCCCCTAACGGCTCCGGTGACGACATTGGTAACAGCCCCAATACCTGCATCTCGTAGTACTTGGTCATCAGCAGCAGCCGGTTTAGCAGGAACCAAAGTTACACCAGCTAAACTTGCAGCCATGAGGCTGGGTAGAAGTGTGCGTTTTAGGATTTTATTCATTGTGTTACCTTCTCAAAACATCAAACAATTGGCTAAAAACCAAAGTTACTATAGTCAGATAAAATTTGATTTTTTATCTTAACCACAAAGCAACTATTTATTGTTCGAGAACATATACATAGTCGCATTTATCAAGTCATAACGGCATCTACTGAAAGCATGAATATATATTAAGCCCTGAGAAGTCCTTACTAATTTATTCGCTGATACTAGAGATTACATATTGACAAAATAAATCAAAGATGCATCTTAGATTTTTCGGATATCAAAGTTTTATTTTTCATTACTAGCAAGCGATTTTTGACGAGCAGCCGTATAGGGTTTACCCTATCTATCTAAAGGTAGGTAGCAAAATAATTAAACTAACTCATCTGGGTTAATATTTAATTTTCTTAGTTGAGTAGTCAGGTGGTGCGATCGCATTAAAATCCTAAATCTACAGCAATCCGGTGGGCGCAAGCAAACCCAGAAAAAGCTACTGCATTCAATCCCTGACCAGGAAAGGTACTATCCCCAACACAATAAAGTCCTGAAATGGCTGTGCGATTAAAGGGCATCTTCAATAACCCCCGCAACTTACGCCTGGGAATTGGCCCATAAGTGCCATCCTGACGACCCAAAAAGCGGCGATGGGTGCGGGGTGTGCCTACCTCTAGATAATCCAATCCAGCATCTAAGCCAGGAAAAATCTTCTCTAGGCGGTCAATAATTCGCCCAGCCGCCTCTTCTTTCTTCGCTTCGTACTCGCTTGGAGAAAGTTCTTGCCAATCATCAATCCAGTGAGGCGTGAAGGCATGAATGATGTGATATCCACTTGGCGCTAAATCTGGATCAAGCAATGTGGGAATCGAAACAAAAATTGTCCCTTCCACTGCTGTCATTTTTTCCCAACCTTCCAGCAAAATATGGTGGCACTCTGTCCCCGCAGGTAAAACTGACTCTTTTACCCCTATATGTAAACTCAAGAAGCTGGGAGATTTTTGATAATTTTGCTGCCATTTTTTCTCATTAAGCGGTATTTCTTCTGCTGGTAGTAGTTGCTCAAACGTATCCCAGCGTGTGGCATTAGAAACTATGCGTTTACCCCGATATACTTTACCATTCGCGAGTTGCACACCTACCGCTTTTCCCTTTTCTGTGAGGATTTTCGTGACTCTAGCTTGGTACTGAATCTTACCCCCAGCTTTCTCTAGACCTTCCACCAGTTTTTGAGCAATTTGTCCTACTCCGCCTTTAGGATAGTTAACTCCGCCATAATGCCTGTCAGAAAAGACCATCCCAGCATTAATCATTGGTGTCATGTCTGACGGAACCACCGACCAACAATAACATTCCATATCGATAAATTTTAGTAGTTTAGGATCTTTGATGTAGCGTCTGGCAAAATCCCCAGCATTTTGGGGTAGATACTTAACTAAACCGAGACACGCCAAAGGATGCTGGAAAAATACCCGCAGTAAATACCGAGGTTCTTCCAACGACAGTAAATCCATGCTGTTGAGACACTTGAATACTTTTTGGCATTCGTCATAAAAGCGACGAATCCCTTTTTCTTCATGGGGAAAATGAGCAATAAGATTTTGCAAAAATTTTTCATAAACCCGGTCAACCTTCAGGTCTAAGCCTTGGGGTAGATGATAGTGAATCTGCACTGGATCTGCGATCGCATCTTGGCTAACATTCACAGCTGCCAAAGCGCGGGTGAGTAAGTTTGTAGTGCCGTTTTGTCCCAACCCAAAAATCATCGATGCGCCAACATCAAATCGATAGCCTTGGCGTTCAAAATAACCTGCGCTACCGCCTGGAATCAAATAACGTTCCAGCACCAATACTTTCGCCCCCTTAGCGGCTAGTTGGGTCGCTGTTACTAACCCACCAATACCAGACCCAATCACGATTGCGTCATTTGTCATTTGTCCTTTGTCCTTTGTCATTTGTACTGAGCGTATCGCTAAAGCGAAAGCTCCGCTAACGCGTAGCCTCTCGTAGAGAAGTATTTGTCCTTTGTCTAGAGTCAATGAATATTTAATTTAACTAATGACTAATGACCAAGGACTAATGACAAATGACAAATCAAAAAAAGAGGGACGAGCCTGCTACTGCTGGCTAATCCCGTCTGCCGATCCTTAAAAGAGAGGAGAACACTGGATAATAATATAGCTTTGATTGAGAATAGATGTCAACTACTAATGAAATAATTTCTCAATAAATTGGAGAGTATTAATTTTAGCTGTCAGCCGGATGCAGGAAAGAGTATTATGGTGTTTCAGTTCTTGTACAATAAAAAGTCGCCTATTTCTGGCTATGACGCTACAATTGCGCGTTTATGTTCCACCCCATCCCCTGATCAAACACTGGCTGGCAGTCGCCCGTGATGCAGGCACGCCTTCAGTATTATTTCGCAGCGCTATGACTGAGTTGGGAAGATGGCTGACTTATGAAGCTGCGCGAGACTGGTTGCCGACCCAAGAAACAGCAGTGCAGACTCCTTTGGATACCTGTCCAGCGACTGTGATCGATCCGCAAATACCAGTAGCAGTAGTACCCATTCTGCGAGCTGGACTAGGATTACTCGAAGGAGCGCAGACTTTATTACCTTTAGCATCGGTTTACCATCTTGGCTTGGCGCGAGATGAAGAAACACTGCAACCTCATTGTTATCTGAACAAGTTGCCAGAAAAATTTGACCCCCAAACACGAGTGTTAATTACCGATCCCATGTTGGCTACAGGAGGGTCGATCATGGCTACAATGGCAGAATTAACACAACGGGGTGCCGATCCTTCCCTGACTCGGATTGTTTGCGTAGTGGCGGCTCCACCAGCTTTGCAAAAACTGAGTGAAGCTTATCCAGGTTTAATTGTTTACACCGCTACTATTGACGAAAAACTGAACAGTAAGGGGTTTATTGTACCGGGATTAGGAGATGCAGGCGATCGCACATTTGGGACTTAAGCTAGTATGCAGCTAGGGCAGATAAAGATAGCATAACTACTGTAAAAGTTGCAAGGTTTGTTGAAGGCGGTAAAGATATGAGTCAACGAGATGGTTTTAGCAGTGGTTTTTTAGCAGGGGCCTTTGTCGGTGGCGTATTTGGCGGTGTTATCGGCGCACTGATTGCTTCTCGACGCAATCCAGAATTGGTAGCAGACGACGAGGTAGAACTGACAGATAGCCAAGTCGAAGCGAAGAAAATAGCAGCAAAGCGCCGTCAGATGAAAGCCTCAGAGAGTGAGAGCATCGGTATAGAAACAGCTAGGCGATCGCTAGAAGATAAAATTGCCCAGCTAAATGCCACAATTGATGATGTGCGAAAGCAGCTAGGAAATGTAAATGGCGATTCACCCCAAGCCAACAAGGATCGCACCCTCACTAAAGACTCCTGAAATTAGTTCCGGCGTGGTGAAAATGTCTGGTGTGGAGTAGCACATCTGCAAACTCCATGACATAGACTAAATTAAAATTAGAAAGACAAGACCGCGTTTGACACTTAGTAGGAAACCAAGCCATCTATGAGTTTACTGATTACGACACTAGTTACCTTTGTCACCTTTTATAGCTATTTGCTAATTATCCGGGTTTTGTTGACCTGGTTCCCGACAATCAACTGGTATAACCAGCCATTTGCCGCTTTAGCCCAGATTAGCGATCCTTATTTGAATCTATTCCGCTCAATTATTCCCCCATTGGGCGGCATGGATTTTTCTCCGATCTTAGCTTTCTTAGCACTCAACTTAGCTGGCGATCTTCTGAGAACCTTAGCTCGTTTGCCATTCGCGCAAGGATTTTGATTGCTACCCCAATAAAAACTTTTGTAGAGACGCAAATTAAAATTTGCGTCTCTACAATTTTTATTGCGTCTAAAATACTGACTGGAAAACCTCTTCTTGTGCGGAATAACGCACCGACTCCTAAATCTCAAATCTAAAATTGGTAAGCTAAAAATCTTTTAATTTGTATTCGCCAAAAATAAATTTCTTGTGAGGTGGGCATTAGTTACAGCACTTACGGCAGCTATGAGGTACATTCCCAAATCTGAAAGCTTTGATAGGAGAGGGCAAGGAGAAAAACTGTATTGCATAATAGCCGGAAGCGCTGTATGCAAATTAAATGCGCGACAGCTTGCTTTTACCTACGCACTTGACCACTAAATCCAGCAGCCTTAAACTGCTTCAGCTTCAACGGAGTCGGTTGATTTGCCGGTACAGTAATTCTCAGTTGAAAATCGCTAATCCCTGGCGGCACTTCAGTAATAGAACCTAATCGAGTGCGATTTTGCATCACTGAGTCATTGTTGGCATCATAGATGCGTCCAAAAATATCTGCGTCGTAGACTGTTTTATTAGTGCCATTTTCTGCTTTGCCAATGACAATAAAACAATTGGCAGCCGCACTACCACTACTGATAACAGCCCCTTGTGCCAGTTCTGGCGGACAATCTTTATAAGAAACATCAAATAATTTAATCTGTGTCAACGCTATAGCAGGGGGAGTAATTACCCACGATAGCAAGGCGATGAGACAGGAAATAAAAACGACCGTGAGTGACCGCAACCGCATACAAGACCCCGTTACTTAATCCAAAAATATGTAACTTATAACCTCAGCTTACCTGAATTTAACTACAACGGGATTGAAGACTTTAATTTAACCTTTTGTACTCACTGTTATCAGAGGTAGGATTCTTGTGATATCCGCATAGGAGTTATCAAAACTCCCCTACACACTCTAGAAAAAGTAATAATTAGGGAAATAAACCCTCAATTGCGATTAACTTATGACACCAGATGAGATTGAAGCATCTATGCTCGCAGCCTTTAATGATTGTGATGCAGCAAGCTGTCCTCTCACTGACACGCAGAAACAGATTTTACTGCAAGTGGTCGAGCAAATTCAGGGAAATTCTATCTCTAGGGCATCAGATATTGCTAATCCTTTAGACGAACTTACGCCAGAGGAGTTAGAAGCATTTTTACAGTTTGTTAAAGATGAAGAACAGCGCAACCGCACTTGGAAAGTGCAATTACTTAATGACTGGCTGCTAGAAAATGACTCTGGAACAGTACAATTTATCCGGGAACGCTATGGTTTGCAGTGGCTGAATCGTGTTGAGTCATGCCATTTTGATAAATATTCTTATTTTGAGGATGCACTAAAGTTAAGAGTAGGCGATCGCATTGAAGTTTCCAATGCACTATGGGAATGGGTGCAAAAAGATGGGCCTTGTAAGCGCGAATGGTTTCCTTGTATGGTGATTAAGGTCGAGGAAATTAGCAACGGTGATGATTCCTCTACTAACAGCGTCGTCCGCTTCTTCAACGGCGCTGAGTATGAAATTCAAGGAATCTACGAATGGAATCGCTATAACTGGCGTTGGCCGCAGAAATAGTGCTGAGTGCTGAGTAAACCTCATTGAGTCTTTGATAGTCGGGAATGAGGCTTTGAACTCCATTAATGAGTCTTTGAACTACATTAATGAGGCTTTGAACTCCGTTAATGAGGCTTTATACTCTAAATACTGCTGTATGTTAATGAAATCATTGCTTGAACAACGCCCAAGCTAAAAACCTCTCAGTGTGATACAACGCTAATTGATTGCTCACACCGTTGAAAACTGCATCAAAAGCGTGTTCTGCCCAAGGAATTTGTAGAAAAACCGCAGTATTACCAGACTTATGTAAACTTTCGTACATCTGTCTGCCAAATCGCGCTTCCACCAAATGGTCACGACTGCCGTAAATTAATAAAGTTGGTGGTAAAGGGTGCGTCAAGTAATTTATTGGTGAAGCAATTTTATACTGATTAGGCAATTCTTCTAATGAACCACCGAGAAATGCTTTTAAAACAGCGCGGGTGTTGATGGGATCGGGAACTGGTGGCGTTTTGTATCCTTCAGGCAAGTTAACAGGCCCGTAATAGTTAATTACAGCCCGAATGGGTGGTGCATCTGGTTGATAAGCCGCTAGCATTGCTAGGTGCGCTCCCGCAGAACGTCCTATAAGTACCATACGTTCTGGATCGGCTTCATAAGTTGCTGCATTTTTGCGAATAAAATTTAAGGCTGTACGCACGTCATCTAACTGAGCTGGAAACTGATATTTAGGTGCGTGTCGATAGTCGATCGCAAATACTGTATATCCCTGATGAGCGATATATTGATTAAACTCAGAATTGGCATGAGGGTTGCCATATTGCCAAGCTCCACCATAAATTACTATCACTGCTGGATATTTCCCTGCCTCTGGAGGTTGGTAAACTTCCATTTTTAAAGGCACTCCCGCAGGAGAAGCAAAAAGAATATCTTTTTGATAACGGATTTTACCTAATGCAATACCGCGAAAAGAATTCACTAAATCAAAGGGATGGGTTTGCATTTTAGCCCTTACTTGGACTGGAATTTGCTCTAGATAGTGCGTTCCCAATCCTTGTTTCATTGCTTTATCCATCTGCATTTGAGTTAGTGGGATATTCGCCAGCACCCATGCACAAAGTAGCAATCCTATTGAACTGAAAATAGAAGCTAAACGCCGTATTTTATAGCGACGGATGTAGAAAAAAGAAAGCAATAAAGAGAATAAATTTAATAACAATAACCAAGGACTGACTTCTGGCGCTCCCACCGCTAGCGTGAGTAAAGACATATTTGGAGCCGGAAGAAGAATCCAAGAACTGAGAAACAGACTTGTAAAACTTAGTAAGAATACAAGCCATGAGAAAAGTATTTTTGGTTTGGGAAACATAAATGAAAGAGTGGTAATAATGGCTGTAAAGAAATAGCCTCGGCGAATGGAATAGAATAGAGCCTCCGGCACGCTACGCGAACACGGCTACACAAACAAAGCCCACCTCCGTGGGCTAAAACAAGCTACTAGGACTAGCCCTTTCAAGGTGTTGTGTGATTTACTTGATTGTAAAGTTCCTGGAGTAACTAATTACTTACAGTTGCAGTACAGGTTAAAGGCGATCGCATATTAGTAGGAGATTTTGCTGCTACTAACTCGATTTTTCCTTGAGCATTGCGATGCCAAGAAGTAGCTTGGACAAGGATTTCTGGTGATACAGGTATTTGTGTTTGTAAAGCTTGTGTTTTATGGAATGCTGATAAATTGCGGATATCAGACCAAGTGCGATCGCTGCTCACTTCCTGACTGGGATTTTGGGGTATTCCACCTCTTCCCGTAGCAATAAAACTACTACCACTTGTATCTGCACAACCTGTGGCAATTTTTTGGGATGGCTCGGTTACATTTGCAGGTAATTCGATTAAGCCGGAATTAGGGTCAACACCAATATTATTAACTTGTACTGTACCGCTAATGCCAAATTGAGAACTCGCTGTGATGTCGTTTTCTGGGGTGAGTTGATTGCGAAACTCTAAGCCAAATATACCTTGCGTGGTGATTTTGATATTACCGCCACTTCCAATTACTGCATTGGCGATGATGTCGCTGTTTTCTAGTCCGACAATAACGGGAGAGTTAATGATGATATTACCTCCATTTCCTTGTCCCTCTGCTTTAGCACTAATAAGACTATTATTTCTCATCAGTAGCAAGTCTTTAATAGAAAGTTCTAAGCTACCACCTTGTCCGACTTTTGTGGATGTTATAATCTGACCTTTTCGCTCTAAAGTGAGCGAATTAGCTTGAATCTGTAAGTATCCAGCATCGCCGCTGCCAACGTTTTCAGCCGCAATATAACCTTGATTGCTAACTTTAATATTGGGAGACTTAATCGACAAGTTTCCCCCATCCCCGCTAGGTAGTGCTGTCAATCCAAATATCCGTCGAAATACTGGTGGTAATTGTTGACCTGATGCAGTGATACGACTAGGCTGGGAAAGAATTGAACCAGAACCGTCTATTTCAACAGATTTGCCAGCATTAATGGTTAAACTTCCAGCATCACCAGATCCAGAAGTGCTAGCAGAAATTACCCCACCAGCCTTTAGTAAAAGTTGATTTGTATTAATGGCGATCGCACCAGCATCTCCACCAAAAAAACTGGTTGCGGCTAAGGCTGAGGCTCCAGAAGTACCAGAATTCTCGCCAATCAGAGAAATATTACCTGAATTAATGTTGATATTGCCGCCACCATTGCCGCCAAAAACACCTGCTAATATTACTGCGCCATCTTTCACTAAAACATCTTGAGTAGTGAGCAAAATATTCCCACCTCGTCCCCCACCTTTGTATGATGGAGCTAAAATACCACTTGTACGAGAAGCATCGAAAGGAGAAAATCTAGAAAACTGAATTGATTCTGCTGCATTAATGGAAATGCTTCCACCTACACCTCCATTTTGATAAGTTGTAGAGCTAATTAAACCACCATCTCTTGCTAATACCTGTCTGGCTGAAATATCAATATTAGCTCCCTGCTGACTACTTAGATTCTCGGACAAAATCAAACTTTGGTCTTTGTTTGGCAATGCTCCACTTAATTCTAAGAAGTCTGTATTAATCTCAATCCGACCAGCATTTTGCATTCCTTGATGTTGAATGAACACAGCAGAACTATCTTGGATTTGAATAGCTTTTGCTTGAAGATGAATCGAACCCCCAGGATTTCCACTTGCATCGATTAGGGCTGCACCAGTCAGATGGATATCAGAAAAATTTTGTACCGGAGCATAATCCAGTTTCCAATTGGCAGAATTGGTATCAAGGTTAACAGTTCCTCCATTAACACTTCCTAGCTTAATTTGTCCGTTTTGGGCAACTAAAATACCACCATCTAAGCGAATCTCATTACCAATCAGGGCTAATGTTTTCCCCGGAAGCACGCTTAAACCTCCTAATTGTGGCTCGCGGTTAATTGGTTCAATGAAATTGCCTTGATGTAGATAATTGTGTCCTTGTCCTTGAATATTAATACTGCCAGAATTTTTTCCAAGCTGTAAACCGATAGGTATACTTATTGTCAATAAAGGGGGTGTTGTAGTGTCGGCAACACTAAATTTAAACCCATCGGCAAAATTAATACTTTCAGCAGTCGTTCCTATAAAAGAACCGCCAATATTTAAGCTGGCATTTTGACCAAAAATAATCCCGTTAGGATTCATTAAAAATAAACTGGCAGGATGATTACCGTTAAGAGTCTGAATCAAGCCATCAATATTAGAAACATTTCTACCAGTTACTCGACTAAATATAGTTGTAATATTTGGTGTATTAATTAAATCGAATGTCGCTGAACCACCTGTAGGCACAGAAAAGTTACTAAAACTATGAAATAAATTATTACCTTTTTCAATACCATTGAGAATATTAAAATTATTACCACTTGAGTTGACGATGGTATGAGTTGTGCCATCTGGTGTAACCTGTGCATTTGCAGGGAAAATCATCGCACCTGTCAAGATTCCACCGATCAAACCCAAGTATAAAGAAGTTGCTTTCATTTACACGATCTCCATTTAGACTTGTACTTAGGATTCCTCAAAATTAGCTTTTAGTAACCGCAGCACAAGTTAATAATTGTTGCGTTGGCGCAATATATTTATCGAACAGAATTCAGGAGTCAGGAGTCAGAATTCAGAATGAATTCTGTGCGAGTGGCGGATGAATAGCCGGGTTTAAGACCCCCACCAAATCGTAGATTTGGTGGTCTTTAATCAGTCGCGGGTCTGAATCCCCGACTGATTTATTCTGACTCCTGAATTCTGACTTCTGAATTCTTCTTCAACTGCAACTAATTCAATTTTTACTTGGTCGTTACACCGCCAAAAAGTTGCTTGCACAAAAGATTTTTGAGTTTCTAGTATTTTGGCTATAACTGGGCTATTTTGACGATATGCGTTCAAATTGCGAATATCAGAGCAGCCGTACTTGACAAGTAATTACGCATTTCAAAAAGCTATTACTAAAGGCAATTTAGCTGAGGAGAATTATTTTTCTATAGGACTTATATCAAGTTCGGGTGATTACTTATAATAAAACTTCTCAATGTAGGTTGGGTTGAACGGCAGTGAAACCCAACAGGAAGAAGGATCAAGCGTTGGGTTTCGTTCCTCAAACGCCACTTGCTTCAAGTCGGGAAACCCGCCCAACGCAGTGGCTCCCCAACCTACAGATGTTATAAGTATTTAACCGAACCTGATATTACGCAAAACTACACGTGGTAGGGGCAATACCCTGCGGAAAGCCGCTTTGCGTCTACATGAATTGCCCCTACCTGGAAATTAGGGTTTGGGCTATTTTTTGCGTAAGTCCTGTTCTATCAACTTAAACCTAAATGCTGTTGCAAAGCTTGGCGCATCACTTCTACAGGTATATTTTCCTGCTGCAACCAAATTTTTAATGCTGCTACCCCTTGTTGAACTAGCATTTCTAAGCCATCGATCGCAATTGCACCTTGTTTTTCAGCTTGCTTTAGAAATTGCGTCGGTTTAGGGATATATATTAAATCGTAAGCGATCGCACCTGTTGGTAAATTCGCTATTTCTTTTCCACTCAAAGGCGACTCATCAACCTTGGGATACATCCCTATGGGGGTTGTGTTTACCAGCAGATTAGCTTGGGGAATTAGCTTTGAAAGTTCTTCCCATTGGTGAACTTGCAAATTTTCACTTATAGGTGAATTGCTCCAACTATCGCGGAATTCTTGTAATCTCTGCACATTCCGCCCAACAACGTGAATTTTGGCAAAACCTAGTTGGTGACAACCTGCTACAACTGCCCTGGCTGCGCCACCATTGCCTAAAATTACCGCTACCTTCTGACTCCAATCTTGCTTATAGGTTGTCTGCAAAGGGGCGATAAATCCTTCTATATCTGTGTTTGTCCCCACCCATTGGTTATTTTGGCGACTAACTGTATTCACAGCCCCTATCATTTGAGCAAGAGGGGTAATTTCTGAGAGCAGGGGCATGATTGCCTGTTTGTGGGGGATTGTAACACTAAAGCCGACAACACCAATAGCGGCAAAGCCTGCGATCGCTACTTCTAAATTCTCTGGTGCTATGGGAAAGGGAAGATAAACATAATCTAATCCTAAATTAGCAATCGCAGCATTATGCATTGCTGGCGACAGCGAATGTTCTACCGGATGTCCAATTACCCCTAGCAGTTTGGTTTTACCCGTAATCAATTTGTCATTTGCCATTTGTCAATAAATCAGTAGTGATTTTTCCCTGCTCAATTCTTATAACGCAAGGATTCCAGTCTTTATTATCACTACATATTTACCCAATTCTCACACATCACGGGCTTTGAAAAAATTGTAAATGGCAAGTGCAATAGCTATAAGTAATACTGCATGAATTAAATTTCCAGCAATATGAAGTACTAATCCTAATGCCCAAAAAGCAACCAGTACAACAACAATACCCCAAAGTATACCTAACATATATTTACTTTTAGTAAGGTGATTTTTATTTGTTCAAATATTTTATCGTCTAACTTGAGTTTTATCCTATTTGCCTGAAGATAGATTCGGAAATTTAAATCATCCTTCTTAAGAAGTAATTTGAAAGCATTTATTATTTTTGAATAGCTAGATTTATATACTTATGCCATACAGGAGCGGCACTTTCAAAATTCAAAATTACAATCCCCATAAATAATTTTAGGGGCTTGTATCCTTCTTTTTAGGTCAAGGGTCAAAAGCCAAAAGCTAACCCTCTGCTCTACACTACAATTATTAAAGCTACTTAACAATTCTTTGAATCATGCAGGCAACTACAGCCCCCTCTACAACCCCAATTCCTGGTAAATATTGGCAGTGGCGCGGGCACAACGTTTACTATGTGCGTGCGGGAGAGAAGCAAGGGCAACGTCCGCCGTTGCTTTTGGTACATGGATTTGGTGCTTCCACAGACCACTGGCGCAAGAATATCACCGGATTGTGTCAAGATTTTGAAGTATTTGCGATCGATCTTTTAGGATTTGGGCGATCGGCAAAACCAAAATTGCAGTACAGTGGCGACTTGTGGCGCGACCAACTCCATGATTTTATCAGTGAAGTAATTGGTCAAAAAGCAGTATTAGCGGGTAATTCCCTTGGTGGTTACGCTGGCTTGTGTGTTGCAGCACAGCGTCCTGACAGTGCTGCTGGTTTAGTTTTGCTCAATAGCGCCGGGCCTTTTAGCGAAAGGCAGCCTACATCTGAGCCTGAAGCTTTACAATCAGAAATTCAGCCTCCCAAACAATCGGCTAATTTGCAAAAACTTCTTGGTGACAGCACTAAGTGGATTTTTCAACAACCTTTAGCCCAATTTTTGTTATTTCAGTACGTGCGACAACGTTGGGTAATTCGCCAAACTCTAGAAAAAGTTTATCTTGACAAGAGTGCCATTACAGACCAATTAATAGAAGAAATTTCTCGCCCTGCTTACGATCCTGGTGCGTTGGATGTGTTTGTTTCAGTCTTTAGCACTCCTCAAGGAGAAAAAGTTGATGTGCTACTAAAGCAATTAACTTGTCCTCTATTAATGTTGTGGGGAGAAGCTGACCCTTGGATGAATGCTAGAGAACGTTCTCAAAAATTTCGTCAATATTATCCTGAACTCAGGGAACACTTTTTAACAGCCGGTCATTGTCCTCATGATGAAGTACCCGATAGAGTAAATCAACTTTTAGGCGATTGGGTTTTATCTATCAACAATTAATACTAACCTCTCACTGTCTTGAACTTGATTAAAGTCTGTCCCTCTCCGACTTGGAGAAAGATAGATTTTGGTTAGTCAAACCAGGGAGAGGTCTTTTTATCTTTGGAAAAGTTTGCAACGAACTGGCTCTCCTTCTTCCTTGTTTAAAACAATCCCTCCGATTCAGCGAATTTACGCAAACGTGGTATACACTGGCGCTGATAAAAACTGCTTAACGTTGGAATTGACAAGCTAAACTCCTCAGATAATTCTTTCCAGCTAACTTCAGGAGGCAGGCGTTTAAGAATTAACACCTGACAATTCACATCTGGTCGTCCTTTAATACAAGTACGGCGCAGTTCTCCATCAGAATCGGTCTGAGCCCATGTTTCCAAGTCTTCCAAAATGGGAGGTGCTTGGGGGCTAGCGGGGAGATTATCTACAGGATCAATTGTTTCGCTTGTTCCACCCGATGTAGACTGACGAACCCGAAGAGGCACTGTGGTGGCTTGTTCCCGGTTCTGGTTAATGTAAAAGTCTTGTAGTCTACGTTTTAGGTAAGCATTTAGCCAGGTAATGATACTCCCATAGTTGGGGTCATAGATTTGACCAGTCAAGCCATCACAAACATTGCGGCAGAAATACAACCAAGTTTGTTGTAGTGCATCTTGATAGTAGGGAGTACCTTCCCTCCAGAGTCTATTTGCTGTCAAGCGAATAATTTGCGTGAGCAGCTTCTGACGCTGAGGACTTCCAAGTGGGTGTCCACAGGCTTCGGTAACTAAGCGGCGTAGCTGTTCATCGAATTGAACCATGACAATCTTGAGGCAGAAAGCAAGAATATCTTAGTATTGCGTATAACAACGCCACAAAAAATTACCTTTCATCAAGATATTGGGTATTGGGTATTGGGTATTGGGCATTGGGAACAGTAAGTTTTAAGGTTCATGCTTTACATTCTGTGTTCAGAGGTCGAAGTTCCCAGTTCAGAGGTTGAAGTTCCTAGTTCAGAGGTCGAAGTAATCATCTTTCCACTGAACTCCCCATTCCCCATTCCCTTCAATATAATCCCAGCCAAGAAAATAAATTTTCCCACCAAGAATATGTCAGATTACCAACACTCAGTTTCATCTTGTTGCGAATGTCTTGGATCTTCCAATTTGTGAGTTTAGCCAGAGTTTGCGCCTCTTGTTCAAAACGCTTGGGCAAAGACCGCTTATATTCTCTACCCGCCTGACATTTGAGTTCTCCTTGGAACGGATGTTGTAAAACATAACGCCCTTGGAAAAATTCACTGTTAGCAGTTTGTTGGAATATCAAGTCTTCAGGGAATTTGTCGCGGGTGTAGCGGACATGCAACCGGGAGATGAAGACGTTACTGTTTGGAAAGGGACGACGAAAGCGTGGGGATACTGGCACATCACTTGGAGAATTATTATCTAGCCAAAATACGCCTGCTTGCTTAAGCTCATCTGGGGTTAGAGGCTCGGCAGAACAGGGATCGCAACTACCCATATTCCAAGCGTATTCTAAAAAACCTACTTTCTTGTCTTCTTTGGTGTAGGCAGTTTGAAACATTGATTTGTAGAAATCACCAAATTCATCTTTGACAAACAAGGGAACGTTTGTGTCGGAGGGGATTTTCACCGTCCGGTAGTTAGTTATTTCTGCCTGTCCTTGAGGTGAGAGGATATAGACAATCAAATCCTGCTCTGTCGTGGCATTGATCATGCCTAAACGAATTGGCAGCATGAACTTGGGTGACTGGTAGGAAATTTGTAGCGGACGAAGGAACTGATAGCCAGATTTCTCGAATTTATTTAAGTTGACTTTGGCAACAAAGAATTTCATTGAGGAGCGGATATAGGGTTTTAGTAACTGTTTCGCACCTCTAGGAATTTTGTAGCCATTGCGTTGGAGCCAAGTTTCTAGTCCGCCAGATTCTTTAGCACTAAGAATCACGATGTCGTATTCGCCGACATTGAAACGTGCTTCGACTGTTACACCCAAACTAGCATCACTGCTTCTCTTACGCGCTGACTCATTGCTTGCTGCTGGCGCTGGTGCTGCTGATAACTCTTGGAGGTAAACTGGGGCACAAGGATCTGGATCAAAATATTCTACCAATCGCGGGGCACTAAAAGCATCTAAGCGTTCGATAATCTTGGGTTCAGTGACGCGAACTTGCTCTTTTTGTACCACTGTTGGCACTGGTACTACCATCGCAAAATCTTTAACTTCGCCTTGAAAATCGTTTGCCATTGTTAGGACGGTGCGATCGCCATCTCGCGCTATCACCACCTGAGAAGCTTTGTTATACAGTTTTGTATCAGCTTTAGCTACATAAAATCCACAAAATGCCCAAGCTGCTGGTGCAAAGCAGAAAACAGCTACGATTGCCAACAATAATGGCGTTAAAAGTCGAAAAAACTTCATTTTATACCTCTGCATTTTTAATGTTGAGAGACGTTACATTGCAATGTCTCTACATCTGTTTCTCTTTCTTGCCAAGAAAACCTTGGGGCTAACCACAAAACATCTAACAGGATGGTCAATGGCGCAAGGGCAAAGAGCGCCCAGAAAACTGCTGTGGAAATAAAGAAATAATTCCGCAGGATAAAAGTTAATCCGGCGATGCAAATTGCCCAAACTACCCGTCCAATTCGGGAATTGGGGATCGATCGCGGATCTGTAATCATAAATAGGGCAAACAGCAGCAAAGACCCACTCATCAATCGATGCCAGTAAACATCCCAAGTCCAACCCAGCCAGAGATTGCGAATCGCCTCTAGCAAGGCGTAGGAACCTAAAAAAGCTGCTGTGGTGTCCCAGCGACCAACGCGCTGCAAAATCATGCCGCCAGTGCCGGCAAATAATAGCCCATACCACCATTCTTCACCCCATTGTCCTGGCGAAACCCAAGCATCGGGGGTCAAAATCAAGGCAGATATGATGCCAAAATTGGTGGGATTAAAGAAATGCTTATCGCCGACTTGGAAGATAAATTTGCTTGCGATCGCAATTGCTGCGGCGATTGCCATTGTCGTCCAGCAATCAGCCCGCAATAGCAGTCCTAGTCCTAGAGAGGTAATTAAAGCACTGCGAAGATTTGCCATTTGTTCTTTGCCAGTAACTAATGACAATATCCATTGAGTTGCTAGACTTGTGGCGATCGCTACCCCAATTAACTCTGGTCGCAGCGTCCAATCTCTTGTACCGATTCCCAATACTAGGAACAAGCCGAGAAATAGAATTTGATAATCTCGTATATCTTTGAGCAACATTAATCCTTTGATTCCGGGATTACGCGTAGATTTCTCATCAATCTAGACGAGTGCTAGCTCAAATAGTAATGCTGTTACAGATTTTGTTACAAAGCGACTAGCAAGTTCATGCCCATCGCTTGATATTGCTTAGGGTTTCGAGTTCTAAGCACGAAGTTTTGTGTTCTGATAATTTGGCTAGAATATTGAGACATTGTATGTATGCGGTGCGATCGCCTATCGTAGTTTCGCAAGCAATACCTACAAAAAGTTGTCAGCAGCAGAGAAACGCAAATGCAGCTAGCTCCTCTATTCCCAGTTTTCTATCGCATTCTCCAACCGAGTTTTCCCAATTGCCTTTGGGGTGGAAATCCCCATACTAAAGCGATCGCACTCACATTCGATGATGGGCCCCATCCGCAATACACACCCGAAGTCTTGGCAGTATTAGATCGCTACAACATTACAGCCAGTTTTTTTTGGTTGGGTGTTTGCGTCAACCGTTCACCAGCGATCGCCAAAGCTGTTAGCGATCGCGGCCACTGGATCGGATTGCATGGCTACGATCATCGCTCTTTTCCCATGCTTTCCCTCAATGAATTGAAGGACAGTTTAGAAAAAACCCAAGTTGCCATCTACAATGCCTGCAATCTACAACCTGAACAAGTACGGGATGTCCGTCCCCCCAATGGTTTATTTACACCTGCTACTTTAAAATTGTTTTCTCAGTGGAATTACCGCTCAGTTATGTGGAGCGTTGTACCAGAAGATTGGGTACGACCAGGTATTACCACTGTGGTAGAGCGAATTATGCAGCAGGTCAAAAATGGTTCGCTGATTGTCTTGCATGATGGTGCTTGCGGTGGACAAGATGTTGCTGCCATAATCCAAATTCTCATTCCGCAACTGCTACAACAAGGTTATGAGTTTGTAACTGTTGATACTCTGTGGCAGCAAGCTAAAGCTAACCATTGACCATTTTTTAATTAAAAATTAAAAGTTAAAAATTAGTGAAGAAGAATAATTTTTAATTAATTTTGGGTATAGTCCGCCACTGATTGCAATTTTTAATTTTACATTTTTAATTTTTAATTGGAGCGAAGCGACTTGACTGTTATACTTTCGGGTTTTGAATTTACCTTTCCCCCAAAACCCTTTAACCTTTCCCCAGACCAAAAGAGAAATTATTGGGTTTATCCGAAAAGTATTAGGGTAAGTGTCAATACGGTTCCTTTTCGCCTTAATGATACTCAATTGCCCCTAACGCTTTCAGGGTAAATTTTTGAGCTTCAGTTAATCCCGTTGCTCCTTTGATATTCATGCCTTCATAAAGACGATCGGCCATCAACGTTTTGATGCAACGTCCTGTTGTCACATCCCACAGCTTAATTGTGCGATCGTGACTGCCACTCAATAAAATTTGACCATCAAAGCTAAATACCACCGAAGCAATCCAACGTGTATGCTCTTGCAAGACCTGAAGACATTGCCCTGTTTGTAGATTCCATAGTCGAATAGTCTGATCGTTACTGCCACTTGCCAAAGTTTGACCATCTGGGCTGATGGCAAGAGTCCAAACACCACCTGTATGCCCCTGCAATACCCGCAGACATTCTCCGGTTTGCAAATCCCAAAGACGAATGGTGTGGTCAAAACTGCCACTTGCCAGCCGTTGACCGCTAGGATCGAATGCCACTGCGTAAAGTCCGCCAGCGTGACCCTGTAATATCCGCACACATTCCCCGGTTTGCAAATCCCAAAGACGAATGGTGTGGTCAAAACTGCCACTTGCCAGCCGTTGACCGCTAGGATCGAAGGCGATGGGCCAAACGCCGCTTTCATGACCACGCAGCACCCACAAACACTGATGAGTCTGCACATCCCACAGTCGCACGGTGCGATCGTAACTACTGCTTGCCAGGGTTTGCCCCTTTGGATTGAAGAGAACTGCCTTCACAGGTTCAGTATGACCTGATGACCATTGATTGAGATGTCCTGTTTGCAGATCCCACACTGAAATCGATAAGCGATTCTGTCCATTGGTCACCAAAGTTTGACCATCGGGGCTAAAGCTTACAGATGAAGCCCAATTGGTAGCTCCGTAGAAGGTTTTGTAGGGACGTGGTGATAAATTGTCATCAACCTGCAAATGCCACAGGTGGATCGCTTCATCCTGACTGCCACTGGCGAACATTTGACCGTTGGGGCTGAGGCTCAGGGAGCGAATACCACTATTGTATCCGCGCAACGTTTTCAGGCTTTGCCCGCTTTGTAGATTCCAAACCCGCACCGTTTGGTCTTGAGTTGCACTTGCCAATAGTTGACCGTCGCTACTGATGGCAATTGCAAAAACTTCGTTGGTATCACCGCTAACAACGTTGATACATTGTTCATCTTGGAGATTCCAAAAGCGGAGAGTACCATCGTCACTTCCACTCGCCAAAATATCACCATTTGGGCTAAACGCAATGCTCCAAACCCAATTGGTGTGTCCATGCAATACCTTGACATGAGGCTTTGATTGACGATCGCCTTTGTGAAGCTGCCCACTCCAGAGGCGAATAGAGCGATCGTGACTTCCACTAGCAAGCAATTGACCATCAGGGCTATACCGCACACAACGAACTCCATCGGTATGCCCCTCTAATACCCCCAGGCAGTTGCCATTCACGACATCCCAAAGCCGAATGGAGGTATCTTTACTACCACTGGCTAAGGTTTGATTGTCAGGAGAGAAGTGAACCGAGTAAACATTTTTTGTGTGTCCCTGTAAAATATGAAGACATTGCCCCTGTAAATTCCACACTCGCACCGTTTGATCGTCGCCGCCACTGGCTAATCGTTGACCGTTGGGACTAAAGCTCACTGACCAGACACACCCGATATGTCCCGTAAAGATTCGCAAACACTGACTGCTTTGGACATCCCACAACCGCACCGAAGCATCACTACTACAGCTAGCTAAAGTTTTGCCATCGGGACTAAAAGCAATCGACCACACCCAGCCGGTGTGTCCTTCAAAGGTAGCTAATAGTTGAGTCGTAGTAATATGCCAAAGATACACCAAACCGTTTGAATCGCCGACTGCGACGATTTGACCGTCTGGGCTGATGTCGATGGAGACTGCAATCCCTAATGTCTCTGAAAAGATGGACTTGCTTAAATCGGCATTTTGAAAATTGACCCCTGCCAAATTCACCTGCCGCAAGTCGGCTTGCTGCACCACTAACTCAGAAAAGTTAGAACCACGCAAATCCACTTGCAGCTGGACTAGAAGATTGATCAGGTTGCCTGCAACATATCCTGATTTTTGGTGCTGCTTCAATAGTTGCCTTGCTCTCGTCTCAATTGCTGTCACACTCCCAAAACGAGATAGGAGTCGTTCAATTACAGGTTGCACAATTAGCCGCAATTGCGTTTCTCGCACATAATCTTTTGCCTGGACTCGAATCAAGGCATGAGTTCGCAGAAAGTCAATTTGAGAAGTCTCAAATTCTCTACAAACCTGCTCAATGAATCGTTCAGTGACAAATTCCATCACAACTGGTTGCAAGAAAAATAACTTATCCGTTTTTTCGAGTAACGATCGCCTCAGCAGTGAGTTAATTAAATTGGGTACACTCTGCTGACAGACAAGATCGACAACATTTTCGCGGATTTCTGCAATCGAGACTGGCTCACGATGAATCGCTTGCCAGAACATCGCTCTCTGTTCGTTATTCGGTAAGCGATCGAACTGACGACCGAGCAGATCGCGGATGTCTTCAAATATAAGAATTCCCCGATCGAGATAAGTTAAAACTTCTGCAATGCTGCCGTTAAATAAATCTAGGGTGGCGGCTGCCACTAGCTTTAGTGCGAGGGGGTTGCCACCATAATGATTAATTAAGGTATTCCACTCTGCTTCTGAACCCGTAAACGCTCCTTTTTTTCGGAAGATGGCACGTCCATCGTCGGGTGTGAGTCCACTCAAAAGTAGCGATCGCACCACGCCATCTTCATCTGACATCAGGGCAATTTCCCGTGGCTTTTCTCGACTTGTCAGCAACAAACAACTTTTGTGGGGAGTTTCTCCAATTGTTCTCAGCAATTGTCCGTAATCTTCATAGCCGAGTCGCCACTGTCCCACTTGTTCGCTGTGCAGAAGAATTTCGGCATTATCCAGAATCAATAGACAACGATGCGATCGCAAATACTGCATCAATTTAGAGAATTTTTCATTCAGCGTGGTGGGAATAACAGGATCTTCCCCCTGAATCGGCATGAAAAATTTCAGTATGCTGGTTAAAAGTTCATCCAACGGTGGCGCATTGCAGAGACTTCGCCAAACCACCATTTCAAATTCTGCCTGCATTTGCAGCGCCGCCTTGATGGCGATCGTACTTTTGCCAATGCCACCGATCCCCAGTAAGCCAACAACACGGCATTGCTCAGAAATTATCCACTGCCATAGTTGCGCCAGTTCTGTTTCACGACCATAAAACACCGATACATCCCCAGCATTGTCCCAATCTTGTTGGGGATTTGCTCGTTGCATTGATAATGCTGCTTCTAATGGTGCAATGGGGGATGTAAAATCTGTCTTGGTTAATTCCAGCCCAAATGCCCGAAAGAGATATTCTAACGACTGGCGATCTACCCCTAATTCGCGCTTGAAAATCCGGGCGAGGGTATTGAGTGAAAGTCCAGTGCGATCGCTAAGTTCTTCCTGTGTAAGGTGCTTGCCCCAAGTTTCTTTAGCTTCTGCCTGCTCCTTTGCTGCTTGAAATCGCTGCCACCCCAGAGGCGATAAAATCACTCCTCTCACCCGCCCATAAGGGGAGCTACCGCGCCTAAATTTTGTCACATTGGAGTCCACAGGCAAATAGGCAGTTATAGAGGGCAGAGCAAGTCTTTTTTTGGGGGATGCTTTATGTTGAGGCAGCCTGCACTTGGCGCTGACGAAAAGTTTAGTTAGTGCAAAGGGAGCAAGTTTTTTCCATCCCTACTGAAGAATATCATGCTTGGTGTCTGTTCGCTCGTTATGAAATGAGTAGAACTTCCATCCACTAATACAACTGGCTATGCCTCAATACTTAGCTAATAAACAAAGCTTTTTGAAATCTGCTGTAACTTGCACCTTAACTCAAATAACTTGAGTGTTCTTAATTGAGTGCAAGCTGAAAAATAAACATAACCAACATCACCAACCCAGACTTAAAGCTTCCAATCTCAACAATCATGAAAAAACTTGAAGGAAAAATCGCAGTTGTTACGGGCGCATCCAAAGGAATCGGTGCTTCTATTGCCAAACATCTGGCAGATGAAGGTGCAACCGTTGTTGTCAATTATGCCTCCAGCAAACAAGCAGCCGATCGCGTTGTCGCCGAGATTGCTAGCACGGGTGGAAAAGCCGTTGCAGTACAGGCAAATGTTGCAAAAAAGGCAGATATCGAACATCTATTTGCAGAGGTAAAAAAGATATTTGGCACACTTGATATTTTGGTGAATAACGCTGGTATTTACGAGAACTTGCCCATTGAAAGTATCACTGAAGAACACTTCCACAAGCAGTTCGATCTCAATGTTCTGGGACTGATACTGACTTCTCAAGAAGCAATTAAGCACTTTGGCTCGGCAGGTGGCAGCATCATCAACATTAGTTCAGTTGTAAGTACTTTTTCACCAGCGAACGGCACGGTCTATAACGCCACCAAAGCGGCTGTCGATGCCGTGACGAGGACTCTGGCGAAAGAACTGGGAAAGCGCAATATCCGTGTGAATTCGCTAAACCCTGGTTTAATCGAAACGGAAGGAACACATGAAACGATGGGATTTCTGGAATTTCGCAAAGTTATCGAATCACAGACTCCGCTTGGTCGTATTGGACAACCGCAGGATATTGCACCTGCTGCTGTCTTTCTTGCCTCCTCTGATTCCGCATGGATGACTGGCGAAACCCTATACATCACAGGTGGTCTGCGTTGATTCAATTATTCGTCGATGACCAGCACAAATATTAAACAAAACCACAGTACTGATAATTATGAAAAAACTTGAAGGAAAAATCGCAGTTGTTACAGGTGCATCCAAAGGAATCGGTGCTGCCATTGCCAAACATTTGGCAGTTGAAGGTGCAGCAGTTGTTGTCAATTACGCCTCCAGCAAAGAAGCAGCCGATCGCGTTGTTGCTGAAATTGAAAGCACGGGTGGAAAAGCCGTTGCAGTACAGGCAGATGTTTCAAAAAAGGCAGATATCCAGCATCTATTTGCAGAGGTAAAAAAGATATTTGGCACACTTGATATTTTGGTGAATAACGCCGGGATCTATGAGTTGTCGCCCATTGAGAGTATCACTGAAGAACATTTCCACAAGCAGTTCGATCTCAATGTCCTTGGACTGATCTTGACTTCTCAAGAAGCAATTAAACACTTTGGCTCTACAGGTGGCAGCATCATCAACATTAGCTCGTTTGTAGATACTTTTTCACCAGCGAATGGCACTGTTTATAACGCCACCAAAGCGGCTATCGATGCTGTGACAAGGACTCTGGCAAAAGAACTAGGAAAGCGCAATATCCGGGTAAATTCGATTAACCCCGGTTTAGTCGAAACTGAAGGTACGCATACAACAGGATTTCTTGAACATCGCCAAGGTGTGGAATCACAGACCCCACTTGGTCGTATTGGACAGCCGCAAGATATTGCACCTGCTGCCGTCTTTCTCGCCTCCTCTGATTCCGCATGGATGACTGGCGAAGCGCTATATATCACGGGTGGTCTTCGCTAATTTGGATCAGATTGCTTTTGAGGTCACTTGATTAGCAAGGACTTCATTTCAATCCAATCATGTATGAAGACGACACTGCCCACAGCAAGGAGTTTACAGATGTTATCCAACAATTCCACTAGGAGTTTGATCGTCTTTGTTCATGGACTTTGGCTTCATGCAGAGTCTTGGAACAATTGGATCGAGTTCTTTTGCGAGAACGGCTACGATGCGATCGCAGTTAGCTGGCCAGGGGATTCTAAGACCACTGAGGCAACTCGCAAAAACGCTGCTGCCGTCGCGGGCTATGGCGTAACCGAAATTGCTGACTACATTGCTGGACAGATTGAGGCGTTAGATCGCAAACCCATTCTCATCGGCCATTCCTTCGGGGGATTGCTTGTGCAGAATCTACTCGCACGGGATCTCGGTACTGCTGCGATCGCTATCGACCCTGCTGCACCTCGCGGCGTACCCGATCTGCCGCTCTCGGCGCTGAAGTCTGCATTCCCAGTTCTGAGCAATCCCTGCAATTTTTGGCACGCTGTGTCACTAACTGAACAGCAGTTTCGTTTCGGCTTCACCAACGCCGTCTCGGAGCAGGAAGCCAGGGAATTATATGCAAAGTACGCGATGCCAGCCCCTGGTCGTCCGCTGTTCCAGGCTGCTACTGCAACCCTCAACCCAAAGTCAGCTACTAGGGTAAATGTGGCAAACGCCACCCGTGGCCCATTGCTGCTGATCGCCGGCGCAAAGGACAACACAGCCCCGACAGTCATGGTCAAAAGTACGCTCAAATTTTATCGTCGCAAGTCGAAGGCCGTAACCGAATTTAAAGAGTTCGCCAATCGCGGACACTCGCTCACCATCGACAGTGGCTGGCGGGAACTCGCCGAATACAGTCTGGACTGGTTACAGTCTAAGCACCTCTGAGCGGACGGCGGGATTTATTTAATTCCGCCAGCCAACACGAATTTCTCACAAACAATAAAAAATCACTTTATAGTTAATAATTTGCTCTCATCGTGCAACACAATACCTTGATTTCTCACAAGTGAGAAATTAAGGAGTGTGGGAGGTGTGGGAGGTGTGGGAGGATGGGGAAGAAATCTGACCCCACACACTCCCCACACTCCCCATACTCCCCACACTCCCCATACTCCTCTGCCTACAGTATCGTGAGAAATCCGGGAATAGTGCTATGCAGATGCAGCCACCAATCTATTGTTAATTCGTCCATTTTCTAGTCGGGGGTATCAGCCTTTAGTGGCTGATATCCCAGTGGCTTATGTTAGTTCCTAGAGTTGATGTGAGGCTAGAAAAGCTTCAACTTCAGCATCTGTTGGTTGAGAAGCGATCGCACCTGGTTTAATGGTAGTCAGTGCCCCAACAGCACTGGCATAAGTGACGATGCGTTTTGCAATTTCAGCATCCCGCAAGCTGTGGATGCCGTAATGACTCAACTGGTGGATGAATCCTGCCAGAAAGCTATCTCCTGCACCAGTTGTATCAACTACGGGGATGGAAAAGGAAGGTAATTTGCCTTCATTCTCACCCAGACAGTAGGTGCAACCGTTTTCGCCATCTGTTACTAAAACTCCTTCAATTGAAGCCAAGCGGTAAGTAATAGCTCCAGGATCTGCGGTTTCAAATAGCCATTCAGCTTCTTCTTTGGAGAGTTTGAGGAAATCTACTCGCTTAAATAATTCTGGAATTTTTTGATGAGCGATTTTTGGCTCATCCCAAAATACAGGCCGCCAATTGATGTCTAGAACAATCTTCAGATCGTAATGTTCTGCTAACTCTAGGGCGCGGTAAATTGCCTGTTCACTTTCAGGATAGGCTAATTCCAAAGTACCCAAAACCAGAAAATCTGCCTCTTGAAACAGCGCATCTGGCAATTGTTTGGCTTGCAGGCGAGTATCGGCAAATTCTGCGGTGTCATACTGACCAAATCCGGCGAAGGTGCGATCGCCAGCCAGATCCCGTGTAACATAAACTTGCCGCGTTGGTGCTGTGGGGTGACGTTGTACTCCCGTCGTATCTACACCTACATCTTGTAATAGCTTGACTAGTGCATTTCCTGGTTCATCTTCACCAACGGCTCCGATAAATCCTGCTGTCGTCCCCAGCTTGACTAAAGCACAGGCTACGTTAGCTGGTGCCCCTCCTGGATAGGGAGTCCAGGATTTAACTTCTTCCAGCTTTAACCCTAATTGATCGGCTAAACAATCAAACAAAATTTCACCGAGGCACAAAACACGGGAATTGCTCATTTCATTTTAGATTTGAGATTTCGATTTTGGATTAAGAATTTACAGTATAAAATCTACAACAATTGTTGCTAATTTGTCGCCAGTTCTTCATAGAATTAAATAGCATTTTTTACTACTCCATAACATCTATATGCTTCTAATTACCACCGAAATTATCTAAATATTTATACTAAAATACAGACAAAAATAAGTGTTGTATAATACTTGTATATTGTCATGATTTATATTCTTGCCAACTTAAAATCCAAAGAAAATATTGACAATAGTGTTACTGCTAATACTTGAAACCCCTACCAACAAAAGAATCTTCTAGAATTAGAAAGAGTGATTAAGTAGATATACCAAAGGAGGATAGAAATAGTCATGGCTGGTGGCAAGTCTGAGACCCCCGTTAGTCTGTCAGACAGAGAACTGCAAATTATCGACCTAGTGGCCGCTGGCTTAACTAACCAAGAGATTGCAGGTAAACTGGAGATTAGCAAGCGTACAGTTGATAACCATATCAGCAATATTCTGACCAAGACCGAGACTGAAAATCGAGTAGCTCTTGTCCGCTGGGCCTTACAGTGGGGCAAAGTCTGCTTAAATGATGTCAATTGCTGTCTTCTCCCTAACCAGATCGAATAAACAATTTACTAGTAGCAACGTAATTGCTATGGTCTGGTAGAATTGCAAGCCAATTTTGAGGTTGACTGATTGTTTCCCTCCTCACGCCTAAGTTTTCAGTGTTAAACGCTCTACCAAAAGTTCCGAGTCCTTCACTCAGCCGGAGTTTATGTTAGTGGAGCCAGCTGACCCTCGGACTCGGAAACTAAAACTCACCTATGTTGAAACCTAGAGTTTTTTAAAAGATATATTTAACTAGTCTCCCTCTTTAGCGATCGCTCACTCAATTGGGATCTCATTCTTATACTCTTTTTTGCCCACAGGCGAAATCCAGCAACTAGAAAAGATTTGGCGGCGAAGCGGAGTGCCTGGTGCAGGCTGCTAAAATCCTTACTACCAGCCACCCCCGAATCTAGCGCAGTGTTCCTCAGTTGCGCCAACGTTCACCGTCCCAGTTTTTTGTTAACGATCGCTTGACTTTTAAGACAGTCGCTACAAAACTACGGTTCTCAAGGTAGACAAGCTTTGTTGCTACAAATAAACAACAGAGACATTTATTCTACTTACCATAACTTTCTGGCATACCCACTGGTGATAAGCCTGCGATCGCTCTGAGGTTTTGGCAACGAATCAACTCAGTAAAATTTAAACCAGAACGCCCTTCAATTTTTGCTACTGCTTCAATTGCTAATAATAGGTGCTGCGCTGCTTCAGCTTCTAAATAACCGCGCCGTTGTGCGATGCGAATTGCTGCTGCATCGGCATTTAACTCTGACTCTTGAGATTTATTAGTGCGCCAAATCCGAAAAGCAGCGATCGCACTTAATCCCCCGGCTATGGCTACACCCACCACATCTGACTGTGATGCTTCTAATAAGCCACCTAACATCCCCACTAGCACGACACCTTGATAAATGTTGGGTTTAAACCACTTCACCCCCGTCAACCAACTAACCATCTGCAACAGTAGCAAATCTCGTTGCGGCTTGGCTAGGCAACGCCATAAATCGAAATTAATATATATTGGTCGCGTCTGATTCCAGGGTTGAGGAAAGGACGCATCAATCACTTTTGCCTGTTCTGGCTTACTAACGATTTTTGTCGTCATCCGGCCAGAAGCAGGCATTACATCTAATAAACGGCGAATTTCAACATTTGGCTCCATAAATTTAATTATTAGCCATAATGTGCATAGTAATTATTTTAGTTACCATTTGTGTTAACCTTTGATTTGTGAGATGCTATCGCAATCTTTCTAAATAGTTATTCTATTAGTGAAAATCTCTGTAAATGGCGATTTGTAAATAGTCTAGACAAAGCCATAAGAATATTGATAAAGCAATTTGATAGTGTGGCGGGATTTTATAGTATCCGTTTACCCCCAAGTTCAAAACCTGAAAGTTTTGGATGACCATTGATATTACTGTAACGATATGGACGCTTTTGCTACCCTCCCACCTGAATGGACGAATCAGGCAATGCACGCTTATGAATTTTGCTGTCCTAATTGCCACTCAACTAGCCGAGAAGCTGAAAAAGTTTGGCTAAATCGGCGATCGCCTGTACTTACAGAAGACCGTCGTCGCAAATGGCAAGAGTTCTATTATTGCCACTGTGCTACTGTGTGGTGGGCTTGGAGTAGCGATCGCCCCCCTAAAGATATATCCAATCAGCCAGATTATAATCCTACATAGCTAATTTTTTTCCTGAACAAAAGCCCACCTCAAGGCGGGCTTTTGTTTATCTAATTCTGAGCTTTATTTGCCATCACCAATTTTAGAAGGTGAAGGTAGTACGCAGAGTACCTACATAGATGGTATCGTTAGCGTCGTTGTGTTCGGGATTGAAGATTACCAACAAGCCAGGTGTGACCTGAATATTATCAGAAACCTTGAACTTGTAAAGGCCCTCTAAGTGATAAGAGGTATCGGTATCTAAGTTATTAACTGTTTTGATGCTGCCACCAGTAACTTTGGGTGGTTGACCAAAGATAACACCTAAAACGTTGCCTTCTCCACCTAAGTCTTTTAAAGCAAGCGATCCAGCCCAGTACCAAAGGTCTGCATCTCTACCAACGTTAACACCACTCCTAGCATCAGCAGTTGTATAACCTCCCCAACCACTAATAGCCAAGTTAGAGCCAAGTTGAAATGTCGCTTCTACACCGTAGTTGTTAGATTCAGTACGAGCCCCAGTTCCAAAGGGGTTATTGGCAAAGGTGCTACCTGTGCCTTGGAAGAGGCTGTTGGCAGCATTACCAGCGAAGTAACTACGGGCGTAGGTCAAACCAATATTGAAGGCTTTGGTGGGTTTGAAAGTTAATTGACCGAAGAGAGTGTTATCGCCATCAAACAGACCGTTACTAAGTCCGGGATTATTAGCACCAAAGACACCATTACCAGTTGAAGGTGCTAAATAAGCACCAGTCAAGCTGATAGCTTCGTTAGGATTGAAAGTTACAGTTAAACCAGCACCATTTTGACCTTGACGGTAGATGGGGCTGAAACGTCCATATCGAGAGAGCGCACCTCTACCAGAGCTTGCAAAGTCAGGGTTAAAGGTGTTTACGTTTTCATACAATTCACCGCCACTAGCGTCAATCTTGACACGCACTGCGTCAGTGAAGTTGAAAGCATAGTTGATTTTATCAATCGCAACAGAGTTGTTGGTATCACCGTCATAACCCAAGCGGGTCATGTTGGTACCACTACCGCTTGCAACACCACCAACAACACTACCAACATTGGAAACGATATTGCCCGCATTTAAACGGATTTGCAACTGGTCTTTACCAGTGAAACTGCTGTACAAGTTCAAACGCACGCGATCAGAGAAAACAGTGTTGCTGTTTAAGTCTGGATTATTGTTAGGGTCGGCATCTGTATCAGCCCTATTTTCACCAAAAACATCAGACACGTTGAAAATTGCTTCCCCAACCAACTTGGTGGTAGTGGAGAACTGATTAGCTTCAAGTTCAGAAGTGCGGGCTTCTAATCCATCCACACGACCGCGCAGAGTTGCTAATTCAGCAGAATATTCTTCTTGTAAGCGCTGTAAAGTAGCTAAATCTTGTTTGCTGACTAAATCAGCAGTAGCTGTAGCAATCAGTTCGTTAACCCGATCTAAACAGGCATTCAAACCTGCGGCAAATTCATAACGGGTCAAAGCACGGTTCCCACGATAGGTACTGTTGGGATAACCTGCAATACAGCCGTAGCGCTCAACTAGAGATTGTAAAGCTTGGAATGCCCAATCCGTGGGTTGCACATCTGAAAATTGCGAAACTGATGTTACCTGACTCATATCATTAGAGTCTTGAGCTTCAGATAACTGGGCAGCATTTGTTACCTGTTCGTTGACTTCAGCAGCTAGAGCGCTATTAGCAACAAAAAATGTCGCAGCTACAATAACTGGACTAACCTTAAAAAGATTCCAGAATCGTTTTGTCATGTTTATACTCTCACTCACACCTAAATAACCCGACCACTGTAAAACGCCTATAACACTTTACTTTCGGGAATTCTACACACTAATCACAGACACGATTATACATTACACTCTGTGAATTTTACAAGCAATTCAGCTAACATACTGCTGAACCATAATTTTTAATTAGTTTATTTGGTAAACGCAAAATAATGCGGCGTTTGTGACGTAGAACTGTTCCTTCTTCCTCCAATTGCTGTAAGAGGCGGGTAACTGTTACTCGCGTGGTATTTAATACTTCAGCAATATCTTGATGGGTAACATTTAAATCAATTAGTTTTCCCTTATCTACATCACGTCCAAATTTTTCACTTAACCACACCAAAAATTGCCATAAGCGTAGCGAAATTGGTTTTCGATGCACAATACTTAGTAGATCCTCTGCCTGTTGAATATGGGACAACAAAGCATTAATATCTTGATGCCATAAATGGGGCGGTACAATGCTTACTTCTACGCCTGTGAGACATTCAATTTGGTAGGGCTTGACCCTAGATAAAGGATAGCCAATCAGATCCCCTAATCCCCAATAACCAAGAGTGATGAATGTTCCGTCTTCACTCCACGTTAAGGTACGAACTGCACCGTATTCAATACGCCAAAGTACGTCATTTTGAAGTGGAATTACTTCCCTACGGGTAAATATCTGCTGGGGTAATTGTCCGCCGAAAGCAGAACTATTTGACACGACAGAAGAGTTTGAAGTAGGAGTTGTGGAATATATCATTAACAGTAACTACATAATTATCAGGCAATCTCGATATTTAAAATGATTAAGAAACTCTAATGATTTGTATAAAACAAAATCCACCTGTGTATCTAAATTATGTGTATTTTTACTTGTGAGGGCTAGAGACTAACTCAAAATCTTTTCATTGAAACAACTTCTTGTTTTAGGTATCTATGAGTTAGATAGATACTAATTTTTGTCAGGTGTTTGTCTGTTACTTTAGTTGTGCAAGTTTAAGAATAGGTAAGCTTTTAGTAAAATATTTAGTTAAATTATTTTTATTGAGCAAGTTTTCAACCGAAAAAGGTGGGTTTCGTTCGTTCCCATACGGAGTATGGGAACGAACGAAACTACATTAACCTAAGTCTTTAAGACTTGTGTATACACCGTAAGTATGTATTGGGGAGGGAAAAAGATTTCTAATTTCCCGTTTTCATAAGCCAATACGCTTGGGTTTAGGCTATGCAGTGCAAAGAATAGGAAACAAAGTGAGAAACTCCCTCATCAAGTGTCTTAGAACCAGCGTAAATTCGTTCTACTACACTCTTTCAATATACAAGCGTGCAATTTTCACCTTTTGACAAGCCAAAAAGGGATGACTTTAGCTACTAAGTATCCTTTTTTACTATAAAATTACCTTTATCCTGAAATTTTAGTTCGTTCTAAAGGCAAAAATCAAAATCTCGTTGTGATTATTTCACTTCGGTGACACGCCAGCTAAGTTTCAAATTAATCCAGAAATTCCAGATAGTAGCAACTGCGATCGCAATAAAGTTCGCAATATAACGGTTAGGAATAATAAAATTGAATACCAAATTTAATACCAGTACATTCAATACCAATCCAGCAAGGCAAATGGCGTTGAACTTCAAAAACCGCTTCAGGCGTTGATGCCATTCTTGCTGTCTGGCGCTGACATCAGCAAATGTCCAAGCGTCATTCCACAAAAAATTATTTAAAATCGCAATTTCACCAGCCATAATTTTGCTGCGTGTTAGAGGCCAAGCCAAGGTAGTGGGATCGCTGAGTAAATAAAGAATTGTCATATCCACAAATACCCCACTCAGTCCTACTAAGCCAAAGCGGATAAATCGGCCAATGGGGAAACCAGTTTGTTGAGTAAGTTTTTGTTTTTTATTACCTCCGGTTAGCCGTAACCTTACTAAATGGTGAATGTAATCTATGTATTGTTTCCATGTAACTTTGCTTTCACCCTCTTTGCGTTCACAAAATACATATCCAACTTCGGCAACTTCATCTACCTTTCCGCGTCCGATTACTTCTAAGAGAATTTTGTATCCCACTGGATTGAGTGTTGCATTAGCGATCGCACTTCGGCGCACCATAAAATAACCACTCATCGGGTCAGAAACTCTACCCAGTACTCCCGGTAAAATAACCAAGCCTAATAATTGAGCGCCACGAGACAATAAACGTCTGACAACACTCCAGCTACTAACACCGCCTCCTTCAACATGACGACTAGCTACTGCCAAATCCGCTCCCTGCTCAACACTACGCAACAGTTGCATTAGCACCTCTGGCGGATGCTGCAAATCTCCATCAATTACCCCTAACACACTTCCCGTAGCTGCTTGCCACCCACGAATCACTGCCGAAGATAGCCCCCGCTCTTGTTCTCGTCGCATCACCCGCAACTGAGGGTATTCTGTTGTCAGAGATTGTGCTATTTCCCAAGTTTGGTCTGGGCTATCATCGTCTACCACAATTAGTTCATATTTTCCTGGAATTGATTCATCCAGTAACTGACTCAATATACTGACCACATTTTGGATGTTGTCACGCTCTTTATAAGTAGGAATTACTAGAGATAAATGGATAGATTCACCAGTTATACCCACATTATTAGGGGGCAACTCTGAAATCTTTAGTGGGCCCGTTGGTACTGCTAACAGCGAGTTGGATGAGTTTGTCTTCATAATTTCACATTTATCTGTAAAGACTAAAGGAAATAGAGTCGAACATCTGCGCGCTTTATTGACTGAACCTGGTTAGCCAAAGTTTTTTGTTACATTTAGATGTTCTGAAAAGTTTGATATCTGCCTCCTGCTTTCTGAACGGAGGTGGGTTTAAAACCCTTGTCTATTATCTCTGCACGTTTTATATATTCAGAAGTCCATAACTTCCTTTATGTGTAAGCTTTAAACCTTCAGTTACCCTTTGAAAAAATGATTTTTTCCATTTACTGATGAAACATAGTATTGGCATTATTGCTTCATGACTGTATCCACAGAGTGGCATATTAACTGCATTTGTTCGTTTAATGTCACCATTATCTTGGCTGTTTTCAATAAACTTTGTTATTGATTCTATCCACATGACATACCCTGTACTTAGTCGCAAACATGACTTTAGTTGCTTTTTCAGTATTGAATCTTATCAGAAATGGTTTAAAATTGCTATACATCTCACGAATGATTTAGGATTGCTGTATTAATTGCTATATTGTTTTTTGAGTTTTGCGAGCGAGTAATAATTGAAGATGTTCAGTTTTCCTAAATAACTTTATAGTATTCTTACGTAAGATGTATTCAGTTGTATAAAATTATTCCATTTCAAATAAATTATTATTGTTATTATAAATAATGATAATACAATTGAAAATTGGATTGCAACTGGAAGTGTTTAAGACTAGCAAGGTAAACACCTAGCTTCATTTGAATTTTGGATTTAAAGACCTGTATGAAACTCAGGGTAAGCGAATCTTAAATGTTATTGACAAAACTAAAACTATAGAATAGAAATTGATGGTTTGGTTGAGTTCTACAGACTAAATAGCGAAGGCTTAAGTTATTAGCAATAAGCGGTACTGAATGGGATTACTTAGGTCTTTATTTAGATGAGGGATTTCTCATTCAAAATATGTGGTTGCCTTGGTATTAAACCATTTTATATTGTTAATGAATGATTAATTCTTTATATTTATGCTTATGCTAAATGCAAATAATTTATCTAATAGTAAGAAAACCCAAATATTATTAGGTTTTGCCATAATTTTGTCATTAATATTATTTGGAGAATTAGCAATTAGAGCTTATTCTTTTTATCTTGATGCTTTAGGTAATTCCACAGGTCGATATTTACCTGATTTTCCCAACCCTTTTGACCAAATAAGAACAGGCATAGAATTCCTTTTTTTAAATATTATATATGCTGTGTGGCTAATTATAAACAAGAATAAGCAAAAAGATATAACCTTTATAAAAATATTAAAAAACAGTTCATTTTTTCTGTTGATTGCTTTTGCAGGTTATCCAATAACTACTGATATCAATTTGTATATACATTATGGTTTGATGTATTTAAATGGAATTAACCCTTTTCTGAATCCTGCAAGCACATTTACTTCAGAATTGTCTCCATTTCTTGTTTGGAAACAGACTTCTACTTATGGGCCTATATCTCAACTACTTTTTATATTTTCTGCCTTTTTCGTTGCAATTACTCCTAGTTTAGGAATTTATGTATTTAAATTAATCTGTCTTTTATTCCATATATTAAATAGTTACTTAATTTGGGGGCATTTAAAAAACTCTCCTTATAAGATAAATGTAACAACTGCATATTTACTTAGCCCATTACTTCTGTATGAGCAGGTTACAAATGCCCATGTAGATGTCTTCATTTCTACCATTTTAATTATTTTGATAATATGCCTTAAAAACTATAACTATCTAGCTGCAATTGTTACAGTTTGGATTGGTTTTCTAATTAAAACATTACCAATTGTTTGGTTGCCTCTAATTTTTGTTTATTTGATTAAGCAACAACGTTGGAAAATTTTATTTAGTGCAATTTTTATCTCTGTAGCTATAATTTTTGCAACTTCTCTGATAGCTTTACCTTCAGTCGATGCTTGGACAAGCCTTTTCAATCCTGGCGTTAAAGACAGAGTAGGTGGTTCATTATATTCTTTGATTAAGAATTTACTAAGTATAAAAATACTAAACCTTCCTGTAACTTTACAAGCAACTGTATTCTCAAGATTTAAACCTATAATCTTTTCTATATTTGTAATTTCTTATTTAATTATTCTGGTAAAACCATATTTGAAAAAAACATATTCTACAACTAGTTTTAGTACAAATATAGGATGGATTACCTTAATATTATTTTTGTTTGCTGCTCCTTGGTATTGCTCTTGGTATTCCTCTGTGCTGTTGGCAGTCGTAGCTTTAAACATAGATTCTAATTCAAAAAGATTCGTGATTACTAGCATCGTCTTCTGTCTTAGCAGTACTGTTTTTTACTATCTATTACGAGGTATCCGACTGTACGATTTTTTAACGGTTGTACCAACCTTAGCAGTAATTATATTTTGGCTTGTACGTGATATCCAAGCTCTAAAAAAGCCACTGAAAAACTGAATCAAAAGCTACCATTTTTATAATTAAACTAGTCAATATTTTTTCTAACTGCTCATATATATTTATGATTCTTCTCGCTAATTTTAATGGTAATAATTAAAATTTAATGCTTATAATTTGCCAACTATAAAAGCCCAACATTTCATCGTTATTCAGTACTTGTTATGCCAAATCGTTTTAGGTTAAAATAGCACTACACTCGTTACTCACATCTTTATTTACAATCTTTTAATCCTTCTTTTGTAAACATCTAAGAGACTTAGGGATTAGGCATATTTGACAAATTCACGCTTAATATTCTTGCTAATACTGCCTTCTTATTGAGAATTAACGACTAACTAATCAGGGTTAGAAAAACAAAAGCGATCGCTATCGCAAATGTTAAGACAGATCCGGATAATAGATAGTCTTAAAAAGAGGGGAGCTAAAATCAAGATCCACCCCATTTATTGGGGAGCTAGAGGGAGTGACTTTAGGCTGTTGATTCATGAACTGTCAATTAAGAGCGTTGACCAGTGACAATATATGCTACCCTCTGACCGATATTAGTTGCATGATCTGCCATCCGTTCCAGACAACGAATTGCCAGTGCTAGCAGCACAATTGGCTCGACTACACCAGGTACATCCCGTTGTTGGGCTAAAGTTTGATAAACGCGATCGTAAGCATCGTCTACAGTATCATCTAGGTGCTTTAAACGGCGACCACCGCCTTCATCGAAATCTCCCAAAGCCTTCAAGCTAGTTGCTAGCATCGCCTGTGCGTGAAGGGACATGGCTTCGATTTCAGATAAACACGTATGAGGCGCATAAGGAAAAATTTTAATCGCAATCTCAGCTAAATCTTCAGCATAATCGCCAATGCGCTCTAAGTCTCGCACCAGTTGCATAAAGGCACTCAAGCAGCGCAAATCTTGAGCCGTAGGCGCTTTCAGCGTCATAATCGCCGTACAGTCTGATTCGATTTGACGATAAAAGCGATCAATCTTTTTATCTAATAGAGGAAGTTGCTCTGCTGCTGTTAAGTTACGAGCAAATAACGCTTGGTGGCTGAGGCGAAACGATTGTTCTACCAAAGCACCCATGCGTAATACGTCCCGTTCTAAGCGCCTAATGGCGCGTGCTAGTTCGGGTCTTTGAGGATTGGAACCATAATGGACAGCTTTCACACTTGTTGTCTTAAAGGTGAAGATATTACTAACTATAGTCTTGGCTTAAGGAGTTTGCCATAACTTCAGGAAATTGAAGTTGCATCCACGCACCACCGGTTTCTGGATGGTTCATAGCTTTGATTGAGCCACCGTGGGCGATCAGAATTTGCTCAACGATCGCTAATCCTAATCCATTGCCAACGATCGCCCCGATGGAGTTACTCTCTTGTGGGGAATGGGTTCGCGCCTTATCTCCTCGATAAAATCGCTCAAAAACGTGGGGTAAATCTGCCTCAGAAAACCCAACTCCAGAATCAATAAGATTTATTTCTAGAATTGGAGAAGCCTGATCATTATCTTTTGTTGATAAGATTTTCGCTTCAACACGAATACTTGTAGAAGGAGGACTGTATTTAATACTATTGTCTAGTAAGTTGAGAAAAACTTGGAAAATCCGGGCTTGATCTGCTTTAATCCAAAGATTTTCTGGGCCAGAATAAGAAATAGATAGATGTTGGCGCTGTGCTAAGGGTTCTAGTGTTTCCCAAACAGATGTAATTAGCGATCGCAATTCTACAGCTTTGGCTTGCAATTGCATGGTTGGGTTTGCTTCCATTTGGGTCAAGTCTAACCAGCTTTGCACTAAATTAATCAGCCGATCAACTTCCTGCATCAAACGGTTAACCCAGCGATTTAGAGGTGGTTCCAAGCGGATTTGTAAAGTTTCCACCACCAAGCGAATCGAAGTCAAGGGCGTTCTAAGTTCGTGGGCTAAATCAGAAAAAGAGCGATCGCGTACTTGATTTATGTCTAATAGGGGTTGACGATTTTCTAAAAATACTCCTACTTGTCCATTAGGTAAAGGCAAACTAGATGCCCGCAAAGCCAGAGATTTGATTGTTGACATTTCTGCCGCATCATCAAAAGATGGATGAAAAATCCATTCTCCCGTCTGTGGTTTTTGGCGATCGCGAGTTTGCTCAATTAAATGGTCAAGTTCGTAAGACCGTACTAACTCTAGTAGTAAGCGTACTTCTTCTGGTTGCCACCTTTGCAGATACAAAATTTCCTGCGCCTGCCGATTACACCACAGCAGCTGATTTTCCTCATCTACCTGCAAATATCCCACTGGTGCAAAATCTAGCAAGTCTTGGTAAGTTTGCAATGATTGCTGCAAATCTTGCCGTTGCTGTTTCACCATCGCTATTTCCTGCCATAACCCAGGAATCAGCAGCAGTCCCTTCTTGTCAGAATGCGAGGTTAACGGTCGGAATAAGCGCCCCAGGTAGCGGTTAAGTTGAACCTGTTGCCAAATCCAAAACCCAATGCCTACTGCTAAACCCAGAAAAAATCCCAATAAAAGCATTTGAGTTGTTAGTTTGTTGGTGACTACTAAAAACTAACAACTATCTAAACTAATTATCCAAACCTATAGCCAAAACCTCGTACAGTCACAATATATTCCGGATGACTGGGGTCTTGCTCTAATTTTTCGCGCAACCAGCGAATATGAACGTCTACGGTTTTGCTATCACCAACGAAATCTGGCCCCCAAACCTGATCTAGTAATTGTTCCCGCGACCATACCCTCCGGGCGTAACTCATAAACAATTCCAGCAAGCGGAACTCTTTAGGTGAAAGGCTCACTTCTTGGCCACGAACCAGCACCCGACATTCTTGAGGATTCAAGGTAACATCTTTGAATTTTAATACTGGTAGTTGTGGTAAATTACTTAGGCGTTGGCGGCGGAGTAAAGCGCGACAACGAGCTACTAACTCACGCATACTAAAAGGTTTGGTCAGGTAGTCATCTGCTCCCACCTCTAACCCCAGAACGCGGTCAGTTTCACTACCCTTAGCACTGAGCATTAAAATCGGTACTGGGTTTCCTTGATGACGCAGCAAACGGCATATATCTAGCCCATTGATTTGCGGCAGCATCAAATCAAGAATGATCAAATCAAAGGGAACTTCCCCTGAGTTGGTTTCAAAACTTTTGAGATACTCTATAGCAGATCGCCCATCGGGTGCAGTTATCACCCCGTAACCTTCTTCTTCCAGGGCTACAGCTAGCATTTCCTGGATTAATTCTTCATCTTCTACTACTAGAATACGGCTGGTTTGTCCAATTTCCGTTCTGGCAGAGTATTTGGTCGATTCAGTGGTATACATTGATATCACAAAAGTCTGGGACTGTGCTTGTATCAATTAGCATGATTAAACTTATTATCTCGCCTTAGTGCTACGGCGCTTCTGCTAGGGTTAATTCTTTTAGATTTTCTTTACAAAAAGTAACATATTCAACATCATTCTCCTAAATCACCATGATTGCCAGCTTTTAATACTTTGTTGGGTGGCGCAATTATATAAAGCATTATCTTGACAAGAAGAGATAAGGTTAGGTATATTCATCTTAGTACAAAAGTACTAATAAATCTCAAAGGGAAAACTATACCTGAAAAATAGAAGGACATAACTGTGGAAAATTCGTACCACCTAAGTGTCCTATATCGATCATTTCAGTATTTCCACTGCGTGAAAAATGTTGATTTAAAGGCTACTCTGATGTCTGCATAGGGTAGTCATTGGTATGGCTTGCTACCCAATAAATCATTTGCCTATTGAAGGGAGTTGGAAGATGACTACAGTTGGAGTCAAGGACAGCAAACAACAACTAATGCAAGCATTTCAACAAATTATTATCCAAAGAAAAAAGCTGGAATCTAAAATAGCAACCAAACAAGAGGAAGCAGACAAGGCAAAAAGTCAAGAAATTCTGCAAGCAGCTTCTGCATATACGGTTGATAGTATTGTCAAAGGCTTAGCTGATTTACAATTGGAGTTTGGCAGTATTCTTAATGCGTTATCTGAAAAACTAGCTCAGGAAAATTCTAAGTTAGATGAATTGAACCGAGCTATAGAAATTGAAACTCAACGCTTACAAGAGCTTCAACAAATCAGAGTTGTAGCGGATACTCTAGACATTTTAAGTCAAGAACACCAAGAAAAATTAAAAACCCTAGAGCAAGATACTATCAGCAAAAGGGAAGCACTAGAAAAAGAAATTACAATTAGGCGGAAAGAATGGCAAAAAGAGCAAGCCGAGTATGAAGAAAAACTCCAAGAGTATAACGATTTATTAGCTAAGGATCGCCAGCAGGAACAAGAAGAATCTCAGTATAAGTTAGAAACTACTCGTAAACTCAATACAGATAGTTACGAAGCGATAAAGCGCCAACAACAAAGAGAAATACAAGATAATTCTCAAAAGAAAGAGAAAGATTGGGCACAACGAGAAAAGATATTTGCTGAACGCCAACCACTGTTTGCAGATTATGAACAAAAGGTAACTACATTTCCTAACGAACTGGAAGAGGCCGTTAAGAAAGCTAGAGAAGAAGCAATTAAAGAAACAAGCCAAAAAGCTAAAATTGAGGCTGATTTATTTGAGAGAGAATGGGAATCTAACAAACAGAGTTATGAGCAAAAAATTCAATCTCTGGAAGAAACAATTAAGAAACAGTCTGAGCAAATAGAAGGTATATCTGCTCAATTGCAAACTGCATTAAAACAAGCACAAGACTTAGCTATGAGGGCTTTTGGTAGTTCTAACCCTAAATAGTTACGAGTTTGTAGCATCTTAACCATTTTTAATTCCTGAAGAGGAGGTTTGTTGTGGTGGTGAAAAAGCCGACTGATAAGAATACTAAAGTAGAAATTCTTCAGGCATTTGAGGAGTTAGCTAAAGAAAAAGCAGCGCTGAAATCGGAACTTGAAAAAGTTGCCAAAGAAAACCAGTCTGGAACTAAAGAACAGCCTAAATTAGAACAAAAAACAGCTATGAATCAGCTTTCTAGCGTCCAACAGAAGATGAATAATACAATTGAAAGCTTGGCAAAGATTCAATTAGGTTTTGGCAGTGCTGCTAATGAATTATCGGAACAGCTAACCACAAAAGCCTCTAACTTGGAAGAAATCAGGCGAAATTTAGAAGAAGAAATCCAACAATTAACACAGCTGCACAATTTAGAAATTTCTGATGATATCTTGGATACTCTCATCCAATCTTATGAAGATAATACGAAAGCTTATCAGGAAGAATATAACCAGCGTTCTGAAGTGTTATTCCAAGAAATACTAGAACAAAGAAATATTTGGGGAAAAGAACAGGAAGAACAGCAACGGGCTATAAAAGAACGGAATGAAAACTTGAAGAAAACTCGACAACGTGATGCATCAGAGTATAAGTATAATTTAGAACTCCAACGACAATTGCAAAGTGACGAATACGAACAAGAGCAGAAAGCACTATATAAACAACTAGAAGAATTACTACAAGAGACAGAGAAACAGTGGGCTGAACGAGAGAAAGCAATTTCTGAGAGAGAGAAACAATTTGAAGAATTAAAAGCGAAGGTAGAGGCTTTCCCGAAAGATAAAGAAGCAGCTATCAAAAAAGCTATAGAAGAAGGCAAAGGCATCGCCCACTACCAAGCGAAAGTAAAATCAGATTTATATTCTAAGGAAGTGGAAGGGCAAAAGCGTTTTTATGAACAAAGGCTGCAATCTCTAGAACAAACTATTACTAATCAAGAGACGCGGATTCAAAATCTTTCTAAACAACTTGAATCTGCTCTCAAGCAAGTTCAGGATTTGGCAGTTAAAGCTATTGAAGGGACTTCAAATGTTAATTCATATCAGGCTATTAAAGAAATAGCTTTAGAACAGGCAAAGACTCAAGCGAAAAATAAATAATACCGATTATTTTTGAAGTTGTATAGAGCAAGGGCCTTAAGTTCCTTGTTCTATCAAGGTTGATTTTGTGCCGCTTCCCATAGAATTGGTATAAGCTGATTTATTTTTATGAAAAGTGTAGAGACTTAATTGAAATTAAATCTCTACAACTGACTATAAAGCTTTTATTCGGTTTTCTTTGGTTTTTTGATGTCTGGAGGAGGTTGTAGTTTCTTCTTCTTTGTTCCGGTAGCCTGTGTTTGCTGAAATGCTTGATTAGAATTTGGCTCTTGACTAGACATAATAGTAAATTTTAAAATCTCCGACAATATTATCTACATTACGGGTATTGTAGATTACAGAAATATATCACAAGGAATTTAAATTTTTAACTAAAAAATTAGTACATAATGTTAATCGCGTAATAATCATCACTTCATTTATACTTGAGGTTGATTCGGCATAACCTTAATACCCTTCCCTGGATAGCTTTCTAAATTTAGACTTATCGGCAACTGGGAAAGCCGACTAGATAGTAATATTTTGCCTAAAAATGGAAGAAATAAGGCTAAAATTTATGTAAGTACAAGCCGTTGAATATTAAATTAACTTTAAATTTATTTAACTTTACAGAATGCCAGACGCGGAAAAGTCCCAAAACCAGCTGGCTAATGAAAAGCTGCTGCATCGGCAAGTTAGTAAAAAAGCAAATTATTCGCTCTTAGCCAGTGGAGAAGAGGGAATGGTGCTTCAGTTGGCGGATGGTACTATCCAGGCTTGTAATGCAGCTTGCGATCGCATTTTGGGACTAACCACAGCACAACTTGTAGGGCAGAATTTGCTCGATTCCAAGTGGCAATTCCTTCATGAAGATGGCTCTCCTTTACCTAGCGAAACTCACCCAGCGATCGCTGCTCAGAAAACAGGTAAACCTTGCTTGAATGTGGTGTGTGGCTTTTATAAGCCAAATGGTCAGCTAGTCTGGCTATTGTTGTCTTCAAAACCTCTGTTCCAAGCAGGAGTAAACACTCCCTTTGCGATCGTCACAACTTTTTCGGATATTACAGAATTTAAGCACGCACAACTTGAGGAAAAATGTAACTGTACTGAAGATACTCAACAAGTTGAAGAAGAAAGTTGGTTGCAGCCAGAAGCTGAGAGTAGTGTTCCTCTTGCCTCTCTTGTTGATGCAAATGAATCTCAGATACTGTGGGATAGTCAACGTTTGTTCCAACAAATTGCTGGTACTCTGCCGGGAATACTTTACATATATGACCTCATTGAGCAGCGAAATTCTTATGTTAATTACGAAATTGCTCAAGGTTGGGGCTACACACCAGCAGAAATCCAGGCAATGGGAAAGGATTTATTTACCCAACTTCTACACCCTGAAGATTTGGCTCGACTCCCTGCTTATTTTGAAAGATTTAATTCTACCTGTCAGGGCGAAGTCCTCAGTTTTGAGTACCGCATTCGACACGCGAATGGAGAGTGGCGTTGGTTTTGTAGCTATGACACTGTATATAGCAAAACTGTTGAGGGATTCCCGAAATATCTTTTAGGCATTGCTTTCGATATTACAGAGCGACGACACATAGAAATTTCGCTACGGCAAAGTAACGAAAGGTTTGAGCTAGCAGCTGCGGCGGTTAATTGCCTAATCTATGACTGGGAAATTCACAGAAGTACTGTGGAAAGAACTCAGGGTTTAACGCAGGTTTTTGGCTACACACAACAAGAAGCTGAACCTACCTTCGAGTGGTGGCAACAACTTATCCACCCCGATGACCAACAAAGAGTTAATGACCAGTTCATGGCTAGTATGGCCAATGGCAACCGTTATAGCATTGAGTATCGAATCCGTCACAAAGATGGTCGCTATTTATGGGTGCAAGACCAGGGTTTTGCTGTTCGGGAAGCAAATGGTCAGGTAGTTAGGGTTGTTGGTGCTAGTACTGATATTACCGAACAGCAAGCTGCGCTGCGCGATCGCCAGCAAATTGAAACAAACCTGCGCGAGAGTGAAGAACGGATTCGGTTAGCCACTACTGCTGCGGAATTGGGTATGTGGTTTTGGAATATTACCACCAACGAGTTAGTTTGGACAGAGAAATGTAAGGAGCTATTTGGACTAGCCCCAGAAGTCGAAATGAGCTATGAGCTTTTCCTCAACTGCATACATCCAGAAGATCGTCAACGCCTCAATGAAGCGATCGCTCGTTGTTTTCAGGAAAAGGTTGAGTATGACATTGAATACCGCAGTCTTTGGTCTGATGGTAGCATTCATTGGATTGCCGCTAAAGGTCGTGTCTTTTACGAAGCCGACGATCAGCCAGTTCGGATGATGGGTACAGCTCAGGATATTACTGGGCGCAAACAGATAGAAAATGATTTGCGGCAGCGTGAAACTCAATTAAGGCGCTTAGTTGATTCCAATATTATTGGCATTATGTTCGCTACACCTGACCATATTACTGAGGCGAACGAGGCTTTTTTAGAAATGGTGGGTTATACGCGAGAGGAACTATTAGCAGGTAAAGTACGCAGACAACAGATGACTCCACCGGAATATCACGCTCTTGATGAGCAGGGGATAGAGCAACTTTTAACGGTTGGAGTATGTAATCCTTTTGAAAAAGAATATATCCGCAAAGATGGTTCGCGCATTCCCATACTAATTGGTGGTGCTTTGGTAGAGAAAGATCCGCCATCTTGGATCTGTTTTATTCTGGACTTAACCCCAAGGAAGCAATTAGAACAGACACTTAGACAACAAGCAGAGGAACTCAAACAGGCAAACCGAAACAAAGATGAGTTTCTTGCCATTCTCTCCCACGAATTGCGATCGCCCCTCAACCCAATTTTAGGCTGGTCATCGCTACTCAAAAGCCGCAAATTTGATGAAGCTACTACCAATCGGGCCTTAGAAACCATCGAAAGAAATACTCAATTGCAGATTCAATTAATTGATGAATTGCTGGATGTATCCCGAATTATTCGCGGTAAGTTGAACCTGACTTTTGCCACTGTTAACCTAGCATCTGTAATTGATGCTGCATTAGAAACAGTCCGGTTAATCGCAGAAAGCAAATCCATCCAAATAAAAATACAGCTTGACCCTAATGTTGGTAAAGTGTCTGGCGATTATTATCGCTTACAGCAAGTTGTAGGGAATTTACTCTCGAATGCTGTCAAGTTCACTCCTCCTAACGGTTCTGTGGAAGTCAACCTATCGTTAAATAGGGAATTGACTTCCCACTCAGCACTGATTCAAGTTAAAGACACTGGACAAGGGATTTCCCCTGAATTCCTCCCCCACGTATTTGAATATTTTCGTCAAGCTGATAGCAGTACAACCAGAAAATTTGGCGGGCTGGGGTTGGGATTGGCAATAGTTCGCAACCTGGTAGAGCTGCATGGTGGAACTATAACAGCAGCTAGTCCAGGAGAAGGACAGGGAGCAATTTTTATTGTGAGACTGCCTGTGATGAAAGAGATTAGGGGAGATGAGAAAACTGGGGGAGGCAGAGAGAAATTTAACTCGTTAGCGATCGCCGGATTACGGATATTGATTGTTGATGATGATGCTGATACACGGGAATTTTTGCACTTCTTCCTACAACAGAATGGGGCACTAACAACTCTTGCAGCATCGGTAACTGAGGCGCTGGCTGTCATAGTCAAGACCATACCTGATGTATTAATCAGTGATTTAGGAATGCCAGAGATGGATGGCTATAGCCTGATTAGGCTGCTTAGGGCTATGCCAAAGGAAGAGGGTGGGGAAATTCCGGCGATCGCTCTTACAGCTTATGCAGGAGAAAGCGATCGCGATCAAGTTCTAGCAGCCGGTTTTCAGAAACATATTGCCAAGCCAGTACAACCAACTGAATTAATAACCTCAATTGCAGATTTGCTAGGTCAAAGATAAGTAACACTTGTGACTGGCTCAAAATGCGAAGAGACGTTGCACTTCTCTGAAATTCAAATAGGACTTACGCAAACAATAGCCGAAACCTTTATTTTCAGGTAGGGGCAATTCATCAATTACCGCTATGCGTGTAGGTTTGCGTGACTCTTATCAAAAATCCTAGTTTATCCTTGGATTGATTTTCATAAAATTGTCTTTTGCAAAAGAATAATTTCGAGGTGAAAATCTTGGCGCAATCATGCCCCAAATCTTTGATTGCGATCACTAATTTCCAGTCTAGTATTAGAAATTTTTATATCAAGGACAACTATCTAAAGAGTGAAAGTTTTTGATCGCAATCCAGCCATTAGTTAGTTGTATAATCTCCATTAAAGGATAATAATACATGATATCGTCAACATACATTGCTACTTCTTAAACCTTGTTAAAGATCGTGATGCATTGAACTTGACGGTATTAACCCTCGTCCGCAATTATAAAGAAACGGCTATTAAAAGCCAATTTTCTTACTGCTTGACGGCGATTTTATCATTTATAAAATCGTCTAATTTCATTAAGGATATTTATTATTGCAACGTAGGATATTACCACAGAATCACTGATTATCGTTATTAGTGTTATCTGCGGTTCTTTAAAAATCAAATAGGATCTAATACTATTTGTGATGAATATTTGGATAAATGTGATGAGATGTCAGAGCAGCTACTCATAATGTCCAACATTTTGATTTTCCAGAGTTAACGGTTGTATTTGGGGTTCCCATCCATAATCGATGTAAACCAAGCACTCATCTGGATATTTGTATTAACTTAACCTTGCACCCAGTATTTTCCAATAGTCAATCCAAGAATTTCAAAAGAGGATATTTCTATGTTTAGTTTTTTTCGTTGGCCATCAGCAAGGGTTGCTTTACTAGTTCTGGGAATGACAGCTGCTACAATAACTCCCATCGTAATTTCTACCCCAGCTTCATCTCAAAATACCGTTCCATCTGAGACAACACCATCCCCTACAACACCATCCCCTGCAACACCATCTCCAACTTCAACAGTTAACTTATCTGATGTTTCCTCAGATTATTGGGCGCGTCCCTTCATTCAAGCCCTAGCTGACAATAATGTGATTGCTGGCTTTCCTGATGGCAGCTTCAGGCCAAATCAAGCCGTGACTCGTGCTGAATTTGCCGCCCTGATTCAGAAAGCTTTCCCTAACCAAAATCGAGTTCGGCAATTAACCGCAGGTGGATTTCGTGATGTTCCTGCTGGTTATTGGGCATCTTCTGTAATTCAGTACGCCTACGAAACTGGATTTTTGGCAGGCTATCCTGGGAACGTGTTTTCGCCAAATCAACAAATACCCAAGGTACAGGCGATCGTTGCTTTAACGAGTGGTTTAGGCTTAACTGCTAGTAACACCGGAGCCAGTACTGACCTCAGCACCTACTACACCGACGCTTCAAGTATCCCGCAGTATGCCATTGCCAGTGTTACTAGTGCAACACAATCTAATATTGTTGTTAATTACCCAGATGTAAAACAACTCAATCCCCAACAACCTTTAACTCGTGCTGAAGTTGCGGCACTCTTATATCAAGCTTTGGCTAAACAGGGACGAGTACAACCCATTGCTAGCAATCTTCCAGCTAGTCAGTATATTGTTGGTGGGACTCAAACTGGTAGCGATATTGTAACTCTTGCTTCATCCAGTAGTTCTCTTACAACTCTGACTTCTTTATTAAAGGCAGCCGGCTTAACAGATGTTCTTCAACAGCCAGGCCCTTATACAGTCTTCGCTCCCACCGATCAAGCATTTGCTGCTTTACCTGCTGCTACCTTACAGCAGTTACAGCAACCAGAAAATAGACAAGCATTGATTAAGATTTTGACATACCATGTCGTTCCTGGTGCAGTCACTTCTAGTCAACTCGCGGCTGGGGAACTGCAAACTGCTGAAGAAAAGCCTGTAAATATTCAAATCGATCGCGCTAGCAATCAAATCTCGGTAAATAATGCCAGAGTTATCCAGGCGGATGTTAAAGCTAGCAATGGTGTTATCCATGCAATTAACCAAGTCCTTGTCCCGCCTGATGTTAACATCAGTCAGTTAAATCAACCACCAACAGGAAATACAGATGGAACAACGCCTACTGTTACACCAGGTAGAACTACTCTTGGTGGCCCCAGCTATATCGGGGTTGCTGGTAACATTGGTTTGAGCGGGAACGATACAGCTTTGAGCGATGGTAACTTTGCAGTAATCAGTAAAATTGGTCTGACACGCAATATCTCAGTGCGACCATCGGTGCTATTTGGGGATGATACAGTGTTTTTGGTTCCCTTGACTTTGGATTTTACCCCTCGTGCCTCTGCTGATGTCGGCGACAGAACCTTCTTTATATCTCCTTATATAGGTGCTGGTGTCGCGATCGAAGCTAATCTCGATACTGATTTTGGATTACTGCTAACTGGTGGTGTAGACATTCCTCTCGGCTCTAGATTTACGTTAAATGGCGCTGTAAATGCTGCTTTTATGGATCAAACTGATGTAGGGTTACAATTAGGACTTGGCTACAACTTCTAAGTCAACATAGAATTAGATCCCACTTTTTAAGGGGGACTTTGAGAGGTTTTTGCCCCTCCTTAATTATCGAATTACCCCACCCTAACCCTCCCCTTGTAAAGGGGAGGGAACTAGATTTTCTTGTTTCCCCCCTTTACAAGGGGGGATTAAGGGGGGTAATTCGATTTGTGTATACACAGTAGCTTTTTTAAGGGGTGTCAGGGGGGATCTAAAAGTGGCTAAATTCACAGCGAAACACTTTTCAAACAACCTCTAAGATTTTGAAAACACGCGCTAGTCTTATAAATAAAAAAGAGTGGAAGGAAGCATATCAGTCAGCTTTCAAACTCCCACTCTGCCATTTGCTGCTGAAGTGAGCAGGAATGTATACAGACGTTGCCCGTTATTTAGGGGCTAATGCGTATCTCAACAACAACGTCCATACATATTTAATATTCCTGTTGCAGCAAAGGCTAAACCTAATTATTGATATTTATCTGCTGATAAAAATACTCTGCAAATAATTTAGTAGAGATAGTTTCTTGGAAATCATTTAGGAAATAAATAGGGTTTTACAAAATCAATTTGCTTATGTGGTAGTCCCTGATAAAAACCCTTGAAGTCGTTTATCTTCGTACAATTTAACTTGGGTAATTAGAACGTGGTTGCCATTTTGGCAGGTTTTTAAATTTTCTAATTGAGGTATTTTTTTGCTTTAGCAAAGTTAAAAGCTTGAGGCTTGAGGGGTTTTACCCCCTATTTTTTAAGCAACAGTATTATGGAATTTGCTAATAGCCTTTAACTGTCATAATGATACAAATATCTTGGTCAGGGTATAGTCAAATTCAGAGGATGTTTGAAAAGTCTTTTTGTCAGTATCAAAAGTTTTAGATCCCTCTAAATCCCCCTTGTCAAGGTAAACTTTGATTTCGTTTCCTGCCTTTTTAAGGGATGTTAGAGGGGATCTAAAAGTGTTTAAAGTCACAGCGAAATAGTTTTCAAACAACCACTAAGGTTAAAAAGGCGGTTAGAAAATGGTATAAGGCTTCGTGAACAAGGCTTTGATACTCGTGAACGAGGCTTTGAACTCCGTTAATGAGTCTTTTATACTCGTGAATGAGTCTTTGAACTCCGTGAATGAGTCTTTGATACTCGTGAACGAGCCTTTGAACTCCATTAACGAGGCTTTGATACTCGTGAACGAGGCTTTGAACTCCGTGAACGAGTCTTTTATACTCGTGAATGAGTCTTTTATACTCGTGAATGAGTCTTTGAACTCCGTTAATGAGTCTTTTATACTCGTGAACGAGGCTTTGAACTCCATTCATGAAAAATATCTAACCATTCTTAAATTTACAGGGGTGAGCGTGTAGTAAAATTTGCTCACCCTCGTAAAGTGGAACATGGCTTTAGACTTCTCCAGTCAAAATCTTCGAGGACGCAACTTCAAAGGTAGAAAAGACCTTGCGGGTGCAAACTTTAGCTATGCCGACATCCGAGGGGCAAACTTCACCAACACTAACCTGATAGGGGCAAACTTTAGTCACGCCAAAGCTGGACTGCAACGACGTTGGGTAATTGGTTTAGTTATTATCTCATTCTTATTGTCGGGGCTGTCAGGATTTCTCTGGGCTGTCAATGGTTTCTTTGTGTCGCTCATCTTTAGCTCATCCAGTGAGAAGCAGATTGCGGGCTGGGTTGCTCTAATCACATTGATTGCCTTTTTCTTCATCACGATTCTTCAAGGAATAATAGCTGGTTTAGGAGCCGTCGCCTTCACGGTCGCAGTCGCCTTCGCAGTCGCCGTCGCCTTCGTTGTCGCCGGAGCTGGAGCCGGAACCGTCGCCTTCGCCTTCGCCGGAGCCGGAGCCTTCGCTGTTGCCGGAGCCGTCGCTGGAGCCGTTGCCGTCGCTGTCGCCGGAACTGGAGCCGTTGCCTTCGCTGTCGCCGTCGCTGTCGCCGGAGCCGGAGCCTTCGCAGTCGCTGTCGCCGGAGCCGGAATGTTATTTAGTCTCTACATCAGCTGGCGAGCCATGAAAGGAGATCAAAAACACTCCTTAATTCGCAATATTGCGATCGCCTTTGCTGCAACAGGAGGTACAAGTTTTCGTGGCGCTGACTTAACCAATGCTGATTTCACCCAAGCTACGCTCAAAAGTACAGATTTCCGAAACACGATCCTTATATGTAGCAGTTGGCATCAAGCCAAAATGCTTAACCGTGTTCGCCCTGGTTTAACTTATCTGCGAAACTCACAAATACGAGAATTATTGGTTACAGGACAGGGACAGGATAAAAACTTTGACCGTGAAAACCTGCGGGGTATCAACTTACAAAAAGCTAACCTAGCAGATGCCAGCTTTATCGGTGCTGATCTCAGTGAAGCAAACTTGCAAGATGCTGATTTGTCAAGAGCAAAGCTCAAGCAAACGCAACTAGACGGCACAGATTTAACAGGTGCAACTCTCACCGGAGCCTTCATTGAAGATTGGGGCATTACAAATACAACTAAATTGCATGGGGTGAGGTGTGAATATGTCTTTATGCGCTTACCCACCAAAGAAGACCCCGACCCACTCCGCAAACCTGATAACAAACAAGAGGTATTTGCAGACGGGGATTTTGCCGACTTTATCAAGCCAATTTTTGACACCCTCGACCTTTACCATAATCAAGGCGTTGACCCTCGTGCTGTTGCCATAGCTTTCAAAAACCTTGCCGAAAACCATCCCGAAGCCGAGTTAGAAATTGTGGCAATGGAGAAACGCGGCGAAGATAAAATCTTACTCAGAGCCAAAACCGCCGCAGGGAGCGATAAATCTCAACTAAGTGCAGAATATTTTGATAACTATAATCAACTCAAAGCTTTATCGCAGAGTCAGCAATTATTGCTGGTAGAAAAAGATAAGCGCATTATTAGTTTAGAAAATATGGTAGATACTGCTCTCAAGCAGCCCAAATTTTATACTCAAGGAGATACAAATATGTCAGATATCAGTGGCATCAATATTCAAGGCAGCAGTAATGTTAGCGGTATCGCTGGCAATAATTCTATTGCTAATCTAGGAACCATTAGCGGTAACGTGAGTATTGCCCTCAATCAGTTACCTGATGCAACTGATGCCGAGAAACCAGGAATCAAAGAATTATTGTCGCAGTTGCAAGATGCAATCATCCAATCCACATATTTGTCAGAAGAAGACAAAGCCGAAGCGCTAGAACAGGTGAACAGTTTGGCAGAAGCGGGTAAAAGTCCCCAAGAACCGACTAAGCAAAAGACGGCGAAGACAGCTATCACCATGTTGAAAGGGATATTTACTGGCTTACCTGCGATCGCATCGCTGGTTGAAGCTGGTAATAAATTATTGCCTGCGATCGCAAAACTATTCGGTTTGGGATAAGGGCGTTGTTCCAACAAAGATACGATCGATACTAGTAACTTTGCTGGAATCAAACCCGATGTCTTTAACTGAAGAAATTCTTTCCCAATTACCAGGTGATGTTTTCGGAGGGTTGCGTCAAAGCGATCGCATCCTCACATCTCTGCGCGAAAACTCCGCACCCGCACCACAGTTAGTTAAAGAAAATCAACAACCTTTAGGCGTTGTCGATTTCGATGTGCTGATCTGCGGTGGCACTTTAGGCATTTTAATTGGTTGCGCCTTAGCGGTGAAGGGACTGCGGGTAGCGTTGATGGAACGGGGTATTTTACGGGGGAGAGAACAAGAGTGGAATATCTCTCGGAAAGAATTAGATGTGTTTGTGGAATTAAACTTGCTGACTGAGGATGAATTAGAAACTGCGATCGCAACTAAATATAACCCAGCGCGAGTTAGTTTTGATGGCGGTACAGAAGTTTGGGTAAAAGATGTTTTGAATATTGGCGTAGATCCAGTTTATCTCCTGGCTACATTGAAGACCCGATTTCTCGCCGTGGGTGGAAAGTTGTTAGAAAATACACCCTTTACTGAAGCGATCGTTCATCCAGATGGAGTGATGGTAAATAACCAATTCAAAACTCGGTTATTAATCGACGCAATGGGACATCTTTCACCCATCAGCCAACAAGCACGCCAAGGCAAAAAACCAGACGCACTGTGCTTAGTTGTCGGAAGTTGTGCCCAAGGTTTTCCGGAAAATAACTCAGGCGACTTGTTGTTATCATTTACGCCTTTGCAAAATCAATGTCAGTACTTCTGGGAAGCTTTCCCAGCCAGGGATGGCAGAACCACTTACTTGTTTACCTACATGGATGCACATCCCCAACGTTTGAGTTTAGAAGGTCTATTTGAAGAATATCTGCGTCTCTTACCAGAATATCAGGGAGTGGAATTGAGCAAGCTTAAATTTCAACGGGCGTTATTTGGCTTCTTTCCTACCTATCGGCAAAGTCCTCTCAAAACTCCTTGGAATCGCATTTTGCCAGCCGGAGACAGCAGTGGTAGTCAGTCTCCCTTGAGTTTTGGTGGTTTTGGGGCAATGGTGCGTCACCTGAAGCGTTTAACTTATGGCATTTACGAAGCGCTAGAAACAGAACAATTATCTGTAAAAGCTTTAGCACTGCTGCAACCCTATCAGCCAAGCCTGACTGTTACCTGGTTGTTTCAAAAAGCGATGAGTGTTGGTATAAATCAGAAAATTGCCCCAGATCAAATTAACCAACTCCTCTCGGCAGTATTTCAAGAAATGCAACAGTTGGGTACACCAGTATTAAAACCATTTTTACAGGATATAGTGCAGTTCTCGGCACTAACCCAAACACTGTTAAAAACTGGTTTATCTCATCCGGGAATAGTTGCCAAAATCATTCCGCAAGTAGGTTTAGGAAGTTTATTAGATTGGACGTTACATTACGGCAATTTAGGTGTATATACTGCCTTGTTTTGGTTGAGTCCAATGTTAGAAACATGGATTAAGAATCAACCAAATGAACAACAATATTATTGGCATCGTTTGATTGATGCCTGGAAGTATGGTTCTGGCGGTGATTACTCAGATGAAACTTAGAATTTTAGCTGTGTGAGGATAACATGATTGAACGAAAATCATTAGGAATCAAATACTTTGCAGTCCTGATTGGATTCCTGCGCGATCGCCCAGGTTTTCTGGAGGAAATTCGCCAAGGTACGAGATTACCAACTAAAATCATTTCTCTGCTGGTTTGCAGTTCCTTATTTCTCGCCGCGTATGGCGGAATCATTGGTGCATATCATAGTTGGATGCAAGCTTTGTCTTCCGCCATTAAACTCCCAGCGCTTTATTTAATCACACTTTTGATTTGTATCCCGACGTTGTTCTTTGCTAACATCATTTTTGGTTCCAAGCGGACTTTTGCACAGCATTTAGCATTAGTATTAACTGCGGTTTCAGTCACAAGCGTACTTTTATTTAGCTTTGCCCCAATCACCCTGTTTTTCTTGATTACCACGAATAATTACCAATTTTTAATTCTTTTAAATGTATTCATCTTTGCATTAACTGGATTTATTGGTATTTCGTCTTTATATCAGGCGACGAGTTTAGTTTTAGAACAAGATGATGAAAGTACCAAGACACGCCAAAAGATTTTGCAATTTTGGCTATTTCTTTACGCTTTCGTAGGCAGTCAGTTAGGATGGACTCTCAGACCATTTTTTGGCACACCTGGTTCTGTGTTTGAACTATTCCGCGAAAGAGAAGGTAATTTCTATTTAAGCGTCATTAAATCTCTTAGCTATCTTTTTGGATTCCGTTAATTAGTCATTAGTAATTTCACAAAATATACAAACTATAAAATTATGCTGAAAAAGCAAAATCGCGGAATTCAACAGTTTGGTGTATTGGTTAATTTACTGCGCGATCGCCAGTCTTTTTTAGAAGAAATCCGTCAGGGAGTCAGGTTACAAAATAAAATCAGTTCTCTATTCGTAACTAGTTCTATATTCTTTGCTCTTTATGGAGCAATTATCGGTGCATCTCACAGTTGGGCACAGGCATTATCTGGTGCTATTAAACTTCCGGTATTCTATTTAATCACACTGATTATTTGTTTCCCGACTTTGTTCTTTTTTAATGTTTTGTTTGGTTCTCGGAGCAGTGTTTTACAGCATTTCGTTGTATTACTCACATCTGTCTCAGTGATTAGCGTACTTTTATTTAGCTTGGCACCAGTTACACTATTTTTTCTCATCACTACACCAGATTCATATCAATTTTTCAAACTATTGAATGTGCTAATTTTTGGTATTACAGGCATCTTTGGTGTGAAATTTTTATATGAAGGGATGCAATTACTCTCTCAACAAGATGAAGTCGGTAAAAAAACCCGCACCACTATTTTAAGATCCTGGTTATTGCTTTATGCCTTTGTTGGTATGCAGTTAGGATGGTTTCTCAGACCATTTTTTGGTGCGCCTGATTCTAAATTTGAATTATTTCGCGCAGTAAAAGGCAACTTTTATTTGGATATTGTGACGGCGATTTCCGAAATTTTAGGTTTGCGTTAACATAATCGCGGAAATCCCCCTGGCTAAATTCACAGTGAAACACTTTTAAAACAACCTCTAAAGCCTCGATTGCACTAAGTTTCAGCACTCACCGCAGTCGGGGTTTAATTGGGCCTATCCGCAGCAATCTAGTCATGATGTCGTCTTTGCGATCGCAAACAAGCCCAAAAAGCCGCATTTCAGAGGATGTTTACAAAATAAGTTATCAGATATTTTATAGATAATTTCTATGAAATAGATTTAAGTATATGTCAAGTAGTTCCGTGTTTGTACGCTATCAGATATTTACGGATGCTCTTAAAATCAACCTAAATTTATTTCCGTAAGGAGTCAAATGTGAAGACTTATAACATGTCTTTCATAAAGACAAATGGACTCACGATTTTGCTGGTATTTATCTCAGTTATATTTATTTTTTCTTTAACTCTAATCTTTTCCTTATTTGAAAATATTCAAGGACTTTCAAACCAAGAAAAAATAGAATATATCACTCAAGCCTTAACAACTATTGCGATCATTATTGGAGGACTAGCATTAATTATTAATGCTTACTATACATCCAGACTCTCTTTGGATGAAAATCAGAGTCTGTTAATGCAGATCCTTGCTGGGACACTAGCTTGGGATAACAACATAGTAACTGGTATCAATTACAAGCAACCAACTCCCCAAGAAATTGTTCCCGAACGCTTTTCTAAAGCAATTGAACAACTAGGAAATGAAAAAATTGAAACGCGGTTTGCCGCAATTTATGCTTTAGAACGAATTGCCAAAGATTCTCCCAAAGATCATTGGACAATTATGGAAATTCTCGCTGCTTTTATCCGTGAGAATGCTCCGGTAAATCAAAAATATGAGGATGAGTTACAGGTATCATCAAAACTTCCTACAGATATTCAAACAGCGATAACTGTCATTGGGCGACGCGATTCACATAAAGACCCAGTAAATCAAAAACTAGATTTACGCAATACAGACCTCAGTAATGCAGACTTAACGGAAGCTAACCTCTCTAAGGCAATTTTCGTAGGAGCTGACTTACAATGGGTAAATTTTACACAAGCAAATTTATCCGAGGCAGACCTATCAGTAACCAATCTTTGTGGGTCAGTCTTCTATGAAGCAAACCTCTCTAAGGCAACCCTTCCAGAAGCCAATTTGCAGGGTGTAATTCTCAGAAAAGCAAACCTCTCGAAGGCAATCCTTTATGATGCCAACTTGGAAGGTGCAATTCTTTGTGATGCTAGTTTGGTAGGAGCAATTCTTTGTGATGCCAACTTGGAAGGAGCAATTCTTTGTGATGCTAACCTCTTTGAAGCCAACTTCGAGGGTAGCAACCTCCAAGATGCAAACCTGATTGGCAGTAACCTGCAAAACGCAAAACTTGCTGGGGCCAACTTAGAAGGCGTGTTACTTAGTACAGCTAATCTGCAAGATGCCAACCTCCAAGAAACTAATCTCTTTAGGGCAAACTTGAGCGGATGTGAGAACCTAGAATTACAGCAGATTGAAGAGGCATTTGGCGATCGCACAACAATCTTACCGGAAAATCTGAACATACCCCAACATTGGCGTTAACAAAAAGCCCTGGCGAACGGAATTCACAGTTACAGAAACAAAGTCCGCCTCCTTGGACTAGAGAAACTTAAGGTTTTTTAACCCGTCTGCGCGGGTTTTCTTCGTATAGACCCGATTTCTAACCGCTATTTTAACTGTGTTGAATTTAGTACCCAAAACTAAAAAGTTGTCAAAAACCTGATATCCTCTATCAGCGAGGACATCGAATATAAAGCGACGATTATGGATATCATTGAAATTCTCAAAGAAGACTATCAAAGATTCCCAGTCAATCAAACTTACAGCATTTACGCTCCAGACGTTTATTTTCAAGACCCACTGAATAAATTTCGTGGTGTGAAACGTTATCAAAAAATGATTAATTTTATCCAAACTTGGTTTTTAGATCCCAAGATGGACTTACATAATATTCAACGTTTAGGAGACACAATCAAAACTGAGTGGACACTCAGTTGGAATACTCCTCTCCCCTGGAAGCCACGGATTTCTATTCCTGGTTGGAGTGAATTAGGTCTTAACTCTGATGGTTTGATTGTCTCCCATATCGATTATTGGAATTGTTCACCCTTAGACGTGGTGAAGCAGCATTTCTAGCGCTTCTGGGTTGAGTCCAATATATACCTAACCTCCAGCCCAAAATACCATATCTCTCCTTGTCAACTTAGGTGTACACACAATTTTTTTAGAGTTGTCCCCCAGTGCTTAGAAGGCTACAGTGTATATACAAGTCCTAAAAACCTAGCTTGATGAAGTTTTGCTGTTTTGCTCGTTCTCATTCTCCGTATGAGAATACATTCATCTGGACTGCTGAATTAATCTATCACTGGAGGCAGAGCCTCTAATCAGCTATTCCCGCCCTCTGTATCGATAAAATAAGACGAAATCGAGCCATTATGATGAATATTCCGATATTCATCACTAACAAGCAATTGCCCAAAAAACTAGATCCAATATCTTAATTAAGAGAAATTACCCAGATTAATGTATTAGTTTTATGAGAAATAAAATTATTCACGAATTTTACTGAACCAAAAAACAGCTTGACTAAGCCAAACTAACTTTAGAACCCTATTTAAGGAATATATCTATGTCTCCTCCAAAAACGGACATCACATATTCTATAAAAAGCTGACTTAAGATCGGCTGGACTGAAATCAATGGATTCAAATATGAATTCAATCTTCTAATAATAGAGATAAAAAAGGAACAAATATTATTTGTTCTCTAAAAGCATTTGTCGCAATTTATCAAACAGAATTCAAGAGTGAAGAATCAGAATTGAGAATTAATTCTGGCTTAAAAATTGAATAGCACAGTAGTAGCAAGTATGCAATCTTCTTAATCAATGAAGTCTTTGTACCCTCACCACATCTATGATTTGGTGGTGACACGAGGCGCAAGTCTAGTCTAGCTTTGCGAACAACATACCCACGCGGCATTTCTTAGAGAGCATCTAGATTCTGAATTGATTATCAATCTATTCAATGATGCTCTTTGGATAAGAAAACTTTATATACAGTTAATACCATGCAATGTCATGCATATTCTGTTAAGCACTTTGTAGTCTAGCCTCATTTATCGTAATGCTGCAAATGTTGCTATCTGCGAATTTCAACAATTTTGCTTGTCTAAACTCTCATTAGAGTTTATAGTGATACGGTGTTTTTCCCTTACAATTTCTTGGCAGATTTATATCATGATTTATTCTCAAAAATTTCAAAAGTATTTGGCAGGTTTCTCTTTATCTGTCGTATTAGTAGCTGATTTAGTCCTCACACAAAAAGTCCCTCCAGCTTTTGCCGAAATAGTAAATTCATCTATTGGGAATGCTGTGACATTTAGTTGCAATGATAGTGAAGCGACAATCAAAGCTAAGAATGGGGCCAGAGTAGTTAGTGGAAGTTCAGCCTTTTACATTGGTTATCAGCAAGTCTCATCTAATAACAAAAACCCTATAACTATCCGTTTTAATAATGGTATTAAAACATGGTGTAGGACTGATTACGAAACAACAAATGACGACGGTACAGGCTACGGTTTGTATTGGACTGGGGGAAATTTTTTATACGGCGTTTACTCTTCCACTGGCAGTCAGACTGGTAATGATTTTCGCCGCTTTGCAACCGGGCGCTGGTTGTCTAGCTATGGTAGTGGAGGCGGGCCAAAAGTCGCAGTTATAGCCCGGATTAATCCAGCCAATGGCGAGGTTTACTATGCTACATTTTTATCTGCTAAAAAGGCGGATAATGGAAATACAAACTCTTTAGTTGTCAGAAGCCTATCATGGGATGGCACAAATTTAACTGTGCAAGCAAAGTCATGGTGGACTCCCCGCCGCACTAATACCAACTCCATGACTTGCTCTGGTGCATCTCCTTATATATACACAGCAGTATTCACTAGCGATTTAACAAGGGTTAACTCGGCTTCAGCTGCTACCTGTAGTTAAGGTATAAGGATTCAGCTATCAAATTTAGGACTTACGCAAAACGACAGGCGGTAGGGACAATTAATGTAGACGCTTTGCGGCTACTCTACGAGTTAGTACCCGCAGGGTATTGTCCCTACTAAAAAATCAAGCTTTGGGCTATTTTTTGCGTAAGTCCCGAAATTGAGGAAGCATATTTTTCCAGTTGTTTGAGAATTGACAAAAGCGATCGCTCTTTCTCAATTATCTATTCCTAATTTTTCCCATGCGGACGATGAATAATTGTCTCCAAAACCCGCCGCTTGGCTTTCGGATCAATACCTACTAAGCGGATATACTCACCGCTATATTCTGCCAAAGTTGCCTCTAAGTTTGAGATTGCATCAGACTCGGCATCAATGTGGCTATGAACACAACTTTGCCAAGAACCTGTACGGAAACGGCGCTCATCTACGTGTTCAATACTTATTTTGTAACCTTGAGATAATAATTGCCGAATCTGTTCTTGTGTCTCCAGGGTTAAATGTGGGCTTGATACTTCCTGTTTCTGGAATCCATTAGTTTTTGGTTCTTGAGTTGCACCATTGCTTGACGGCTGATTAATTGGTGTTACAGCAGCAGGCTGTGCAGATTGAGAATTTCTACCTCGATTGAGTCGGTTGTAATCGTCAACCAAATGGGAATTTTCCACCCGTTTTTGTTCACCAACGAGGAAGTTACCAGACTCGATTAAGTGAGACAGCCTGAAATCTGGTTTTTTAAATTCTGGTGGCCCTTCGGTGCTGTTAACCACACTCAAGGATACTTTCTCAAAACCTACTTTATGGATGTAGTTGCGGATTTGTTCGTCATAAATGCGCGATCGCAAAGCGCTAAAAAAGTCAATTGACTGGTTGACAAATGTATCAACTAGCTGTTCAACTTCCTTCTGTGACAATCCATCCGGTTCAAAAATCCCTTTGACAATTCCCACTTTGTCGTTTCTGTCTGGTTCCCAGTAAAATTTCTCCATCCGTCCATCCCGAATTAACGGTGCATAGAGAGTAGAGAAATCATTACCTGTGACAATAATCGGTACACGATGTAAAGGTGTGGAATCGTAGCTTCCAGGCAACTGCACATCTGTGGGATTATCAGCAATATTCATTAGTGTGGCATTCACCAACTGCGTATTTACAGTATATTGAGTGCCTTCATCAAAGCGTCCAGCCCCCGCATCTAAATCGTTAATCATCAGTACACACATTTTGCCGCGTACTTTGATCAGTTCTGCTGTTTCCCGATACCGCAGCCGAATCAACCGCGCTGGATCTCCTGCATCTGGACTTTCCAATTCGCCACCAGAGATATTAGTCACTTCGATACCCATTTTCTCGAAGACTAATTGACATTGAAATGTTTTGCCTTCTCCTTTGCGTCCGTGAATACCTAAAATCACGGGAACTCGCACACCAGGAAGCTTTAGAAAGTTTTTGGTGATGTGGACAGCCAGTTTGTCCAAAAAGCGGGGAGCGATGTAGTAACCCATAAAATTATCTTTGCCTAGCACTGCCTAAAGTAATGTTAAGTTTTTTTGGTGATGACTGTTTATTTATCTTTTGGTAGAAAAGCAACGCTATTTACTATAAACGTCTTATTGGATATAGATCAAAAATTTTATCAGCACTCAGTATAGGTATATTTTCTGCGAGTGCTTGTGCAATTAAAATTCGGTCAAATGGATCGCGATGATGTGAGGGTAGTGTGGCAACAACAGTAACATGGCTAATTTTGATATCGAGTAACCTAAAATCTTGAGGTTTAGTTGCTGTGTGATGAATATCTCAAATGGCTGATTAAAACTAAGCTTGCCTAAATTCTGCTTAATAGCTATTTCCCATAGACTAGCTATACTTAGCAAAATTTCATTATTTTCATTATTAATTAACTCTACTACTTGATTACTAAGTCTTGAATTATCCGTCACATACTAAATAAAAGTATGTATATCCAGCAATAATCTCATTCCATATATTCCTTGAAATCTTCCAGTGGTTCATCAAAGTCATCAGATATTGTAATTAAACCCTTTGCGCTTCCAGGTTGACGGAGGCGTTTAACTTGCGACACAGGAGTTAACTTTACCAAAGGTTGATTATCTTTGATGATGATAATTTCCTCACCACTGAGTGCTGCTTCAATTAAGTTGGGTAAATTTTGAGATGCTTCGGCTAGAGTAATTTGCTGTATAGTTACCACCTTTGATATAAAAATTAGGTGCTAACACTATCCTAACTTTGAATGTTCGATTAAATCACAGGAAACCAATTTAACCAAGTGTCCCAATTTTCTACTATTTGGGCAAATTCTTCATAACCGCCTGCTTGAGGATGAACCCCATCATTGGCTATTGCTTCATTAATCCAGATATTTGATATTCCTAATATCGGAAAAACGTCTAAATAAGGTACATTTAATCCTTTACAAATAAAAGCATATTGTTTAGATAAATCTATAGTTCTTTGCTTTCTTTGAGAATCTTCTTGTTCTATATATGGTGCGGGGCCAACCATCAAAACAGGATATAATTTTTGAGCTTTACTTAAAATTTCACGGGTATTTGTGAGAGAATCTGCCAAATCCACACGAGTTTTACCATTTTCTAATGTTGTGTCATTCAATCCAAAAGAAAATACAACTCTGCCATCATATTCCTTGGGCAATCGCAGTGAGACTTCCTGTAACCAACGCTTTGCTATATCAGTACTTGTATCACGCCTAATTCCTAAATTATAGTAGGTAATGTTATAACCTTTTTTATTAGCATTAACACATACTCTCCCTGTCCAACCAAGACATTCTTGGTCGCCAGTACCGTTAATGAAGGAGTCACCAACAAAACAAATTCTTACTTCTTGTCGATGTATTGAGTTCATGGTTTATGTGCTAGATAATGCCTTAATTTCTAAGATTTTGATGTCACAAAACGTATCCTGATTGCTCCTTCTATCTGGGATGAGTTGTCAACCAATCAACGGCAAAATCAACAGCGTTTCTGACAGACAATAGCTTGGTTTGTGCAGAACCAACTTTTGAGACTTTGACATGACCAGTGTTTTCCAAATCTCTACCTATGTCAACAAAACAGTCATTGTCAAATTCAATATCTGAGTAATATTTCCAAACTCGTTGTCCTGCTTCTAGAACTGGCGCACCTTTGCTAACTTGCTGTGTCCCACCAACCCGATACTCAGCCAGATGAAAACTGGTGCAGCGATCGTATCCGACTCCTAATAACAGCACACAAGCGTTCAACTCATAAAGAGTAGCTAATGGTGAATTTTCTCCAAGAGAGTTGTCTAAGGCATGATTAAAGATAATTTCTTCGGCGTGCTTCCCCCAAGCAGCAAACGACACTGCCGGATGAGAACTTCGCACCACGCCTTGCCAAGTTCGGAAAGCTTCAACAATCTTGCCCATACCTCGTGTCGGGGTAACTTTTGAATCAAAAGCTGGCATGGTTTCATATATAGTTGACCACCAGTTAGTAGGGACAGCTGGTGCTTGCCAGGTCTTAGGATCAGACAAATCACCAGAATGGGTAGGCATTATGAGAGTTCCTGCTGGCGTAATCACATCCATCAGTGCTTGAACTACTGCGACTGAACCACCACAAACCCATCCCAGTGAACTGAGTGAAGAGTGGACTATCACATTCATACCTGGAGTTAAACCTGCGTGTAACAAGTCCGTAGCCAGACTTTGGCGAGTCCGAGGTGATGGTGTGTTTGCAATTACTTTTAATTCACTCATCTTGCACGAAATTCTTGAGACTTGAATATCTGAGGTTTACCAGAATTGTTATGACTCTTTAGTTAAAAAATAGGAGAGGCAGAATTATCTGCCTCTCCTATGGGGATAAATTGATTACTTAAAGCTTGTTAGCTTTAGTATCTGGTGGCTTTGTTAGGTTTGTGAACAAGAAAGCTGAGAACTTGGCACTGCTTGATGTTGTCAAAACCTACAACACGGATATAGCTGGTGTTGAATTGAGAACGGCATCCTTGAACTTCGCTCAATACTTCTTGAGTGGATTTAGCACCGAACAAAGGCAACTTCCACATTGTCCAATATAATTCTGTTGGCTCAGAAGTTTCGTTGAACTCGATCGCTGGAATGTAACCTTGATTCAAAATGTACTGAATCTGCTTGGCAATTTGAGCGTCAGTAAGGGGTGGCAGATAAGAAAGGGTTTCGTAACGACGCTCTTTTGGTAAAGTTTGCATAGCTTTTTGATAATGGGTTGCGATTTTTGACTACTAGGTTGACCGAACTAATTGGATAAGTTATCCAAATTCTGATCTGAAGTTGTTTGCTGTTCTGGTTGCAGACTGGGGTTAGATGTGTCTATTCGTGTGATGCGTTCTAAATGCTGGCGACGCTGCTCCATGTTGGCTTGCTGAATGCCAGTGCGAACCATTTCCGGTAAAAATTCTGCAATTTCTTCCGCAATATGTTCTCTGACAGTCATGATTCGCAAAGCCAAATCTGGTTTTTCTCTCAGCAGTTGCTCAATGTATGACTCACCATTTTGAATTTTGCCAGACGAAAAGTTATGCAACCAAAGTTCTAATGGAGGATTCGTTTCGCCTAGCTGTGCCAATACTGTCCTTAGAGCCTGATAAGTCAGATAGCTTTGGAGAGTTTTGGCTGTGTCCTTCGCAATTTGCTTAAGATTCATGCTTGACCCCAGCCCTGAAGAGTTATGAGTTATGAGTTATGAGTTATGAATTAATGCAAATCCTAACTCTTGTACAGACGCGATTAATCGCGTCTCTACTTCTAACTCTTAACTCTTAACTGTTAACTCAGATCAGACGGTATCCATTGCTTCAAACTCGAACTTGATTTCTTTCCACAGTTCGCAAGCAACAGCCAGTTCAGGAGACCACTTGGCAGCTTCGCGGATGATATCGTTACCTTCACGAGCCAAGTTACGGCCTTCGTTACGAGCTTGAACAACTGCTTCCAAGGCGACGCGGTTCGCTGTAGCACCAGGAGCATTACCCCAAGGGTGTCCCAGAGTACCACCACCGAATTGTAGTACGGAGTCATCACCAAAGATTTCTACTAGCGCGGGCATGTGCCATACGTGGATACCACCAGAAGCAACTGCCATTACACCAGGTAGAGAAGCCCAGTCTTGGGTAAAGTAAATACCACGAGACTTGTCTTGCTCAATGTAGTTTTCACGCAACAGGTCAACGAAGCCCATTGTGATGCCGCGCTCACCTTCCAACTTACCAACTACGGTGCCGGTGTGGATGTGATCACCACCAGACAAACGTAGGGCTTTAGCCAATACACGGAAGTGGATACCGTGGTTCTTTTGACGGTCAATTACAGCGTGCATAGCACGGTGAATGTGTAGCAAGATACCGTTGTCGCGGCACCAACGAGCCAATGTGGTGTTGGCGGTGAAACCTGCGGTGAGGTAGTCATGCATGATGATGGGCATTTTGAGTTCTTTAGCGTACTCAGCCCGTTGCAACATTTGTTCGCAAGTAGGAGCGGTGACGTTTAGGTAGTGACCTTTGATTTCACCGGTTTCTGCTTGAGCTTTGTTGATAGCTTCAGCTACGAACAAGAAGCGATCGCGCCATCTTTGGAATGGTGCGGAGTTGATGTTTTCGTCGTCTTTGGTGAAGTCCAAACCACCGCGTAAGCACTCGTATACAGCGCGTCCGTAGTTCTTAGCGGAAAGACCCAATTTGGGCTTAATGGTACAACCCAGCAAAGGACGACCGTATTTGTTTAACTTGTCGCGCTCAACTTGGATACCATGAGGAGGCCCTTGGAAGGTCTTGATATAAGCTACTGGAAAGCGAATATCTTCTAGACGTAGTGCCCGCAGAGCTTTGAAACCAAATACGTTACCTACAATTGAGGTTAATACGTTGGTTACAGAACCTTCTTCAAACAAGTCCAAAGGATAGGCAACGTAGCAGATGTACTGGTTGTCTTCGCCGGGAACTGGTTCGATGTCATAACAACGACCTTTGTAGCGATCGAGGTCGGTGAGCAAGTCTGTCCATACAGTTGTCCAAGTACCTGTGGAAGACTCAGCCGCTACAGCCGCACCTGCTTCTTCGGGAGGAACACCAGGCTGGGGTGTCATGCGGAACGCAGCTAGAAGATCGGTATCTTTTGGTGTGTAATCGGGTGTGTAATAAGTTAGTCTGTAATCTTTAACCCCGGCTTGATACCCAGACTTGCTCTGAGTCTTCGTTTGAGCGTAAGACATATTTTATCCTTCCCTGAAATCACTCTTGTTAATTATCAAATCACGTTTTGTGCAACTTCCCCTCACCCAGATATTTCCCCTCTTGAGCGAGAGGAAGATTCAGGAAAAATTTTTGTTAGGGGTTGTCTTTGGCAAAAGTTAGCAGTTTTTTTTTGCGGCGGACACTTTTGGTAGCGGTGGTAGCCCTGCTCACCAGTGTTATCCCCTTCTAGGGGCACACGACCTAGCGCTTCTACTGTTTCCTCTTGACTACGAATCAAAATTCTTTTTTACCTCTTCTTCGCACCCAACTAAACCTTCTCAATTTCACCAAAACTTCTGCTTTTCGCAGGTAGCATTTAGATAATTTCCCTACAAATCGGGGTATTCAGGGGATTTGGCTAACTAGCACACATTCCCGTCTTTACACTCCCTATATCTTCTCCGTTGATGGAAAAGATACCATAAAAGAATTTACTTGACAGAGATTTAGCAGAGTGGTGAGCTTAAAGATAAAAATTGCACACCACGTAATTTGTAACTTATTTCACAATATATCAAGAATTCGATAAGTTATTCTTTGAAAGTTTTTAACTTATATATTTAATTTTGTTATTACATAAAGATTTAACATTTTATTACAGATGCTTTACAACGTGTCATAAATAACTGTAAAGAAGCTTTTGGAGACTGGGGAATGGGAAGAGGGAAAGAGGTAATTTTTAATTCTCCCCCTTGCCCCCTGCTAAGTGCCCCTCTGCCTTTTCTACCCAATGCCCAATGCCCAATCCCGATAAAATTTGAGAAAAATTGTAGATGACGTTTAAAAAATACCAGGTAGGGGAACACTGAAATTAACCCAAAGCCAGTTTAGGTAATGACTATGGGTACTGTCTCCAAAGGAAATGTCACCGTGGTATTATTTTGCAAGCGTACTAGTTTATTGATTACTTCTATCTTGTTTGGGTTGATAGCTGTGCCAGGTATGGGATGGGCACAAAAAACCCCTGACATCAAATCATCTGATTTAACCCCCGCTTACCCACCTTCTGCGCCGCCACCGCGAGTAGAATCCTTGCCCGATGAGCGCGGAGTGCAAGAAAATTCGCCAGAAACTGATTATCGTGTTGGTAACTTACTGGCAGATGTTACAGGCAATCTTTGGGTAGGTTCTTGGCGGGGATTATCGCGGATTGATCCTAAAACTGGCAAGATTATTTCTCGTGTTAGCTTACCAAATGTTGCCATTGGTGCTTTAGCCCAAGACAAAGTAGGACGCTTGTGGGTGGGAAGTTATGGCGGACTAGTTCGAGTAGACCCTCGCACGAATGAAATCACCGCACAGAATTTATTTTTGCCTTCTAAACGGGTTTTGTCACTGTTGCTTGACAAACGGGGTTATTTGTGGACTGGAACTGATAGTGGTTTAGCCCTAATTAGTCCTGACCAAGGTTTGATTATGACAACAGTAAAAAATCTGCCTGGTGTCAGCGCCAACACCCTAACTTTAGATGCTGAAGGTCAACTGTGGGTTGGCACTCTTGATGGATTGGTGCGGGTAAATACTGCTAGTGCTTCGATTATGAAGCGCATTACCGATTTACCAGGGACGACTGTTCAAGCTTTAGCTATCAGTCCAGAAGGCTTAATTTGGGCCGGAATGCCGAATAATTTGCTAGTCATTAACCCAAAAACTGGTGCAGTTTTGCGGTCTGTGACTCGCCTGCGTGGGCGTGATGTGACGGCGGTACGTTTTGCTAAAGATGGTAGTGTCTGGGTTGGAACTAGCAATGGTTTGTTACGATTAAATCCAAATACAGGCGCTGTGTTAGATGCAGAAGTTGCTGGACTTCCTTCTAGTCGGGTTCTTGCCCTTGTACCTGACATCAGCAATAAACTATGGATTGGCACTAGTGAAGGTCTGGCTTGGTTAATGCCCAAAACGGATAGTGCAAAAACCCATATTGCTTTCAGTCGCGCTGTTAAGTAGGGATTAGGGGACAGGTTACAGGGTACAGGGGACTGAATTCTTTTAGCCGATCACCTATACCTATCACTTATCCCCTATCACCTAATTAAAAATGGCAATCACTACCCAGCAATTAATTCAATGGAAACAACAGGGACGTTCAATTGTCGCGTTGACCGCCTGGGATTATGCGATCGCTCAACTCATCGATACAGCTGGTGTAGACTTAATCCTTGTAGGTGACTCTATGGCAGTAGTTTTAGGGTATGAAACAACACTGCCGATAACTTTGGATGAGATGATATATCACGCCAAATCTGTGCGCCGTGGGGTTAAACGCGCATTAGTCGTTGTAGATTTACCATTTTTGACGTATCAAGAAAGTCTTCAACAAGCAATGCACTCAGCTGGGCGGGTACTGAAGGAAACGGGCGCTCAAGCGGTAAAATTGGAGGGTGGCTATCCAGCGATCGCAGAAACTATTGCTCGTTTGGTACAAGCCGGAATTCCGGTAATGGGTCATGTCGGTTTGACACCGCAATCTGTACACCAACTCGGTTTGCGGCAACAAGGGAAAACCCAAGAAGCGAGTGAGAGGATTTTACAAGAAGCGATCGCTCTCGAACAAGCAGGTGTATTTTCTCTAGTTTTAGAGCATATCCCCGCAGATTTGGCAATGCAGATTACACAAAAACTGAGCATTCCGACAATTGGTATCGGTGCAGGAATTCACTGCGATGGACAAGTTTTAGTTACCTCAGATGTAATCGGACTTGCCGAGAAACATCCACCATTCGCCAAGGTTTACACCAACTTGCGAGAGACGATTACCAAGGCTGTACAAGATTATGCCGTGGAAGTGCGCGATCGCAAATTTCCATAAGCATGGAATTTACGATCAAAAAATACAAAAAGCTGCCAAATAGCTAGTTTTTCATCTGGGATAATTTATGCAATCAGAGAGCAGCACGTTATAAAATTGCTGAAGTTAAAAACTGTTCTACAACATCCAGAGTGAAAACTGATAGTATATTTTATCGCCTATTTCAAGAGTTTCCCAGTATCTTCTTTGAACTAATTGGCAATCCTCCTGAGACTGCAAATACCTATCAATTCTCTTCAGTTGAAATCAAACAAACTGCCTTTAGAATAGATGGTGTATTTCTTCCGACTCAAGACGAAGAAAATCCGATTTATTTCCTTGAAGTTCAATTTCAACCAGATTCAGATATTTATTTGCGCCTAGTTTCGGAAGCATTTCTCTATTTGCGGCAAAATAAATCTAAAAATTCTTGGCGAGGAGTGGTGATTTATCCCAGAAGGAATATAGATACTGGTGAGCGACAAGATTGCCACGAATTCTTCAACAGCAATCGCATTAGTATAATTTACTTGGATGAACTAGGCGAAGCTGCATCACTACCAATAGGTATTGCTACCCTAAAATTAGTAATTGAAAATGAAGATACAACTATTACTACCGCAAGAGTTCTAATTAACCGTACTAAACGAGCGGTAAATTTACAACTTCCACAAAAACAATTACTAGAATTAATAGAGACAATCCTAGTTTATAAATTGCCTAACATAAGTCGAGAGGAGATAGAAGCGATGTTTGGGTTAAGTGAGTTGAAGCAAACACGGGTTTATCAAGAAGCTAAACAAGAAGGCAAAGAAGAAGGCAAGGAAGAAGGTAAACAAGAAGGTCGTTTTGAGGCAAAGTTAGAAGCTGTACCTAAACTGCTAGCACTAGGTTTAAGTGTGGAACAGATAGCACAAGCGTTAGATTTGGATGTTGCACAAGTCCAGCAAGCAGTACAGCAAAAGCCTCTAAATTAATAGTGTCGAGAGGAGATAGAGGCGATGTTTGGGTTAAGTGAGTTGAAGCAAACACGGGTTTATCAAGAAGCTAAACAAGAAGGTCGTTTTGAGGCAAAATTAGAAGCTGTACCTAAACTGCTAGCACTAGGTTGAAGTGTAGAACAAATAGCACAGGTGTTAGATTTGGATGTTGTACAAGTCCAGCAAACACTTCTCAATGAATAAGTCCAGACAAGCGATGTCTGGCTACAAGCCGCTTTGCATCTACGTATCTTCTTAACTAGAAATATCAGCTACCCCATACTTGAAGGTGCAGCAATGGTACAACAAGTTACACCAGAGACCCCAATCGAAGTCATCTACCCAGAAAGTGACGGGCAACCAATGGCGGATAATACAGAACAATTTGCATGGATTGTCAAAATTAAAGCAAATTTAGAAATATTATTTGCATCACAATCTGATGTATTTATCGCCGGAGATTTGTTTTGGTATCCAGTTAAAGGAAGCCCTAATATTAAACAAGCACCTGATACGCTGGTAGTCTTTGGTAGACCCAAAGGAAAACGGGGTTCGTATTTACAGTGGGATGAAGATAATATACCCCCGCAGGTAGTATTTGAAATTCTCTCACCAAGTAATACGCTCAAAGAAATGACTAAAAAATTGCAGTTTTACCAGCGTTACGGTGTAGAAGAATATTATATTTACGATCTAGAAAAAAACGATTTAAATGGCTTGCTCCGTTCTGGGGATAGTTTTGAAGTCATTGAAGAGATGAATGGCTGGGTAAGTCCGCGTTTGGGAATCCGTTTTCAACTAACATCGGAGACACTGGAAATTTTTTCCCCTTCTGGACAAAAGTTTTTGAGTCCCGTAGAAATTGACCAGTTGCGGGAACAAGAACGTCAAGCAAAGGAGGCAGCTTTACAAGAATTAGAAAAAGAGCGCGATCGCTATCAAGAATTGTTAGCTAAACTCAAAGAAAAGGGAATTGATACAGATAATTTATAATTGTTGACTCCAAATCAGTTATTTTTTGAAGGTTACAGAAAATACAACCATAGCAGAGATTATCTGGTGTTGTTGCTCCACGATGTTTTACGCTGATTATATAGTCGGCATGACTTTTTATTTAATTTTCCTTCTGTGATGCTGATGGATACTTAATGATATAGGAACTAAAAATTTAACTATGGAACAGCAACCGATACAAGTAATTGGAGGTGGACTAGCTGGGACAGAGGCAGCGTGGCAAATAGCCCAAGCTGGAGTACCGGTAATTCTCCATGAAATGCGTCCAAAACGCTTTAGCCCTGCTCATCATACAGAACATTTGGCAGAATTAGTCTGTAGTAATTCCTTTGGGGCAATGGCTAGCGATCGCGCGGCGGGATTATTGCACGAAGAATTACGTCAACTTGGTTCTATTGTCATCTCCAAAGCTGATGAACACGCCGTTCCTGCGGGTGGGGCGCTAGCGGTAGACAGGGGACAATTTGGCCAAGATTTGACTCAAACTTTAGCCAGCCATCCTTTAATTGAATTTCGCCGGGGTGAAGTATCTGCGATTCCTGAAGGGATTGTGGTTTTGGCAACTGGGCCTTTAACCAGCCCCGAATTAGCCGAAGATTTGCAGCGCTTTACGGGGATGGAATACCTCAGCTTTTTCGATGCGGCTAGTCCGATAATTGTGGGAGAATCGATTAACCGTGACGTTGCTTTTATGGCATCACGTTATGACAAAGGTGAAGCTGCTTATCTCAACTGCCCAATGAATAAAGAGCAGTATTTGCACTTTCGAGAAGAACTTTGTAAAGCTGAACAAACAGAACTAAAAGGTTTTGAACGGGAAACAGCGAAATTTTTTGAAGCGTGTTTACCCATTGAAGAACTAGCACAGCGTGGGGAAGATACCATGCGCTACGGCCCCCTAAAGCCAGTAGGATTGTCAGATACTCGCACTGGGGAACGTCCTTATGCTGTGGTGCAGTTGCGACAAGAAGACAAAGCCGGTCAACTGTGGAATATGGTAGGATTCCAAACTAATCTGCGTTGGGGTGAGCAAAAGCGGATATTTCAGCTAATTCCAAGTTTGGAAAAAGCTGAGTTTGTGCGGTTGGGAGTTATGCACCGTAACACTTTTATTAATGCCCCTCAGTTAATGCATCCAACTCTGCAATTTAAAGAACGCCCAACGTTGTTAGCTGCTGGACAGTTGATTGGTACTGAAGGGTACACTGCTGCGGCTGCGGGTGGCTGTTTGGCGGGAATTAATGCAGCACGGCTAGCTTTGGGTAAAGAAGCTTTGGTTTTACCACCAACAACAATGATGGGTGCATTATTGGAATTTATTAGTTCCGCTTCGCCGAAGCATTTCCAACCAATGCCCCCCAATTTTGGTATTTTTCCCGAATTGGGTGCGAAAATCAAAAGTAAACAAGAGCGTTACGGACGTTACCGCGATCGCTCTTTAACCGATCTAGCAAATTGGAAAGCTAATCGGAATTAATGGGAATTGGGAAGAGGACTTGGGGACAAGGAGAATTAGGGACAAGGAGAAAGACTTGTTTCAAGTTCTCACCTCTTGTCCCCTTGTCTTCCTACCTCCCCTGCTTCCCCTGCCCCTCTGCTCCCTTGCTCCCCCGCCTCTTTTCCCCACCCTATTTAATAAAACTTCAAATAGGTTTATTATCCTTTAAAATCTTTTGCAAAAATTTAGGTCAGATGTATGGCTGATATTGTTGATATTGCTGTTACGGCTGAGTCTTTCAAAACACTAGTGGCGGCTGTACAAGCTGCTGGTTTAGTAGAAACATTAAAAAGTCCTGGCCCGTTCACTGTCTTTGCACCAAATGACGATGCTTTTGCCAAATTACCGCCGGGAACTATCCAAACTCTGTTACAGAATATTCCCCAGCTAACGCGAATTTTAAAGTATCATGTCGTTCCAGGAAAGCTGCTAAAGGCTGATTTGGCAGAACTCGGCACGGTTAATTCTGTGGAAGGTTCACCGATTAAAATTCATTCTTTAGATGGTTTTGAAGTTAAAAATGCCACAGTTTTAGCAGCAGATATCGAAGCTGATAATGGCGTGGTACACGTTATCGATACCGTGATTTTACCGGGTTAATTCAGCTAGGGTGGATGTTTTCCACCCTACTTATCCAAAATCTTTATAATTAACTAACTATTGAGTAGTATCAAAACGCAACTCAATATTTTAATTTATGTTATGTTTGCAATGTGATTACTCACTCACCTGTTAATGTAAATTTAGTTATTTTAAAATAAATTAAGTTCTTAAAAAGCTAACATCTATCCCAACAACATTAATGCTCGATTTTAACACCTTAGTAGAGTTCTCTCGTGGTAACTGCATAAGTATTTGTGCGTTTCTCGTCCCAGCAAACTTGCTTGTCACAATTTTAACAATGGGTCTGGTAGCCTTACGTCGCCCATCACATCAAGTATGGCAATCTGCTGGAATTGCTAGCTTTTTCGCTTCTGTAATGATCCTGCACGTATATACTTGGTTCATGATTGGCGTGGTGATGGCTCCTACTTACATCTTGCTGTGGCTAGCAATCACGTGTTTGGTGACTAATTTGGGAGCAATTCTTTATCAAAGACGTTATAGTAACAGCCCTAGCCTTTCCAACAACGTCTGAAATCTACACATAGTAGCGAACCCACTATTTCTTAAACTCGCCGGTGCATAGATCGCTCTTCGTTTGTAGTTAGACATCACTCTTTACAATTCTTTCATAGCACCCAATAGGGCAATTTTGCCCTTTTTGAGTGTGTCTGCCAATAATTACAATCTTGCGATCGCACCTTCTGATCAGGTAAAGCAGTGTGTCGACGCTTCTTCGCCTTGTCATTAGACATCGCCTGTCATCTTTTAGATTATTGATGTAGTATAAATATATTTTATAACTTGCAGATGGGTTTCGATTACCCATTATGTAGTACTCAAGTGTACCCATAAAGATCTTAATAGAGGAACAGAAGTTTAATGACCTCAACTAAAACTTACACTTACGATGCCAATGGCAATGTCATATCTGAGAATATAGACAAAAACAGTGATGGGACAACAGACTCAGTTATTAGCTACGATTATAACCAGACATCCATAACGGCTGACGACAACGGCGATGGTATCGCTGATTTTGTCAACACTTTTACTTATGATGCCAACGGCAACCAGACATCCAGACGTGCATACGACAATGGCGACGGCATAGTTACTTATTATGAAACCTTTACTTATGATCCCAACGGCAAATTGACATCCCTAAGCTCTGACTACAACGGCGATGGCATCGTTGATACCACTACTTATACTTATGACGCTAACGGCAAGTTGATATCTTTTGAAGGTGACTACAATGGCGACGGCATCGCTGATTTTGTCCGAAGCTATACTTATGATGCCAACGGCAAATTGACATTTTTTAACTATGACTACAATGGCGACGGCATCGTTGATTTTGTCGGAACCTATACTTATAATGCTAATGGCAAACTGATATCTGAACGCTATGACGACAGCATCAGCGGCGGTAACACTATCACAAATTATACTTATGATGCCAACGGCAAATTGACATCCCTAAGCTCTGACTACAACGGCGATGGTATTGTTGATAGCGTCACAAATTCTACTTATGATGCCCAAGGCAACCAGACATCCTCTAGCGTTGACAACGATGGCGATGGCATCGCTAATGAAATTTATACCTATACTTATGATGCTAAAGGCAACCTGACATCCCAAAGTCTTGACTATAACAGCGACGGTATTGCTGATTTTGTCTATACTTATGATGCCAAAGGCAAACTGATATCCGAAACTTATGACAGCAATGGGGACGGCATTGTTGATCAGGTGACAGCCTATGCCTATATCTATGATACTAAAGGCAACCTGACATCAAGACGTATAGACTATGATGACGACGGCATCACTGATTATTCTGAAGCCTCTACTTATGATGCTAATGGCAACCTGACATCCCAAAGCGTTGACTACAAAAACGACGGCATCGTTGATTCGTCCACAACCTTTACTTATGGACGCGCATCCGCCAGCTATGACTTTAACAACGATGGTGTAGTTGATGCAGTTGGCAGTTATATCTACGATTTTAGCGGCAAGGTGAAATCACAGGAGATTGACAATAATAAAGATGGCATCATTGATGAGGTGACTGCTTACAGTTACGATGCTGGCGGCAAACTCACTGCACAGGTAGCTGACAAAAATAATGATGGTCTTGCTGACGAGATTACCACTTACAACTATGATGCCAACGGCAAATTAACTTCCGCAGATATTGACAAAAAGGGCGATGGCACTACTGATGCAGTTGCCAGTTATCTGTATGATGCCAACTCTCAACTGATCAGCCAAACTACCACAGAAGCAAATGTTCCTGGTAAAACCTTAAACGGAGGCAACTGTAAAGACATACTCACAGGTAATGCTGGCAATGATAAAATTTCTGGCAAAAACGGCAATGATCAACTCTTAGGATTAGCTGGAAATGACAAACTAGTTGGTGATAACGGTAATGACATCCTCAACGGCGGCGCTGGTGGTGATATCCTCACAGGCGGTAATGGTGCTGATAAATTTGTATTTAACAGCCTGAGTGATTCATTGCTATCTAAGTTTGATGTGATTACTGACCTCAAGATCGGTGAAGATAAAATTGATAGTCTGAATGCAGTTTCAGAGGGTAATGTGGTTCCACTTGGGACTGTTGCAAGTCTGAATTTGTCAGATGTACAACAGATATTTACAGCATATAATTTTAGAGCTAAAGATGCAGCAACTTTTACCTTTGGTACAGGCAATCATCAGCGGACTTTTGTAGCACTTAATGACAATATTGATGGATTCTCTGCTCTCACTGATGCCGTGATTGAGATTAGTGGCTACAAAGGCAACTTAACGAACTTAGCCATTGTCTAAGTTTAGTTACTTCAAAAATTTGCTGGTATTAGGGGGTTGCACATACTAATAAATCACCAGAGATGAGAAAAAGTGATCGCTTGCAGGTCAAAAATCGGTTATACCGTTGGGTTTCTAGCGGTAGGTTCATTGGGTAAATTCTGCACGTAACTGATTGACAACCCGATCTAATCCCACGGAATGGGCGGCTTTGAACAATAAACGATCGCCTGTTTGCACAAATGTCTTCAACCTAGCCACTAACTCAGCATGAGTTGCAAAGCACTCCGATGGGATACCTTCGGCACTAAGAGCCATAGCTTCGGCATCTTCTCCATCTACCAAAACCAACAAGCCGTCTAAATTCAACTTTCGGACTGTTTCTCCCACTCGCTGGTGCAACTGCTGCGATCGCTCTCCCAATTCTTTCATTGCACCCAATACGGCAATCTTCCGCTTTCCGGGTGTGTCTGCTAATAACTGCAACGATGCAATCATTGCTTCTGGTGCAGCATTATAAGTTTCATCTAAGATTATCACATCATTGGGCAAGGTAAATCGCTGCGATCGTCCTGTAGGCATATCCACCTCTATACCTGCTTTAAGACTTGCCCAATCAATCCCCAACACCTTTGCCACCGCTAAAGCTGCCAAGAAATTAGTCGCATTGTGACGACCAGGTAGCGGTAGAGGTAGTTGGATTCCTGCAACTTCCACTGTTTCGTTATCAATTAACTGCCCTTGGATATCCCCACCAGAGAAGCCGTAAGTTAAAACTTCTCCTTGCCAAACTTTCGCCGCAGTAGCCATTAATAAAGGATTGTCGTGGTTGAGAATTGCCACACTATCAGCAGCCATTTCAGCTAATAACTCACATTTTGCCTCAGCGATCGCTTCTTCGGAACCCAGTAATTCAATATGTGCCGTCCCGACATTGGTAATGACTCCAATTGTTGGACGCGCTATTTGTGTAAGTTCGGCAATTTGTCCCCTACCCCGCATCGCCATTTCAATCACAGCGTAGTCATTTTCTGCGCCAAGTTCTAGGAGAGTTTTTGGGACACCAATTTCGTTGTTGTAATTTCCATAAGTTTTGTGAACTCGTCCCTTAGTTCCTAAAACTGCGGCGATCAATTCTTTGGTTGTTGTTTTACCCACAGAACCTGTTACGCCAATTACAGGAATATTAAAGCGATCGCGCCACCATCTGCCAATTTGTTGATATGCCTTTAAGGTATCTTTTACCTGTAACACCGGAAAACCGGGATTTTCGTATTCAAAATCTACAATTGCAGCTATTGCACCCTTTGCGATCGCAGTTGGCACAAATTTATGTCCATCAAATTTATCGCCTCGCAAAGCGACAAATACTTCACCCGGCTTTAGGGTACGGCTATCTGTTTGTATACCGCAACTTACTTGTGTTAAAGCAGTTTCAGATAAATTTATTGGACTGGCTAAAAGAACTTTAACCAGTTGGGATAGGGTGGCAGAACAACGCATAAGTAATTTACAATTTAAAGTTCAAAATTATAAAATCGAATTATGACACAATACTGCATTGAACAACAAGATTTGCGACTTCTCGAAAAAGTCCCAAATTGAAGTCTATTCACAATAACACCAAAAATAGTGCCAAAGAAGCTTAAGTCCTTTGGCACGCCTTTTTTAGAAGCTATTTATATAGTTTAATTAAGCAGATGCTTTATTTTGCTATCCCCGGTTTTTAATTAAGATTACTTGCATGATTTGTAGTGCTATCTCACGAGAAACGCCTAAAGCTTGAGATAGATCGTTTAAGAAGCTTTTTTCTTCTTCAGCTACAACACCTTCAGCTAAGACTAAGTCAGTGGCTACTGCAAAGGCTGCTTCCCGCAAGTCTTGAGATAGAGAATCTTTTGCTGCATCAAATAAAGCGTTAAAACCATCCCCCTTGAGAATGCCCAATATTTGGTCAAACAGCCTATTCATCATCTCATGACGATAACCTGTAAAAAGTTTCATCCGAGACAGCACAAAAGTGATAGAATTTGCTTGCTCAACAGAAAGATAACCGTCTGAAGCTGTTGCCGCCAAGACAATAACAGCAAAAGCTTCCGCTGAATTGAGTGCTGCTTGGGTTTGGTTTTCTGTACCCAACACAGCGTTGAATAGACTCATCTGTAGTAACTCCTTGGCTAGAGTCTCAATAGCGCTACAGTTACCTGTATGTTTGGTAGATTTACAGGTAAGACTGTAACGCTGTGAGACTTTCATGCTTTAGTATTCCCAAGATTTATCCACGGCGAACACTTGCACCCAATGGTTTTTAGCAAGAACTACAATTGCCATCTGTAAATTTAGCGTTCTCCTGCCTTTTCTATTGTTTCAATTACCGCTAAACCTATACCAGAAGCTGCTATTAACAGTACTGCTGATATCAAATAGGCATTAGTCAACATCCGTAAGGCTTCACCAAAAAAAATATAGGTGGTCATTGCTTCACCTTTGAAAATTTGTGCTGCTAGTACTTTTTATTTCTCCACACCCTGATAGGTGTATTTCGCTGAGAAACTGCTAGCAATTGCATCTTAACAAAACTTTAGCTCTTTCAGAACCCCATTCAAAATTTTTATTTCTGAAGATTTGATGAACTTGACAAAAAAGCGCATTAAGTATGGGGCATGAAGAAGAAACAAGGCAGAAAAGGGCTTAAAAAGGCTGGTATTTTGTATTTGGTCATTTTTTAACTATTTCAACCGATGTTTAAATCCTGAAACGACCAAACTACGTTAAATAGTTGAGAATTTTCTCAATTATTTTCGACATACTAAAAAACCTATCCTTGAAAGGAAGAAAAGGGGGAGAGACTTGTCTTCAACTCTTCAGTTCAAGAAACCTTTGCCTGCTTGACTTTTGTGAACTTTTGTTCGGTAATGAGGGAAACAAGAAAATTTAAAGTAAACAGGATTCAATCGTCGCTACAACTGATTGAGAAAGAGTATCAAAATCGTAACCACCTTCTAAGCCAAACAGAATTTTACGAGTTAAGCCTAGACAATAATTAGTAAATAAAGCATAGTCTTCTGGCTGCAAATTGATACTTGCTAGAGGATCGGCGGCATTAGCATCATAACCAGCACTCACAATCAGTAAATCCGCTTGAAAGTTGGCTAAAAACGGTATGACTTGCCTTTCAAATAGCGGCTGATATACTGCAATATCACTACCAGGAGGTACTGGTAAATTTAATACATTATTATGAAAGCCGCGTTCTGTGGCTCTCCCAGTACCGGGATAACATGGATATTGATGTAGGGAACAGTAGGCGATACGTGCTTCAGTTTCAACGATCGCCTGAGTACCATTACCGTGATGTACATCCCAATCGAGAATGGCGACGCGGTTAATTCCGGGTTGTTCGAGGGCAAAGAAAGCGGCGATCGCAGCATTAGAAAATAGGCAAAAGCCCATCCCAGCATCGCTTTCTGCATGATGTCCTGGGGGACGTGCTAATACAAAAGCTGGATTAGCCGACTTTAACACAGCTTCAACACCATCCAGCCATGCACTGACTGCCAACAATGCCACATCATAACTGCGTGGGGAAACTGGTGTATCTCCATCCAAAGGGCCGCCGCCACTAGAAGCGATTTGCCAAAGTTTTTTGATGTAGGCTGGGCTATGAGCTTTAACCAACATAGACATCAGTGATGGCTGTTCTGATACTGGTGTAGGCGATCGCCAGTCAATTTTATCTGTGAATCTAGCTGCTTTTAGGGCATTTGCGATCGCAGTTAAACGTTCTGGTTTTTCGGGATGGTATTTTCCAGTCTTGTGATCTAAAAATTCGTCGGAATAGATGACTGGCAGCATAGGACGAAAAAAGTCGGCAGCAGGACAATAAACAATTCGTAATTCGTAATTATGTTTTGTGACTGAATTTTACCCCCGACACAAAACAAGCTGTTTATGGGAACGGGGGTATCAACCCCTAGGAATTACGAATTATGATGAATGCTATTGTATCGTTACTGGTACAAACAGTTTTTTCTTGTACTAGTACAACACGGCGGAAATAAACCACCCATAAATAAATGAAATGCTTATGCTGTATTCATTTTTAATTTTTAATTTTTAATTTTTAATTCCGCCTTGCGGTACTAGATGATTGGTCGTTTACTTTCGAGAATTTCTGTTGCTTTCTGTTCAGGAAGTGGGCGGTAGAAGAAATAGCCCTGTACCTCCTCACAGTCGATAGATTTCAAGAACTCCAATTGTTCTGCTGTTTCCACCCCTTCGGCTGTCAACTTCAATCCCAAGCTGTGTCCCAAGGTAACTATGGCCTGGATAATATGAGATACTTTTGAATCCGGTTTCAAATCTCTCATGAAAGACTGATCTATTTTGAGATTGTGGAGTGGCAAAAGCTGTAGGCGCGAGAGCGAGGAGTGACCCGTACCAAAGTCATCAATGGAGATGTTAACACCCATCTGCTTTAGCTCCTCTAACACCGTTCTGGTAAAACCCAAGTCCTCAATGGCTGTGGTTTCCATAATTTCTAATTCTAAAAAGTGGGCATCTAGACCCGTTTCCTCTAAAACTCTAGTTATAATCTCCACCAATTTGGGTTGGCGGAACTGCTTCAGAGAAAGATTGACAGCCATAGTTATAGGTGGCAATCCTGAATCTTGCCAGGTTTTATTTTGCATACAGGCTGTCCGTAGCACCCATTCGCCGATGGCGATAATTAATCCACTTTCTTCGGCGAGGGGAATGAAGACACTGGGTGCTACCAATCCCATTTCTGGGTGCTGCCAACGCAACAGAGCCTCCATACCAGTAATTTCTCCTGTGCTAATGTTCACACGAGGTTGATAGAACACCGTAAATTCTTCACGTTCTAGAGCATAGCGCAAACTCTTTTCTAAAGTCAGAAGTTCAGGATTCTTAGCGCTCAGAGAAACACTATAAAATTGATAGTTATTCCGCCCTTTGTCTTTGGCGTAGTATAAAGCGGCATCTGCGTGCTGGATTAGTGTTTCGGCATCAGGACTGTTGTTATCAAGCAACGCAATACCGAGGCTGGCAGTCACATAAAGTTCATGCCCTTGGAGATAAAAAGGATCTTCTAAGGTTTGTAAAATTCTGTACGCCACTTGCGTTACTTCTTCAATATCAGTGACTCGTGGGAGTAAGATAGTAAACTCATCGCCTCCCCAACGGGCTATAGTGTCTCCCCCTCTGAGTAAATCTTTTAATCTTTGAGCGACGTTTTTTAACAATTGGTCTCCCAAAGTATGCCCCAGAGTGTCATTAATTACCTTGAAGCGATCCAGGTCGAGGAAGATCACAGCTAAACTTTCGCCATTCCGAGTGGCATTGGGCAGAGTTTTACTCAGCAGTTCGTTAAATAGTAGGCGATTGGGCAACCCTGTCAGCATGTCATGGAGGGCTTGATAGCGGATCTTTTCTTCTACTTGCTGACGTTGCCGGGCACCAATAATACTAGCGGCCATTGTCAAAAGTGTAGATTCTTCGTGCTTTGACCAATGACGCTCAAAGGTACAGTCTGCCAAGCCAAGATAGCCCCAGCACTCATTTTCCAAGCGGAGAGGCACCAAAAGAAGGGATTGAATGCCATCTCTAATGAGGAATTCTTGTTCGGCGATCGGAAATTTTTGGGTGAGTCCGCTAATTGACTGGCCGCTACAAAGAACACTATACCAACGGGCTAATCCAGAACCTTGATAAACCTGATTCTGCCAATGATGGTGGGTAGATTCAATTAAAGATTGCGTCCATTCAAACCGCAAACTGACTGCTATTTCCCCTGTAGCAGGATGGGGATGGTTCTGAAAAAGATAAGCACGATCTGCTTTGGCAGCTTCGCCCAGTATCGCTAAAGCTCGCTCAATACCAGTTTCGTAATTCATTTCCCCCAGCAAATAATTAGCAGCTTCTGCAACTGCTTGCAGCAAGCGATCGCGCTGACGCAATTCGGCTGTAGCTTGTTTTTGCTCTGTAATATCCCTAATAATAAAAGTTCTAATTAAATCACTTTGAGGAAGGTAAAGAACGGATTGTTCAAAAACTTCTGTATCTACTTCCACCTCCCGCACAAAAGAATTTTTTTCTAAATTCTTAACTGTACTCAGGAGTCCTGCTAATATTGGGTGTTCTGTCCCAACTTCCCTGAGTTTGGGAAACTTGAGAGTAGCAGCAGGATTGATGTAAGTCACTATTCCCTCGAAATCCATTTCAACAATTGGATTGGGGATGAGTTCAGGGAAGGATGCTAGGCGAGCTAAGGCAGACTCACTTGCTGCTTCCAAGCTGGGATCGATAGCTAGGGTTTGAAAAGGATTGGCAGGACTGGCTTGCTCTGATAGAAAACCAGATAAATCTTCAACATCAAAAGATTCAGAAAATGCTTCTTCTGAAATGTTGGAAATAGCATAATACTTAGCCTGAGCTTGATTACTGCCAAAGGCAATATTATCTCCATTTCTAAGATTATGAGAAATGGATTTAGTACCATTTATAAATAAGCCATTAGTACTTCCTTTACCCTTGAAATTACCATCAATAATCTGGAAGCCATATTGGTCAGTCTCTGGAACAGTTACTCGCAACAAAATTGCGTGTTGCATTGATACTGACCGAGAAACCAAGACAATGGTGTTTGCAGGATGCCGCCCCAGAGAATAAGTAGTCTCTCGTAGGGGGACAGTTCTCCGCCCTTGCAGGTCTTTGATGACCAACAGATGGCGTATTTTTTCCCGCTCATTTCCTAGCATGGCTGTTCCTCAAATTCTCATATATTTTTGTCTTAGTCTGAAAAATACAACTCCCAGAAGTGCGGTCTGAAAGTCTGAACTTCTAGCAAAACTTGCTTCATAAAATTTGTCACCACCTAAGATCACAAAATTGGTGTGAGTTGCAAACCAACCATTTTATTTATGATTGACCTCTTGAATAATATGGCTAATTGTTCAATCAGTTTTGCGGTAGAAGTTCTAGCTGTTTTTTAGACTTATTTGGATTTCCAAAAAATAAATTATCCAGTAGGGTATGTTATAGCCAGTAACGTACCACTTACAGATAACAGTTGCGTTACCTTATCGCAATAACACACCCTACAACCACGATTGTTGGTTGAAAAATTTTTAACTGGAAGTCCCAGAGATAAGTTATCAGCTTTGTCCCTTCGTCTATTCAGCCCAACCTGTCTTTCTTAGGATACCCAGAATAAAATCAAACACTGAATAGAATATATAGTATATTTACGGATTTTTATTCTGAGTGGTGCAGAAACTCCGAATTATATAAATAACCGTCTGATTTTTAGTTTTTAATGGCAAAAGAACCCCTCGTTAATTTACTCCTAGGTCGATGTAGCGTCTCGTTAGAGAAGCCTATTGTAGATGAGGTAAGAGAATAAACTGTTTCTAACACTTAAATTTTAAAAAGGATTATACAGTAAACTAAAATACAGACCGTTCTCTTGTAATGTTCTCTCATTTGATTCAACTGATATTAAAGGAACGCCCCAATCAAGACGAACAGTGAAGCGATCACTCTGTGACCAACGCAACCCCAGACCAACAGCAGCTAAAGTATTAGGGTTAGGATTCTCTCTACCTGAACTATTCCAACCAACACCAAAATCCACAAACGGAACAACCTGTAACGTGCTATCTATCTTGGGTAAGCGCAGAATTGGTACTTGAACTTCCGCAGAGACAAAAGTGCCATTATCCGTCAGCAGGTAATCTTGACGATAACCCCGAATACTATCCTGCCCACCTAAGCCAAATTGCTCTAAAGGCAGAAGTGTTCTAGATGCAAGTTGCGTATTTAAACGCAGCAACATTAAGGTTTCAGGAGCTAAAAGGCGTACCCACTGCGCTTGTCCTTGCCAAGCAAAAAAACGGCTATCGGGAGCGTTTTGATTAATCGTGGGACTCAAGATATCTATACCCAAACTAAATTGGGAGCGGAGGGCGATGACTTCACGGCTGTTACGACTCGTCCATTCTTGAAAAAATCGGAATGCAGATACCTTAGTGTGTCCCTGTTCATCAGCTCCAGGTGAAAGTACAGAGCCGGGAAACCCTTCTCTCTGTAGCAAAGACGAAATATCACTTTCGCGTCGTGAGGCTGTCAACCCAAGGGCGAATTCTTGTGTCGGAGTTTGAACTATTGGCTGGCGGAATGTCAGTTCGTAATAGCGAGAATCTGAATGAATATCTAAAACGTCGAAAGGAGGTTCAATGACATTGCTTGATGTGATGCCATAGTTGAAAGTCAGTGTGCCATTGCGGGGATTGAGTGGTAATGTATAGTTTGCGTCAAGGGAGTTGCTACCATCGGTATTAGTATAAGCGACACCTAGAGCGTCTCCCAATCCCAATAAGTTAGCTTCATTCAATTGTAAGCGGCGGCGAAAACTGCCAACACTAGGCGATCGCCCATTATCAAGAACTATCTGGCTACTAAAGGTTTTTGCCTCACTAACCTTGACTTCTAAAAGACTAGAGCCAGTCCGCGATCCTGCGGAGAGTTCAGCAGAAACGTTTTGAATCAAAGGATTCAGTTGCAAGAGTTGTAGTGCTTCTAGTAGACGCTGCCGATTCAGAGGCGCTGATGTAGCGATCGCTAGGCGGCTACGGACATAATTCGGATTTAACCGCCGAGTTCCAGTTACTTGAATATCTTCTAATTTACCTTCAACCACCTGAATTTTTACAACACCGGATTGGATTGTTTGGGGTGGGATGTATGCACCAGAGGTAATATAACCATTTCTGACGTATAGATCAGTAATTTTAGAACGTGCTTGATACACTTCACTCAGCGATATTGGTCGTTTGGTAAATTCAGCAGTGGCAATGGCTAACTCTTCGGGACTGAAAACTGTGCTACCAATAACTTCAAACCGTTCAACAACAATAGTTTGAGGAAACTTACCAGGTAGTGGTTCATCAGGTGTGGGAGTTGGGACAGAGGGGGGAAATAGTTCTGCTGGTGGGGGAAGTGGCTGAGGCAGTTCAGGTGAGGGAACTGGTGAAGGTACGGGTGGTTGTAAATCTTGTGGTGGTGGGAGTTGTTGTTGTGAAAGGATGAAAGTACTAGTTGGTAATTGTGTAGTATCAACAGCCTGAGCTTTCACTGGATTAGAAGATATGCTGCTGAGTAATACAAGCATACTCAGTGGTAAATGGGACGCTATAAGATTCTGAGGATATTTATTAATCATCGCACTGCACTATTTTTTGTCCGTAACTATGGAATTATACGGAAACTGTCTCAGATGTGAATCTTACTTCATCTTTTGCCGTTAAGGTTAATATCTTGGGCAAATCTAAATTTAAAAATGCCATTCAATTTGATCAGTGGTTTTTCATTAAAACTTTCTAGAGACGTAAAAATTTGCGTCTCTACAACCCATTAGACATCTCCGAAAAAGAATGTAGAGACGTAGCACTGCTACGTCTCTACAAGGGTTCTGGTTAACGCATATTTAATTTCTGGAGATGTCCATTAAATGAAAGCTTAAAAATAATAGTTTTTACTCCATCTCCCTTTGCTGTAACATTCCCATCAATTTACGTTTACGAGCGTGGGTTTGCATCAACTTTTCCCGATAGCTTAACCAGTCAGCTTTCTTCCCAGATTCCAAATAGGCGGCACGGACTTTTTTTAACCATTCAACCGCATAGTAGTAATATTCTGCCTTACCTCCATCCATAATCTTTTCGGCACGGCGACGCGCATTAGCAATCACCCAAGTTGGATTGTGAGGGATAGCGGCATTCATGACGCGATGAATCAATTCGGAATAATAAGAACTGAGTTCACTAGCGATCGCAATTGCATCATCAATTAGCCCCTCATGCAAGAATATATCTACCTTGGCTGATTCTGTTCCCCAACCACTATAAGCACGAATAATTCTCAGCAGGTCTGTTTTGACAGTTTCCCAGTTTTCTCCAGCTAATTCTGCCATCTTTTCGTAGTCAACAAAGGAGGGCTTGACTTGGAAAGCCGCCTTAATTGCTAATAAAGCAGCTTCGCTATTACCCAATTCAACAGCTAAATCACTTGTCCAAATTCCTAATTCGTACTGACAATTCCCTGGTAAATTTAACCCACTCTGGGCTATATCTAGTGATTGCTGTAACGCCCCCTGTTCGCTTAGGGCTTTCGCTAAGGCAAACGCCTCTTCCATTGAGTTCATCTGGGTTTGAGCAGCATCAACTGCTTCTTCTACTCTGCCCAAACGCCCTAACATTGTGAGATAGTGCTGGGTTTGTCCTTCTGCTTCTGCTAAATAGAGATATTCTTGGTAACGTTCTTGACGTTCGAGAATTTTTAGCCGAATTAGTGCCAAATCATCTGCATAGTCTGGCACGTCTTCTTCCCAAGCTCCCCTTTCGGTAATATTACCTTGAAGAACTTGTACTAGGGGCGGATAATCCCAACCTTGACGTAAAGCTTCCATCACTAGGCCAAAATCAGCATTCCACTCATCTTGCCAAGCTTCCAAATTTATTTGAATATCAACTTTTTCTTCTGGGGTAAGTTCAGCAGTCAGAATTGCTTCACACCAAGCCTCATTTAATTCACCGACAATTTCATCATTTTCAGCGCCGTAATCTGCAATGTCGTCCCAATTTTCCACACAAGTAAAGGTAATCGCTTCTAAAATAGTGATCGCATTTTCACCCTCTCCCTGTTCGCTAAAAGCTACCGCAGTTTGCACCACACTCACCAATTCTTCGGCAATCGGGTCTTCTTCACACCCTTCCTCAAAGAAGCGCACAGCATCCCGAATAATTTGCCGGACTTGCCGTCGAAAGGGAGCCGGATCAATAGTCCGGCGGCGCAAGGGTTTTATGCTTGTTTGCTCGATAATCGGATTCGTCATCCAACCTACATGACGGTCAATCGCCTCAATTAGTAGTGGGTATTCATTTACCAACTCTTTCAGCAGCCTTTGAGTTTGGATATTATCGAGGCGATTGAGTAGTTGTTCTAGGGTGGGGCGCTGTTCAATACTTTCTGAATCACGCACACAGACAAGCATCGTGGCGATAATGTGTTTGCACCACCCGTCAAAGTTGTAGGCACAGGTGCAGTTTGCTGAGGTTAACCCACTGCTATCGAAACTCAAATTGACATGATAAGGTCTTGCTTCAGTACCTGCAACTTCCGCTTGAAGCAGATGACCACGTTGGGTAACAGTATGAACAGCACCAGCCTCATAGTATGCCTCGCCGCGTTGGAAAGATTTGGTGTTGGCATGACGGCGGATAGTAAATTCAGTAATTTGGGGAATAGACATCGAGCGATCGCCTGTGTAAATCCTCTGGATGAATCCTAAATCCAGCTTAGGTGTTAGGCGATGGCGCTGTAAAGTTATTAGTCATTGGGCATTGGGAAGAGGACTTGGGGACAAGGAGAATTGGGGACAAGGGGAAAGACTTGTTTCAAGTTCTCACCTCTTGTCCCCTTGTCCCCCCATTCCCCATTCCCTTTAAAATAAGTATCTAGATTTGACTATAATTACTGAAAACATCCATCTTTTCGCCCGAAGTCAGTGAATCATAATTGAAGTTAGCAACACCCGAACATTAAATCAGTAAATAGTTATCAGGCGGATGGTAGGGGATTTAAATCAGTTAGCAGTTTCCAATGTTCACTGAATAACTATGTGCTGGGGGCTTAAACCCAGCAATAAAACTGACAACTGATAACTGATAACTGTTAAAGGGGTTGCGCTGATTGTCGGTCAAGTTGAGAATAAATAGGCGAAGCAGACGGGGAACCTAACGTGAGTCAAGGATTTGATTACGATTTAGTTATTATCGGCGCTGGTGTAGGCGGACATGGCGCAGCCTTACACGCCGTAAGTTGTGGTTTAAAAACAGCGATTATTGAAGCTGGTGATATGGGAGGAACCTGTGTTAATCGGGGTTGTATTCCTTCTAAAGCGCTGCTGGCGGCATCTGGACGGGTGCGGGAGTTACGCAATGCCCACCACCTCAAATCGCTGGGAATTCAAATTGGTAGTGTGGAATTCGATCGCCAAGCGATCGCTAATCATGCTAATAATCTCGTCTCAAAAATTCAAGGGGACTTAACCAACAGTCTCAAACGTCTAGGAGTCGATATTCTCAAGGGTTGGGGAAAAATCGCTGGGGCACAAAAAGTTTCTATCACCGGAGACGGTGGTGAAAAAATCATCACAGCCAAAGACATCATCCTTTCTCCTGGTTCAATTCCTTTTGTACCTCCAGGGATTGAAGTAGATGGCAAAACTGTCTTTACTAGCGACCAAGGTGTGAAGTTAGAGTCTCTACCAGACTGGGTGGCAATTATTGGTAGTGGTTATATCGGCTTAGAATTTTCTGATATTTACTCAGCTTTGGGTTGTGAAATCACCTTGATTGAAGCCCTAGATCAGTTAATGCCAGGATTTGACCGCGATATTGCCAAACTTGCCGAACGCGTGCTGATTACTCCCCGCGATATTGAAACCAAAGTGGGGATATACGCCAAAAAAGTCACCCCTGGTTCACCAGTGGTAATTGAGTTAGCAGATTTCAAAACCAAAGAAGATGTAGATGTCATCGAAGTAGATGCTTGCTTGGTGGCTACAGGACGCATCCCGGCGACCAAAAATCTTGGTTTGGAGTCTGTGGGTATAGAACTCGATCGGCGGAATTTTATCCCAGTTGACGATCGCATGGCAGTACTATCAGGCGGTGAAGTAGTACCAAATGTCTGGGCAATTGGCGATGCTAATGGGAAGATGATGTTAGCACATGCGGCTTCTGCTCAAGGCATCATCGCAGTAGAAAATATAGTTGGGAGGGAAAGAATAGTAGACTATCGCAGCATCCCCGCAGCAGCTTTTACCCACCCAGAAGTTAGCTATGTAGGTTTAACAGAAACCGCAGCGAAGGAATTGGGACAAACCGAAGGGTTTGAAATCGCCACAAGTCGGAGTTACTTCAAAGGGAATTCCAAAGCGTTGGCAGAAAATGAAGCCGACGGTATTGCCAAGGTGATATATCGCAAAGACACAGGAGAAGTCCTAGGCGTTCACATTTTTGGACTCCACGCCTCAGACTTAATCCATGAAGCGTCAGCCGCGATCGCAAACCGTCAATCCGTCCAAAGCCTCGCACATCTAGTTCACGCCCACCCGACACTCTCGGAAGTGCTAGACGAAGCTTATAAACGAGCTATTTAGTCATTTGTCCTCTGTCATTTGTCCTTTGTCAATAAACAAGGACAAATGACCAATGACAAATGACCAATGACCACTGACAAATGACTAATTATGCAAATCCGTCGTCGTTCCCCTAACCCAGCTATTGCTGTATCGATGTTACGTTACCAGGCTGCCGTACCTGATTCAGCGCCAAACAACATTTTGGAAGAAATTGTCTGGCAGAAAGAAGCAGAATATGACCTGATGCGGGAAAAGGTTCCTTTGCAAGAATTGCGGAAGCAGGTACTGACTGCGCCGCCAACCCATGATTTTGTCGCTGCTTTGCGCCAAGGCAAGACTAAACCAGCATTGATTGCCGAAGTTAAAAAAGCTTCACCAAGTAAAGGCGTTTTCCGAGAAGATTTTGATCCAGTAGCGATCGCCCAATCTTATCAGCAAGGTGGTGCTAGTTGTCTTTCCGTGCTAACCGATGTCAAGTTCTTTCAAGGTAGTTTTGAAAACTTAGCCAAGATTCGGGCTGCTGTAGATTTGCCCTTATTATGCAAAGAGTTTATCATTTATGCTTACCAAATATACTTGGCGCGGATTCACGGTGCAGATGCTATTTTGTTGATTGCGGCTATCCTGAGCGATCAAGATTTGAAATACTTCCTCAAAATTGCTAACAACTTGAAAATGGCAGCCCTGATTGAAGTCCATAGCTTGGCAGAACTTGACCGTGTGTTAGCCTTGGATGGTGTCTCCTTAGTAGGAATCAATAATCGCAATTTGGAAGATTTCTCCGTTGACTTGCAAACTACTTGCCAACTTTTAGCTGCAAGAGGTAGCCAATTGCAGGAGAAAAACATCCTTGTTGTCAGCGAGTCAGGACTACACAACCCAGATGATTTGAGTTTAGTGCTTACAGCAGGTGCATCTGCTGTACTCATTGGAGAATCTTTGGTAAAACAACCCGATCCCGGCGCTGCGATCGCCAGTATATTACCGAAAAATTTCTGAAATAAAAACTTCCCCTGTACCTCTTAGTACAGGGCAATTAATGGGGCATACTATGCGTAGACACGCAGAATTTTGCTGTCAACTATTATCAATATCTTTGCTAAATCTTCATCGCTAATCAAATCAAAGCCATAAGCAACTAGTTATTTATTATGTAACAATTTATGTACGAGAGATGAAATTTGACTAAGGCAAAATTCCAAATATGAAATCAAAATTAAACTTCATGGAGCAAATTCCTTTACCTTCACCTATTCACTACGAACTTATACTTCAACTTTTAGAAAGACAAACTATGTTAGCGGTTAATGATAATCCAGATTTACGACATCAGGTAAATCAACTAATTATTACTCTCCGTAAAGCTGCGGTACAACAAAAACGACTAGAAGAAATTTGCGAGTTTTCCTCTGTAACTGTCGATCACCGTTGGTCAATCAATCATCATAACGAGAGCAAAGTTGTTGCCCCCGATTGAAGCTGATAACTGAATATCTCAACCTCAAATTTTGCATCTTTGTTAAGATAGTTTACTGTTATCAGGAAATAAATGTCTCTGTGTATTAAAGAGATAGCACTTAAAAGTTAGTCCGCACTTCCTTGACTCAAATGCACGGTTTAGGGTGTTATTTAAAGTAATTATGTTTATAGAACTTTTTTTACTTTGCAAAAATATCTATAGATGCTAGATGAGGGTTTAAAATTGGCAGTCTCAATAATCATATTCTTAGTGATGTAAATTTTACTTTATTTAGCTATTTACCTAAAGTTATACATAGTTATTTTCTCTCTAAATCCTAAATCCTCTGTTTACAATTTATACAATAAATATATTAATGTTGTAAAAAAAGACTATTCTCTTTCTCAAATTTTAGATTGCAACAAGTTCATACTGATTTAGCGGAAACTGTAATTCAGCTAAAATATTTATGAGATTCTCTCTCGAATTTGACGAAAGATGAAATATAACAGCATTGATGAACTCTTCAGAAATAATCAGGCTTGGGTTGCAGAGAAATTAGCTATAGATCCAACTTACTTTCAAGAATTATCTAAGGGACAAACACCACCTTTTCTATACATCGGGTGTTCTGATAGTCGTTTACCCTTAACAAACCTTACTCGTACAGAACCAGGAGAATTATTTGTTCATCGTAATATTGCTAATCAAGTTTCTCTAACGGATATTAACTTTTTAGCCGTTTTAGAATACGCAATTTTACATCTTAAGGTGGAACATATTATCGTTTGTGGTCACTACGACTGCGGAGGAATTAAAGCGGCTTTAGAAGGGAGAACCATCGGAATCCTGGATAACTGGGTAAATCCGATTCGGGAACTGTATTTACACAAACAAGAAGAAATTGATGCCTTACCAACCAGAGAAGAACGTCTGAATCGTTTGGCAGAAATAAATGTAGTGGCGCAAGTAAAAAATCTCTACCAAACTTCTATCCTGCGTCAGGCACTTTATGAGCGAAAAGCGCCTATGGTTCATGGTTGGGTACTAGATATACGCACTGGTTTAATCAAAGATTTGAATGTCTCAACTGTGCAATGGCAGTTACACATCTGCCCTTTGCTTCTAGAGTTTAGACTCTATGCGATGTTAAAAAATGAAACCTAATTCGAGATTGACTGCTACAGAGATTAATACTTTATCGACATGATTTATCGTGTCTTTAGAGTTTTTTAAGTAAAAAAATATAGTGTTGTGATATATCCGTGCAGACATCCAACTCAAAAATCTTTTTGTAGAGGCAATTGATTAATTGCCTCTGTAGAGATGGTTACACCCAATCTACTCGTACAAAGAATTATTTCTTAGCAATTATCCATACTGCATGAATAATTCCAGGAATGTAACCGAAAAGCGTCAGAACTATATTAATCCAAAAGTCTATACCAAAACCTACTTGTAAAAAAACTCCCAAAGGCGGCACGAAAATGGCACACAAAATCCGAACTAAATCCATTTAAACCTCCTGTTTATCTCACTAAAAATAGCTTGTTAGCGAAGTAATCCACCACCGTTCAAGCATATTTGTACTTTTCAAAGATAACATTCCATTTCTCAATCTAGGTGACAGTTAAGATGCGGTAAACCGCACTCAAAATTAGCCACCGCTAATTTTGGCTTTATAACCTAGCTTGGTCAAAATCTCGGCAATTTTCTGTTTGTGTTCGCCCTGAATTTCAATTTCGTTATCTTTAAGTGTCCCACCTGTCCCACACTGGGTCTTCAACTGCTTTACTAAATCTGCCAAGGTTTCTGGTTTAGCTTGAAAACCGCTAACCACTGTGACAGTTTTGCCTTTGCGTCCTTTGCGGGAAGCTTGTACTTTAAGATTTTGTTGTTGTGGGGGCAGTTCTGGAATTGGTCTTTCTGTGGCGGCGGAGTTGTCGTTACCAAATTCGCGGTAGACGAAGCTTTTGTCAGAAGATTTAGAATTGGAAGAAGACATAAAATATTTGTTAAGAAAAATTTCAAAGGCAGTGGAAACTTCTACGCAACCATTCTGCTGGGATATCAATTTCTAGGCTAACATTACAAATCCATTGCCAGGAATTGGGAATTGTTTTTCTACCTCATCCCCAGGTATACCCCAGATATGTCCCAGACTTTTCTATAATAATTAAGTCATTTCCGTCATCGAAAACAGCCTGTGACTACCACTCCCCTTTCTCCAAGTTCAACTGCTCAGGTTCCCGATGCGTTAGGTCGCTTTGGACGCTTCGGCGGTAAGTATGTACCTGAAACGCTGATGCCTGCCCTTTCTGAATTAGAAACAGCTTATCAGCAATACCGCAATGACCCTGGTTTTCAAGCAGAATTACAGCAGTTGTTACGAGACTATGTGGGACGCGCCACACCATTATATTTCGCGGAACGCCTGACTGCTCATTATGCCCGACCCGATCGCACTGGGCCACAAATTTATCTAAAGCGCGAAGATTTAAATCATACAGGCGCTCACAAAATCAATAATGCCCTTGGTCAGGTTTTGTTAGCGAAACGCATGGGTAAGCAACGGATTATTGCCGAAACTGGTGCTGGACAACATGGAGTTGCTACAGCCACAGTTTGCGCTCGTTTTGGGCTGGAATGCGTAATTTACATGGGCGTTCATGATATGGAACGCCAATCTTTAAATGTTTTCAGAATGCGGTTAATGGGGGCAGAAGTGCGTCCGGTGGAAGCGGGAACTGGAACCCTGAAAGATGCCACTTCGGAAGCAATCCGCGATTGGGTAACAAATGTGGAAACAACTCACTACATCCTCGGTTCAGTAGCAGGGCCCCATCCCTACCCGATGATGGTACGTGATTTCCATGCAGTAATCGGGCAAGAAACTCGCGCCCAAGCAATGGAAAAGTGGGGCACACTGCCTGATATTCTCTTGGCTTGTGTGGGTGGTGGTTCCAATGCAATGGGACTATTCTATGAGTTTATTAATGAGCCTTCTATACGGTTCATTGGGGTTGAGGCAGCCGGAGAAGGTGTTAATACCGAAAAACACGCAGCAACTTTGACAAAAGGACGGGTTGGTGTATTGCACGGAGCAATGAGCTATCTATTACAAGATGAGGATGGGCAAATCATTGAGGCGCACTCAATTAGCGCAGGGTTAGATTATCCCGGTGTGGGCCCAGAACATAGCTATTTGAAAGACACTGGTCGCGCTGAATATTATAGTGTGACAGATGCAGAGGCTTTGGAAGCATTCCAGCGATTATCGAAATTGGAAGGGATTATCCCAGCATTAGAAACAGCCCATGCGATCGCATATCTTGAAACCTTATGTCCCCAACTAAGCGGCAGTCCTCGGATTGTAATTAACTGTTCTGGACGCGGTGATAAAGATGTACAAACGGTAGCTAAGTTATTAGATCCAGCGTAAATCTACGTAAAATATTTGGGAGGAAGCTAATGATGGATCAACAATTCCAACACGCTATGCTACCACAACCCACTCATGATGAGTTGGCACGTCAAAACTTTGTGCAAAGTCTGAAAAAGCATATTTTCAGGAATATTTCTCCTGGCAATAAAGTAGTTTATGAAAAACTAGCCAAGCCGAAGTTTGAACAAGAACATCAGCGTCCTCCCCAAAATCGCCATGAAATTCGGGAAGTAATGCAGCATGAACCCTACTACCAATGGACTAGTGCCCTCAAGCGCATCAACCAGGAAATATTATGGAATGCTGTAAACACCAGTGTTGACAGACAACTGCCAGAATTGATTGAGCGTGCCAAAGATCGTGGTAGTGAACTGGGTACTTTAACCCTCGACCCAAATTTTCAAATACCTAATTATCAAAAAGCTGTAGACATTCACTGTATGCCTGGAGGATATCACAGTGAATTCACTACTGATGATGTAGCTGCTGGCGCAACCTACGATCGCGGCGCTTACCTTTATGGTCTTGGTTGGTTGGGGCCGCTTAATAATGATATGGGGCTATCTATAGTCCAAAACTACCTTCTGCCAGAGTATCCAGACTTTCGACCCAGAAAAATTCTTGATATGGGATGTTCTATTGGTAATAGCACATTACCCTACGTAGATGCTTACCCAGATGCAGAAGTCCATGCCATCGATGTCGGCGCACCCATGTTGCGTTACGCTCATGCAAGAGCCGAAGATTTAGGCAAACAGGTACACTTCTGGCAGCAAAATGCTGAACATACTAACTTTCCAGATGAATCATTTGACTTAGTGGTTTCTCATATTTTGCTGCATGAAATTCCCCCGCCAGCCGTCCGTAAAGTCATGCAAGAGTCTTATCGTCTACTGGCTCCCGGTGGAATCATGCTCCATCTGGAAGCACCCTTGTATCATCACATGGATGTTTATACACAGTTCATTTTTGATTGGGAAACCGCTAACAACAATGAACCCTTCTGGAGTGCAGTACGCGATCTGGATTTAGTGACGCTAGCTACTGAGGCTGGTTTTGCAGCAGATAAGACATTTGAGAAGTTTGTCCCTAATGGGGCATGGAAAGCAAAAGTAACTAATGGTCTTTTTCAAAATGGTAACTCAGGCAGCCTAAACACTTGGTTTGTTGTTGCTGCAACGAAGTAAATACCAATTCGTAATTCGTAATTGAGAAAGCCAGATTTAATCTGGGTTTCTTTGTTTTGTCTATGTAGTATTACTTTTGGAGAATTGGTATTAGGATGACAAAAATAGCTAAGGGCAAACGACCTGTTTACCTAGACAATCCACAAATCGATAAATTGTTAGCGATGGTCATGGCTTTGACTGGCGAGGTGTCTGTGCTGCATGAGCGTCTGGATACCATTGAAAGGTTACTAGAGGTTAAAGGTATTTTATCGGCTACTGAGATCGAAGCTTACGAACCAGATGCAAAAGTAACAAAAGAGCGAGAACAGTGGCGTGCAGAATATATTGCACGGGTGTTACGTGTGGTGCAAGAAGAGTTATAAACTCTCAACCAAAGCTAGTCGCACAGAGGCTTTAGTGGATAAAATTATGCTATTTAAATAGCGAAAATAATCCTAATGGTAGAGGGAATTTTTTCATAAACAGCACTTTTTTCGTAAGATTGTGAATTTTAAAGTTTTGTAGTCGCGTTTGAACAAAAAAGAGCATAAACAGAAATATATAGACCTATAAGCAATTTGTCACATTTAGATTAGTTTGATTAGATTGTCTGGAACTTTACTTTCAGCACATGATTAAAAGAACAATCTACGGGGTTGCTTTAGGCACTATTGTCCTCAGTAGCGGAGCGATCGCTACTCCTGTAACAAATTCAACTTTTACACCAGTGTCTTCATCTATATCAAGTGATGCTTTCAAAATTGCAGCATCTAGTATAAATACTACTGCTGTAGAGCAATCGGTTTTCAACCAAATTAATAGCTACAGAACTTCCCAAAGGCTACCAGCACTGACTCGTAATTCTGCTATCGATAATCAAGCCAGGATTCATAGTCAGAATATGGCTAGTGGGAAAGTTCCCTTTGGACATACAGGATTTTCAGAGCGTATTAAAGCAGTCGGTATTTCTTACACATCTGCTGGTGAAAATGTTGCTTACAACCAAGGATATACTGACCCTGCGACGAAAGCCGTTCAAGGCTGGCTTAACAGTCCAGGGCATCTAGCCAACATCAAAGGCAATTTTAATAAGACGGGGATTGGTGTCGCCAGCAATAGTGCAGGCAAAGTCTACTTCACACAGATTTTCTTTCGCTGATATAGCGGTTCTCAATTGCATAGAATATAGACTTAACAAGAGCAACCCCTTACCTACTAGCGTTGGGGAGTAAGATTCAAAACCTATCTCATAAAAGTTTTCTCAAATTCCCCAGACTTCAGTCTGGGGAAAAAGCTTGTTCTAAATTAGGACTTACGCAAAAATGCAGTGAAAGTCTTAATTTACCGTAGGGGCAATACTCTGCGGGAAGCCGCTTTGCATTTATATGAATGCCCCAACATTTCATCCCTGATGTGTAAGTCTTATAAATTAAATGTTGAATCATGTAGTATTTAATAGACAAATGTAATTGGAAATACATTATTTTTTATTAATTCATGAAAACCTGAAATTCTCAGCAAAAATAACCGTTATTTTATGAAGATGAACTATTGAAATATTGACAATTGGAAATGATTTTTTCTATTTCTTGTAAAGGATGCAGCCAGATTGCCGAAATTCATCAATCCTTAATAGTATCGTGGTATATATCGTTGGAACAATAAGGTAGAGTAGAAGTCTTATATCTCTACACATCACGCAATTCTCCATGTTCCGACAAACTGCTTTTGGCATCGCTTTAAGTGCGCTTGTCCTTGCTAGTGGATTAACGACTGTTCCGATACCAAATCATCCTTCTACGAATACATCCACCCGTAATAAGCTGTTGTCGCTTTTTTCCAGTCAGGTTGCAATATCGACTCCTACTTTTAAAACTACTGAGCTAGAAAAATCAGTTTTTGAGCAAATTAATCGATATCGGGCTGCTAAAGGACTGCCAAAGTTGACCCTGAATGCAAATATTACTCGACAGGCAAGAATTCATAGTCAGAATATGGCTAAGGGGAAAACCCCATTTAGCCATCAGGGATTTGAAGGCAGAGTCAAAGCTGTTCCTATTCGCTACAACAGTGCGGCGGAAAATGTTGCTTTTAACCGGGGATATAGCAACCCCGTAGAGGAAGCTGTTACTGGTTGGATCAACAGTCCCGGACATCTAAAGAATCTGAAAGGAAATTACAACCTGACTGGAATTGGCGTTGCTACTAATAATCAAGGCGAAGTCTACCTAACACAAATCTTTTTTCGCACTAGGTAGATTTAATTTATGATTTTTTGCACAATAATAATGTAGTGTCTGACAAGACTTGTATTTGCTGGACACTGCTATTATTTTTGAACAATTCATGACATTACAAGATTTTCAGGTAAGCGATCGCGATCTCAGTGACGCAGCCCTTGGACAGTATTTAGAATCGACAGCGATCGCAGTTGACACAGAAACGATGGGATTATTGCCACAGCGCGATCGCTTGTGTCTTGTCCAGCTGTGCAACCTAGAAGGGAAAGTCACTGTAATTCGCATAGCCAAAGGACAAACTGAGGCCCCAAATTTAAAAAAACTCTTCGAAGCGGCCAATGTTGTAAAAGTGTTTCACTTTGCTCGCTTTGACATTGCCACTTTGCGGGCCAATCTGGGGATTCAGGTTAGCCCTGTTTTTTGCACCAAAATTGCTAGTAAGTTAGCCCGTACTTACACAAATCGCCACGGACTCAAAGATGTGGTGCAAGAGTTAGAAAAAGTAGAACTAGATAAAAGCTCTCAAAGTTCTGATTGGGGTAACGCCGTTAGTTTGTCTGAAGCTCAACTTAGTTATGCTGCCAATGATGTGCGTTACTTACTTAGTGTGCAGCAGAAGTTAACAGAAATGCTCAAACGAGAAGAACGCTGGGAAATTGCTCAAGAATGTTTTGAATTTTTGCCAACGATAGTTTCTTTAGATTTATTGCAATTTAAGGATTTATTTGAACATTAGAGCAAACACTAAATCTATTTCAAAATAGTCTATTGGGTATTGCAAGAGAGATTTTCATTTTTCCTTGTACAGTGTAATTCATGGAGTCTATTACAACATTTGTTGATGGTATCCTCCAGTATCAAAAGTCAAAATATTCTGTCTTTCGACTTGTGAATTGTGACTTCTCTACTCATAGAAAATCAAGATTAGACCTCTTGGAAAATTCTCTAACACCCCACCTATAGCCTCTCCCTGCAAGCAGACAGGGGAGACTTTGATGGAACTCAAAGGTATAGTGGGGTTTTTATTCTTGATTTCTGCAAGAGGTCTATCGCTAATTTTCTCAGTTATTTTTGCCTAAGAACCGATATTAGAATCATCTCTGTCTTTAGATTCACTAATGCCTTCTTTAATATTGCTAGCTCCCTCTTGAATGCCTTCTTTGAGATTACTAGCTCCTTCTTGAATGCTGTCTTTGAGGTTACTAGCTCCTTTCTTGATGGCTTCCGTCGCGCTAGTACCTCCCTTTGGCTGATTTTGTTCGTGATTCTTTAGCCGATCTACGATATTGTAGTCGTCTGCACCTGCGGGAGTTTTTGATTCAACAATCCCTTCCGTTGGGCCACCAATAGCCTTCCATCCAGCAAGACCACCTATCAATTGAGAGACATGCTCAAATCCGTTAGAACGCAGTTGTTGCGCGGCTTGGGCAGTTTCTTCTTCATTAGCGCCGTAAACGTAAATATCACGACTCTTATCTAAAGAAGGTACTGCACGCTCTACCAACTCATCTATTGGCATGGGCATCGCTCCCATAATGTGACCTTGATTGAAGGTGTTGCGATCGCGCACATCCAGTATTGTAAAAGCTGGTTCGCCCCATTCTAAACGAGACTTCAGGACATGAGCATCAGATTGTCCTTGTATTGGTGGTTGGGGGGGAATGATGCCGCCTACTAAATTGTTAACCATAGGTATTCCTTGCTGACGATATTAATAGCAATTTAACGGAGTCAATATCTTTAATTACTCTTTCTCTAGGCTGAATCTATTCAAAATCTCTCTTGAGATAGAGTAGCTAATTAAAATATTTTCTACCATTTAACCATTGCAAATATAGTCAAATTAGACTATTAAAAGAGATTTTTATTTATATTAATTTTAATAAAATGTTTAAAATTATCCTATCCAAAATCGTCTAAAAATTAAAAGTATTCAGCGAATATTAGAGGAATTCCGTAGCTTTTCAATATCTGCGATCGCTAATAATAATGTTTCTTCAATCTCGTGCCGCACTATTGGAGTTACATTAGCCGCAATATTGAGGCAATCAACTAGTAATTTATTACCATAATAATATTTTTGGAGCAATTCTTTTTGCTGTTCGTTGAACTGCCAATCATAGCCAATATGGCGATGCTTAATTAGCATATCTCTTAATTGTTCACCCCAAATTTTACTTTTAGCTTTCCACCAGTCCCTAAACTGCTCTGGATTACTATCTATTTTTGGTAATTGTTTCTTGAGTTTTTGCAGCACTTGCTTAAATTTAAGATCAACAACAACCTCAATAGCTTTATCAAAGGCAATAACAAGGGCATAAGCATGATCGAGGGCATCGTTGAGGGTATGCTCAAAGGCAAAGTCAAGATCGTGAATACAGGCAACAGTACTGAATAAAAACTCATCTAATACAAGCTCTGCATCAAAGGTGATGTTACCTACAAGAGCGCACTCAAGGTCATAACCAGAGGTATAGACAAAAGCATTATGTCTACTGCAAATGCAAGAGCTTCGCTCAACGCAAACGAGATAAAAAGCACGAATACCTGCTGCTTTGTAACTACTAGAAACTGAACTAGATTTTTGATGCAGCCAGGTTAAAAAATACTGTAATTTTTCATCGTCAGCTAATAGTAAATCAACTTTTTGTTTCATTAACTGTAGTATTTTATTAGCATTTGGCAACATAGTAACAGTTAGTAAAAATACTTGCCGCCAGTGCCTTTCAGTTATATGATTGACGAGATTGTTACAATCATAGTCTTGGTAACTTTCAACAATTTTTCGAGCCGTGAAATACTCTTGAAATGTCAGATGAGAAAAAGAGTAAATTCCCCGTGCCCTTTCCACCAATAACCCATTCTGTACCTCAATTGCTTTTAGCAGTGCTTCATTATCTAGCTGGCATTGAGTTGCATCAGAGTTAAGATTTTGTATGGGTTCAAGATAGTCAGCAATAAGTTGCAGGATATTTTCTTGCTCAAAAAAGTATTTTTTTTGCTCAAAAGTGATAGCTGCAAGTTGAAAAATCAGTTTTTTCTTACTTGCTAGAGTTAAATTATAAGCAACGCGATCGCGTTTAATTCCTTTGACTTCATCCCATCTGACCAACAAAATATTCAGTGCTTGCTCATATAACTTGGCTGGATTTACGGGAAATTGATTTTTTACTTGAAACACTAAGCAAATCAAATGCAGCAGTAAGGGAGTGACCGCCAATTCTCGGATATGCTGATTTTCTGGTAGATGAAGCTGATTAATAAATAAATTTCCTATTGCTTCCCCATCTTCTTTAGACTTAAGAGCAACTCCAACAAACCAATTTTTGGCAAACAATTCTATTTGTCCTTGGTCAAAGTCTTCTAACTCAACTTCAGTAAATCCCTGAAATCTATATTTTTGGGCAGCAATCCGACAGCTAATAACAAACTTATTTTTATAAAAAGTTTGAGTAAGTCTCCGAATTTCGATTGTTAATTGTTCTGCCTTTTCTGCTGGCACTTCATCTAATCCATCTAGCAAAATCAGCAGTTTTCCTTCTGTCAGCAGAGTTTTAGTTGATTCCTTTTCAACACCGCAATTGAGAAAATCTTGGATGATGTAGTTTAATAGATTGAATTCACTATCATTTTTGACATCTTCAGCAAATTCTTTCATCTTAATAAAAGTTGCGATGCGGTTTGGCTGAAAATCGCCTTTGTTACACTCAATCGCTAGATATTGTAAAAATATAGTTTTACCTGACCCTGGTTTACCCAGCACCATCAGTTTTGAGTGCCTTAATACTGCTTCCAACCCTGGTAATCTTCTCTGACGGTTGTATCCTCCAAGTTGATTAAAGTCTGATTCAGATTTCAAGTCTTTCAACAGGTCAGAAATTTCTTGCCATTGCAGGCTTACTATCTCCTCTAAGACATTAGTATTGGTGTAAATATCCATCAGTTGGACTGTCTGGGAAATGTCCAACATTTGCACAGTATTGCATTGGTCTTGGATTTTCTCTTGGCGCTTTTGACGCACTTCCCGCACCAGTGTATCAAGGTCAGTACCTTTGATTTGCGTCTTAGTAGTTACCTCAAACGCCACATTTTCAGGTAACCCAGCAACTTTTTGCCAAGACAACCCTAGCTGTTGGCAAATTTGCACAAAACAAGATCGGGAAACTGACTCACCTGCAAAAAATTTGGAAACTGGTTGACGTGTAATGCCTAAAGCTATTGCTAATTTATGCTGACTCCAAGTTTTGTCTGTTAAAGCTGTTTTTGCTGCTCTTATACCTTCTGGTGATGCTCTGAGTCCTTGGCTTGTCATAGTCTCAGGCTGAAATTTGTAGTATAGTATATGCTTAAAAGGGTAGCTACATGTAAATGCACGTAGAGTGAATTTTCGTAGTCCCTCTTCAGGAGCAGATACTAGTTAGTTCAAGTAGGATTGGGTAGAATCTAAATTGGCTTATGGCTTAGTTTGTGGGCCTCTACGAATCACTAATTAATCAGGGAGTACATTGCTTTTCCAAAGTTGTAGGAAACTGCCGTAGCGTCTGGTGTCTCTCTAGACTATTTTTGATTATACAAATTGTCTCACATTACACTTATCTTAAGTATTAAAGTCAATAATTATACAATGTAAATTCAAAATTATACAAAAACCATACAAAAATCATACAATTTATCAGCATTACGGTGGCTGAAGTTTTCACAAACTTCATGGAAAATTAATTGTGTACAAGTACTACAGTAGCGATCGTACTCAGCAGAGACGCGCGTGAATCCACTCTCAACAGAAACACGTACAGCAAAACTGGGACAACAGCGAATCGCCCAATCTACAATAGGCAGCATTATGGTTATGATTACCGCTACTACTCCTAAAATTCTGATTGTTGATGACGACTTCGGCGTGAGAAATCTCGTTCATCGTTTTTTGAGTCGGAAATATCAAATAGAGGCAGCAGCAGATGGTAAGACTGCCTTATCGATGTTTGAGCAATTCAACCCAGCCTTAGTAATTCTGGATTGGAATTTGCCGGATGTTAATGGTTATAGCCTTTGTCAAGAAATGCAGAGTCGTACTAATGTTTTAGTGCTGATACTGACTAGTAGGACTGATGAAGCTGATAAAATTAAAATCTTGAGTGCAGGTGCTGATGATTTCATGACTAAACCATTTAGTCTTGCAGAAGTAGAAGTTAGAATAGAAGCTCTTTTGAGGCGGATACGCTACATCAACCCTTCGCCAACACAACGGATAATTTTCAAGCAGCTAGTAATTAATCCAGAGGGACGGGAGGTAATACTAAACGATAAGCTTCTCGCTTTAACAGCACTGGAATTTAATATTTTACATTTTTTGGCAAGTCATCCTAATCAGGCTTGGAGTCGCCCACAATTAATCCAAAAAATCTGGGGTTGCGACTACGTAGGAGATGGCCGGGTGGTTGATGTACATATTGGTCAGCTTCGCAAGAAAATGGAAGTCGATCCTAGCGTACCAGAGTTTATTAAAACTGTACGCGGCTATGGTTATAAGTTTGAAGCACCCGACGAAAATACTACTTCTTGAGATTTCTGACTTCAGGAGTAGTTTATAACAAAAAATTAGTCAGCATTTATCCTATTGCTTATTTAAATACTTTTACTGAGGCTTGACCGTATAACTTACGTTAATTTGGGACGTTTATATATCCCAGAAATTCTCAAGTATCAGGTGAAAGAGTCAGATTTGGTGGGTGATAGAGAATGGTTTTTAGAGTTAACCCGTCAACTGCATAAAAGTAGAGCGATCGCTGTTGGGGGTATACTCAGGCAGTATATGCGGTAGCCTGGGCCATAGTTGATTCTCAATTCAAAAATACCTTCTCCAACTGACTTACAATCACCTAAATTACCATCTTCAACTCGGTCAAGTCTGGCTCTTATTTTAGCTTTTGCTTTTCTATCTCGCAGAGAACCAAGCCACTCATCAAAAATATTCTTTCCATCTACTGTCAGATAATTCCTAATTTCTCTTGGTTGCACTTCCATGATTCTTTGGACAAGTCTATTTATAAATCATGAAATAATTCATAGTTTTCTCGCCGCCAACCTTTGACTAACCAACTCAGCCGCTAAATGTATTGCTGCTTTCATACTCGTAGCATCAGCAATTCCTTTACCCGCAATATCAAACGCTGTTCCATGATCGGGTGAAGTCCGAACGAAAGGAAGACCAATAGAAGTATTAACTGCCCGATCAAACGCCATCAGCTTCACAGGAATTAAGCCTTGGTCATGATAAAGTGCCAAGTAGCCATCAGCAGGATTTTGTACTAAGGAATTTCCATACCAAGCCTGACCAGGTTTAACCCACATGGTATCTGGCGGTATTGGCCCATCTAGTTGTAATTTTGGTCTGTTTTGCCGCTCTTGCTCTAACCAAGGAATTAACCAATCTTGTTCTTCATATCCAAGTTGTCCCTGTTCGCCACTGTGGGGATTCAAACCTGCGATCGCAATTCTCCCATTTTCTATGCCAAAGTCTTTCTCCAGGCACTCCACCAGCAAATCCAATTTCTGTGTCAACAATTGTGGTGTCAATGTATCCGCTACTTGACGTAAGGGAATATGTGTGGTAACAAGTAAAGCGCGGAGTGTCCAGCCAGTATGGGGCGATCGCGCTACAAATAACATCCCAAAACGGTCAACACCTGACTTGTGTGCCAAAAGTTCCGTTTGCCCTGGATAATTATACCCTGCGGCTTTCCAAGCAGATTTAGCGATCGGCCCCGTGACTATCCCATCAAATTTACCAGCGAGTGTTTGTGCGATCGCATATTCCATATAGGCAAAACTAGCCGCACCACTGGCCGCATTACCTATTCCGGGAATAATTTGACCTTTAATTTCTCCATCCAATTGCACATCACAGACAGACAACTCTTCTGGATTTGCCAAAGGTGCTAAATTCTCGATTAAATTCAATTTGTGATAAGTCTGTGCCAGTAAATCCCCATTACCCACCACTGTTACGTCGTATTTTTTACTAATTTCCGGTTCTGCTAAAGCTTTTAAAATCACCTCCGGCCCAATACCCGCCGGATCTCCCAGCGTCAGCGCCAAACGTGGGCGATTCTTTTTGCTAAAATTCACTAAATCACCTTGATTATTTTGATACATAAAATTTATTCATAATTATTATCATTAAAATTTTCCCCATCCCCCTCATTTCCCGTTCTACAGTAGGGATTGCCCCCCAAACCAGTAGGGATTACTTGCTAAACTAGTTTAAAATTATTTACACAGGTCTAATCCTACAGTAACTATTGAAAAGCTTCTGCTAGACCTAGTTTACACACACTAATTTGCATAAGGAGAATCACACCAATGGGCGGCGAAATTTTGAATGCAGCTATATTGTCCTTCGGTTTAATCTTCGTGGGCTGGGGCTTAGGCGCATTGTTACTGAAAATTCAAGGCGGAGAAGAATAACTTCTACGATGAGAAGGAGTCAGAAGACAGAATTCAGAATTCAGAATACCCCAGCAGTCAAGTCAGGGGTAACAATCGGAAAGAATTTTTTCTTCTCCACGATTAAAATCGGGGCTTTAAACCTCGATTCTCCATCCAGTCGCACAGAATCCATTCTGGATTCTGGCTTCTGAATTCTGAATTCTTCTTTGGTATTGACTATTAAGAGGGAAGAGGTTTTTCTCTGCCTTGAAAAGTTCTGTTCGCCCCAAGGTGGCGTTCATACTTTTCGCTAACTGGGAAAAAAGCTTGTCCGTTTACCGGACAGCAATTTTCCCATGAATTTTTCCATAACAAACGATTTTCTTAGAAAAGATGTAAACTTTTGTTTACATAGGTTATTCTGATAACATTCTTTTCATAAAACATTAAAATTTATTACAAACCTCATGACATTATTAATCGTCGGTGCCACTGGCACCTTAGGAAGACAAGTGGCTCGTCGGGCAATCGATGAGGGATATAAAGTACGCTGCCTCGTGCGGAGTAGTAAAAAAGCAGCTTTTCTCAAAGAATGGGGTGCAGAACTTGTACCAGGAAATTTACGTTACCCCGATACCCTAGCGGCAGCTTTAGTTGGTGTAACCCAAGTTATTGATGCATCAACATCTCGTCCTACAGATTCACTGAGTATTAAGCAAGTTGACTGGGAGGGTAAAGTAGCATTAATTCAAGCAGCAAAAGCAGCAGGTGTAGAACGCTTTATCTTCTTTTCAATTTTGGATGCGGATAAATACCCAGAAGTACCGCTAATGGAAATTAAGCGTTGTACAGAACTATTCTTAGCTGAGTCAGGCTTGAATTATACCATCTTGCGGCTAGCTGGTTTTATGCAAGGGTTAATCGGTCAATATGGGATTCCCATTTTGGAAGCACAGCCAGTTTGGGTAACAGGTAATTCTTCTCCCATTGCCTATATGGACACTCAGGACATTGCTAAGTTTGCAATCCGTGCATTGAGTGTGCCCGAAACGGAAAACCAAGCTTTTCCTGTAGTTGGTACTCGTGCATGGAGTGCAGAAGAAATCATCAACCTGTGCGAACGCTTATCTGGAAAAGATGCCAGGGTAACGCGGATGCCAATAAGCTTACTGCGTGCTGTGCGGGGCTTAATGCGGTCTTTTCAGTGGGGATGGAATGTGGCAGACAGGCTAGCGTTTACAGAAGTATTGGCTAGTGGTAAACAGCTAAATGCTTCAATGGATGAAGTATATACAGTTTTTGGCTTAGATCCGCAACAAACCACAACTCTAGAAAGCTATCTCCAAGAGTATTTCAGCCGGATCATGAAGAAGCTCAAAGAGGTAGACTACCAGAAAAATAAAAATAAAAAGCAGAAACCTAAAAAAACTCCTTTTAAACAGTCTTCAAAAGCCAATAGTCAATAGTAATTACAGAAGAGACATTAGTCATGAAACTCTACACTCTGGATATTTGACTCCAGATTAATGACTACATGACCCAAAATGTGTAAGGATTACATAATACAAAGCATCGCCTAAACTTGGATATTTGAGTGTGCCGAAAGCAGGCATTATCTACAATGACGTTAAACCGATAGCGGGTCGTGTCGCTATCGAGTTGAAAGACAAGCTAACCGCAGCCGGTTGGGATGTGTGTATCACATCAAGTATCGGTGGAATATTGGGCTACTCTAATCCAGATAGTCCTGTATGCCACACCCCCATTGATGGTCTAACGCCCCCTGGTTTTGACTCAGATATGGAGTTTGCAGTCGTGTTAGGGGGAGACGGCACTGTTTTAGCAGCGTCTCGTCAGGTAGCCCCCTGTGGTATTCCACTATTAACAGTGAATACCGGCCACATGGGATTTTTGACAGAAACTTTCCTGAATCAATTGCCCCAAGCACTAGAACAGGCAATGAATGGTGAGTATGAAATTGAAGAACGAGCCATGCTCACCGTCAAAGTATTTCGGGGAGAAGCAGTGCTGTGGGAAGCTCTCTGCTTGAATGAAATGGTTTTGCACCGAGAACCTTTGACTTCTATGTGCCATTTTGAAATTGCCATAGGTCGTCATGCACCAGTAGATATTGCGGCGGATGGTGTGATTGTTTCTACGCCTACAGGTTCTACAGCTTACTCATTGAGTGCTGGTGGCCCAGTGGTGACTCCTGGTGTACCTGTTTTACAGCTAGTACCCATTTGTCCCCATTCTCTAGCTTCTAGAGCATTAGTATTTCCAGATACTGAATCGGTCAACATTTATCCAGTCAACATTCCTCGGCTAGTGATGGTGGTGGATGGTAATGGAGGGTGTTATGTCCTACCAGAAGATAGAGTATATATGGAGCGATCGCAATATAGTGTCCGATTTATTCGTCTGCAACCGCCTGAGTTTTTCCGAATTTTACGAGAAAAACTAGGTTGGGGTTTACCACATATTGCCAAACCAACTTCGGTAGAATTACCGTAGTGATTGGGCATTGGGAATGGGAAATGGGGAATGGGGAATAGGGGGACAAGGGGACAAGGGGACAAGAGGTGAGAACTTGAAACAAGTCTTTCCCCTTGTCCCCAATTCTCCTTGTCCCCTTGTCCTCTTCCCAATTCCCAATTCCCAATTTACTGATTTCCGTCCAGAATTACTGGTATAGGGATGGTATTTGGAGTTAGTTATTAAGATTGCATCGGAGAATTCGATTGCTGACACCTGAACGTGCTAAAAGATTCTTAGCCGTGCGTCAAATCAGGATTGCTTCATCGTTAAAAACTCGTAATTGCACTTTATAACTGATGTAAAGATTTTCTCTGGAACATCTTTACAATCCCAAATCCAATATCCCAAATTGTTATGACAGTTGCTCCAAGTCCCTGTGTTTTGGTGATTGAAACCGATGAGAGCCTAGCAAATCAGCTTGCTTGCGATTTGCAAGAAGCTGGCTATGAATCGATATTGGCTCATGATGCGACCAGTGGTTTGCAATACTGTCGCGATCGCCAACCTGCTTTAATTGTTTTAGACCGGATGCTAGCAGGAGAATCAGGACTCTCATTGTGTAAAAATCTGAGAAGCACTGGTATGCGATCGCCTGTGTTGATTTTAATGGCAAGGGATACCGTTGACGATCGTGTAGCTTGTCTAGAAGCAGGAGCGGATGATTACATCCTCAAACCTTACCGCTCAGAAGACTTTTTGAAGTTAATTCGCCTCTACTTAAAACCCGATGTGGATACCACGGAGCAATTACGCTTTGGTGATCTTATTTTAGACATCGCAAGTCGCCGTGCTATCCACGGCGGCCGGGCAATTGACTTGACAATGAAAGAATTTGAACTATTAAAATTCTTAATGGAACATCCCCGTGAGGTGTTAACCCGCGAACAAATTTTAGAAAATGTTTGGGGTTATGACTTTCTGGGTGAGTCGAATGTCATTGAAGTGTACATCCGCTACCTGCGCCTCAAAATCGAAGATGAAGGTCAAAAGCGCCTAATTCAGACAGTGCGCGGCGTAGGGTACGTTTTAAGAGAATCCTAGTAGAGATGGCGAAAGTTTGCCTACCTTAGACAATGGGCTTAAGGCCATTGTCTAGTTAATTGGAGCCTGAAAACGGCTGTGTATTAAGCTGTTACGTAAATAAGATTGCACATCAACTGGTGAGGTTGTCCTTTGTCATTTGTCCTTTGTCCTTGATAAACACAAATGACTAATGACGGTCTACACGGAAAATAGTGCAATATGTAGGCGCGTTAGCTTACAAGACAAATAAAAACGTGAGCTTTCTAGCTTAAATTCTGTAAAATTGAAATCTAAATTACAAAATCAAAAATAATTATGAATCGTTGGCTAGGTTTATTCTCAATGTTGCTTAGTGTTTTATTGATGGGCTGTTCTGTGCCAACAACGGCTAAACCTCCAACTCCCACGCCTGGTTCTAAAACTCCAGCCCCAGCGAGTTTAGGGCAAAAACTACCAATTTCTGCGAAAGCCATTCTTCCTAATGGCACAACTATTCAGCTAGAAGTGGCGAAGACACCACAACAGCAACAAATGGGGTTAATGTATCGACCAGCTTTGCCAGATGACCGAGGAATGCTATTTGGGTTCGCCTCACCACAACCAGTTAGTTTCTGGATGAAAAATGTACCTGTAGCCTTAGATATGGTATTTTTACAGAACGGTGTAGTTAAATATATCCAATCTGCTGCACCTCCTTGTGCGAGTGAGCCTTGTCCCACTTATGGCCCCAACACACCAATCGATAAGGTAATTGAACTTCGCTCTGGAAGAGCTGCCGAATTGAAGTTGAAAGTGGGCGATATTGTCAAAATTAAGTTCTGAGACTTAGCCACTTTTCAAGGATAAAGATTTGGATAGTTGCTCTGTTCAGACAGTATACTACCTAGAACTATGTTTTTTCTGTAAAAAATGTCACGTGTTGTAGCAAAAAGTCATCTGTAACGCTACTATTTAAAAACTGTGGTAATAATGTAAAATTTTACTGTCTCCAATCTGAAATCCCGAACTTGAGGTTTGGTTGCAAAAATATTCCCTTCGGCGTAAGTGTAAATAGTCGCCAATAAGAGAGTATAGGTTAGGAATCTTTGTTACTACTTATGTAATTAAATCAAGTACACAAGTAAACAAGATGGAGTCATTGAATTAAGTAAAAATGCTGCTTGATAATTGAGCAGATGGCAAGCCTCTCTTAAAGGCAAATCAAAAAACTGTGCTGGGGTGTATAGCCAATAACGGCACAGTGACAGATGAAATACTGGCTACTGGCTACCGAGCAATGGTGAACTGATATATGACAATACATTCTGCACAAGGAGGTGAGATACAAATGTCACCATCAAAATATTCTCGACTGATTCATTTTTTGCAAGAAGATTTGGCAATTTCCACAGCATCGCTGGCGGTTGCACTGCGCCATCGGGAACAAGATCCAGGCCCTTTGGCAATGATTCTTTGGCAGTATGGTTTAATTACTCTAGAACAGTTAGAACAAATTTATGATTGGCTGGAGACGGCATAATTTATGCCAATTTTGGGTTTTGGATTAAAAGTCTCTATCAAAAGGCTGTTACCGGAATCTCAAACAATACTATGTTATACAAATCCTGGATCGTACTAAGTTGCCAAAGTTGGTATTGTTTGGTGTCAAATAAGCTGTGTGACTGTCTCCGAAACAAATAATACTATCTAGGGCAAGTTGGTATCATTTAAGAGAATAAAAGTATGTCACATCAACTCTACCTTGTACAAAGGTTGATATATAGGTTTATTAACTCTGCTGGTTTCTACTTATTTATATACAACAAATCAAAAGAGCGAGTTGATAATTTAACTCGCTCTTTTGGTTTAGTAGGACTGACTAAACACTTTAACTGCTGCTGCTATACCAGAACCAGGGGTGAAGTCTTTGTATCCAAGTTCTGTTAGGGTAACTTCTAAGGATGCTATACAGCTAAGGATATCGCGATCGCTCACAAAGCCCAAGTGACCAATGCGGAAAATCTTATTACTCAAATGGTCTTGACCACCTGCAAGGGCAATATCAAAGCGTTTTTTCATCAATGACCGAATCTTATCCGATTCAATTCCCTGTGGTGCTACAGCCGTAATCGCCGGACTAGCGGAACTATCTCCTGCAAACAGGGGTAAATTCAACCCTTGAATGGCGGCGCGGGTAGCATTTTTCAGCCGTTCATGTCGAGCAAATATTGACTCTAATCCTTCCTCTTTCATCATTCGCAACGTGGTGTGTAACGCTACGATCAAGTTCACGGGTGGAGTAAATGGAGTTGTATTTTTGGCTGTGGCTTTGCGATATTTGCCTAAGTCCAAATAATATTTTGGTAGCTTTGCAGTTTTGTAAGCTTCCCAAGCCTTGGGGCTGACAGAGACAAAACCCAATCCCGGCGGAATCATATAACCTTTTTGAGAACCGGAGGCGACTATATCCAAACCCCAAGCATCTACCGGGAGATTGAATGCACCCAAGCTTGTGACGGCATCAACGATAATCAAAGCTTCACCGTGTTCTTTCACATGACGGTTGATGCTTTCTAGGTCATTCAACACACCTGTCGAGGTTTCACTGTGGGTAATGATTACAGCTTTAATTTGCTTTTGGGTATCTGCTTGGAGTTTTTCGGCAAATACTGCGGGGTCTAAGGGTTTTCCCCATTCCACCTTAACTTCTTCTACATTCAAACCGTAGGCTTGACCAACTTCTACCCAGCGTTCGCCAAATTTACCATTAGAGCCAACTAAAATGCGATCGCCTGGAGAGAGAAAATTAATTATTCCAGCTTCTACAGCACCCGTACCACTGACATTCAGTGTCAGCACATCACTTTGAGTTTGGTGCAACCACTTCAGGTTTTCCGTCACCTCTGCCAAGATGTTGCTAAATTCACTGGTACGGTGTCCAATCGGATGCTTGGCTAATGCCAGTAAAGCAGCTTCTGGCACCGGGGTTGGGCCTGGAATCATTAGCATCAGCTTATCGTTCATGTGTCTATCCTAAAAGTCAAATAAAAGTCAAAATTGTGGGAAATTGGTTTAGTCTGGTAGCAAATTTTAGATATTCATCAACAAATTACACTCAGATCGCCACCAGTCTTGTTGTATATTTTCCAAATACATAGGAAAAGTATCGTGGGAGTTAATGATCGGTCAGCTTGACCTTTGCAATTTCTACGAGACTCCAACTCAAATAAAACCTCTGTTCCAGGCAATCTTACCATACACTTAGACACCAGGTTAAGGCGTGTGCTAGTAGGGGAGTAGCTAAAATAGCTGAGGCTGAAGCGTCCATTTAAGCTCTCATAATTTTAGGTATAGATATTATAAATTCTTAAATCTTCCCCATCATCGGCCTGAGTTGTTTTGATAGAAATATGCGAAATCGATTTAAATATCGTGGAAATCGTCGGTGAAAAAACTGTGTTTTGCTTCAACCAAGGAAGTAACCGCCTACACTATGCGGAAGAGTTAGATGTCATCGTTTGCTAAGAGATAAAAGATACCCAACCAAAAGTTTTCAATCTGCTTGGGTAGAAGATTTTTTCTTCGGTTGCCATTCTTTAAAGAATACCTCTATCTATTGAGGAGATGATGATTTTATTGCAGTCTAAATCGCTTTCATGCGGATATATAAGCCATCTCAGGCTTACTTGATGGCGATTTTTCACTGATACCTTCCAGTTTATTTGCTGCTAAATTTGAGATATTTATGCTGCTAATTGCTGCGCATTTTGAAGCTTTACTCAAAGACCGGTGATGCCTATGCCTACGCTAATCAACTATAAGTTTTTATACTATACTTACAAACTTGCTACAATTGTGCTTAGTTTCGTTAGTTACCATTCATGGTGAGTCGTTTTTAACTAGTGTTCAGTTCATAAACTGTCACTCACCAGATCCCCGATTTTCTTGTAAAAGAGATATTCTTAGTTAGTGCAAGGAGTGATACCATTTCACCAAATGTTTGTCACAAGTTATCCCCGCAATACTCCCTGATAAGGGGGTGTTGCAGATTTCAAATGTTGCATCAAACAAGTGAGTTGGTATAAGCTTTTACGGGGAAGCGCTTGAGTGAGCAAAACTCTCAAGCGCTTTTTCGTGTATAAATAAAACAGTTTAACTCTTTGAACGATAATACAGATGTTTTTAAATATACATATACCAGAGAAAAAACTACTGTTTCAATACTTCTTGAAACAGATTTTTGATGGTTTTAACATCCGTGCATTCCATCAAAATATTTTTAAGTGACTGGACGTACCACACGAATTAGTTTTCCTTGCAACGCATGTTCTGCTGTCACAGCCTCATCTATCCGTGATGCAAACTGTCCCCAATTACGATTGCTCGTACAAACAATAATACCGAAGTGGTTAGAATCACGACGATGCAAACGGATAAAATCAACTCTGTTGATAGTTACAGCCGTTCTCGATCAAACCCGCCACAAAAATAAATCCTAAAACAAAGCCCAGTATTGCTTTTAGTTGTGGCACAGTTTGATTGCAATTCGCTGTAATATCGAGCGTTCTTGACTTACAGCAAATGCTAGCACTTCCTCATCAGGTATACCTTGGTCTGCATTTTCTGCATCTTGAACTGTCAAAACATCATGCCCCAAAGCGCGTAATAATTCCACAACTGAAAATGGAAACTGCTCATCTAGGCTACCTCATTACGCTCAATTGCCAATTCGATTTCATCAAGATGAGCTTCTGCCTATACCCAAGCATTGGCTAAATCTGTAGCTGTAATAGTTGGATAGCTCGTCAAAAGGTCAGTATCGCTATATCCAAGGCGGCTAGCTTCCACAAGTACCCAGACAGGAATACGAGTTTTAGCGATACGAGCCTCTCCACCAAAGACTCTAGGAGTTTTCTCAATTCCTTGCCAATTGTTGCCGAGGTTTTGAGCAAGTAACTGTATGGCCTGCAATTTTTCACGCTTGTCTGAGGGCAAGAAGTTGTTGTTCTAACTCTTTGAGTGTCACGGATGTAAATCCTTTGATGTTTGGTCAGGCTATATTTACAATTTTATCGATTGCTAACTACAACATTTAATTAATTCGTAGCAAATTCTCTGCGTACCTCTGCGCTTCCCTTTGCGCTACTTTGCGTTTAAATTTAAACCCTCAATTCACCACGATTTTAGGCAAAGCTGTACTTAGCTAACTACAAAATTCACCAACTTTCCAGGCACTACAATTACCTTTTTAATCTCTTTGCCTTCGATGTAACGCTGGGCAATTTCTGATTCACGGGCGTATTTCTCCAACGCTGCTTTATCCGCTTGTGCTGGTACTTGAATCGCGCCGCGAGTTTTGCCCATAACTTGAATAACTAAAGTGATTTCATCAGCTACCAAAGCAACCGGGTCAAATGATGGCCAAGTTTGAGTGTGAATTGAATCACTTTCACCCAACAAATGCCACAATTCATCAGCAATATGTGGTGCAAAGGGTGCGAGTAACATCACCAAAGTCCGAATACCTTCTGCATAAATTGGTGAATTTTTGTCGGCATCACTTAGGGCATTACTCAACTTCATCAATTCAGAAATAGCTGTGTTGAATTGATATTCGTCTTCCACATCTTCCGTCACCGCTTGAATAGCCGTGTGAATCGTCCGCCGCAATTCTTTTTCAGCCTTAGTTAAATCAGATAGTTGAGCTTGCTTACGGGATACCCCAGCAGTAATATAATCCGTCACCAAACGCCAAACCCGATTTAAAAAGCGGAATTGTCCTTCCACATCGGCTTCATCCCATTCCAGGTCTTTTTCTGGCGGCGCTTTGAACAAGATGAACATCCGCGCTGTGTCTATACCATATTTGGAAATTACATCTTCTGGCGCGACACCGTTGCCCTTTGATTTAGACATGGTGGCGTAGAGACGTTGCAAAGGTTCGCCTGTCTGAGGGTCACGAGGGTCAGCAGAATTGACCAGATTAGAAGGAATCCATTTATCTTTACCGCCCTTATTGGGATTTAGGTAAGTTAAACCCTGTACCATCCCTTGAGTTAACAGACGTTGGAAGGGTTCATCAAAATTCAGTAACCCTCTGTCCCGGAGTACTTTAGTAAAGAACCGCGAATACAACAAATGTAAAATCGCGTGTTCAATCCCACCCACGTACTGGTTCACTGGCATCCAGTCGTTAACTTTACTGGAATCGAAAACCTGTTGTTCATTTTTAGCATCAGGGAAGCGCAAGAAATACCACGAGGAATCAATAAAAGTATCCATCGTGTCAGTTTCCCGCTTCGCTGGAGTGCCGCAAGTTGGACAAGGCACATTTACCCAGCTTTCTAACTGAGTCAAAGGTGAACCGCCACGTCCAGTAAATTCCACTTCTTCTGGCAACTGGACTGGCAAATCTTTGTCAGGTACTGGCACTATTCCACAGTTTGGACAGTGAATTACAGGTATCGGTGCGCCCCAGTAACGCTGCCGGGAAATTAACCAATCCCGCAAGCGATATTGCACCCGCACTTTACCAAAACCTTGTTTTTCGGCGTATTCAATTATGGCTTGTTTAGCGTCTGTGGAAGCCATACCAGTAAAAGCCCCAGAATTAATTAAAATTCCTGGTTCAGTGTATGCCTGTTTATAGTCAACTTCGACAAGTTGTGTGATTCCATCAATCTCTGATGTTGGAGTTAAGTCAAAACCTGCAACATCATCTGGGGAAGCGATGACAAAATTAATTGGTAAATCGTAATTTTTAGCAAACTTAAAATCTCGGACATCATGTGCGGGTACACCCATCACTGCCCCAGTACCATACTCATACAGTACATAGTCAGCAATCCAAATAGGCACTTCTTCCCCTGTAAACGGGTTAATTGCCACCCCACCAGTGGGGATACCCCGCTTAGGTTTGTCTTCAGAAGTACGTTCCAACTCACTTTGATTAGAAACCTCTTTAATAAAGACTTCTACCGCCGCTTGTTGTTCTTTTGTGGTAACGCGATTTGTTAAGGGATGTTCTGGTGCTAATACTAAATAACTGACACCATAAACGGTATCTGGGCGCGTGGTATACACGGCAATTTTTTCATCTATCCCGATAATAGGAAATTCTAAATAAGCGCCTGTGGATTTACCAATCCAGTTTGCCTGCATCAATTTGACCCGTTCTGGCCAACCTGTCAACTTATCCAAGTCATTGAGTAATTCTTCGGCATAGTCAGTAATCTTAAAAAACCACTGCCGTAACAATTTGCGCTCAACTATTGCACCGCTGCGCCAGGAACGTCCTTCATTATCAACTTGCTCATTTGCTAATACAGTTTGGTCAATGGGGTCCCAGTTTACGGCTGCTTCTTTTTGGTAAGCTAACCCTGCTTCCAAAAACTGCAAGAAAATCCATTGCGTCCACTTGTAATAATCTGGTGAACAAGTAGCTAGTTCACATTCCCAATCAATTGATAAACCAAGACGTTGCAATTGCTGCCGCATCTGGGCAATATTCTGATAAGTCCACTTTGCTGGCGGTACACCACGGTCAATGGCGGCATTTTCTGCTGGCAAGCCAAAGGCATCCCAACCCATTGGGTGTATTACCCGATACCCTTGCATTCGCTTGAGGCGGGCAATCACGTCAGTAATGGTATAATTACGGACGTGACCCATGTGTAGGCTGCCCGATGGGTAAGGGAACATGGATAAAGCGTAGAATTTTGGCTTGTTGCTAGCTGAAGGTGTTTTATCGAAGCCAAGTTCTAACCATGTTTTCTGCCATTTTTCCTCAATCGCTGCGGGGTTATATCGGGAATCCACCAAAAAATTCTCCTAATGGGTCTGTCTAGGTTAACCTGCTATGTCAACCTCTTAGGTTAACCTATATTGTAGGTCAACTAATCACAGATTTATATAATTGAGCATCAGCCAGATTATGCCTGAACTGCTAGTGTTTCAGGTATGGCAACAGTCATTTGATGAAGGTTTAGATGGTTGAATCAAATATAAAATTTTCTGATTTGGTGCGGGTTTTTGTCTACGGCACACTCAAACCAGGTGAAGCTAACTATAAAAAATACTGTGCTGCCAAAGTAATTGATGTCAAAAGAGTTTTTGTAGAAGGTAAATTGTTTGCTCTGCCAATGGGCTACCCAGCAATGACGCTGGGAAATAGCAAAGTTTACGGATATTTACTTTCTTTTCCCAACCCAAGAATTTTAAATGAGCTAGATGTGCTGGAAAATTACCAGCCCACTAGACAACCACCAGAAAACCTCTATAATCGGCAAATTATCGAGGTTTATGAACCACAGTCGCTCTCTTATAGTCGGGCTTGGGTTTATTTAATGACTCTAGAGCAAGTTGCCCAATTACGAGGATTACTCCAACCTGATGGCTGGTTGAGTGGCTGTGGTTTAACCGCAAAGCACAATTATGATCTGTGAATTGTTAACTTTGCAATTAGTTTATGTCCTGTTTGGAGTCTTGCCGTTGTGGTTTTACCGGATAGATTGGATTTTCTGGAGAAGCTACTGCTGCTTTAGGAATTTCAATTACCGGGTTATTTAGTCCCACCATCAGAGGAGAAGGTGGAATTATAGACGCTGAGGATGTTTGAATCGGTTCTTTTTGTGGTCGTTGCGCCAGTTGCGGCACATTCAAACCACCAGGTACTAAGCTAGATACTGCGCCGATTACGCAAGCAGCAACAGCTGCACCTCCCGCCATCCAGTTTAAACGGGAACGGCGGCGTAAACGTGTGAATACCTGCTGAACTGTTGCTTCTGGTGACTCTTGGGCTGTGGGGACTGGGAGAGTCCGCAAGCCTTGCCGCAGCTTTAACAGTCGGGCATACAAGCATTGAACCGAGGCATCATTTGCCAGCCATTCTTCTACTTGCCTGCGTTCGGGGGCTGTGACTTCACCATCGAGGTAAGCACTCAATAACTCGAAGCGATCGCGCTTCACCATATCCATAAGACCCGTTGATTCATTGGTATGCTTGGCCATTCCATCTGACAAATCTTGAGGAAGTTGCAAAGAAGAACGGTCGTAAAACTGAGAATCAGTAGTCATCTTAACATTATTACCAATTCATACACGGGTAAACTGGGCGGGAATTTCGGGAAAATTAGCCATTTTTCCTTCTTAGGACAGAAGCGAGCTACGTCTTTGGAGTAATTCTTAATCTATGCTTAAATTCTGTCATTGGGCAGAGGCAAGATACTGTAAATTAGGAGTCTAGATAATTCTGCAAGTGAGCTTGCAGCCTCGATCTAGCTCTGGCTATTCTTGACTTCACAGTTCCTAAAGAAACTCCAGTGATTTCAGCAATTTCTTCATAAGCCATGCCCTCGATTTCTCTCAGAACAATGGTAGTACGAAAAACTTCTGGTAAATCCGCGATCGCTTCCCGCAATTGCTCGTAAAATTCTCTAGTTGTCAGTTCTTCTTCAGGTCCGGGAGTATCGCCAGCGATTTCCCAATCCATCTCACCGTCCTCTAACGAGCGGGGAGCATCCAGTGATAAAGGGCTAACAACCCGCTTGCGTTTCCGTAACTCATCGTAAAACAAGTTGGTGGCAATGCGGCTTAACCAGCCCCGAAATTTAGCAGGCTCTTGTAATCGGTTAATATTCCGATACACTCGAATCCAAACTTCTTGAGCTAAATCGGCTCTGTCAGACCAATCTGGAGCTAGGTGGTAGAGAACTCTATCAACTTGACTTTGATAGCGGCGTAATAGTTCTGAAAACGCAACACGATCTGGCCGCAGTCCCGCTTGACAGCGCAAAATTAAATCGTGGTTAGGGAGTTTGTCAACTTGCACTGATGCTTCTGGATACTTTGCATCAACAGTTGACCAGGATACAGTAATCGACTGACTCATAGATCGTACTGGCTCTAAATCATCCCTATCTATTAGACCTGCTAATGGGACAGAAGTTCCATGCTAAGGTGACGGATTTATGACTGGAACACGGAGGCAGACAATTTTGGATACATTTATAGCAATAAGGTGAGCCACTTTTTCCTTATACTGCTTGCATAGTTGCCCTTAAAACCATCAACTCAAAAAAGCGCAGCAATATGCACATTTTAGTACTTTTAGCAACTGGGTATATACGCTTGATAAAAATAATTAAATCTGGTTATTAAGGATGAAGAGAAAAATTTTGTAATTCTACCTTCTTGATACCTTTAAAATTCAGGTAATAATTTCTGGGAGTTGGGTTGCTCTGGTTACTATAATGGTGATTTATTTTTTTGATTTTGTTACCAGAATAGTTGCTGATTGTTCTAGTTGTGACCCGTAGATAGCACCAGAGTTATGTTGCTCTGGTACGCGAATTTGAAAAAATAAATTGAGGGAAAATGTAATTGTGACTGCTAGCAATAGTTTTTCAAACATGGTTTTTCTCCCACCGACACCACTAATCATTGATTGCTACATTGCAAAAGTTCCGCCAGAAAGTCTAAGTATTGGCTTACAACCCCCAGAATTTTGGAGGAATGAGGTTGGTCACTTGAAGTTTTTCTGCTGGGACAATTTGCATAGTCTTAGTTTGCCCAGAGGTGTTGGCAGATTTATAACGGAAATGATAAGTATTGATAAATTTTTGATAATCGGATGATGAACACATCCAATTTCTCGGCTGGATATGTCAGGGATAAATAATAGGCGATGGCAATGGTAAGAAACGAATCTGTAGGGCGGATGGTAATGTTGCTCTGTTTTGGCACAGCATTTTTATCTTTAGCTGTCCATTGGCGTATTACTACGGCACAACGGCAGTCTGATAAGTCTGCATCTACTGCGATGCGGCGAGATTCTACCCTAACCAATCCCAAGGGAAGCCGCTCAGAGGGAGTCTACAAGAATCTGTCACAAGTGAGTTTAGGGGAAATTGCGCTGGGTGCATCTGTGCCACCTGCTGAAGTTGCCCAAGGCTCAAGTGTTCAGAGGGCGGTTACACCAAAGTCCTCTGCTATTAAGCCTCGAACTAAGTCGAAAACAATTAAGAAGAATGTAGCTAAAGCAACGACTCGCAAGGCTTCTACACTCAAATATTCTGCGATTAAGTCTGAAATTAAGTCGAAAATAATTAAGAAGAATGTAGCTAAAGCAACGACTCGCAAGGCTTCTAAACCAAAATCTTCTATTATTAAGCCTCAAACTCAGCCGAAAACAATTAGAAATAATGTAGCTCAAGCAACTGAACTACCAATCAAGATGCAGCTGGTGGCGCAAGCCGAAAGACAAAATCCAGTTGCGGATAGTTGGCCAAAAGGTTTATGGTCTAAAGCTTCAGCCCAACAAGCACCATCTGCATCTGATAGGCTGGCAGATGGCAAGACTCAAGTGGTGGTTGATTTAAGCGATCGCCGCACTTACGTATATGCAGGAGATGAGGTAATAGCTAGCTACCCAATCGCTGTAGGTAAGAAGGGTTGGGAAACGCCCACAGGTTCTTTCCAGGTGATCCACATGCGACACTATCCAATCTGGCGGCACCCAATTACAGGCAAAGTATTTGAGGCTGGTACGGATAGTCCCTTGGGAGACAGATGGATTGGTTTTTGGTCAGATGGACGCAATGAAATTGGCTTTCATGGTACGCCGGAAATTGACCTGGTAGGAACTGCTGTATCCCACGGTTGTTTAAGAATGCGTAATTCTGATGTCAGAATGCTTTATGAGCAAGTGAGTATAGGGACAACAGTACTAGTACGTAATTAATTAAGAGTCATTAGTCATTAGTCCTTTGTCCTTTGTCTAAAACAAATGACAAATGACCAATGACTATTGAAATTATAATTTTTGCTCAAAATTAGGTGCATAAGTCTGGAGTAAGGCACTAACCTGGCGTACAACCTCATTCCCAGTGTTTTTGCCCAAGGCTTGCCGTTCTGGGAAGAAATTGGGTCGATCTAGGTAACGATTAATCGCTTCACTCACTTGCTGAGAAATTAATTCTTGCAGTTCTGCCTGAGCCGTTTGGCGCTGGAAGCTAGCACCCTCTTCTGTAGTAGCATACAAAGGTGGTAGTCGATTGAGAGCGTAAGCCGCAATATCTCCGACATCTAGAGAACTTTCGCTGGTGGCTTCAATTTCTGCGACTCTGGCGATCGCTTCTGTCAGTACCAATTCTTCCATAACGTTAATGAATTGTTTGCGAGGTACCGCCACTACCTCACCAGTCAATAGCGCTCCCATGAGCCGATCCAGGGCCATATACTCTTCAATTGAGAGTTCCGAGGCGTTATCACAGATTCTACCGACTTCTGCTTCCATTGCTGGTGTCAAATAACCATCCTGGAGAGCTTGTTCTACAATTTTTTCGATACTCATAACACTTATCATCATTTATGTTAGCCAAGTAAGGTAGGGACGGTATCAATTCAATTTATTTTGCCTAATCTTCAGCAAAAAAAACACAAATTATGCACAGACGCGATTAATTCCGCCTCTACTAATTAACGACCTTAGTTCGCCAAGGTGTTGGATCAACAGATTGTCCGTTGACATATAGACCCCAGTGCAAATGTGGACCTGTGGAAGCACCTGTTGAACCAACTGCACCAATTAGTTGACCAGCTTTCACAAGATCACCTTCTTTAACGTTAATACGACTCAGGTGCATGAAAATACTGGTTACTCCTTGACCGTGGTCAATGCCAACTACGTTACCGTGTATCCTAAACCCTTGGGATACCCTACCCACCAAAGCAACTCGCCCAGCAGCTGGGGCAATCACCGATGAACCGGCAGCACCAGCGTAGTCAAGACCACGATGATAGTAGTCCTTTGCAAATGTACCATTATAGTAGCGACGAACACCATAGGTTGTACTCATTCGCCCTGCATTTGGTTTCAGAAATACTCCATTCCAATACTTTTCTGGTGTTTTTAATGCTTTAAAAGCCGCTACACGCTTAAGTTCGTATTCTGTGGCATCTACTCCGGCTTTGCCAGGTGGCAAAGTAATGCGTTGTACGGGGAACTTGCGATTAAGCACATTCACTGCCAAGTTTTGGACTTGACCATCCCCTACAACGCGAAGTGTTCTAGTTCCAGGTTTTTCTAGGGGAGTTGTGGGAACGAAAGCCCGATACTGATTGGGGGCAATTTGAAAGGCTGGGTATGTATTATTACCAGTCGCTACTATTGGATTTGTACCATTCTCAGGATTATTTAGATTAATCTCTACCGAGAGTGTATCCCCTAATTTAGGACTAGTTGGAGTCACCTTTACTTGTAAAGCATCTACAGGCAATGCCAAGGTGATAGGGAGAACAGCAAATATTCCCTTCAACACATTTATTGCAAGGCAATTGGCTGTCAAACTTTTGACATCAAAACCGAGCAACTTCTTGTTTGAACTACTAGTACTATTCTCAATAATCATAGAGCTACAAAAATTCCTTGCTTGTGTTGGAAAATAGACTAGCTTATTTTTACTCGTGTTTCCTCTTTGACGTAGATGTTTTTGAAACCCTCCAAAGACTTATAGACATCAGAGTTACATCAGGTAGGAGATTAGAGAGAATGATTTGTAACTGTAATTTAGTTACTTGGTATTAACTTTATGTATTACATTGACATTGGTAATGATCTTAAAATTTAACTAGATTGAAGGCAAAGACTCTATAGTTGTTTGCCAAGGTATCATTTATTAGGCAACAAAAGAAACCCCTTGTGATTATACCCATTACATAATAATACTTGAAGAAAATCTTGGAATCAACTGGACACTTGTTTAACTGGACACTCGTACTAGATTGCTAAGTTAAAATTGGTGTAAGTAAATGGCGCAAGCCAGGTAACCCAAGGGCAAAGTATTATAAATAACCCTATTAAGCTTAGGCAAAGTTCGATTTATTAAGTTATTGAGCATTTAATTTGCAAAATTAGGGTAGGCAAGATGCCTACCCTAATTTTTATTAAAATATAGTGTGAAATTATATTATTTTTAATTTATCTAATTCTTAATCACCGTTTATACACTAATAACACATATTATTATTGTTAATATAAAGTATAAAACAACAGTGATTTTACTTAAATTGTTTTGGTTTCGATTTCTGAGCTTGAGGAATGAAAGCTGATTAACTTTAGGTTGAGAGCGTTAATTCTGACTTGAGCTTACCATCTTCCATATCAACGATGCGATCGGCAATGTCAAGGATGCGGTTGTCATGAGTAACCATCAAGATGGTACAGCTTTGTTCTTTTGCCAATTTTTGCATAAGATTGACTACATCCCGACCTGATTGACTGTCAAGGGCGGCGGTGGGTTCATCCGCTAGGATTATTTGAGGATGACTGACTAAGGCGCGAGCGATCGCTACTCGTTGCTTTTGTCCTCCAGATAGTTTTTCAGGATAGTAATGTAAATGATTTCCTAATCCTACCTGCTCTAACATCTGGGCTGACCTAGCTAGCATATTTTTTAACCCAAGATATTTGTGTAATTCCAAAGCCATTTTGACGTTTTGCAGTGCCGTTAAACTCCCATGTAAGTTATGTGCTTGGAAAATATAACCGTTATGCCGTCGCGCTTTTACTAATTGTTCAGCACTAGCACCACAAAGTTCTCGCCCCAACACCTGCAAACTACCAGATTGGGCAGAACGCAATCCACCAACTAAGGTTAGCAAGGTAGTCTTTCCAGAACCAGAGGGCCCGGTCATAATAATAATTTCACCGGCATTAATCTCTAAGTTGATATTAGATAAAACTTGCTTGCGGAGGGAACTGTTACCAAAGTGGTGGTCAAGATTTTTAATAGAGATCACAGGTTGACTAGTCATAAATGGCTCGATTACTGGTAACAATTGTCATTGGTCATTTGCAAATTACAAATGACCAATGACAAATGACAAATTTAGAACATATCAGCAGGATCGGTGGCTTGAAGTTTGCGGGTGGCGATCGCACCGGAAATTGTACACATAATGATAGTTAGCACTAATACCTGCAATGCCCGAATCGCAGTCATGTACATAGGTAAATTTGTGGCACTGCGAGTCAGTTGGTAAAGTGCTAAGGACACTCCCAATCCGGGGAGGAAGCCCAGTGCTGCCAATATCAACGATTCTTCAAGCACCACACCCAGCAGGTAATAATTGCGATATCCCATTGCTTTAAAGGTGGCGTATTCTCGAACATGGGCATTAACATCGGTGGAAAGGACTTGATAGACAATAATTACGCCCACCACAAAGCCCATTGATACACCCAGGCTGAAAATAAACCCAATTGGGGAATTTGTCCTCCAAAAGTTGTTCTCAAATTCAATAAATTCGGCGTGGGTTAAGACTTTGACATCATCTCTCAGGTAGGCTTTCAAGCTTGCTGCCACTTTTTTCGGGTCATAGCCTGGTTTTACCTTAATCAAACCTAGACTGATGCTACTTGACTGTCGCCCAGAAAATAGCCGCAAAAAATTTTGATCGCTAGTAATCAGATTGCCATCAGAACCAAAGGAAGCCCCGACTTGAAATAAGCCACTAATGGTAATTGTGCGCCGTTCTATTTCGGTGGTTAGGGTTTTACCTTGGTCAATTTGAGCGATCGCTTTTTGATAATCTCCTCTTGCACCACGATCGAACAAAACGGTATCCGGTAGCTTAATTGCCTGCAATTGCTGGTTAACATCCGGTAAGTCAAAGGCTGGCTTATCTGGATTAAACCCGATAACTAACACCCCCGTTTCACGATGTGTTTGAGGATTTTTCCAGATTGTATTATTGAAATACATCGGTTCTGCCGACTTCACCCCTGGTATATCCATTGCTTGGTAAAGTCGCCGCCGAGAAAATGTAGACAAGCTTGGCAGGTTACGGGCTTGGGGACTGGTTAAAACAATGTCTGCTTGCAAACTGCGATGTAGTCTGGTGTTACTGTCATACAGCGCAGTCTGAAAGCCCAGCTGCATGAACATGAGAAGATCCGCAAAGGCAATACCTGACAAAGCCACCAAGAGGCGGCTTTTTTCATGGTTCAGTTGCAGCCATCCTAGAGGGGTTCGCCGTCGCAGTTGTTTGATCAATCCCATCATAAGAGGCAGGGGGCAGGGGAGCAGGGGAGACAGGGTAGACAAGGGGACAAGGGGACAAGGGGACAAGGGGACAAGGGGACAAGGAAAATACCCATTCCCAATGCCCAATTCATAATTCAATTACTGCCTTAACTTGCATATTGGTTAAGCTGGCAGCTTTTCGACTGGAAACTTCATTTAGTCGGATATAAACTTCTACTACTCGGTTGTCGATATTGCTGACAGGATCTGTGTTAATGACATTCTGCCGTCGCACTTGCAAACCTTTGCGATCTACGATTCCCTGCAATTCAAGGGGGAGGTAATCGCCAAATATTCGTACTTGTTGCCCTGAATGAACTTTGCCGATATCGCTTTCATAGACTTCGGCTATGACATACATTTGGCTAGTTTGTCCTATATCAGCAATGCCATTATTTGATACTAATTCGCCAGGATGGGTGTGGATCTCAAATACCTGTCCATTTTGGGGCGATCGCACTTCAGCCTGTTTTAGATTAACTTTTGCCAGATTCATGGCTGCTACAGCCCGATTGATTTCTGCTTGGGCAGCTTCTACGTCTACTCCTCGTACCTCAGCAATTTCCTCAAGAGTCGCTGTAGCCTGTTTTATTTGTTGCTGGCTAGCTGATTGGGTACGATTTAACTGTGCTTGTGCTTCTTGCAGGCTTTTTTGGGCGGTTTCCAGGTTTAAACGCTTACTATCTCGTTGGGAGGTGGAAATTGCACCCTGTTGATATAGTTGCTGATAACGTTCGTCTTCTGCTTGGGCATTTTGTACTTCGGCTTGGAATCGCTCAATTGTCGCTGCTTGAGTATTAATATCACCTTGACGTTCTGCTTCTAAGCGAGCGATCGCAGCTTTTTGGGCGGCAATTTCACCACGTTTAGCACCTGCTTGGGTGCGGTTTAGGTTTGCCTGTGCTACTTTTACTTGTTCCTGCGCCTCTTTTAATTCTGCCTGCAAGCGATCGCGGCTATTCAAAATTGCAATCAATTGTCCCGCTTTTACCCAATCCCCCTCTTTTACTAACAACTTTTCTACCCGACTTCCTTCAGCAGATACCGCAGCAGAGAGTTTTATTACCTTTCCCTGTGGTTCAATTCGTCCTAAAGCTGTTACCGTTTTTAACTGTGGTAATTGTGTTGCTGGCACTTGTGTTTCTGGATTTGCATAATTTTGCCAGCGTTTTACTATATAAAAACTTATTCCGCCAACCAATAAAGATGCAATTATACCTATAGCAACAGATGGACGCAGAATAGACTTAGGGAACGTTCTGTACCCTAGCTTTGAGTTTCGCACCATAGATTACCTCTTAACTAGTGGCGCAGAAAAAACTAAATAGATTAAGTTTTTATCCTTACTTCTGTTAGTTGTTGTTAATTTATCGATTCAAAGTTCATAAAAAATGAAAATTGCTGACAATTTATCAATCTGCTGCGATTTTCTGTATACGATAATAAATCACTCTCCAGTATTAATACCATTTCACTTTAAGGTTGATACAAATAGCCATCAGGAGAGCAAGATGACAGAATTAGAGACAAATCATTTGTATCAGTCATTTTGTGAAATGGTATAAGAGCCTTATGTTAATGATGAGCTAGTTTTCTTTTTGGAAAGTACTTAGGTATAGTAAACGGTTTCCAAATTACGGGTTGTAACAGTGCCAACAATCAGAGGCAGATTAAGCCAAAAATAAATGTTTTTTGTCATGATAAATTAATAATATTTAATTTCTAAAAAATCTCTTTAGATTTGATATTTTTATAATTTTTTGTGATATATTTTCCCTGTTAAAAGTTATTTTTATAAATTAATTCTGTTAGCTTATCCGCAATTTATTCAGGTGTCATAAGCTTTTATTGAGATATAGCTTCTAAATATCTATCCACATAATAAGGGCGCACAGCTAAGTGTACGCCCCATAAATAAATGTATTCCACTGAATTGAAATATGTGATTTAGCTGATCGAATTGCTCAAAAACACGATGCCGATCGCACAAAAAGCGAAGCCAGCAATGCTAATTTTCCAGGGTAGAGTCCGGTTGATTTCTCCCATACCCATTGCACCACCAATTTCTCTGGCACTCATCGCAACCACAAACAGAGTCAAGGTCATACCTACTATATAGGCAATTAGTGGCATCATTCCTGCCCCAATAATAGAATCAGCAACAGTGTAACCCTGAAATAAACCAGCGCTGATGCCCATCAGAGCAAGTACCACAAAGTTTGGTTGATTTGGCATCATCAGCATAGTACTAAAAACGATGGTAGAAATAGCAATCGCTATTTCTATGCCTGGGAAATTTAGCTGGAATAGATGAATTACAATGCCCAAGATTGCTGCTAAAGCAAAACATCCAGCGATCGCAGCGCCACGAACAAACATAGATGACAGTAAGCCAATAGCAACAATCCCCACTAAAGAATCTAAGGCAATTACTGGATCTGCCAATCCCCAGAGAAAGCCTTCCCACCAGGTAGTGATGGTATGACTATCTGGCGTTCCACTCAATGAACTCAGTAAGCTAATTAAAATTAAAGCTGCGATCGCTCCAATATGGCGATCCATGAACTTTGAGGTGTAAAATTCCTGTGAAGCACGGAATTCTGATAATTTCCTTTTGAACATCACTATATACCAAATTAGTTTTTTCGGTAATTTATACTACCCACCTATCCCAAAAAACTAACGTGGTAATTACACTACTTTGTACTAGCTTCATGAAGTTATCCAAAGCCACGGTGATTGAAAAGTATAACGGTCTACGTAGGCGCTGCTATAGCCTCTTGTAGAGAACCCGTCACAGACATCGCTACCAATAATTAATTATCAATATTTGATATTAAACACGGTATCTAATAGACTGCAAATATAGTAAGTAAATAGAGCAAAATTTCCTTTTATCCTAGTATTTTCTCTCAGGGAGAATGCTCACCTTTACTCAATTTAAAACTTCTCTTAATTGAACTCTATTCAAAAGAAGATTAATCTAGAAAATATCTTCATTGGAAGAGAGAATGAAACTCATCAAATTGTTGTTACTATTTAGTACTGTTCTCATCTTCTCTGTATGGATTAGTCCACTGCACGCTAGTCCAATAGCCCAATTGCCAACTCCTTTACTTCCAGTTATTCAACGGGAAACAACATCTCTAAAAAATTCCCAGGATGTATTGACTGTTGCAACTTTTAACGTCGAGAATTTAGACCCAAAAGATCGACGCTTTGATGATATTGCCAAAATTATTCTCAATAATTTGAACGCCCCAGATATCATCAGTTTGGTTGAAGTTCAGGATAACAACGGGCCAACCAATGACGATGTTGTGAATGCAAACGAGACTTACCAAAAACTGATTGCTGCACTCGAAAATATCGGTAGTCCGGCATACGATTTTGTGGATATTGCACCCAGTGACGATCAAGATGGTGGAGAACCTGGAGGTAATATCCGTGTCGGTTTATTATTTCGGCCCAGTCGGGTAACTCTAGCAAAACTGCCCAAAAAAGGCGGTTCGTTAGATGCTGTGGCTATTACTCAAGGTACAAATGGTCTTGACCTCTCACTCAACCCAGGTCGAATTGATCCTACCAATAGTGCTTTCGAGGAAAGCCGTAAGCCACTTGTAGCAGAATTTATATTTAACGACCAAAAGCTGTTTATCATTGCTAATCACTTTGTTTCTAAGCTGGGAGGTTCTCCTAGCGATGTACAACGAGTCAAGCAAGCCGAAATCGTCAATGAATTCGTAGGGAAAATACTAGAAGTTGACCCGCAAGCCAAAGTAATTGTACTGGGTGACTTAAACGATTTACCCGATTCCTTACCTCTGAAAACTTTAACGGGTAACATTCTTGAGAATCTGACGGATCGTTTACCTGCTAGCGATCGCTTTACTTTCAAATTTCGGGGAAAACCTCAACTTATTGACCATTTATTGGTCAGTGAAAACCTTTCTCGTTTTGCTCAACCAAAAATTGACATTGTGCATGTCAATGTTGGCTTTAGTCAGCCTGTCAGCGACCACGATCCTGTGATTGCAGCGTTTACATTACCTACTAGCCAGTCCACCTCTGACACTATTCCTCCTGTTGTTCAACCTACTCCCACTCCCGTAAATGATTCGGCAATTATATTGCCTCAATTATCCAAAGTCGCTCTAGTTGAAGAACTTGCTAAGAAGTATACGCCTAGCAAAACTTTGAACTACGATCGCGCCAGAGACGAAATGTTTGGCATTATTGACAACCAAGCGGGTATTGTGACAGATATCTATGCCAGTTACCAAATTCGTCTAAATGGTAATGGCGATCCTAGTCAGGAAGCTGACAAATTAGGACTGAATACTGAACACGTTTGGCCACAAAGTAAAGGGGCTGACAACGGTAATGCGCGAAGTGACCTTCACCATTTATTTCCTGCACGAGAAAATATTAATACTGAGCGAGGAAATAAACCCTTCGACGATATAGCCGACACCAGTACTAAAAAATGGTATCGAAATGATACTGTTCAATCTACAATTCCTAGTAGAGCAATTGACGAGTTTAGCGAATCATCTTCTTCTAAATTTGAGCCTAGAGAAAAAGTAAAAGGGGATATAGCTAGGGCAATTTTCTACTTTTACACTATCTATCGGAATCAGGCTGAGAACGTAGACCGAAATTACTTTCAGAATCAGCGTCAGACTTTGTGTAAATGGAATCAGCAAGACGTACCTGATATTACTGAAATAGAACGCAGTCATGCGATCGCTAAATTTCAAGGTAATGACAATCCATTCGTGCTAGATGTCACATTAGCTGAACGGGCATACTGTAATCCCTAAAGATTTGGGTAGCACAGTTGTGCTACCCAACAAACAATAAAATATGCTTTTCAGTCAAAACTTTAATGCAGTAATTCCTCAACTTGATGCTGGCTCCACAAAGTTCTGTATAAACCCTGTTGTTGTAAGAGTTCTAAGTGATTGCCTATTTGAACAATTTTTCCCTTTTCCATCACAAAAATTCTGTCAGCCGCCGCCGCCGCAGATAATTGATGTGTAATGAAAATTACTGTTTTGCGTTCAGTACCACTGGAGAGATTTTTGAGGATTTGCGTGGCTGTTTGATTATCCACACTAGAGAGAGCATCATCTAAAATTAACACTGGCGCATTGACCAACATAGCTCTAGCTAAGGCAGTACGTTGTCGTTGACCACCAGAAAGAGTAATACCGCGTTCACCAACAAGAGTTTCATATTGCTGAGGAAAACTATTAATTTCTGATTCAATTTTGGCAAGTTTAGCAACAGATTCTATCTGCTCTTGTTCGCTAATTGGATCGCCATAGCGGATATTATTTTTGATTGTAGTGCTAAATAGAAAACTATCTTGAGGAACGTAAGCGATCGCACCTCGTAAATCTGCCAAAGCTATTTTAGTAATATCCAGCCCATCTAAAAACAATTGTCCTGATTCAATATCCAACAAGCGCGGTAAAGCATTCGCCAAAGTGGATTTTCCCGAACCAATTGCCCCAACAATGGCCACGGTTTCTCCAGGAGCAATAGTAAAATTAACGTTTTCTAAAGCTGGAGTAGTCGAACCAGGGTAACTGTAAGTGAGATTTTTCGCTGTCACTTCCCCTTTAAGTTCAGCTGCTTGTAGGTATATGGCCTCAGCTGTGTCTTGAATTTTCGGTGTGACAGAGAGAATAGATTCCAGGCGATCTATACTAACTTCACCCCGTTGATAGGCAGTAATTGTGAATCCTAAAAGGGCTGTTGGGAAAACTAGACGCTCTACATAAATTAACAAGGCTAAAAAGTCGCCAACCTGAAGTGCCCCAGAAGACATCCGCGCTGCCCCTAGCCAGATAATTACCAGCGAACTGACATTAGCTAGCCCACCAATTAGCGGAAACAGAGTATTTCGGAGTTTTGCTAGTTCCAGGTTAGCACTCAATAGCTGCTGATTTTTCTTGGAGAAGGCTCGACGCTCATTTGCTTCTTGGGCATATATTTTAATTAAGGCAATGCCACTAATATCCTCCTGGATGAGTTCGCTGATTTCAGAGAGTTGCTCCTGGACTGCTGCTTGTTGTTTGCGTAAGCGATCGCTAAACAGACTCACCAACAAGAGCATAAAAGGGTAAACTGCCAGAGACGCTAGCGTCAGATCCACACTAATCGCTAGCATTACTGGCAGTGTCAGGGCGTAGGCAAACACCGTATTTGCCAAACTCAAAACGGCAAAACCCAATAACCGTTTGATATTGTCCACATCACTAGTAGCCCGATTAATCAAATCGCCAGCAGTATTACTGGCAAAATAAGCCGGCTCCAGCTTGAGTAAGTGTTCAAAAATCCGTTGTTTCAGGTCAAATTCCACCTGACGACCCACCCCAAATAGCCAAATGCGTGATGCCATCCGCATTAGCCACATCGCCGAACTGAGCAAGACAATTATTACTACATAATGTAGTATTTCGTTCCAGTTGAAAGTTGTTGAGAGTTTATCAACACCAGCACGAATCAACCAAGGGATATAAACGCCCAGTGCATTGACAGACAACAAAGCGAGAATGCCTAATGACGCTTCCCGCCAATGGGGTCGTAAGTAAGCACTGAGTTTAGCGATTCGTCGAGATTTTGCCATTAAAGCAATTTTGCAACTTTATCATCCTAGATTAACTGCTAGCCCAAGCAGGCAGCTATGTAGAGAGAATGGGGAATGGGGAATGGGGAAGGGAAAAACCTATTTGGGGACAGTGGCTAACTAATTCAACCCTTTGCCCTTTGCCCTTTGCCCTTTACCCTTTACCCTTTACCCCTTTTTTTTACTTTATTACCGTTGAACACGCAAGAACCTGTAAATTTCAACGAGATAACTTTCCCAAGTTCTTGTTGTCAATTGCAACGTTTCCGAATTTGGTACAAAGTCTTCAAGTCGTAAACCGCGTGTGCGAATATCTTGAGGATTTCCTTGTAATAAATAGGGAGGCACTCTCAGATTATAAGAAATAATGCTATCTCCCTTTACATCTGAGATGTTTGCTGTGGTGTTTGGTTGCCCTAATGCCACCAGTATCCCAGATGTTGGTGCAGCAGATGCTACAGATGTGTCACCTGTCATTGCTAGAGGTGCGCGATAGAGGAAATAGGCGACTGCTGGTGTACTTGCCAACAGCAAAATCGTCAGTGCCCAACCTATCAAGTATCCTCCTGGTTTTTCGATTCCACCTCCTTTAATTTTTTGAGCAGCTAAAATCATCAGTAAAACAGAGGCCCCCAGAGGCTTGAGTGGAAAAGATAGCATTCTCCACAAAGATGCCACAGCTGGTTCACTGGGGTTAAGAAATGAAAGGGCTACGATTACCAAGATAACGACTAAGATTAATCGCCCTACAAAAGTTCCAGAGGGATAAAATCGCTGGAACAAAGAATATACGATAGTGCCAATCAGCAGCCACAGCAGTACCCGGCTTAGCAATAGAAACATAGATTAACTCTCAAATTTTCTGGTGCGGTGAGCCAGTGTGGTGGTAAGACAGTCCACTTGACTAGAGGTTTTTATGCCCCAGGAGGAACTGTCCTGCATGGTTTCCCTGTATAAAACAACTAGTGACTTCTTAGCCGCAACGCTAGAAGCGTCACCCATAAGGGTCAACCTAGAGGTTTCGGGAAATGGATTTATTTTATTGTCAAATTGTAATCGTACTGTTTGACTTAAAATACTTCAAACCTCACACCCAAAGACTACCGTCGTAGTGATTTTAGTTCAAATTTTTAACACTGCGTCTATTATTTATAATTTTCCAGAAGAGTAATGTGGCACCGGTAAACTAAATTAATTGAGTAATCCACTTAAAAGGAAAAACTATGTCGTCTGGAAAACCTACCATTTTGGTAACAGGGGGAGCTGGATACATTGGTTCTCATACGGTGCTAGCTTTGAAGCAAGCGGGTTATAACGTTGTCATCCTTGATAATCTAGTCTATGGGCATCGTGACCTGGTAGAAAAGATTTTACAGGTAGAACTGGTAGTAGGGGATACAGGCGATCGCGCCTTACTAGATCACCTATTTAAAACCCGCGATATTGCTGCTGTGATGCACTTTTCTGCCTACGCCTACGTAGGAGAATCAGTGACTGACCCGGCTAAATACTACCGCAATAACGTTGTTGGTACTTTGACCCTGTTAGAGGCAATGCTGACAGCATCTGTAAAGAAATTTGTCTTTTCTTCTACCTGTGCTACCTACGGCGTGCCAGAATTTGTACCGATTCCAGAAAACCATCCTCAAAATCCGATTAATCCTTATGGCACTACAAAGCTAATGGTAGAGCGGATTCTTTCTGATTTTGATGTTGCTTACGGTTTTCAATCAGTGCGTTTCCGCTATTTTAATGCTGCTGGTGCTAATCCCAATGGCTTACTCGGCGAGGATCACAACCCAGAAACCCATTTGATTCCCTTGGTGCTGATGACAGCTTTAGGTAAACGAGAGTCTATCTCAATTTTCGGCACCGATTACCCCACACCAGATGGTACTTGTATTCGTGATTATATTCATGTTAATGACTTAGCAGATGCCCATATTTTGGGATTGGAATATTTATTAAAAGGTGGCGATAGCGAAGTTTTCAATTTGGGCAATGGTAGCGGCTTCTCTGTCAGAGAAGTAATTGCAGGCGCCGAACAAGTGACAGGAACTTCGATACCAGTAGAAGAGCGCGATCGCCGTCCCGGAGATCCCCCAATTCTTATTGGCACTAGCGAGAAAGCCAGAACAATCTTAGGCTGGCAACCTCAGTATCCATCCATCGAAGATATTGTCGCTCATGCGTGGCAGTGGCATCAAAAGCGACATTTGTAAAAGAAGAATTCAGAATAAATTAGTGGGGGAATTGCTGCCCCCACCATTTGTATTAAGTAATCAGATTACAAAGAAGGCAGGCTGAAAGGGTAGATACGAAAAGCACTTACACAAAGAATCGCTTAAAATTAAGGCGTAAAAGCGATCGCACAAATTGGCGGTATGAAGTACCTCAATATTCAAGATACAGATAGTACCCTCACAGCGCTACTGGATGAGGTGACAGCAACTCAAACCGAAGTTGTAGTTACTCGTGATGGCATTCCAGTTGCTCGCATTGTGCCTTGGCAAGCAAAACAAACTTCTACTCATCACTACCCATTGCGGGGGCTGCCGATTGTGATTGCGGAAGATTTTGACGAATCTATGCCGGAACTTTGGGAAGCCTTGGGCGAATGATTTTGTTAGATACTCATGTTTGGCTCTGGTTACTCCATAATCCAAGTCAGTTATCGAGTCAGGCCCAAGCCGCAATTGATTCAGAAGAACCACAAAGTGGCTTGCTCGTCTCTACTATTTCAGTATGGGAAATTGCAATCAAATTCAGCATTGGAAAACTAACCTTACCGTTACCAATCGATGAATGGTATTCCTTAGCGCGAACGCACTCAGGTATTGTTATCGAGTCTTTGAATCCTCTAGATGCGATCGCCAGTACACAACTGCCGGACAATTTTCATAAAGATCCAGCAGACAGAATTATAGTTGCGATCGCTAGACGATATGGAATTCCTCTGGTAACTTGCGATGCGAAGATTCTGAATTACCCTCATGTACAAACGATCTGGTGAACTGACTTCACACAAAGGGAGACACAAAGAAAAATGTCTCCCTACTGCCTATTCCCCACTCCCTCCTCTCATGTTTCGCAGTACTACAACTAAGATGCCGATAAATCCGAAGATTGGCAGTGCGATCGCCCAAATGGGTAATTTCTGAGATTCACCCTCTACTAAATCACCATTGACATCTCGCTGAATTTGTGTATTTTGTGTAGAACCGCCTGCGACAGTAACTTCAAATTTGAACTTAAAAGGTTTGAATCTTGCCCCAGAGACTGGTTTACCATTTAGTTGCAACTCATAAATACCTGGTTTGGGAAAGGTAATTTCTGTACCTGGAATACCTTGATAACGTTCGGCTGCTACAGCTTCTAACCGTGGTTCTAGCAGTGCAGGCTCTCCGGTTGCATAAGGTTCGGCATAAACAGCCAACCGACAATTACACTGTGACAGGGGAATAACCCTTCCGCCTCTGCGGGTAAGCGCAAACCAGACTTGGGAGGGTTCTCCAGCCCGAGGATTATCATTTGGCTCAATGTGGAGGGTGCCACCAACATCTCCAGAAACTTCCACCTTATGAGCAGATGCAGGGTAAAGATTAGTGACTGATATAACTAAGAAACTCAGGAATAATAAATACTTTATTGTTCCTTGACTCTTCCAAGAAATGCCTTGGAGTAGGTGATGCCTCTGTTTTTGACTCGTTGGGATTGAGCCAGAGAACAAGGATAATTTACCGCGATTTTGTTGGGGGGACATAAAACTTTTCTACGGCTAACTTTGACCAAAAAAAACGCGAGCGCACTAGTAAGACACTGAGGGTAATAATTCCCATCAGTACTGCCGCTAAGTTATTTCCCCAAGTTGATTGCAAGGAACCCAAGTAATGGGAACCAATCAACACAGCATGAATAGCACTCAAGAGCAAGGCTGGCACACCCAATAGATGAATCTGTCGCCAACGCTTGCCCAAAGATTTCTGCAACGATTCCCAACTCGTTAAAGCGGCGGGGGACATTAATACTAATGCTACAGCACCCGCAGCCATACCCCACTGAAATTCTGGCGGCATAAAAGAAAAGGCGGCAAAATTCCATTGCAATGAGTGTTCTATCATGTGGAAGGTGTGAACCACAGAAAGCACAAAAGATCCCACCCCCAAGGCGCGGCGATAACGCAATGGTGAAGCCCACAACCCACTAATAGGACGCGCAATTAACGCCAATATTAAGCAGAATAAAGCAGCGTGTCCGGTGTAATCTACCATTGTGTCACCAGTCCGTAGCAGGGTAATAATGCCAATGGTGAGTGTCACCCAACCGCCTAATCGAAATAACTGACTGCGCTTGTCTTTACTTACCAACGATGTAGAGATGCCTACACCTAGCATAGTGGGCAGGGTTCCCAGTCCAAAAGCCAGCATGGTTGCCCCACCCATCCATAAATTGCCAGTTTCAACGGCTTTGATTTGGGCAGCATACAGGAAACCACAGGGCATTAAACCCCAAGTCATCCCCAAAAGTATTGGTGTCCACCATTTGGTTTTAAAGGAAAGCTTAACCATTCCTGTGCTGAGGCGATCGTGTAGCTTACCTTGTAATAAGGGATGTAGTACGGGAATACGCGGGAGCAAATCGGGTTTTACTTGTCCTAAGCCAAACCAAATCAGCATCACACCAGTCAGAATTGCCATCCAGTGCCGAAAGTCGCTGCCAATACCCGCTAGCTGTCCACTTTGCAGCAATACCGAACCTAACGCCCCAATGCCAGCACCAACGAGAGCATAGCTCAACATCCGCCCCAGGTTTAGCAAAAGATGAAATTTTAATTGTTGTCGCCAAGTATTCGGCTTTTCTAAGGGTGATGTCCCTTTCGGCTGATGAGACAGGGAAAATGCCACTGTTAAAGGGCCACACATCCCAAAACAGTGCCCAAAACTCCCCAGGAACCCCAGGATTGAGATCAGCAACAAATCTACCATAAAAAAAGTCCTGAGTTCTGAGTCATGAGTTCTGAGTGCCAGAATAAAGATTTTGAATAAGTAATAAGAAATTCTTTTTCTTCTTTACTTAGTACTCAGCACTCCTCTAGTGCGGCACTTTACGTAAAGTTGCGATCGCTGTCAAAAGACAAGTTGTCAAACTTGATATTTACTTTAGGAAAGAAAAAGTAAGAAAACCTAGATGTAAACACTCGTATAATTTACTATACGAGCGTAAATTTTAAACTAGCATAAGGTTAAGTGCCACATATACCAGGACGGCTGCATCATGTCAGTAATAGGAGTTTATTTGCAATAGAGTTAAAATAATCTCATTAATCCTTGCTTATTGCTTAAGCAATTTAACTAAAGTGACCTTACCTAATTAGATAAGGTATATTGAGCTTAGGACAAATAGATTAAAGCCATAATCACTAGCTTTGTTTATCATGGAAACCTTGAGACTTCGTAAAATTAAAAACAAATTGATACCATCTTTTCAAAGTCTAAAATTTAGACATAATAAGAAGGGGGTACTTTTAGTTGTAAAACATTCTATTAATGCTCAAACTAGACCTGAAAAATTTGAATTTGAAAAGGCTATGGAAGCTTATCAAAAAGTAAGTAGTAAGTATAGGAATGCACTTCGTGAGCTAGCTGAGTGAATGATATTTTTTGGTTGAGTGAGGCTGTCATTAAAGCTATGCACGAAGAACAACTAGCAGAACATGGCGGACTTCCAGGTATAAGAGATAGAAATCTGCTTTTAGCTAGTTTAGATAGACCTAAAAATTTATTTGCTTATGGTGAACCTACACCAACTGTTTTTGAGTTAGCTGCTGCTTATGCTTTTGCATTTGTAAAAAATCATGCATTTATAGATGGCAATAAAAGGGTAGCTTTTGTTTCGATGGCTACCTTTCTGATATTGAATGGGTATTCTTTAGAAGTGCCAGAAGAAGAAGTTGTATTAATGATAAAAAGACTTTCAATCTCTCAAGAGACTCAAGAATCGACAGCAGATTGGATAAAAGAAAATTGTATTAAAATAGACAATTAAGCTGATTGCAAAGTAAATTTGCAGGTTTATCTAAGAATTTAAGAAACCAAAATATTAAACCCTTCCTAGCAATCGTGAAAAGTTATACCTGGGAATTTGCGCTACCCTAAGTCTGAAAGCCAAGGATAAATCACATGAAAAAATGGATTTGGCTGATGCTGTTGGTGCTGATGGGAGTTGCAGTGGTGGGTAGCAGAGGTAGTACCTTTTTTGAACAGCGTCCCTCACCAGAAATTGTTGAGAGCATTCCAGTGGAAACACCCCAACCACACCCAGAGTTAAAGGAAGTTGACAGTGCGCCGCAAGTGTCTGCTGACAGACTGTTAACCCATATCCAAAAGTTGAATTTTCAGCGCTACACAACACAAGAGCGATCGCACACTCGCAGTTATATCACAACTGAAATCACAAAATTATGCTGAAACCTATGTGGTTAATTATTTATCTCATTTCTGTATCTTAAGAACTGTATAGAGATAAAGATAATATTCGCTTAAGCTGATAAATTTGACAGGCTTAATGGTAGTATAACTGTGAATCTTGTCCAACCTTGAGTACTGGTAAATTCTATTGTGCCTTGGAGATATTAATGGCATTCTCATTTCATGAGAAGTGGTAGCTAAAAAATCCTCTTTAAACTGGTTTAGGCGTTGCAATTGTGATAATTGCTCCCGTTGATAGCAATTGAGTGCTGTTTGAATGGCAACATAAAGTTGTTGTTCTTTGATAGGTTTGAGAATGTAACCAAAAGCAAATGTCAATTTAGCCCGATCCACGGTGCTTTTGTCAGAATGTCCAGTGATGTAGACAATGGGGATTTGAAAACGATTCCAGATTAGTTCCGCCGCATGAATACCGTCCATCTCACCCTGCAACTGGATATCCATCAAAACCAAGTTTGGGAGTAATTCAGCAGCTTTCTCAATTGCTGTTTCTGCGGAATCAGCAATATCTGAAACAGTGTATCCTAGCAATTCTAAAGTTTCTTGTAAATTCATAGCTAGGATATATTCATCCTCAACAACCAGAATCCTAACTGTCTCTGTTGTCTGAGTATTTGATAAAATACTGTTCACGTTCATAAGTTGCTTTTTCTCAAATAAATTTTGAAGTATATAAAAATAATAAAATGCTATAAGCTAGCTTTCGCACTCCGGGCGAAAACGCCAAAATATCGGAGTTTGGTTAAAAATTTATTTGAAACATCTGGGCATTTTATTTTTTCGACATCCTTGAACTTCGTTCAATACTGATAAACAATATTGAGGAAGCAATATAGTTGCTTACTTGCTTACTAAGCTTCGCATACGAAATATAAGTTTTAATTATTTTAGTATCAAACTTTGGAGGTAATTTAGCAGTATTATCTCAACCAATATAACCTAACGTCATTATAGTTTTAGCAGAAAAAATGCTATCTTGATCCGCTCTTGAATGATATGGACACCCTAGACAAGCAACAACTTGAACCATAAATAATTAAACTTATAACAATATAAAGATTTTATGTGAGGCTACGCTTTGTTTATGTAGGGGCAATTTATGAATTGCCTCTATAGCCTGTAGTTTTGCATCAGTCTTATAGGCGTATCTTCAAACAGAAATGATATTAATACAACTGGGATGAGCAAAGGATAAATCACATGAAAAAATGGATTTGGCTAATGCTGTTGCTGCTAGTGACTGTTGCTGTGTTGGGTAGCAGAGGTAACACGCTTTTTGAACAGCATCCCTCACTAAGAATTGTTGAAAGCATTCCTGTGGAAACGCCGCAACCACAACTAGAGTTAAAAAAAGTTGATGATACCCTACAAGTGTCTACTGATAAGCTATTAAACCATATCCAAAAGTTAAATTTTCAGCGTTACACGACAAAAGAGCGATCGCTCACTCGCACTTACATCACAACTGAACTGAAAAAATTCGGCTGGAAGCCCAAATTAGAAAAGTTCTCTGAGGGTGTAAATATTTTTGCTGAACGTATAGGAACTAACAAAGCCGCTAAAGCAATTCTCGTTGCAGCACATTACGATACTGTTGCTTTATCCTCCGGTGCTGATGATAACGCTAGTGGTGTAGCTGTAGTGCTAGAAGTTGCGCGGTTGCTTGGTTCTCGCCCCACACCACGGACATTACAACTAGCTTTTTTTGACCAAGAGGAAGCAGGACTTTTGGGTAGTCAGGCTTTTGTGAGCAAGACACCACGCTTGCAAAACTTAGACGGAGCGATCGTTATGGATATGGTTGGTTATGCTTGTTACACTGTTGGGTGTCAGAAATACCCGGCGGGTTTGCCCGTTACCCCACCTAGTGACAAGGGCGACTTTTTGGCAGTGGTTGGTGATACAGAACATTTGCCTTTGCTGAATGCCTTTCCAAGCTCACAGCTTCTCCCCTCAAGCGCCCTAAATAAACAGGAATCAAATCTGCCACCAGTCCTAATACTACCAATTCCTTTTAAAGGTTTACTGACACCGGACACTTTACGTAGCGATCATGCACCATTTTGGTATCAGGGTGTGGGTGCTGTGCTAGTGACAGATACAGCCAATTTACGGACTCCGCACTATCATCAACCTAGTGATGTTCCAGCGACTATCGAGCGATCGTTTTTTACAGGAGCAGCGCAGATTGTGGTCAATGCTACTAGTAACTTGTTAAATAAGAATGAGGTTTTGCAAACTCAACCACCAAGCTGAGTGAATAATTCCTAATTAAATAGGACTTACGCAACAGTACAGGGGGTAGAGGTAATAAGCTACTTTGTGTCTAAAATCGGGGTTTTGACTATTGTTTGCGTAAGTTCGATTAGAGAACAAATCACTAATTAGGCGTAGCGGTAGTAGTATTTGGTTCAGGTAAAGTCAACGTCCAGTTCTGTTTATCATTGATTTGGAAGTACAAACCTTGGAAAATGAGCCGCAAAGCCGTTCGAGTTCTAATAAACTTCTGCACCAAATAAGTTCCTGGTTCAGCAAAGACACCATTAAAGTTTTTTTTATAACCAAATTGTTTTGAACAATAACTACCGGCACCTTGGACTGTTACTACAAAAAATGGAGATTGTTTGTATTCATTAGGAATCATAAAGATTCCATATACATGGTGACGACCACGCCACGGCTGAACAATAACCTTAGTAGCATTTACTTGAAATTTTTTAGTTTTTGATACTAAAAGATCCCCGAAATTACAATCAGAATCATTCACAGGCCACCACAGTGTAATAATACTCAGGGAGAGTAACAAAATTAAAATATAGCGGAGTCTGCGACGCATAAAGCCAAGAAAAATTGTTGATGCGGCTAGTAGAATTTAATGAGTAATGATAGTGCAGCTACAGCAGTAAGACTATCGACCTGCAACACCTCTGCAACACCTTCTAAAAGGCAAAGACAAAACATTAAGCGGCCGTTTAAAATGTGCTGTCAAAAAAATTGCAGTCACTCAATTTTGAGCCTTAGTTTCTAGATGATCACATACATAAATCTAGTTGCTCTGGATAAATGATTTTTGATTGTTGCTAACAAAATTTTGACATTGCTGAAACTGAGAGAAATGCTGAAGCTTTTGTAAATAAGAGAATTTTGTATTTAATAATTCAAAATCCAAAATCTAAAATTTGATGAGGATATCAGCCGACAAAAAGTGCAAATTGGAGATGCGTAGTTTACCGCCGCAGGCATCGCTTCGCCTGTTCTATAGTTTAGTTACAGTATTAAACCTAGCGGAGAAACAATCAGACTTTTGTGGCTGTTAACACTGATTCATGCTCAAATTTTTAGCTGTGATGAATTCTACAATTCGTTACTTTTGATGAGCTTTGATTGCTTTGAGCAGATTCGGGCGATTCCTATCGAGTTCAGGAAAAAATCTGCTTTGATTTCTGGGCGATTAAAGGGGTAGTCAAATACACAAATATTCGTTATATTCCCCTAAGTAACAGTTGGTATAAATATTTATGGGAAGACGTTGGAGAAGTCTTAAGACAGTTGCAGGTTTCTTTAGTGCAATTGTACTTACACAGTTTGGGGTAAATACTTCGGCTGTTGCGGCTGACACTGTTGTTGTGCGTTTGGGTGTATTTACAGAATCGATATCCCTGACTGAGTTGCAAAACGCTGCCAAAACAGGGGAATTGCCTGGGAGCTTGCAGTCTTACACTAAAGGATTATCTGAACAACAACGCCGCTTCCTATTAGGGGCACTAGGTATGAATATACCGATGAACATTGTCACCATTAATAAGTTGCTTAATACTCAGATTGGCACAACTATTCTCAATGACTTCGCTACAGCTTTAGCTCGAAAGGACAATGCTGGGGTACAAGCACTGAGAGGAGGATTGGTATTAGGCTCTACTGCGCCACAAGGTCTGTCTATATTGAGTTTTATCGCTGCTTATCCGAGTAAACGCTTAGAAATTGATTTACCAAAAGCTTTTATAGTTGCAGGGAGTTTGAATACAGCTTTTTGGCGCACGCAGCAATTTATGCTAGCCATTGCTCCCCGACTCGACTCGACAACACCACAGATTGCTTTCCCTTTTGATCCCAGCCAACTAGGAACGGCTCAAGTAAAAATACTCAACTTAAGCCTGAATGACCAAAAGCGCGATCGCAAAATTCCAGTTGATATTTACTGGTCAAATGATGCAACTGCCAATAAACCCTTAATTGTCTTCTCTCACGGCTTAGGATCAGTCCGCACGGACTTGCGTTACCTGGCAGAACATTTAGCATCACACGGTTATGTAGTAGCTGCTTTAGAACATCCTGGTAGTAATGAGGATAATATTAATTCTGCATTACAGGGCAAAACCAGACCTGTGAAGCCTCAAGAGTTTTTAAATCGCCCTCAAGATGTTAGTTTTGTTCTCGACGAATTAGAAAAGCTAAACCAAACAGCTAATCATCCCCTACAAGGGAAACTTGCGACCATGAACGCGATGATTGTTGGTTATTCTTTTGGTGGTGGTACAGCTTTAGCACTGGCGGGAGGGGAGTTACAACTAGAACGGCTCAAACAACGCTGCAAAAAGAACTTGGCTATCTTAAGTCTAGGAGAAGCTATGCAGTGCATCGCCCAAGAACTGCCAGAAAATACCTATCAATTACGGGATACGAGAATAAAACAGGCGATCGCTCTCAATCCTACAACTTCTCTGATTTATGGCGAAACTGGGTTAACTAAGGTGCAAATTCCGACTCTAGTGTTAGCAGGTTCCGCAGATAAAACCACCCCAGCTTTAACTGAACAGATTGTGGGATTTGACAAAATTCCATCCCCCAAATGGCTAGTTGGTATAGTTGGGGGTACTCATCTGAGTGTAAAAGACCCCAGTAAGACTATGGATCAGATCGGACAACCAAATACACCCATTAGTGGCGGTGAAGTTGTAGGCGAACAAGCAGCAGATATTCGCAAGTACCTTAAAGCTATAACTTTAGCGTTTGCTGCACAGATGACCCCAGAAGCTAAAAAATACGCCGTGTTTCTGACACCAGATTATGCTCAGTTTGCTTCGACTAAAGCATTTCCATTTCGCCTAATTACGCAGATTCCTTCTGATGCTATGGCAGTGGTGAAAGAATTTGCTGATAAATAAGGAACTGGCAATTAAACCAATATTTAATTCTGTAAGGGAGCTAGTTACTACAACCTTGACTCCCAAAGTTGTAGTAACTGGCCTTGTCTTACTCTTTAATCTCTCGCAGTTAATTATACAAATTGTCTGTAGATTTGTACTGAAGAATTCTTCAATGCTCTCTTCCTTTGCGTCCTTCTCTGGGAGATGCAGCGCGTTGGCACAAGCCTCTCATAGAAATGTTCATTTAAATTAAGCCCATCTTCATGAAGAATAGCAGGACTTCCGCATTAACAGGAAAGACCAAATATAGATCAATACGCTTCAGCTATTGTCAAAAAGCATAAACTGTGTTGGGGCGATTCATGTAGATACAAAGCAGCTGCTCTATGAGTTCTCCAATCGAGTACCTAAAGGATATTGCCCCTACAGCACAGGTGTATTTACCATCAGAAAATGATTAATAAAAATCTGAAATGACATATTTCAGTTGATACAGAATATGATTATTGTGTACAGTGCGTAAGCAGTAAGTCAGTATAATAAACAACAGCTATGATGCCTTCTCTTAGCGAAGATACCCAGGAGGAACTTCAAAAACAAGTATTTAGACAAAAACTCTGTTTGTATAAATAACATCAACCTGATGTTGGGCTGTTAAGTAAAAACTAAACCTTTACAGTAAAAATAACTATTTGGATATAAACTTTATAATATCTTTGTTGAAAATCATGGAAGCTTAAGAGTGTAAAAAAGTAAGATCATCTACTGGATAATATATGATGTATGTCTTTTAGCTCCAATACTAAAAAGCAATAAGCACAACTTGCTTTGTGTGAAAATATCTTTGTGTATTGATTGGTGTAAATTTTTCTGATTCACAAAAATGCTTTAGCATTTTTATTTGCTACAAACTATAGATAAACCAAAAATAAAAAAGTCAAGGCTTGTTTTGTTTATTTAGAGAATAGTTAGTTTTAGGCACATAATTTGGATTCAGATTTCAACAATTCTTCTATTTCACCTAAGCTGATGCAACTATATACAATTCTTGAAATCGAACAACTCCAGGAATACGAAGACCGTCCTTACTTACTTGAAACTATAGAGTGGGTGAAAAGTTTTTTAGCAAGACCTCATCCTAACTTAGGAAGACCCGGCGCAGTTTGCCCTTTTGTACCTTACTCTCTCAAGTCAAACAGTATTCGTCTAGCAGTTATTCGTACCAAATATTTGTATCCAGAACAACTAGAAGAGATTGTTGGACGCTATAAAGATATCTTTTTGAAAATGAAAGTTAAAGAGCAGGAGTTAGAAATAAACAAAGCTTTTTTACTTATTTTTCCTGATGTTCATATTGAGGACGCTTGTAAATTAATAGATAGTGTCCAACAAAAACTTAAACCTTTGTTTGTTGAGTCAGGACTGATGATAGGAGAATTTCATAAACGTAATGAAACTCCCGGTATGCACAATCCAGACTTTCGTCCACTTCGTAGCCCTATACCCTTATTGGCTATACGGTTTATGGTTGAAGCTGACCTCCCCTTTCTTCTGAATCCGGCTGATCCACACTTACGTATTAGGTATTTAGAAGCTTATTTAAAGTGTTTTGATAGCAAATTCACGGATGAAACAAAGTTTAGAAATGCTCATCAAGAATTGGCTTTAGCCAAAGAGCAACTTAAACAAGAAAATTTGGTGCATTAGTCAAAATTCAGAATTATGGATACTCTACCCATGAAGGGATAGAGATTTTAAATGAAAGGTGTGTTGCACTATTGCTAACACACCCTACTTGTGTAGCAAGGCTAAAATAGTGTATTAGACGTAGGTTGGCTGAAGCGGAGCGCAACCCAACCTAAAATGTTGTATTAGATTTTGTAGTTTAGTTCGAAGTATGAGACCCAACACACCCATTAATGTTGGGTTTTGTTCCTTAACGCAACCTACATTTAATACCCTATTTTAGACTTGAAATAACCCTTAACTTAATTACCTTCCCCGATCGCTATAAAATTAAAAGACGATTTTTCTTTCTTAACTTCCAGTTGTGCAGAAGTTGATCCAGACTGTTGTTTAACTTCCAGATCCCATATAGAAACTTGGAATTTGTTGAGGTCTGTATCCTTAACAACAATTTGATTATCTGCTCCCCAACCATTGAGGGTGGTAACTACAACTGGAGTAGTCACAAAAGGTTGTGAAAACGTAATTACATACAATCCTGGTTCAGATGATTGAACTTCAAATCCTTCACCGACCTGTTTTGTTCCATCATCACTAACTGTTCCGTAAATAATTTTTTGTGTCATATTTTTCTTGATTTTCTCATCTGGGAATTTCTATGTATAGTATACCTGCCAAAGTTTATCAAAGCGTTGAGGGCACACTAACCCATTCTGTTGTGCTTGTGAATAGGTCAGGATTTGCAGCAATTGGTACATGGGGCGATCGCAGTTCAGCTTGAATTTAGCAAACAAAAATATTCCCGAACCTATACCCCACAAAAAAGAATTAATTATCTCAAAGCCTTATCTAATCAATACTTGGGTTATTGAGTACATGATTAAGACATATTAATAGATGCGCTATTTCAGATGAGATATTCATATATGCAGTATTTATTTAAAGTTAACTGAAAAGCCCATAATAAACTGCTCGCTTTGCACTGCCTACCTGACTCTGGCTATTTTTAATTTTTCTATTTACGTGTTCTGATAATGCAGTTGAGAGACGGGGACAAAAATCATATTATGAACAAAACCTTTGCAACCATTGATGGAAATGAAGCTGTCGCCCGTGTTGCTTACAAACTAAATGAAGTGATTGCCATTTATCCAATTACCCCCTCTTCAGCAATGGGTGAATGGGCAGATGCTTGGTCAGCAGAAGGTCGTCCCAACCTCTGGGGTACTATTCCCAGTGTCGTGCAGATGCAAAGCGAAGGGGGAGCGGCTGGTGCTGTGCATGGGGCATTGCAAACAGGTTCCCTGAGTACTACCTTCACAGCATCTCAGGGATTATTGTTGATGATCCCCAACTTCTACAAAATTGCTGGTGAGTTGACTAGTGCTGTAGTTCATGTTGCCGCGCGTTCCTTGGCTACCCACGCTTTATCAATTTTTGGCGACCATAGCGATGTTATGGCAGCTCGTGCTACTGGTTTTGCATTACTGTGTTCTGCTTCGGTACAGGAAAGTCAAGATTTTGCTCTCATTGCCCATGCTGCGACTTTAGAGACGCGAGTCTCGTTTATGCACTTCTTTGACGGCTTCCGTACTTCCCATGAAGTGCAGAAAGTTAAACTGCTTGCAGATAATGATTTGCGATCGCTCATCCACGATCATCTCATACTCGCCCACCGCAGTCGTGCCCTCACCCCAGATCGTCCAGTCTTGCGCGGTACTGCCCAAAACCCCGATGTCTACTTCCAAGGACGTGAAGGTGCGAACCTTTACTACAACGCCTGTCCAGAAATTGTCCAGCGCATCATGGATCAATTTGGAGAACGCACGGGGAGGCATTACCAAATCTATGAATATTACGGGGCCAATGATGCCGATCGCGTTATCGTTCTTATGGGTTCAGGCTGTGAAACCGTCCATGAAACAGTAGATTATCTTAACGCCCGTGGGGAAAAACTTGGTGTGCTAAAAGTCCGGCTTTATCGCCCCTTTGATGTCCAAAGGTTTGTTGCAGCATTGCCAAATAGCGTAAAAGCGATCGCAGTTCTCGACCGCACCAAAGAAGCAGGCAGCGCCGGAGAACCTTTGTATTTGGATGTTGTGGCTGCTATTCATGAGGCGTGGGGAGATAAGAGAGCAGGGGGGGCAGGGGGAGAAAATACTTTCTCATACCCTAAAATTATTGGTGGTCGTTATGGTCTTTCTTCTAAAGAATTTACGCCGGCGATGGTAAAGGGGATTTTTGATAACCTTGCCGAAGCTAAACCAAAAAATCACTTTACTATTGGGATTAATGACGACGTTAGTCATACTTCCTTGAGCTTTGACCATAACTTTTCTACAGAATCGGATAACGTTGTTAGGGCAATGTTCTATGGGTTGGGTTCAGACGGGACTGTTGGAGCTAATAAAAACTCTATCAAGATTATTGGTGAAGAAACCGATAATTACGCCCAAGGCTACTTTGTCTTTGATTCCAAGAAATCTGGCTCAATGACAGTTTCTCACCTCCGTTTTGGCAAAGAGCCAATTCGCTCCACCTACTTGATTGACCAAGCCAATTTTATTGGTTGTCATCATTGGGGATTTCTAGAACGCATAGATATTTTGAAAGCTGCTATTCCTGGGGCAACTTTACTGCTTAACAGTCCATACAATGCAGATAACGTTTGGGAGAATTTGCCGTTGAAGGTACAGCAGCAAATTATCGATAAGCATTTGAAGTTATACGTAATCAATGCTAGCCAGGTTGCTCGTGAAAGTGGTATGGGTGGCAGGATTAACACCATTATGCAGGTCTGTTTCTTTGCCTTAGCTGGAGTCTTGCCGCAAGAAGAAGCGATCGCTAAAATCAAACAAGCGATTGACAAGACTTATGGTAAAAAAGGCGTAGAAGTTGTTCGCATGAACCTGCAAGCTGTAGACAACACTTTAGACAACTTGCATAAAGTAGATGTACCACAGACAATCAACAATCAACAATCAATAATTAAAAATCCAAAATTGCTGGACTCTGCTCCCGAATTTGTGCGGGAAGTTCTGGGCAAAATTATGATTTGGGAAGGTGATGATTTACCTGTTAGCACACTACCAGTTGATGGCACATTTCCTGTAGGTACTGCCAAGTGGGAAAAACGTAACGTTGCCGAAGAGATACCTGTGTGGGAGCCGGATGTCTGCGTTCAGTGTGGGAAGTGTGTAATGGTTTGTCCCCACAGTGCCATCCGCGCCAAAGCTTATCAAGCTGATGAGTTAGTCAATGCACCAGAAACCTTTAAGTCAACTGGTGCAAAAGATAAAGACTTTGCCAATCAAAAATTTACCATTCAGGTAGCCCCAGAAGATTGCACAGGATGTACGATTTGTGTAAATATTTGCCCTGCTAAAAATAAATCTGAGCCATCGCTGAAAGCGATTAACATGGCGAAGCAGTTGCCTTTACAAGAGCAAGAGCGGAAAAACTGGGATTTCTTTTTGAGTTTACCTAATCCTGACAGGCGATCGCTAAAATTAAACCAGATTCGCCAACAACAACTGCAAGAACCTTTATTTGAATTCTCTGGTGCTTGTGCAGGTTGTGGTGAAACACCTTATTTAAAATTATTAACACAATTGTTTGGCGATCGCGCTGTCATTGCCAATGCAACAGGTTGCTCCTCAATTTATGGTGGAAATCTCCCCACAACTCCTTGGACAACCAACGCCCAAGGACGCGGCCCCGCGTGGTCAAATAATCTATTTGAAGATAACGCCGAATTCGGTTTCGGCTTCCGTCTCTCCCTCGACAAACAAGCTGAGTTTGCGGCGGAATTGTTGCAAAATTTGGGGAGTGAAATAGATGAAAACCTTGTCTATTCTATCCTCAAAGCTGAACAAAAATCTGAAGCTGACATTTGGGAACAGCGCGAAAGGATAGAACTTTTGCAGCAGAAGTTAGATGAAATCGTAACTTTCGACCCCAATCTAAAATCTAAAATCCAAAATCTAAAATCCCTTGCAGATTACTTGGTGAAAAAAAGCGTCTGGATTGTTGGCGGTGATGGTTGGGCTTATGACATTGATTTTGGCGGCATCGATCATGTAATTGCTAGTGGTCGCAATGTCAACATCTTGGTGATGGATACAGAAGTGTATTCTAATACAGGCGGTCAATCTTCTAAAGCTACGCCACGAGCCGCAGTTGCTAAATATGCCGCCAGTGGTAAGCCAGGAGGCAAGAAAGACTTAGGGATGATTGCGATGACCTACGGAAATGTCTACGTAGCGAGTGTAGCCCTTGGTGCTAGAGATGAACATACTCTCAAAGCATTTTTGGAAGCAGAGGCTTATGATGGGCCATCAATAATTATTGCTTACAGCCATTGCATCGCCCACGGCATTAACATGACTACCGGGATGAATCACCAAAAAACTCTGGTAGAATCAGGCCGTTGGTTGCTGTATCGGCATAATCCAGAGTTGCTTAACCAGGGTAAAAATCCTTTGCAACTGGATATGCGATCGCCTACGCAATCTGTAGAACATTCGATGTATCAAGAAAATCGCTTCAAAATGCTTACTAAGAGTAAACCAGACGTGGCCAAGCACTTGTTAGAACAAGCGCAAGCTGAGGTAGATGCACGTTGGCAGATGTATCAATATTTGGCAAAGCGTGATATTCCCACAGCATAAGAGGCAAGGGGTGCAGGGAGCAGGGGGAGAGGGCAAGGGAGCAGGGGAGCAGGGGAGCAGGGGAGCAGGGGAGCAGAAGGGAAAGAAGTAATTTTTCATTAGTCCCATTCCCCATTTCCCATTCCCCATTCCCAATTCATTCTGGGATAAAACCAATGTTTACGACGGGCAACTTTACGCACTCACCAGAAAGTATCGATCAATTTCTGCCGTAAGTATTTCAAAGTCCACGGGTTTGGTTAAGTGGCATTTAAAACCAGATTTAAGCGCAAGTTCCTTATCCTCCTGGCCACCGTAGCCAGTGAGCGCAATCAGAATTGAGCGAGTCAATTTAGAGTCTTTACTCAGTTCCTGTGCAACGGCGAATCCATCCATTTCGGGAAGTCCGATGTCACAAATAATCACATGAGGCTCCAACTCTTTTGCAGTTTGTACACCTGAAATTCCATTCTTGGCAATGGAAACTTCATGCCCGAAATGCTCAAGTACTGCTTTTAATGTTGTAGCAGAATCCTCATTATCTTCGATGACTAAAATCTTCAACGATTTTTTAGTCCCCCCTATAGTCTCCAGGTTGTTGTCCAAGGTTTTAAGCTCTTCGCATACAGGGAGAGTAACTTTGAATTCTGCTCCCAAATTGATCCCTCTACTTGAGGCTTCAACATTCCCACCATGAAGTTCGACAAGACTTTTGACTACCGAGAGTCCCAAACCTAGCCCACCCCTCGAACGGTCTAAACTGCGATCGGCTTGGGTAAACGGCTCGAAGAGTTCTGGTAAGATTGTCGGTTCTATCCCTATACCTGAGTCTCTTACAGATAAAGCTGCTAAACTGCCTGAGACATTTTCACCTGGAATATATGAGAGATCCACCCAGATCGTCCCATCTGGTTTTGAAAACTTTAAGGCGTTATCAAGAAGGTTCCCAAAGATTTGAAAGAATCGCGTTGGGTCAACATAAGCCCATACGGGCGTGTTTGGCAAGTCTTCTACTACGGTAAGATTCGATCTCTTTATTGCTTGTGTATGGTCATTGAGACTCTGGCGAACCAATTCCACCAGATTCAACTTTTCAAGGTTTAATGAAATCTTCCCGTAAGTGATAGACGATACATCTAGTAACTCATCGATTAATTTCGAGAGGTGCTTAATCTGGTGCTGCATCATTAAAACTGTTTCTCCGACTGCACCAGTCACGCCCAGCTTCAATTTGAGAAGCTGAACCCCGTTCGAGATGGGGGCAACAGGATTCCTCAACTCGTGAGCTAGCATCGCAATGAATTTGTCTTTCAGGGCGTTTTGGTTCGTAAGTTTCTGGAAAAGTTGAACGTTCGCGATCGCCACTGCTGTAGTGTCGGTCAAAATCTCAAGCAGTTCTATTTCTTCAGATGTGGCTAGGTGTGGTGTACTCCAGTAGGCTCCGATCGCACCCAGTGGATCGGCAATCCGTATAGGAACCATCACTAAACTTTTGACAAAAGTCACTTTATAGGCATCAATAGGAATTCTTGCATCCTGGTAAATGTCCTCAATCACGGCTGCTTGTTTATTGAGCATTGCCCAACCGGAGATGCAAGACTTGAGCGGAAAACGCATACCTTTCCAAAGTGGGCCGATGGCGTTTTCATCAACATAGTGGCAGCATTCACCATCCCGCAGTACAAAAGTTACTCCATCAGCATTTGTGAGATCGCGGGCTGCCAAACGCACAATCTCAATAATTTCCTCAATAGTCCGCACACAAGCCAAATCTTTCACGACTAAAAGCAGCCGATTGTAAGATGAAATACTATAGCTCTGATGTAAATTTTGTTCTTCAGAGATGGAGGTTTGTAATATATTTTTCATAAATAACTCCGAACAAAAAGGATGTTTGGTAAAAACTTAGTTAAAGCGGTAGGTTTTAGTAAACAGCTACTCTTAATCGTAATCTTAACTTTGATGTTAAAAGCTAAGAGATATTACGGCATTTTTTGTTCTCCTGTTTCCTATTTAGGAGTATAAAATATTTTAAAAAACTAAGTAAATATTCTAGTTAAAGCTCAGTACCAATGGAGTTTATAGTATTTAATGAGACTGAGTAAGCATGGCTAGCAAATTCGCTATTTAGGTGTAGCAGAATGGAAGATGCGGATATTACTTACTCAAGGCAGACAAATTATTTAGCGATCGCCAAATAATACTCAAATCGCTCCCGGAGTTTTTCAACCGTTAGATTCTGAGTCCAGTACTCGACTAGAGCGTGACCAAATGCCCAGGCATTGCGATCGGGTGAAGTGGAATTTTCTAGCAGTAGCGGCCAGAGAGATAGTAATTCAAAGTTGAGCGGGTTAGAGTTAGCTGTATTCAAGAGCGAGAAAAGCTCATAAGCCATTTGGAGTTTGCCAATCACAATTGGCAACTGTTCCACAGGAATTTGCTCTGCCAGAAGATATGCTAGGGCTGGAGATCCAGTTGATAGAGTAGAAACAAACTGGAGAACGGGACTTTTGAGCAATGCCGTTAGTCCCTGTGTTGTCGCCATCTGGAAGGTATAGTGGTCAATGATTTTGGCGGCGGCGACAGTACGGGCTTCGAGATTACGCAAAAAGCGGGCGAGACGGAGTTGTTTTGTAGGTGCGATCGCATCTACTAATCCTAGTGAAAGCGCTTCCACTCCCCAAGCAACTCGACCTGTTTTGCTGTCACCCGTAACCAGGGGTAGAACTAGATTACAGAAGTTTCCCAGTAATTTGGCGCGATACTCAGTAGCTTCCCGAATAGCAACTTCTTTGGGACGATCACCCCATTCCCAATCATAAGGCGGTTGCCATTCACGGATGGGACGCAACCGATCTACCTGAGTGACGATCGCAATCGCAGGTAAATCTGCAACTTCTGCTTTTATATCTTGCAGAAAGTCTACATCCATTTGCAGGGCAGGATCGAGGGCAGGGGTGACTAACAGCAACAAATCTGCATCGATAGCATAATCAAGCACCAGGTTTCGCAGATCGGCATGGTTGACTTGTTCGTAGCCGGGTGTGTCCAAAAGCGTCAAGGTTTCACCACTTTGAGTTTGCCATTGATAATTTTGAATGCGATCCGTACTGGGCAAAACATCAACGGCTGCTAAATCTGCCTGAAATAGCGTGTTAATCAAGCTACTTTTTCCTGAACCTGTGCGTCCCACCAGCAGAATATTCACGGGTTTTTGCTCAACTACCTCGGCTGGTTGAGCTTGAGTCAGTATTTCTCGGAGTGTTTGGGTTTTTGCCTTGGGTAAAGTTGGTGTGGAGACTACGGTTGCTGAAACTGGTAATTTGCTACGTCCATAGAGGGCGATCGCTTGCCGACATAAGTTTTTCAGGGCAGCTTCCCGAAATAACTGGTTCAAATTCCCCAATAATTGCTGAGTTGCTTGGTTACTAGAACCCTGGCTGGCTTGTTTTGCCACCGCCGCCACCGGATTTAAAAGCCACTGTGCCCAGTTCCAAGCTTTCCAAAATTTTCGAGCCGATGGTTCCAACTTTCGGTAGACTTCATATCCTTGGTATGCTTGTCCAACCGTCACCTGATTAAGAACTGGGGATAATTTTTGCATCCACTGATCCATATCATCCACCGTTCCCCGAATCAGCCCGTAAGCCTGGGGGACGTAAATATTCAGCAGGGGATATTGAATTTGAGGATTGTAGATATGAGCGATCGCTACAACCAAATCCTGGCATCGTGTCCAAAAGGTTTGCCAGTCTTCCCAAATTGGGCGATCGCTTTGTGATGCTTGTAGAATCTCTTGGAGTGCTGTTTCTGCAAGCTTTGTGACATCACTTCCTGCTGGTGGTCTAACTGTATCCTCTACTGCCGATTCTAATTCTTCTTGAACTTGAGCTAATACAGCTTCTACTTGATTAACAGCTGGTTGAGTCCATTTTACGAGTAGCCAGCGCCAACCAACGAATAAAAGGGTAAACACACCCCAAATCCAACTAATACCCCACGCATGAATTTGCGAACCGGCGGCTACCAGTAAGAAAATAATGATAAACGCGATCGGGATTGCCAAAACGACCCACTGCCACGGTTTTAATCGCACCATTACCCTATACCTGCTTTGAAACGTTGGGAAATTCGAGCTTTTGCAAAAATTACTCTTATAACAAAGTCTATCGTCTTCATTCGCTAGGGCAACAGTTACAAGGGTTGCTCAAGTTGGTTGCTACTCGTTCGGCTGAGGAGATGGCAAACTAACTGGTGTTTATAAATTACGTGAAATCGAAGGTTTAAAGTGCGATCGCTTTTTAATTAGATTTTGGGACATCGGGAGCGATTATCTTCGACATGTTCTGCGATCGCAAGCAACGCTAAAGATAGCGATCGCCTGCCAGAATGCCTAAAATATCAGTAATGCTACACTTTCCTAGCATTCAAGGAGTAAAGGCTGTGGCTTCCATCACGATCGACATTTCCGATGAACAATTGCAGAAGCTGCAAACACTAGCACAAGAGAATGGTATCTCCCTTGAAGATTTGTTACGTGCCAGGATAGAAGACTGGCTCAGTCAGCCGACGAGGGAGTTTGCTCAAGCAACCAACTATGTGCTGAAGAAAAATGCCGAATTGTACCGACGTTTAGCATGATACGTTACCTGACGGCGGTGGAAGTCCTGAATCTGCATCGTCAGGTTATAGAGCAGTCTGGAGGCGCATTAGGTATAGGCGACCTTGGTATTTTAGAGTCTGCTGTAGCGCAACCAAAGATGACTTTTGGTGGAGAAGACTTATATCCTAAAATTATTGAAAAGGCTTCAGCATTGGGCTTCTCTTTGATCAAGAATCATCCTTTCCTAGATGGAAATAAGTGTACTGGTCACGCAGCTATGGAAATATTTCTTGTTTTAAACGGGATGGAAATTGATGCTTCAATCGAAGAACAGGAGCGTGTTGTCCTGCTGTTAGCGGCTGGTGATTTAGGGCGTGAAGAATTTACAGAGTGGCTCAGGCTAAACCTTATACCAATTCTGTATGAAGATGCGCTAAACCATATTTAAGTACAAGAAAGAAGAAAGAAAAACGAACCGCAAAGGACGCAAAGGACACAAAGGAAGAAAGAAGTTAAAAGGGTTTGGCGCAGCCTCATAAAGAAATGGTATTAGAACAATTTGAACATCTTCTCATCATGAAACGAGATTCAAATTGAGTAATGATGCGATTGTCTCCGATACGCTACGCAAACGCAATCATAAAGATAGCGATTGCCAAGGCTTTTTGTTTTCGATGAAGCTTACTTCACAAACTTGGGAATAATAAACTGTGCCTGAGAAAAATTTTAAATAAATCTCAGCGCATTAGGTGTGTTTTTATCGGTGCTTCAAGGAGCAAGTTGTTAATGAAAGTAAGTTCATCAGGGATGAAGCTAGGTTGTGCAATTCTTAGTGGCAGTTGTTTAGCAGCAGTGACGATCGCTTTAAGTGGAGCAAGTGCTTTTGCTGCTCAATTCATCACAATTGAAAGCACTGGCACATTATCAGGAACAATCGAACTTCCCAGAAATAATCCGAATTTCAATAACAGTATTACTCGTATTGATACGGATGACACTGGAACTTATTACCGGAACTTAGGTACTAACAATAATCCTAACTATGTTCCTGTATACCAGTCAGACTATTTGCAGTTAGAAACGCGCTCTGATGGAAGTCTGCATTACTTTGTTGACTTTAAAGGTATTCCCTTTGTCTCGTTCGATGGTGTTCTCACATCGCCGGTTCTCTCTGGTGGTCAGTTGACACCCTACAAATACCAAGGACAATTAGCAGGAACCAAATTTCAAGGAGTAGTTCAGGATGAATTTAATTTCATAAAAGCCTTATACAGTGGTACTGTCACCGATCCAGACACCGGAAAGCAGTATCAGGGCACTTTTGAAGTAAGTGGATATGGAGTGCGATATAGCGATCGCAATGGTAACTCAACTCCCACAGTCTTTGATTTCCAGTCTGATATCCCAGGTTCGCCAACTGTAACATCCTTGAACATCACTAACGCTACCTTGGCGAATTTAAGAATCAAAGTACCTATTGATGAAACTTCTATTCCAGAACCCGCTAGCGTTCTCGGCACTTTTTTGGTAGCTGGTTTTGGTATGGTTTTGAAAAGAAAAAAACACATCTACCCTAAGAAGATGTTTTGAAAGTATTGTATGACTAAAAGTTATTACTACACAAAGCTGAGTCTACCTCGGTGAAATAACCAAAGCCAAGGTTTTTCTAACTTATAGAGGTGGGTAAATAAGGTTTCATGTAGCTGTGACTTAATAGTTGCCCAGGTGAGTAATAAATTAAACTTTAAAAACATCTTCTATGAAGATGTTTTTAAGGTGAAAAGCTGGTAAGTTTTATAATCACACAGGATAGTTTTAAAAACGAGCCGAACTAGCAAAAGTCCGGCTCGTTTTTAATCAATCATCTATACGCAGTAGCTTGCGGTAAAATGGTTGTGAAAAATCGGTCAAGCGATGGCGTTTATAGTTGTCCATAACTTCAATTAAAAAATTAATAAACTCGAAACTAGCCATCATTAGTTCGTAACTCAAGTCAGCATTGCCATCAAACTGAATTCGGCAACGGGTTAAGTCAGAGGGTAAAGTAGCAACATTCCAAGATGCGACAAAGGGGACATGTTCACTAGCTTCTATCTTCCGGTGTCCCTCCAAAACCCCTTTTTGATAAAGACTGATGGCATAGGGTAAAAAATTGCGCTTAGTGCCTTGGACGTAAGGTAAGTAAACACTGGCTTGTTGTTGATTAGCAGGCTGGAGTTGCTCAATAGACATGGTTAAATATTCCTCAAGTTAGTTGGCAACTAGGGATATTAGTGGATGTTAGTAGTGTTCCCAAAAGATGTGTCTAAAGCACATGGTAGAAAGAGGGAGTGGGAATTGGGAATTGGGAATTGGGAAGAGGACTTGGGGACAAGGAGAATTGGGGACAAGGGGAAAGACTTGTTTCAAGTTCTCACCTCTTGTCCCCTTGTCCCCCTGCTCCCCTGCTCCCCGCGCCCAGCCCCTCTGCCTCTTCTCATATTCCATAAATGAAGTTACTGCTAAGAAATATTAAAATTTCGGTTACAATAAGGCTGCATTAACTTTGATCGCAGCTGGGCGCAATAATGTAACATGAAAAACCCACACTATAAATTTGTGGATGTTATTATTGCTGTTTCTTCCAACAATAAGCTGCTGTCACCTTGGTATCACTTTGCCTAAACCGGAATTCTCATTAGAGAAAGTCCGACTCTACAAGCTTCCTGCCCAAGTGGGTATCAAAGGAATCAAGCCTCTGTCTAAGAGTAGCAAACGTGGTTAATGCTAAGTAATTACCCAGAGTGACAGTCAGAACAAAAGTAGTCCCGGCGGCTTTTGGCTTAGGGATAGCGGGTATTGCAGTTTACCCATTCCGATTAAAATCGGGAAAAGTAGCTTAGGGATATTTGTCCGTAAAATTACTAACTGTAGACAAATACTGGTTTTTGAATCAAGCAACCTAACCTATGCCAGCGAATTCCTGGCCCGAAGAAGATTCTTATCAAGAGCTTGATCCGCTCAACTCCTTGTTGTCTGACCTATCAGTAGATGAGGAGTCAGTGTTAGAGACAGATCCTATGTCTCTACCATCCCGGTTTCAAGGTCGTAGAGGCAAAGCAGCTCTAGTCTTGACTATCGTCTGGAGTGGCACGATCGCTCTACATTTAGTTTCTTGGGCTTCCATATTTATTCTAGGACTGACCACCATTCTAGGATTTCATGCCTTGGTGGTCGTGTTTACTAAATCCCGTCGCTATCCAAAAGAAATACAGGGTGATTTGCCCTTTGTATCTGTATTAGTGGCTGCGAAAAATGAAGAAGCAGTAATTGCAAAATTAGTCAAAAATCTTTGTAATCTGGAATATCCAGGTGGGCAGTATGAAGTATGGATTATTGACGATCACAGCAGTGATAGCACGCCACATTTATTAGCAGAACTAGAACAGAAACACGATCAACTGAAAGTATTAAGGCGTTCAGCAGAAGCTAGTGGCGGCAAATCAGGGGCGTTAAATCAGGTGTTGCCTCTGACAAAGGGCGACATCATAGCAGTATTTGATGCTGATGCTCAAGTGACACCAGATTTGCTGCAACAGGTAATACCTTTATTCCAAAGAGAAAAGGTGGGGGCGGTGCAGGTGCGAAAAGCGATCGCCAACGCTAAAGATAATTTTTGGACTAAGGGGCAAATGGCCGAAATGGCCCTTGATACCTGGTTTCAGCAACAGCGCACTGCCCTTGGTGGTATTGGCGAACTGCGGGGTAATGGTCAATTTGTCCGGCGTTCAGCCTTGGAAAGCTGCGGTGGCTGGAATGAGGAAACTATTACCGATGATTTGGATTTGACAATCCGCTTGCATTTGGATAAATGGGATATTGAGTGTGTTTTCCATCCAGCGGTGCAAGAAGAGGGTGTGACAAATGCGATCGCACTTTGGCATCAGCGCAACCGTTGGGCAGAAGGTGGTTATCAACGCTATCTGGATTATTGGGATTTAATTCTCAAAAACCGCATGGGAACGCGCAAAAGCTGGGATTTGCTGATTTTTATGCTGATTATGTATATCTTACCTACAGCAGCAGTACCAGATTTGTTGATGGCGATCGCGCGTCATCGTCCACCAATGTTAAGTCCCATTACAGGCTTGTCCGTTACCATGTCGATGGTAGGAATGTTTACAGGTCTAAGGCGGGTACGTCAAGATCAGAAATTCTCACTTTCTACATATTTTCTGATGCTAGTGCAAACCATGCGTGGCAGTTTATACATGTTGCACTGGTTAGTCGTCATGAGCAGTACCACCGCCCGGATGTCGGTAAGACCAAAGCGCCTGAAATGGGTGAAAACCTTGCATACGGGGACTGGGGAATAGGGAATGGGGCATGGGGCATGGGGCATGGAAAGTTAGGAGTTAGGAGTTAGGAGTTAGGAATTCTCTGCTTGTGGCTGTTTCCAATACCCAATGCCCAATGTCCAATGCCCAATGCCCAATTTTTTATTCATCATCCACGTCTGCTTCTTCTACCCATTCAGGTGTAGTTATGGAATCGGAGAATTCTGGGAAATCATCTGCAAAACGGATAATTTGTCCATTGAAAAATTCTGCTAGACGTTGAGCTGCGATCGCAACTTCATCAATTTCCCAATCAGGTGCGGGTGTTCGTTGTGGCGGTGGAGGCAAAGTTTGCGCCCCATTTCTATTTGCCCCGTTTCCATTTGCCCCGTTTCCATTTGCCCCGTTTCCATTTACTCCATTTCCATTTTTTGCTAGCGGCTCGGTTCTTAGTGGCGCTGGCGTTGCTGGCTGTGGTACTGGCGCTGGAGGCGAAATTTGCTGGTTGTAACTAGGAGTAGCTGGTTGCTGAACGCGACTAGAGTCTTTTGGCGGAGGATTTTTTTTAGCTGAAGTGGAGTTTGAAGAAATTCCTTTTTCTATATTTATCTGGATTTCACGCTGGAAAGTTTGCTGAAAAGCTTCCGTAATCATCGGTAGATAAGATTTACCCTTGTCATACCATGCCTGTTTGATAGCAATTCGAGCCATAACACCGTCGAACTCTATAAGTTGGCTCATTTGACGCAGCATTTCTTGCCTTGATTTTGGCTGGAGGTTAGCAAGCACCTGTTGCCAAACCTGAGTTAAATCATATTGTGCTTCGCCAACAACTTCTGAAGTTACTGGTTCAACGATCGCTGGTGGTACAGGAACAGCAACAGGTTCTGGGGTTGGTGGTGAAACTGAGTTTGCAGCAGAATTGTGATTTGTTTGCTGTTCAACTGCGCCAGATGAAGTGACAGGTTGATTTTGGGCAATCGCTACATGATGGTTTGTAGAATTATGATTTGTTTGCGGTTCCGCTACCGGTAAAGAAGAGACTGCATGATTTTGGGTAACTGCTGGAGGATAGCTTAGAGATACAGTAGGTGGGTTAACTCGCGGTGCGATACTTGGGGCTTGTAGTTGAATATTTGTCGTCGCACTGGGTAACAATCCTAGTAATGTTACTTCCAACCATAAACGCGGCTGAGTGCTGTTTTTAATTTGTACTTCAGCTTTTCGCAGGTGTTCCTGTCCTGCCAAAATCACGCTCATATCGAAGTATTGAGCAAACTCAACCAACGCCGTCCAGGTTTGCTGAGTACAAGCAACCAAATCGTGGCGGTTCGGTGCTGTTTTGGCTATGAGTAAATCGCGGTAGAATGCGGCGAGATTTTGCAGAAGAATTAGGGGTTCTCGACCACGATCAAGAATTTTGTGGGTACTGTCAAGAACTGCTTCGGGTTTATCTTGAGCGATCGCATTTAGAAGTCCCAGCAAGTCCTGTTCGCTTACTGTCCCCACCAAATCCCAAACTCTATCCGGTGTCACTTCACCCGCTAACAAACCCAATTGATCGAGCAAGCTTTCCGCATCTCGCAACCCTCCCTGAGAAAGTTGGGCTACCAGGGTTACAGCTTCGGGTGAAATATAAATGCTTTCTTTAGAGGCGATTGCACTTAAATGCTTAACCATCGCCTCTAATTGAATACGTCTAAAATCAAACCTTTGACAGCGCGAAATAATCGTTGGTAACACCCGTTGCGGGTCTGTTGTTGCCAATACAAAAACTACGTGTCTCGGTGGTTCTTCTAGGGTCTTAAGTAGCGCGTTGAATGCCTGGGTACTGAGCATGTGACATTCATCGATTACATAAACCTTGTAACGACACTGCACAGGGGCAAACTGGGCTTTTTCAATCAATTCGCGGATATTATCGACACCAGTGTTACTAGCAGCATCGATTTCAATTACATCTAAGGCGTAACCCTTGGTGATTCCCTGACAAACATCACACACGCCGCAGGGTTCAGCAGTGGGCCGATCGCTTTTGAGACAATTGAGAGATTTAGCTAAAATCCGGGCACTAGAAGTTTTCCCCGTACCTCTTGGCCCTGTAAATAAATAGGCGGGGGCAATTTTGGATGTGCCGATCGCATTCGTGAGGGTGGTAGCGATCGCCTCTTGTCCCACCAGTTCAGCAAAACTTTTGGGGCGATATTTGTGGTGCAGGGGTTCGTAAGACATGGAAAAATAGACTTCAATGCCTTTCAACGTTAATTAGTAGCACCGAGTCGAGTTTGGGATTCAATTATTTTAAACTCTCGTACCTGCTTTATTTATCGATGTTGCCATAGCGCTTACACTCAACTAATGCCGTCAATTTTGGCACTCAGGAAAGCAAGCAACTAGATCATAATTCTTTACTATGATTTCAACATCAATGTATCGGAATTATAGCATAGCATTTAGTACATTTGTTCTCATCAAAAGTAGGAAGTAGGGAAAAAAGAACTAATGACAAATGACCAATGACTAATGACCAATGACTAATGACCAATGACTAATGACAAATGACAAATGACAAAGAACTAACGCCATAGTCCAGTGCGATCGCTACAATTTTATAGATAAGCAAAACTCGATGGTGCAGCAGATGCTCAAGCGGCTATTTCAATGGCTCAAAAAGCTTTTTCAGAGCTTGTTCGGTGGAAAACAGAATGTCTCAAAATCTAGAGGGAATATCCCAAAAGAACCAGCCCCACCCCTAAGCGATACGGATCTGGAATTTCTCTTCACCGAGCTATTGCAAGGAGTACATCAAGCACGAGGGGAAGCCTGGGCGCAAAAGTGGCTGCATAATATTGAACATCGGATTACTACTGAAGACTGGGTTCAGTGGTTAGGGCGCTTTGGTGAAAAATTGCTAGCATCACCGACACCGAATAATGAAATAGCTGCACGGTTAGTACAACTGGGTGAGTTGGATATCGGAGAAATCGGAGATGTTGCCTATAGTATTGGAATGCAGTTGTTGACGCGCAATCAAGGCGAACCAATTTGGGAATATGAAGGGCCAGACGCTTTTAGCACGACTTTACAATCTGACACAACCGCCCCCATATCAGAGTCAGTAGATGCGTCAGAGAATCCCCCAGAGGGAGAATACCAAACTGTCACCCTAGAAGAGTTGTTTGTAATGTTGCAAGAGGATGAAAACTTACGCCAGCAGATTGCTCAACAGCTTGCCGTTGAGACAGATGATCCACAACTGCTTGTCCAGGCATTGATCAATCAATTGTATCCTGCTGGTCAATCGACTACAGAGCAAACAGAAAATTAGTCGAATCGGGAATTGTAACGTTGTAATGCTTTACTCTTGAATTTTGGTATATTTTTTGCTAACCTGCGACGGAAGCGCCGTCACAATCTAATGGATTTTTACGTAATTGATGATTTTTTTAACACAACGATGGCTACAATCTAGAAAAACAAAATCCAATAGTGTGGCAGATGCTCAGGCGGATATCGCAGTCGCTTAAAAGGCTTTTAAAGCGCCTCATTGAAAGTAAGCAGGCTAGTTCTCTCAAGGGTGCGAGAGGACACAATCTGGTGGAGGTACTACCAGAACTAACCAATGCGGATCTGGAACAATTGTTTATCCAATTGTTAGAAGGCGTGCATCAAGCACGAGGACGACAGTGGGCATTGAGGTATCTGCAACGGGTTGAAAATCGGATTCCGGCTGAACGCTGGATAGATTGGTTGGTGATGTTTGGTGAAAGCTTACTAGCTTCACCTGCACCGAATCCTCTTTTAGCATCACAGATGGTGCAATTGGGGGAACTTGGTGTTGGCAGAATTGGAGATGTTGCTTATGACATTGGCATCCGCATGATGCAAAACTCACCTACACAGATAGAGGATGAGGAGAATTATCCAGAAGCGGACTTAGAAATTACTCCTGAACAATATGGGGTAGAAATTGCTCCTGGGGAAGAACTGATCCGTAATTTAGGCGAGCAGTTATGGGAGCATGATCAGCCAGATGTCATAGAAACTACTCCTGGGGAAGAACTGATCCGTAATTTAGGCGAGCAGTTATGGGAGTATGATGAGCCGGATGTCGTAGAAATCACTCCTGGGGAAGAACTGATCCGTAATTTAGGCGAGCAGTTATGGGAGTATGATGAGCCAGATGTTGTAGAAATCACAACCGATGAAGAAATTATCCCAATTTCGCCTGGGCAAGAGCTAATTCGTAGCTTAGGTGAGCAGTTATGGGAATATGATGTGCCAGCTGTTGAACCAATCACCTCAGCACCTGAAAATGTCTCTTTTGAAGAAAGATTCACCGAAAATTTAGAGGAACTGGTATTGGAGTATGAAAGGGAAGAAACCCAAGCCACAATACCCGCAAATCTCCCTCTCCCCGCAAAGGAAGATTCAATCACCTCGTTAGCCCAACTGCGGTTCGATGATGAAGAAGTTGTTCAAAGTACAACAGGAGTAAATCTCCTTTCTACTAGGCCAAGAAGTGAATTAACAACTTCTCCCTCGGTGGAAAATTGGGATAGTGCTTTGACAAATTTAGAGCCAAATGTAGCTAATACATTAGATGAGTTGTGGGTGAAATTGGATCAAAGTACCAATTTAGTCCAGCAGCTTGCTTCTAACTTGGCAGTTCAAAGCAGTAATTCTCCCGGTATTATTGAGCGACATAGCGATAATCCGATTACCAACGCTCAAGGATGGTTTTACCAAGGTCTAAGCCAAGCGAAAACAGGTGATTTGTTAGGCGCGATCGCATCTTACGATCAAGCTATTGAACTTCAACCTGAAGTCTCAGAGTATTGGTTTAATCGAGGCTTGACACTGTTCCATTTAGAACGTTTTGAAGAAGCGATCGCATCTTACGAAACCGCCATAGAACTGAAACCCGACTTCTACAAAGCTTGGTATAACCGGGGTGGAACTCTCGGAGAATTAGGATATTTTGAAGAAGCGATCGCTTCTTTTGACAAAGCCATAGAAGTCAAGGCAGACTACCAAGAAGCTTGGTCTAGCAAGGGTTTGGCGCTACTGAAGTTAGGTTGGCTACCAGAAGCTATTTATAGTTACGATCAAGCGCTGCAATTGGAACCAGAAGACCAAGAAAACTGGTATCACCGAGGGATAGCCCTAGCTGTAGGCGAACAATTTGCAGAGGCGATTATATCCTACGACAAAGCCCTAGAAATTAACCCAGAGTACCACGAAGTTTGGATAGACCGGGGTGTAGTGCTGTTTAATTTAGGAAGGTGGTCAGAAGCGATCGCCTCCTGGGATAAAGCCCTTTCAGTTCAAGCCGACTTCTACTTAGCTTGGTACAACCGAGGTATAGCATTAGACAACTTAGGTCGTCGCCAAGAAGCGATCGCTTCCTATCGCCAAGCGATCGCCATCAAACCCGACTTCCACCTAGCTTGGTATAATCAGGCAGTAGCGCTGTTTTATTTAGAACAATTTGCCGAAGCGATCGCTTGTTATGACAACGCTTTGGAAATTAAACAAGATTATTGGGAAGCTTGGATTGGTCGGGGAACTGCGATCGGTCATTTGGTGAACTCGGAAGCATTGCTGAATTTGTCGAGTAGGATCACAGAGGCAAATCCCGACTTGCAACAGGGTGGCTACGAAGGAAAATTAGCCAGCTACGAAGAAGGGTTAAAACATCTACGGACAGATACCCACCCAGAAGGTTGGGGTAGATTGCATCTGGCGATCGCTAATACTTATTACGATCAAGGCAAAAAACATCCCAATCCCCGCGATTATTGGCGCAAAGCTGCATCTGAGTACCATCAGGCGCTGTTAACCCTAACACTAGAATATTTTCCCCTATTCCACCTAGAGGTTTTGCAATCTCTAAGCAAAGTACTGATGGGTTTGGGACAAACAACACAAGTTCAAGAATTGCTGCAACGTGGTACAGATTTATTGCGACAATTGCTGAGTGAAGAAACTCGCTCAGACGAAAGTAAAAAACAGCTAGCTTTGAAATTTGCAGGCTTTGATCAATTGGCAGTTGATTTAGCAGTAGAGTCTGGTGATTTAGTTGAAGCTTGGGAAATTGCTGAACAAGGCAAAAATGCTTGTTTAAACTGGCTACTTTCTGGCTGGAATAATAATATTTACTCGCCCCATTATGGTGCAATTCAACAACTATTTAATCCCACAACAGCAATTATTTACTGGCATATTAGTCCAGTCGCCCTACATACTTTCATTCTCAAAGACCAAGCGCCATCACCGATTCTGCTGTTTACACCCATGCAAGATGCCGGGGCAATACCTTTAGGAGAAGACGCTATTCGTCTCAATGAATTGCCGCTACCTGAAGCAGTGCAACGCCTAATTGAATTTGAAACTTGGCTAGAAGATTGGCATCAACAATACCAAGAATATCGCACCACAGCCCAAGACAAAGAAAGTAAAAGCCAGCATTCTTGGCGAGTGGATATGGAACAGAAGCTGGTGCAGTTGTATGGCATCTTGAATATTTCCACAATTGCCCAGGAACTCGAAGGCATCACCCAACTGGTTTTAATTCCTCACCGCGACTTGTACAGATTGCCCATTCATACCCTTTTCCATCTTTCTTCCCCATCCCAGGAAGAGTTGCCGAATGTGGAGTCCAATTTCACCGTCACCTATTTACCCAGTGCCCAAATAGGTTTATCAATAAGAACTGAAGATATTTTGCAATGGCAAAATCAGTTATTGCTCAGTGTTGAACATCCTGAAAGTGCAGGTTATCCTCCATTAAAATTTGCCAAACTTGAATCTGAAGTTGTGAGCCAGATGTTCAATAATATTCAACGAATTCAGGGAGCAGAAGCTACAAAAAATATTGTGGAAAATGCCTTGTTTGATAATTACAATATTTTTCATTTTACAGGTCATGTCACTAATAATTTAGCTGAACCCAAAAAGTCAGAATTAGCATTAGCAGGTGAAGAAAAACTAACTCTAGATGAAATCTATCAGCACAATCTATCAACTTACAACCTGATTACTCTCTCTGCGTGTGAAAATTTAAGTACTAACAACCACACTATCAGCAGTGAATATGTGAGTTTAGCCAGTGGTTTTGTAAGTCAGGGTGTGCCTCATATAGTTAGTACTCTCTGGAGTGTAGAATCTTCAGCTAGTGCCTTAGTAATGATAGAGTTTTATCGGAGATTACAGCTTAATAAATCAGCAGTTACTGCCTTAGCGGAAGCAACAAGGTGGCTGAAAGAACTAACTGCTGGAGAACTGACAAAATGGTATGAAGATATTTTGAATAATCTGCATCCTGAAGAATTACGAATTCAAACTTATTTAGCAACGCAACTATATAGAAATAGTAAAATGGCATCGGATAAAAATCTTTATAATCATCCTTACTACTGGGCAGCATTTACGATTACGGGTAAGCCTAATTAATACTTTGAGGTAGGGGCAATTCATGAATTGCCCCTACCTTAAAATTTTTACTTTTAGTCAGGACTTACGCAAAATCATGAAAAAAAGAACCACAGAGGGCCCAGAGGACACGGAGAAATAAGAGTTTCAGAGAGTTCTTGCGTAAGTCCTATTAGTTTATAAACCTTTGAATTAACCTCAATCTAACTCTCTGCGTCCTTCCAATGCCCTTGCCAGGGTCACTTCGTCGGCGTATTCCAAATCACCACCTACAGGCAAACCAAAGGCAATCCGCGTCACCTTGGTAAATGGTTTCAGTAGCTGACCTATATATAGTGTTGTTGTTTCCCCTTCTATACTCGGACTAATTGCCAGAATAACTTCTTGAGGTTTTTGTTGATTTACCCGTCGCTGTAAAGCCAGTATATTCAGCTGTTCTGGCCCAATTCCATCAATTGGAGAAATCACCCCACCCAAAACGTGATATTTGCCTTTGTATTCGCGGGTTTTTTCCAGCGCAATTACATCGCGTGGATCTGCTACGACACAGATAGTATTGTTGTCACGGTTGGCATTGCGACAGATTTCACAAACAGGTTCAGCAGATAAGTGAAAGCAAACAGAACACAAGCCTATCTGTTTTTTGGCTTCAATTAAAGCTTGTGCCAAAGCTTCTACTTCTGCTTCTGGACGCTTCAAAATATGCAAAGCCAGTCTTTGGGCAGATTTAGGGCCAACTCCCGGCAGGCGTTGCAATTGCTCAATTAACCGTGCTAAAGGGCGTGCGTAAACCGTTGTCTTATCTCCAGAATGTCTTACCTTAACTATGATGACATTTTTCAGGTACTTCCATCTGTCTGGTATGGCGTTTATTATGGAAGCTTTTGAGCCTACCTGCGATCGCTTACTTTAATCAATGTAAAATTTACTCTGCAATTTAGCATACTTAGTAAATACACGCACATAAAAATATTTGTGTGTATATTTTTATTTACATCTGAATAATTTTTATTTATTGGGGTGATAGCTATTTTGTGGAAGTGGCTTACATTCAACAAAACAATACGTTTGATTTTAGACAATTAATCTAGCAATGACACCTTAGCGTAGCGAGGCAAAGTCTAGCCAAATTAAATTTTGCGTCTTCCGAAATAGGCTATTTCAGAGTTGTATTTAAAATGTATAACCTAAATTAATTCAAACAAAATAGATGAATTGTTGATTGAGTATTCTCAGGAGTTTGTTTTAGAAATAACACTTGTACTTACTTTCATGAGTGTGATTAGTCTGCAATATTCACCCAATTTATTCAGATAATCATCCGAAAAATAGATTAGTACATCTTCCAAGTTGCACGAATCTAACAAACAAGCACTATTTTATACATTAATTTATCTCCTATGATTGCCCTAACAAAGACATTAGTAAAAACAGTAGCAGAACCAGAACAGCTAGAGAATATTGATTTACTTAACTCGAAGCGAGCTAATTTTTTACAAGAAGTAATTGAAGGCTTAGAAGACGGTATATTAATTTTAACCCAAAGTGGTGAAGTAGTACATAGTAATGCGTCTGCTAATCGCCTTTGTTGTCAATTCAATCAAGACAATTTCAACCCAAATTTTGTACCACCAGCTATCTGGAATCTTTGTGAATCTTTACTCAGTAGTCGGAATTTGTTTTCTGATAAACTTCTGATTTTGTCGGATGAAATTGTACTTGATAAGTCAAATATTTTTCGGATTAGGGTGAGACTGCTAGATTTAGATGGGTTTGAAGTGCCTTGCTTATTAGTTACCATAGAAAACCAGTATGAGTCTGTAAAAAATGTAGCACTCACTGAAGTTAAAAAATTTGACCTCACGCCACGAGAAGCTGAAATTTGGTTTCTCTATAGAAGCAACTACAGCTATAAAGAAATTGCTATGAAGCTTTACATCACCATAAACACCGTGAAGAAGCACATGAAAAATATTCACACTAAGCGACAAGCAAGCTTTTCTGATAATTGAATGATAGGACGGTAATAAAAATCGATTCGTAAAATTCAATAGATTATTAATTATTAACCTATTATCCACAAACAAGTATTTTATGAATCAATCTTTGATTGTTCTTTAAATAAAAATACTAGCCCTTGCTTTCATACAAGGGTAGTTATTTTAACCCCAATCCTGCCTAATTTTAGTGTTGATGCAGATTTTAACTAAGGAGAATCAGGGGTTTTTTGCAGACGTAATAAGGTATTGTAAACCTGCTGTTTTAAAAGATCGTTATTTTGTAGTTCTACAGTGATTTTGTTAAACTGATCAATGCTCAAACCATTATCTTGGACAATTTTTTGAGAGCTATTACAGTAATTTACTGCGATATCTTGAGCCTTTCTCGGAAGACCGTTTATGCTGTTAGAATCGTTACAAACAATTTTGGGAACTTCTCCATTGCCAATAAGGTTTTTAATGGTTTCAAAAGCCTTTTGACGCGCTGGTTCCATTGCTAGCACTGCTTGAGCGTAGCTGTCAATTTGAGTATTGTTAGCTATTGGTGATGCAGTTTGACCATAAGCTTTTGAATTAACTGAAAAAGCGTTAGAAATGACACTCGCAGTAGCGATCGCGCCGAAAAAGAATGATTGGCAAAGGATTCGCTTTCGGCTGGATCGGGAAAAGAAATTGGAAATTTTATTCATATAGTGTGTGACACAAAACTACATCAGGGATATTATAAGGACTTTGAATTATTTTCGGAGTTGGAAGTTCCAGCAACTGTTCAATACATCAAGTTTTTATATTTGATTGTCAACTTCCTCGGCATACTTGACAAAGTTCGATGACTTTAGTCTGAAATGTTGACATTTCTGATGCTCCTTGCTTGAGGCTCACTTCTAACTCCAATAGTAGAGGTAAGCAGGAGATTAACTGTTGCACAGAAAGCAGTTTGATTTCTTGTTGTAAGAAGTAGATCCGCTTGGGATTACCGATATCAGCAGCACTAGCGATCGCTTGTTGGTTGCGCTCACCACTTTCTATCATAATCTTGACCCATAGCCAGGTGCGAAATTGTCCAATCAATGTGGCAACTATCCGTAATCCCGGCTCGGAAGCATTGATCATATCTGCCAAGGTTGTCAAAGCTTTCGCTGTATCTCCTATTCTGATTGCTGCTGCTAATTGTAAACTATTTTGAGTAGTATTTCTTACTAGCTTTGTAACGGTATCTACGTCTAAAGGCTTATTGCTACCGTGGGCATATAACCGTAATTTCTCTATTTCATTGTAGAGCAATCGCGTATCATTTCCGACGGATTCTGCCAACAGTTGGGCAGTATTGGCAGTCAGTTTTACGCCCACAGTCTGGGCTACTTGATTAACAGATTGCACTAGTAATTCGGTTTTCCAAGGGGGGATGAGGGGAAATTCTCGGAATTCGGTAGCAAATTGTTTTAACAATTTCGTGGATTTGAGGCGTTCATCTGGCTTGTTGCGGCTGCTGAGTAATAAAAATGAGTTTTCGGGAATGACAGATAGCGATCGCACCAATTCCCCTAAGACATTCTCTGGACAGTGCTGACACAGGGTTGTATTTATCAGCCATACCAAGCGCCCACCAGCGCCAAAAGTGGGTGTCATCACCTGATTTAACCCCTGGATAGCAGCATCAGCTTGATCTGGGGTGAATGCAGTGTAATTAAAACTTATCCAACTGGGATCGAGAACGCGATCGCGCAAAACAGCGATCGCCTTTTCCATCGCAAAATCATCTTCACCCCAGTAAACATAGATTGGCATAGATAAACCTCATTGGGCATGGAGAATGGTGCATTGGAGAAGAATTCTTAAAACTCCTACCTCCTAACTGCTAACTTCCTCAGCCCCAAAAACTAAATACTTTTAAAATCATTCTCTTATTCGGGGTAATTTTCCCTAAAATCTATCAAGTGAGAGCGTGAGGCTATGAAGATTGGACGACAACTATCAAACTTACTTAAATCGGTTAGCACGACTGACGCTGCCAGAAGCCTACAGATCCCAAGCCCAGCATATTCAGGAATCTTCTAAATTTCAGCTAAATTCTGGCTTGAGAGAAGCAGCGTCTTTTCCTGGGTATACGCTAATTACAACGCCTGCGGCAGAAGAAGAATCAGAAAATTCTGCTTTCTATGCCAAATTACAGACTTACCAACAGGAACTTTTGCAGTTGCCTGTAAACCGTAATTTGATTATACCTGTACCTCCTGCTAGCTTCCATGTAACTTTAGCGGATTTAATTTGGGATCATGCTTACCTTGATGCCCGCGAAAAGAATCCAAAATTTGACGAGGAGTTACCCTCTTGTTTAGCCGAAATGTTTCAGCAATATCAACAATTGATGACAAATAGGAGTCATCCGATTAAATGGCAAATGCTGGGACTGATACTGATGCCAAGAGCTATAGCTGTTTGTTTAGTACCTCAAGATGAAAGCTGCTATGAGGAAATTATTAAATTCCGCCGAACAATTTATCAAAATCCCAAGTTGATTGCCTTGGGTATTGAGCAGCATTATCATTTCACTGCCCATGTTACATTAGCCTATTTTGGGGAGGTTTCATCTGACTTAGACCGCACAAGTTTCAGCACAAATCTTTCGGAATTGAATGAAAAATGGCTGTTTAATTTGCCAGAATTCTCGATCAATCGTGTTGAATTACGAAAATTTGACAACATGACACACTATTATCGTGAACCAGACTGGCCGATTTTAGATTTTTAAGCCATTAGTTAGTAGTTAGTAGCCAGTAGTTTCCACTCACTGGCAACTGACTACTGATTATCGAACAGAATCCAGGAGTCAGGAGTCAGAATGGGCTAAACGCCCCGCTACCGCTAACAGAATGAATTTTGTACGACTGTCCGATAAGCCTTTGGCATGGCTACGCTATCGAGCGTCTTGATTCTGACTCCTGAATTCTGACTTCTGAATTCTTCTTCAAGATTTTGTCTTTCAGGTAAACTTAACTTTTTGTCAATGCTGTAAATAAAATCTCTCGCCTAAAATTTAGGTTCTTGATACACGAGATAAACAGCTTCTAAAAATACATCAGGTGTAACAGCTTCTGGCAAGTTCTCCAAATTAATAATAGCCACTACTTGCTCGGCTAACTTTAGAGATAGTGAGGCTCTTGCCTTTAAGGACATTGCAGCCCGTCGCTGCAAATATTCACGAATAACTGCAAAATCATCGGGCAATAATTTCGATAAATCGGCGATTTGGATTAACTGTTCATGAAGTTCCTTTGCCTGTTCTGAAATTGTCAATGTCGCAGATGCAATGGGTGTTTCAGTTTGAATTACAATTGTACCGGCAGCCAAATCACCTAAACGCTTTTCACGACTACCGAACATAATTAAAAAAGCGCCAATAAATAAAGTCTCATCAAAGGGTCGTAGTAGGGAACGGAGAGTTGCTTGTTGTAACCCAATGAGCCTGCCATCATCTCGAACTACGCGAATTTTAGCAACCCGTTTACCAGGGGTTTGCCCAAACCATAAGGTTTCAAAAAATACAAAATAGCTGATGTAAATTGCAAAGGCAATAATGAAGAAAATTGCTAATAACCAAATGTCTAAACTTGGTAAACTCGTAAACAAGTCTTCAAGAAAATTTACCAGCTGCGTTGAAAAGACAGTCCAGGTAAGGACAAACAGAAGCAAAGTTATACCCAACACTGTATAGTCAATCAGCAGCGCTAAAGCTCGATTACCAATTCCCGCTAAAGTAAATTCCAACTCTACACTTTCTGGAGTCTGGAATGTGATGCGATTAAAAAAGCGCATATTTTAACCAATTGAAAATTAATAGAGTTGAATTAAGGCGTTGAGTTAACGAAAATCTTGTGTAGGAGGTTGTCTTAACTGCAAACCCAGACCTTCACGCCGAGTCCGCAAGTCCAAGTATAAAACAGCTTTTAGTGCTTGCCAGAATGGCATGATCAAAACTCCACCTACTAAGCTGCCAATCACAGAAATAAAATACACAATTCCGTAGATGACAGTACCAGGCTCAAGCTTGATGAGGAATAAGCTAGGTACATAGTTTAATACAAACACCAATGGCAGTGTAACGAAAAAAGCAACTAAAACAACGCCCTGAATGCGAAGTACCGAGGCTTTAGTTAACTCCCAACTTCTAGCAACACTTTCGCCACCATTAACATTTTCTTCAACTGCTAGCGGTACCTCAGCTACTATCCAACGAGAGTAGAACCAGGTTAGTCCCAACAGTAAAATAATTACCATTAAAATTATTGTCAATGTGGTTGTGACTATAACACCCGCAGTACCTAATATCCCTCCCAATAACGCTACTAGCAAAGCAGACAGAATACCACCTGCGATCGCCAATCCTAAATAAACTAGCAGCAAAGATACTCCTACCTGAAAACCAACTCTTAAAAATGACCAGAGACGCGGATTAACATGGCTGCTGGCGGCTTGGACACTTTCAGGTTGGTAAATCAATTCTCCAAAAGCCAAGCGTGAAATTAGTCCAGAGATGGCTGCATATTTTGCCCAGCCATAAATCGGAAGGAGAACCCACAAGTGAGCGATCGCAGCCAGTTTCAAATAAGTCTTAAGATGAGAACGATACAATCGCACCGCAGCACTGACAACATTTCCTACACTCAGTGGTTGTATCTGGCCGGAAGATCCAAAATTTTCAGACATAATGGCAAATTTCCCTTGAAACTACGGAGATCAATTTGAGGCTATCTTAAGCTAAGTTAAACTCAGTGTTCCCAAAATTCATGAATATTCAACGTTGGATTGCGCGACGAGAACCAAATTGGCAACGTCTGGATGCCTTATTAAAGCAGATAGAAAAAAGAGGGCTAAAGTCTCTAAAGGCAGCAGAAATTAGAGAATTAGCGAGTTTATATCGTTCAGTAGCGGCAGATTTGGCTCGTGCCCGTACCCAGCAAATCGGCAATACTTTGATACAAGGTTTACAATCTTTAACAACTCGTGCCTATACGCAGATTTACCAAGGTTCGCGGCGACAGGAATGGCAGGCAATTTTAGAATTTTACAAATGGGGATTACCAGATGTAGTCCAGAAAACATTTGCATATATTGCTGTAGCCACCGCACTGTTCTTACTGGGGGCACTAGTGGCTTGGTGGTATTCTTGGCAAAACCCCAGCTTTATGGCTTTGATCGTACCTGAAAGTTTAATTACCAAAGTGCGAGATGAGCATAAATTATGGATGGGGTCGATTGTCGGTGTTGAACCTCTGGCATCCAGCAGTATCACAATCAATAATCTGTCAGTATCCTTTGGTGCTGTTGCCGGTGGCATCACCGTCGGACTATATACAGCCTATTTGATGATTTTTAATGGCTTATTAATTGGTGCTGTTGGCACTTTAGTTGGTCAAAATAATCTGGCTTATCCTTTTTGGGCCTTTGTATTTCCGCATGGTTCCTTGGAATTACCCGCAATCTTTTTTGCTGGGGGTGCAGGATTTTTATTAGCAAGAGCAATTTTATTTCCTGGTAAATATCGCCGTGGAGATGCACTGAAATTTTATGGTTCTCAGGCGGTGCAGCTCGTATTTGGCATTGTACCAATGTTAATTATTGCTGGTACGATCGAAGGCTTTTTTTCACCTAATCCGAGCATACCTGATGCAATTAAATATTTGGCAGGAATGGGATTATTTATACTTTTGGTAATGTATTGTAGGCGCAAAAAATCATGAAATAATTTAGATGTTTACGGATTGGTAAATTGAAAAATATTTTAGAATAAGATAAATTCTAACGATGTCAAAAAGTATTATAAGTTGAAGCTAGGATAATCATGGTACAAATATCAAATAAAATATTGACCCTAGAAGAGTTTATCGCACTACCAGAAACAAAACCGTATTGCGAATACATCGATGGGAAAATCATTCCAAAACCTATGCCTCAAGGAAAACATAGCACCATTCAAGGAGAACTATGTCCCACAATCAATTCTGTTATCAAAGTCCAAAAAATGGGTTGGGCTTTTCCAGAATTGCGTTGCACTTTTGCAGGACGTTCTATAGTTCCCGATGTCGCTGTATTTTCTTGGGCAAGGCTTCCCGTAGATGAAAATGGTGATATTGCCAATACATTTACTGTAGCACCCGACTGGATAATCGAAATTCTCTCACCCGAACAAAGCCATACAAAAGTTACAAAAAAAATCTTACACGCACTTAATCATGGGACTCAAATGGGTTGGTTAATTGATCCTGATGAGCGATTCATTGCTGCTTATCCTGCGGGACAACAACCTTTACCTTTTGAGGAAATTGAGTCTGTTTTACCAGTGCCAGAATTTTGTCAGGGGTTACAGTTGACGGTAGGTGATATTTTTGGATGGTTAAAGGTGACTGCGTAACAAATATTTTGTTCAGGCCAACTTACTATTCTTGCACTGAAAATATGCCAAAACGCATCATCACCGTACTAACCGATAAACACAGATTTTTATCCATTTTCTAGCAAAGTTATATTTTTTAAGTTTAGTGATTTACTCATTTTTAATTGTTTAAGTTTTTATTGGCATCTTTTTCCTAACTAATTTAATCAATCAAATATCAACAAGTAAAAAATATTTTAAATTAAGATTTAAACGCATCTTAATTTTTTATTTATCAATTGTTAAAGAAAGTTTAACCATGACAAATGTACCTTGATTAAGGCTGGAATTACAGCAGGAAGATATTCCTTTAATCAGAGGTAATATGATTTTTTCGACCACCACCTTGAATCGTGTCGTTGCTACTTCATTGGTGACAACTTCTGTTGCACTTAGTCCATTTTTTAGTGCGATCGCACAAGCTGAAACTCTCAATGGTGCAGGAGCAACTTTTCCGGCTCCGCTTTACGAACGGTATGCTCGTGAAGTGAAGAAGAAATATCCAGACTTGAAAATTAACTATCAAGCAATTGGTAGTGGCGGCGGTATTCGTCAAGTCATCGCTGGAACCGTTGACTTTGGTGGTAGTGATGCTGCAATGAAAGATGATGAAATTGCTAAAGTCAAGAACGGTGCAATCTTAGTACCCACAGCAGGCGGTGCTGTTTCTGTTGTTTACAATCTTCCGGGTGTTAACGATCTCAAATTGTCCCGCGCTACACTACCAGCAATTTATTCAGGTCAAATTACCAAATGGGATGACGCGAAAATTAAAGCTGATAATCCAGGTGCTAATCTACCAAATCAAACAATTAAATTTGCTGTTCGTGCTGATGGTAGCGGTACAACTTTCATTTTTACTAATCACTTGAGTGCTATCAGTGGCTATTTTAAAGGCAGAGTTGGAGCTAACACTGCTCCAAAATGGAATTTGCCAAATGTCCTCAAAGGCAAAGGAAATCCAGGCGTAGCTGCTATAGTAGCTCGGACTCCTGGTTCTATCGGTTATGTAGAATATAGCTACGCTGTCCAAAACAACCTCAAATCAGCACTGGTACAAAATAAGAAAGGAGAATTTGTTGCTCCTTCTTTACAATCTGCAAATGCGGCTTTAGCAACTGTTACTTTCCCAGACAACTACCGTGTTTTTGTAGGAGATCCAGGACAAGGTTATCCCATTGTTGGTCTTACTTGGATGATGGTTTACAAACAGTATGCTAATGCTGCTAAAGCTGATGCAATTAAGAAATGGATTAATTGGGTATTGAAGGACGGTCAACAGTATAACGATGACCTCAACTACACCAAAATTCCATCTAATGTAGCGAATCGGGTGCTTCAAACAGTGAATAGTTCTATCAAACCTTAATTTGCAAACTTTAGGACTTACGTAGAAAATATCCCCCAACCAACTTAAAAAGCAATACGTTTGGGTTAATAAAAATTGTAGGTTGGGTGAAGCAAATCGCAACCCAACAAAGCTATGAAAATGTTGGGTTTCGTTCCTCAAACCAACCTACACAACTTTAGAACTTACGTAGAGAATATCCCCCAATCCACTTAAAAAGGGGGATTTTAATGTTCTCTCTTAAAAAGAGAAAATATGGGGATTATCTTACTAATTTCCTTTCCTACGAGAGTAAGTTAATAACTCGCTCTAGTAGTAATCAAAAATCTATTTTATTGATTTGTAATGGCAAATTCATCAGATGATTCAAATCTAGGCGATGAAAGTTTCAATCTAACAGGTGTCAGTGGTGCAAACTTCTGGTTTGACCAAGGTTTTACACGGCTAGTATACTTTTTTGCCGTGATTACTGTTGCAGTACTATTTTTGATGAGTTGGGTAATTTTCTCAGAAGCTCTACCAGCCATCAAGCAGTTTGGACTGGGGTTTTTGTGGGGAAAAGATTGGGATACAGGTAATCAGATTTTTGGTGCATTCCCCTATATTTATGGAACTCTGGTAAGTAGTGCGATCGCTATTTTATTTGCTGTCCCGGTGGGAATGGCAGTAGCCTTAGTCACGAGTGAAAATTTCTTACCTACATCGCTGCGAACCATCCTAGCATTTGTTGTGGAATTAATTGCAGCAATTCCCAGTGTAATTATTGGTCTATGGGGGATTTTTGTCTTTATTCCAGTTTTAGAACCTCTGCAAAAGTGGCTAGCCAGCACTTTTCAATGGATACCACTGTTTAATACAGAAGATCCTTCTGGGACTAATATGTTGACTGCTGGAGTTATTCTAGCCATCATGATTTTGCCCACAATGGCAGCAATTAGCCGTGATGTCTTAATGGCTATCCCTAAAGAATTACGTAGTGCATCTATGGCTTTGGGTGGAACTCGTTGGGAAACAATTTTTCGAGTCTTGCTACCATCGGGATTTTCTGGAATTGTAAGTGCAGCCATGCTTGCTTTAGGACGTGCTTTGGGTGAAACAATGGCTGTCACTATGGTGATTGGTAACTCTGCTCAAATCAGCGCTTCTTTACTCGATCCAGCTTATACAATTCCCTCTGTATTAGCTAATGAATTTGCTGAAGCTGAACCGGGATTACATATAGGTGCTTTAAGCTATTTGGGATTGATTTTGTTTGGGTTGACTCTAGCTGTAAATATTGGCGCTGTGCTATTGGTGAAGTGGGTTGGTAGGAAAAACAAATGATACTTTTTTATCAATGTAGCAAGACGTTTATCAATCAAAATTTGTAAAAATTATGAGTGGTTACATCCAGTCAGAAAGGGATGAATCTTTGGTAGCAGAATTATGCAGTCCTCTGCCAACAGAGCGGTTAATATTTACTTATGCAATGAATGCGATCGCCTTTAGTTTTACAGGTTTAGCACTCATTCCTTTATTATCAATTTTGTGGGAAATTTTCATCCGGGGAATATCTGGACTCAAATCGGAAATGTTTGTCAAAGCAGTGATTGATAATGGCTTTGGCAATGCCATCCTGGGAACCATAATCATGGTGATAATTGGTGCTATTTTAAGCATTCCCACAGGGATTATGACAGGAATTTTCTTGGCAGAATTTGGACAAAGTAACACAATTGCTAGTCTTGTACGTTTTATCAGCAGCATTCTTACAGGTGTGCCTTCAATTGTTGTAGGTGTATTCGCTTATGGCATAATAGTTCTAGTAACTAAAGGATTTAGTGCGATCGCAGGTGGTTTTGCTTTAGCTGTGATTATGCTACCTGTGATTATACTGACAACAGAAGAATCCTTAAAACTGATTCCTGCATCTCAACGCCTCGCCTCTGCTGCTTTAGGTGGAACTCGCTTCCAAACTACTTTTCGCATTGTTGTCACTACTGCAATCCCCGGAATTACTACAGGCATTTTATTAGCTGTAGCTCGTGCTGCTGGTGAAACAGCACCCTTAATTTTTACCGCTTTATTTAGTCTAGATTGGTCAGAAGGATTGTTAAGTCCAACAGCTTCTTTACCAGTATTGATTTTTAACCTCTACAACGACCCTGACCCAGAAAAAAGCCAATTGGTATGGACTACTTCTATAGTTTTACTCGGCTTAATTTTATGTGTCAGTATTATTTCTCGCTTAGTTATTAGACAGAGAAGAATAAAATGAGCAGAATACAGAATTCAGAAGTCAGAATTAGTTAGTAGATAATTCAGATTTTATACTAATTTAAAACTATTAAATAGTAATAGTAGAAAATTAAAATATATTTGATCGTTTCCTATTACTATTATATAATTTCGTCTTAATCCTGACTCCTGAATTCTGTTTTTATAATTTTTATTTCACACCTTAATCAAGCATGAGTAACCTAATTCCAGCTATCAAAGTTAAAAATATCAGCTTTTACTATGGCACAACAAAAGCAATTGAAAAGGTATCAATAGATATTTATCAAAAACAAGTAACTGCAATTATTGGCCCTAGTGGTTGTGGTAAATCTACCTTCATCAAAATTCTTAATCGCATTAGCGAATTAGAAGGGCCTGTAAAAGTTGAAGGACATGTAGAATTTTTTGGTCAGAATATTTACGATCCTCGTGTCAACATCAACCGATTACGCCGCCAAATTGGTATGGTGTTTCAAAAACCGAATCCTTTTCCGATAAGCATTTACGAAAATGTTGCCTACGGTATGAGAATAGCAGGTAGGAATTCAAAATTAGAATTAGATGAAATTGTTGAATCTGCCCTTAAAAGCGCTGCTCTTTGGGATGAAGTGAAAGATAAGCTCGATAAATCAGCTTTAGGGCTTTCTGGTGGTCAACAACAAAGATTATGTATTGCCCGCGCTTTAGCAGTTAAGCCGAAAGTTCTGCTGATGGATGAGCCATGCTCGGCTCTTGACCCCATTGCCACCATGAAAGTTGAGGAACTCCTTCATAGCTTACAGTCTGAGTTGACAATTGCGATCGTTACCCACAATATGCAGCAAGCCGCCCGCGTTTCTGATTTTACGGCTTTCTTTAGCACCGACGAAACTCGCATTGGTCAAATGGTTGAATTTGGCGCTACAGAGCAAATCTTTAACAATCCACTAGACCCTCGCACTCGCGACTACATTTCAGGGCGTTTCGGTTAAGGTATGTTCTAGCGTGACTTATTGATTTTTGTCGAACTATCTCGCGCTAGAAGATACTCATAAAATGTAGTTTAAAAAAGTTACTAATTTATCTTGATAAATAAACTAACTCTTCACTATACATGAAGGGTATGTGATATTGATATAGAACTCATATTTGATTTTTGAAAAAACTTTATACAACTCAAAAAGCCTTTTTTCCTATTGCCTCTTGCAAACCCACACAAGTAAGTATGGCTACACCACGCCGCGCGAACAAAAATCAAAGCGGATTTCTATATAGCTATTTTAAATCTAACCAGACCAAATCCTTTCTCATAACAAAGGATGATACGTCAATTAAGGGGGAAAAGATAGGCATAAAAAGTCTATAAAAGATAATTTTTGGAACACAGTCTTAAGATGAATATCTAATAACAGTTTATCTGCTGGATGACTACAGCATAACTACGTAATTTCCATGTATATCTACTTTTAGGAGTAACATAGTGAAACATCTGTGCTAATTTGTACTGTTTTACTTAGTTAAGTTTTGTTTTACACGTTTTGGCAATATGAGTAAACTAATTCCAGCCATCAGAGTCAAAAACTTCAGCTTCTCTTACGACACTCAAAAGATAGTTGAAGGCGTGTCAATGGATATTTACCAAAACCAAATCACGGCAATTATTGGTTCTAGCGGTTGTGGCAAGTCTACTTTTATTAAATCGTTAAATCGCATGAGTGAACTAGAAGGAGAAGTGAAGGTTGAAGGAAAAGTAGAATTTTTTGGTCAGAGTATTTATGAGCGTCGGGTCAATATCAATCGCTTACGTCGCCAAGTTAGTATGGTTTTTCCCAAGCCAAATCTTTTTCCTATGAGTGTTTACGATAATGTTGCTTATGGAGTGAAATTAATTGGATGGCATCCGAAAGTAGAATTAGATGGAATTGTTGAATCTGCCATCAAAGCTGCCGAACTTTGGGATGAAGTGAAAAATAAGTTGCACAAGTCTGCTTTAGAACTTTCTGGTGGTCAACAACAAAGATTATGTATTGCTCGGGCTTTAGCAGTCAAACCAAATGTTTTGTTGATGGATGAGCCTTGTTCAGGTCTTGATCCTGCCGCTAGCATGAAAATTGAGCATTTGATCCATAACTTGCGCTCTGAGTTAACAATTGTGATCGTTACTCACAACATGCATCAAGTTACTCGCCTATCTGATTTTACGGCTTTCTTTCATAGTAATGAAAATCGTATTACCCAAATGGTTGAATTTGGTACTACAAATAAAATTTTTACTAATCCCGTAGATTCTCGCACCCGTGACTACGTTTTCGCCCGCGTTAATTGAAGCGTTTCTTAAAATCTAACTATTCAGAGGGCTATGACATAGTGCAGGCGGAAATTAAGGTTGAATTTAATTTCTGCTTACTTTGAGTTCTTCTTGTGTTGGGCAATGCAGACTGATATTGACAGTCTTTTTTTATACTATATACTTAAAGAAAAGTATCTGCCTAGACCACCTGAACCATAAGATGAAATGTCCTCTGTGCGAATCTACTTCATATTATAAAAATGGTCGTAGCAATGACCAGCAGAATTACCTCTGCAAAAATTGTGGCAAACAATTCTTTGAGCCTGCATTACCTCGTTCCCTGGAAATGGACTTGCTTGCTAACAGCAATGGACATACTAAAGTATCTATGACTGATGAGGCGGAACTTCCTTTAGTAAAAAACCTGCCAGAAGAAAAAATCACAGAGAAAGGTCTTGGCTCTTTTAATTTTATATTAGCTGAAGAACTTCTGCAAACTATACTATCACCTGATTGCTTAGAATCTTCTGTGTTCAGCCAATTGCTCTTAAAAACTCAGCAAGAAAATGAAATTAGACATAAGTTAGAAACAGGAATCTCTCTTCTACTTTTGGATGCAGAAAACTTAAAATTAGATATTAATTCAGAATTATTTTTAGCCAGTATTTGTAAATCTCCTCTCCAAGTTAAAATTGCATTTGCTAACTGGAAAAATCCCAATATTGGGAAGCAAGATATTGAACTATATAACCGTGGCTATCAACTTTTCCATGTACCCGAAGGTAAAAATAGTGCTGATGCAAAAATGATTGCATTCGGTGCTTCTATCTTACGCTCTTATCCAACAGTTAAAGAAATATTAGTCTGTTCTAGCGATGGAATTTTAATTCACCTCTGTAACGAACTCCAAAACCAGGGATTGATTGTTTATTGGGTACGTAGACAAGGGCAAAATTTGCATATAGAAAATCGGAATACTGGCAAATTAACTTATTATTCTTTGTCAATGGCAACAGAAGTTCCATCTTTTGAAAAAGTGATTGATCCAATTCAAGATTTAATTAAAACTGAAGAAGAATCAATCAATGCTAAATTAAACAGTTTAGTGGATGTTGCAACTTCATTTCAAGAAAGATGTGAGATCAATATTAAACATAATTTAAATCAGCCAGAAAAAGAGAAACCAATATCTGTTGTAAATAACTCATTTGCTGAATCTATTAAAGGACAAGGGGAACAAGAAGAATTTACGGAAATTTCTAATCGAGAAATATTAGATAAATTACTATTTAAACTTATTCAAGATATACATATAAATTCTCCCCAAACTAAGTTATCTGTGTCTAAGCTAGGTACAGAGATCCGGAAAATAACCGGAGAATCTCCTAATTCAATTATTAAAAAATTAAAGTTAGGTTCTAATTTTACTAAATATCTAGAATCATCTCCCACATTTACATTAAAAGCGAGTGGAAAGGAATATGAGATAACAGCACTATTGCGCGAGTAAATACTTTCTGGATGTTTACGTACAACCTGAGCCTGTAATTCAGTATTATGTAAACAGATGTAAAGAAATATAAATATTGCAATGCAGGATAAAGTTGTCGTTATTGTCGGTGCTACTGGTGGTATTGGTTCAGCTTTAACACATAAACTTGCGCCCACCGGAGTCCGGTTGGTATTGGCTGCAAGAGATGCAGTTCGTTTAACAACACTAGCGGCTGATTTACCAGGGGAAGTTTTGACCGTTCCCACTGATATTACTGACCCCCAACAAGTAGATATTTTGATAGAAAAGACCATCGCTCAGTTTGGTCAAATCGATATTTTAGTGAATGCAGCCGGTGTAGGTATACTCAAGCCTTACAACAGCCTGGAACCTGCTGATTTAGATAAGATGCTAGATGTCAACTTAAAAGGCAGCTTTTATACTAGCCAGGCGGCTGCTGAAGAGATGCAAAAGCGCAAGTCTGGTCACATCTGTAATGTGGTAGGAATTCTCGGCAAGCATTCGATGGGGATGGCAGCAGCTTATTCTGCTTCTAAGTTTGGTGTTGTGGGTTTTAGCAAGTGCATGGCAGAGGAACTCAAGCGTTTTGGTATCAAGTTCACGCTATTCTACTTTGGTGGGGTAGATTCTCCTTTCTGGGATAATGTCAACCTAAAAGTAGACCGGAAAAAAATGCTCAGTCCTGAAACTGCTGCCAATGCGATTTTCTTTGCCCTTTCCGCAGAACCGCAAGCTGTGCCAATGGAAATTAATATTCAACCTGATAGTCATCTGTTCTTTTAGAGTGGGAGTTCGCCTAAATAATTCCTGCTTAGGAAGGACATGAAAATCTAGCAAAAGAGGCAAAATTTACAGATATATAAGCTGTTATGCTGGATTTTCAATATCTATGAAAATTGATCACGTTCATTTCTATGTAGAAGATGCCAAAATGTGGCGGGATTGGTTTGTACACCATCTTGGTTTTCAATCAGTAGCCGATCGCAACAGTTCGTTTCACACTTGTACAGAAGTGGTGAAAAGTGGTGCTGTCTGCTTTTTTCTATCTTCACCACTGTTACCTACAAGTCCAGTAGCGGAGTTTTTGCGTAAATATCCCCCTGGTGTGGCAGATGTAGCTTTTGCTGTGGAAGATGTCGAAGCTGCGATCGCACAAGCTCAAAAATATGGTGCTAAAATCCTACAACCCATCCAAGAACGCCAGGTAGGTAGGGCTTTTCTCAAGTGTGGCAAAATTGCCGCCTGGGGTGGACTAACTCATACATTAATAGAAAGGTCATTTGTCAGTAGTCATTCGTCATTAGTTTTTGACAAAGGACAAATCACAAATGACAACACTTTTGCTGCTATAGATCACATTGTGTTAAATGTGGCAGTTGGTGAATTGGATCATGCTGTCGCTTGGTACGAAAAAATCCTAGATTTTCAACCCCAGCAAGCATTTAAAATTAAAACCAATCGTTCTGCTTTACACAGTCAGGTGATGGTTTCGCATAACGGCAGCGTCCAACTGCCAATTAATGAACCAGCATCTAAAAATTCCCAAATTCAGGAATTTTTAGATGTCAATCGGGGGCCAGGTATTCAACATATTGCCTTACGGACAACTAATCTGGTGAGTGCGATCGCTAAATTTCGTGCCAGTGGTTTACCTTTGCTCTCAGTTCCCCAAACCTACTATTCACAGCTAAAACAGCGTTCAGGACTCACGCTATCACCTCTAGAACTAGAAGCGATCGCTCAACAAGAAATTCTCGTAGACTGGCAAGAATATACTCCCGTAGGGACACAACAAACTGCACCCCTACTACTGCAAATTTTCACCCAGCCTATTTTTGAACAGCCAACATTTTTCTTTGAGTTTATTGAGCGCCGTTTCCAAGCTCAAGGATTTGGCGAAGGTAATTTTCGCGCCTTATTTGAAGCCATTGAAAGCGAACAAATCAAACGTGGTACCCTGCAATAATGGCTGAGTACAAAATATCAATTGAAATTCAGCCAGACTTGATACCCTCAAAAAATAGCCATACATCTGAGATAATTTTAATAAAAATTAACTTTTTCCGCCGATGCTAAGACTGATTACTGACTTCGACGGCCCAATTATTGATGTTTCCGAACGGTACTACCGTGTTTATCAATTTTGCTTAGAGAAAACTCGTCGCCCAGATCAAGTAGTGCAAGAACTTCCGAAAGCGGAATTTTGGCAGTTAAAGCGATCGCGCGTTCCTGAAAAACAAATTGCCTTAAATTCCGGTTTAGACGAAGCCCAAGCCCAAGAATTTGCCCAGTTGCGGCGGCAAACTGTGCATACAGAACATTATTTCAACTATGACACTCTCGCGCCTGGTGCCGTGGATGCACTGTTAAAAATTCAAGAAGCGGGAATTGATTTGGCAGTTATGACGATGCGCCGAGTTCGAGAACTAGATTATGCCTTCAAAAAATACGATTTAGGGAGATTTTTCCCAGAAAATCGTTGTTATTGCTTGAGTAACGACTACGTTAAAACTCGTGATATTGAAGATAAGCCCTTGTTAATGGCTAGGGCATTAAAAGAACTGCCTCCGGCTGCCGATACCTGGATGGTGGGAGATACGGAAGCCGACATCACCGCAGCTAAAAATTATGATATTAAGGTGATGGCTGTGGAATGTGGTATTCGCGATCGCACCCAATTGGAACTTTACTACCCCGACTTAATCGTTAAAGATTTCAGCGCTGCTGTAGATTTAGTCTTAAAACCCAAACACCTTGTCTAGAAAGGCTCTGTAGCTCTAACAGATTAAATTAATCGTACAAATTAAAGCAGGAGTCAGAATACATATTCTGACTCCTGACTCTATATATTTGAGAAGAACACACATAAACCATGTATTCTTTATGGAAATTTGCTTACTAGCTAGTGGTTTACCGTAGAAAACTACTAACCAACCACAACAATATAAACGTTACTACAGTAGAGAATTGATTCGTTCCCAGATTGGTGAATGATGATATTTGTGGTAAGAGCCAGCTAGCAACTAGTCCCCCAGCGATTAAGCCAATAATTAAACTTATCAGGGTAAACAAAACTGCTCGGCCAAATTTGCCTTCCTTGCGATTGAGAAAGTAAATACTGGTGCCTACCCCAACCACCAATGCTAACTGCAAAATCTGCTCGCCTCCCTCTGGGTAAAACAAGCTGATAGAACTCAAACCAAGAAACCAAGCTCCTGGTAAAAGTATATCCGCAGGTGTTGGCTGATCCAGCATCCGTTGCAGCCATGCAGGTGACTGCTCACGAGGCGTTGGACTTTCTTTAGGAGGTGATTGCACTCGCAACTCTGGAAACCGAATGCGCTCAGGAACTTTAATTTTACCTTCCTGGCGCATCCGTAAGCGATCCATTAAAATCGCATCGTAAGCCGCTTCAATTACTTCTAAATGCTTGGAATCGCCACTATGTTGCTCGAATAGGCGATTACGAGCATCCTGAATTTCATCGAAGCTAGCCTCTTCTGATACCCCAAGTTTTTCGTAGGGATTTTGATCGCTCATGGGAGTTTGTTACTTCAGCCTCAGTCAGCGGCAGTCTTTTGTCGAATAAAAAACAGTTTTAGGTTTTGTTTTAATCGAAACTAAAGTCTCGACCTACTTTTATGCCCTACCAGGATAGTAGCACGGGTTAGTTTGATTGACTTTGTAATTTCAACTATAGTCACTTTAACATATCGCTATAACTCCGTGTATACCCTCATGTCGTTGCTTAATTCTGGCTTTAATCTAGAATTTGAACGGAGAGTACCTAAAATCCAGAGTTTTTATGAAAAAATTAACTTTACTGCTTTCAATTTGGCAAAATTACTGTGCCCTAATAGAATTTTTTTAATTATACTGAATAATCGCTTGTGGTATATATCCGCATATCGATTTAAAATTGAAACGTTTTAAGTTGCCATCTAACTAGAACTATTACGGCTAAAGTCAGAGCGCCTATCTACTGTGGCTAAAAGAAGTTTCGCGTTTTCATCGCCCACATTTCTGATTACAGTATTTATTTGTGAATGATCGGGATTCCCATACCGTAGCCATGTAGATTCTTAGTTAGTCCCAAAGTGGTAACTGCGTTTTTACGCAACCCTCTTGTTAATCTTACGAATTTTTGTGCAAAGTAATGGTCATGGCTCCTGCCAAGATTCTTGTAGTTGACGACGATCCTGCAGTTCGGAATTTAATCCAACGCTTTTTGATTAAACAGAACTATCAGGTGGAGGCTGCCGAAGATGGAAAGACAGCCTTAGCTCTATTTGAGCAATTTAACCCTGATTTGGTGATTCTAGACGTGAATCTACCAGATGTAACGGGGTTTAACCTTTGCCAAGAGATGCAAAGTCGTAATGGTGTTTTTGTTCTGATGTTGACTAGCCGTGCTGACGAAGCTGACAAAATTCGCGGCTTTGCCAAAGGTGCTGACGACTATCTCACCAAGCCTTTTGGGTTGGGAGAGCTAGAAGTCAGAGTCGGAGCGATTTTGAGACGACAGCGAGTGATAACTACTGCCGAGCAGAAACGCTTGGTATTTGAAAAACTGATGATTGATCCAGTGCGACGGGAGGTAGCACTTAATAACCAAGCAGTACCCTTAACTGCACTGGAATTTGACTTGTTGCATTTTTTAGCAAGTCATCCAGGTCGAGTTTGGCGACGGGCAGAACTAATCCAAGAGGTGTGGGACTATGAATATGTCGGCGACCAACGGGTTGTAGATGTACATATTGGTCAAATTCGCAAGAAGATTGAAATTGATGCTAGTCAGCCAGCATTAATTCAAACTGTACGTGGCGTAGGGTATAAGTTTGAATCTCCTGCTCACCCCCAACATTTAGAAGCCAAGTCCTGAGTCTATAGTCTAGAGTTTTTTAACTCTTGACTGTTGACTTATGGGGTAGTGATTAGTGAATTTCTTTAGCTTCAGTAAAAGACAAATTTAGACAATTAAACATAGATAGAATTGCTCAAATACTGACCAGACAGTTATTTGAAATGTTGGTTTATCAATTTAAAACAGTGGACATTGACACTCCCCCGTTTATAAAACGGGGGATTCTTGGGTCAAAAGGGAGCTACTGCTTAACCCCTCGCCAAGCATCTTGACCGTATGCCCTACGGCTGCAAGTCCACGTTGCATCACTACCATAGCGGCAGCAACGTCTCTATCAGTTTGGAATCCACACTCACCACAAAGATGAATTCTCTGATTTAAATCTTTTTTGCCCGTGTGGTGGTTGCAGTTGGGACAGGTTTGGCTAGTGCCGTTAGGATTAACCTTGGCAAAATATACCCCACGTTTCCAACATACCCATTCTAAGATTGAGAGAAATTCACCAAAACCTGCGTCTAAAGTATGCTTTGAAAACATTCCTTTAGCCCACGCTTTAAAGTTCAAATTCTCAGCAAATATCATTCCGCCTTGGTCACATAGCTTATGCGCCAACTTGAAATGAAAATCCTTGCGGGTGTTGTGAATATGCTCGTGTAGTCGTGATACCTTCCGTTGAGCTTTTCGCCAGTTATTTGACCCCAATTTTTTATGGCTAACTCTTTGTTGCAGCAATTTCATCTGGCGTTGGAGATCCACAAAAAATCTAGGTCTAGCGATTTGTTCACCAGTAGATGTGGCTAAAAAACTTTTCAGCCCCAAATCAATACCGACTGGATGACCGTGCGGCGCAAAGCTTGGAACATCTACATCGGCTTGCAGCGTGAGCATTACATACCATCCCGAAGCTTTCTTCACCACTTGAGCTTGTTTTGCTACAAACCCATCTGGGATAGGTCGGGATAATTGCATTTTCACCCATCCCACGCCAGGAAGTTTAACTTTGCTTCCAATAATTGGATTAACTCCTAATTGTGGAAACAATAAAGACCGCATTCTCCCTTGTTTTTTGAATCGTGGAAAACCTCTTCCTGATTCCCACATCCCAACAAATGCTTTTTCCAATCGCCTTAATACCTGCTGCAACATCTGAGAATGTGCTGTATTTAAGTCAGAATTAGTAATTCTTGCTTGAGTTAAGGCTTTGCATTGAGACGCAAACGTTGGTCGGGGTGCATCGGACGGAATAATATACTCACTTTTTAGGCTGCAAGCATCAATTCTGCATGACCTTGAGTTATACCAATCTTTCCTCTCTCCTAACGCAAAATTCCAAACCCTACGAGACGTTTCTAGCCATGCGTCGTAGGTTTGGGATTGTTGCTGCAAAAGTTTTAGGCGATAGGTATAAGTTAGGTTTAACATATACCCATGATATCTTAAAAACAGTCTATCTGTTTTTAAAGCCAAATAAATTTGGCGCATTCGCTTATATCCCCCGCATCTGTTGCGCGGGGGCTTTACGCATCACGCCTCGTAAAAATACGTATACGCAGTAGGAGCAATTCATGAATTGCCCTTGCTGCGTATAGTTTTAAGCAAGTTATAGAGCAGAATCTACTGAATCCTTTTTATTAGACATCTCCAGAAATTAAATATGCGTTATCCAGAATCCTTGTAGAGACGTAGCAGTGCTACGTCTCTACAATCATTTTCGGAGATGTCCATTGTAATATTGCCCCGATATGCTTAATCGCTATTGGATCAAATCCCATTTATGGGGCACGGTTTGCCGTGCCCACATTAGAGTATGAGCGAGAATAACGCCCGTACCTATGGAGTATCTAATAGATTAGCTGTTGCGGGTGAATCGATGCTGGGCGTTTCTACTGAGGAGTGGTGGAATAAAGTTTCCAGATAAACTCGGGCAGCCCGGCGATCGCTATCTCCATTTTGGAGTAAAAACAATGATAGTGCCGCCGTCAATACCCTATTTTCATCCCAATCAGGATGGGTTTCTAAGTAGTTTTTTAAGGATTCGTGGAGTGTTTCGGGAATTTCTGTAAAGATGCTAACCGTTGATTTCATGAGATTTTCCTCCTATGAGGATAATCAAGAGGGACAAGTTGCTTGCGGTGAAGCGGCTTATGGCTTCCTCACCCTTACGGGTGATGCCTCCGGCACGCCAAGGGCGAACGGTAGTAACTCAAGAGGGGAAACCCCCTTGGCGCTAGCCTCTCCCTTTGGGAGAAGACCGAACTACCTCACCACTCTTTTGCCATCCCGACAATCTACGCCCACATCTCAGGTAATATATTTTACACATTTGATGCCAACGGTTGAAGGAATTACAAAAGCAAGCCGAATCATTGTGCGCCAAGAGGGGGTGGGTTTGTCAATGCTGCGAAATGTTAAAAATGAATGTATAAAAAATAAATGCGAACGAAAGAATAAGCATTAGAGCCTATTTTTCGTTACTTTACTTTATAAAAACTCAGTCCTTGAAGTTATTCGCCACTGTTAATTAACAATCCCCAGTCAGAGGGTAAGAAGCCCATTAGTTCGTAGTGAACCTGTGGAAAACTGCTAAAATCCCTGTGGAAACCCTGTGGAATGAGTGAGAAAAATAGCAGCCAATGATAAGAATTACAAAAATGTCACCAAACTATGACATCTAAACTCATGAAATTAGCTTCTCAATCTCAGCTATCATCGTGGCTGCCCTCAATACATCCCCAAGTCTGGATTTTTGCAATAGGTAGATTTCTCTCGGAAGTTGGAACTGGCTGTACCCTGTTTTACGCCCCCATCTTTTTTGTGAATGAAGTTGGTTTATCTGCAACCAGTGTTGGGGTAGCCTTGGGTAGCGCCTCGATTTCCGGCATTGTAGGGAGGATTGTAGGTGGTTCTTTGGCTGATTCTGAACACTGGGGCCGCCGCCGCACTTTGTTGCTAGCGACGGCGATTTCAGCAATTGCTTCTCTGGTTTTAGCTGCAACCAATGATTTTACTATTTTGGTAATTGGTAGCTTGATTAGCGGTTTAGGGATAGGTTTCTATTGGCCTGCGGCTGAAGCTGTTGTTGCTGACGCTAGCCAGATTGACAATCGCCGCGAAACTTTTGCGATCGCACGACTGGCTGATAATCTTGGGTTAGCGATCGGAATTATGCTTGCTGGGTTTTTGATCGCGGTAATTGGGAGTTATCGATGGCTATTTATCATTGATGCCATCTCTTTTCTGATGTTTTTTGGGGTTGTCTATGTGGGAATTAGTAAAACCGAACAACAGCAGATAGGAGAATCTGAAAAGACGGCACATTTTGCTTCTTGGATGGCAGTATTAAGCGATCGCGGTTTCCTGGTCTACATCGCAGTTAATATATTCTTTACAATCTATATTTCTCAAATCCATAGCACCCTGCCGCTTTACTTCAAAAACTTTGTTATCAAAAGTACTACCGAAGGATTTGCTCAAACTATTATTAGCGTTCTATTTGCTTGGCATCTGGTGCTAGCTATCATTTGTCAGTTGCCTGTCACTAGTTTCTTAAAACGCTGTTCTCACACACTGGCACTCACCGTTTCCGCCATTCTTTGGGGAGTTGGGTTTGGACTCATTTGGGTAAGCGGTACTGCCTCATCTTATAATTTAGCTTGGGTAGCATTGGCATTGGGAGTATTTGCAGTTGCAATTGTTTCTTATACTCCGTCTGCCGCCTCTTTAGTCACTGAGTTAGCCCCGGAAAATCAACGTGGCGTTTATTTCTCCGTCAATGCTGTGTGTTGGGCGATTGGGTCTTTTATTGGTCATCCTTTGGGTGGATGGGCATTAGATCAACCGCAAATTATTACCAATACTTTTTGGCTAGGATTCCCCTTGAGTGTGCTGATTGTCGTGGTGATTTTACAGTATCTCAATCGAATTTTAGCTGATACCAATTCTGTATGAAGATGCGCTAAACCATATTTAAGTACAAGGAAGAAAAACGAACCGCATAGACGCGGAGCGGCTTCCCGCAGGGTAGGACGCAAAGGACACAAAGAAAGAAGTTAAAAGTCCGGTTAATCACTTATGATTACCGCATCTGTGCAAAAATCGGAAAAGCCTCTTTCTCCCTGCCCCCTGCTCCCTTTCCTCCTCATTGGCGACGTTCTTGCAACTTACGATACACAGATTTCAAATCAACTTGATGGTGAGCTAAGGCAACCAAGGTATGATATAGCAAATCAGCCACTTCACCTGCGATCGCATCTGCTTCATCATCCTTGAAAGCCATTACCACCTCGGCGGTTTCCTCACCGATCTTTTTCAAAATTTTGTTATCGCCACCTGCGAATAACTTACAGGTATAAGAACTTTCAGTAGGATTGTCGCGGCGATCGCATATTATTTGAAACAATTGCGACAATGTATCCCCTGGTGGTGGGACAATATTTCCTTCTATTTGGTGAAAACAACTACGTTCTCCAGTATGGCAAGCAACATCTCCTAATTGCTCTACCCCTATGAGCAGCGCATCACTATCACAGTCATAACGGATACTTTGCACTTTTTGAATATGTCCAGAAGTCGCCCCCTTGTGCCATAATTCTTGCCGGGAACGGCTCCAAAACCAAGTTTCTTCAGTTTCTAAAGTTTTTTGTAACGACTCCTGATTCATCCACGCCATCATTAGGACAGTACCATCCAAATAATCTTGGACAATTGCAGGCACTAAACCCCGTTCATCGTAGTGAATTTTTTCAACAGGGATGGCGTAATGTAGCGATCGCAAATCGTTAGAAGACATACCAGCTATTTTGCTCTAATGAGAATAACTTATGGATTTACGATACCATTCTGAATAGAGCAACTGGTATGTTTTTTTGAATTTAACTACCTTATCTATCTCTAAACAAGAGCATTGTGTTCCATTGCAGACTGCATTTTTACAGCACTTAAAGCAACTTTATGAGCTTTTGATGCCTCACCATACCAATGGATGGCCGAGTTAAAAGCTGCTCGGTAAAGATCCTGGTATGCTTCAGATAATCGAGTTTGAATATCTAGAGGCAAGTCTTTGTTGGACTTGTATAACATATTGTTATTTTTTTGGTTCAGTTAATTCTATAGGATAGAAATTCTAAGCAATTTTTAACCCTATCCTGAGATAGAGCTTTTTATTGTCCACTGTTAGGAGAGAACCTTGGTAAATACCACAATTAAAACAACAAAATCACAAGAGGTCTTCGCTGCTGCTCAAAACCTCATGCCCGGAGGAGTCAGTTCTCCAGTTCGTGCCTTTAAATCTGTAGGTGGACAACCCATCGTTTTTGATCGTGTTAAAGGCGCATATATTTGGGATGTAGATGGCAACCAATATATAGACTATGTAGGTACTTGGGGCCCAGCTATTTGCGGTCATGCTCATCCAGAAGTAATTGCAGCGTTGCATGAAGCTTTAGAAAAAGGCACCAGTTTCGGCGCTCCCTCAACTCTAGAAAATGTTTTGGCAGAAATGGTCATCGATGCCGTTCCCAGCATCGAAATGGTCAGATTTGTTAACTCTGGAACTGAAGCCTGTATGGGAGTTTTGCGGCTGATGCGGGCTTTCACCAACCGAGACAAAATCATCAAGTTTGAAGGTTGTTACCACGGACACGCCGATACCTTTCTTGTGAAGGCAGGTTCTGGTGTTGCCACACTTGGCTTACCAGACTCACCAGGAGTTCCGAAAGCGGCAACTAGCACTACTCTAACCGCACCTTACAATGACCTAGAATCCGTCAAAGCTTTGTTTGAAGAAAACCGCGACGAGATTGCTGGCGTTATTCTTGAACCAGTTGTTGGTAATGCTGGATTTATTGCACCCGACGCAGGTTTCTTAGAAGGATTACGGGAACTCACTCACGAGTATGGAGCCTTATTGGTATTTGACGAAGTGATGACAGGCTTCCGCATTGCTTACGGTGGGGCTCAAGAAAAATTTGGCGTTACCCCCGATTTAACAACCTTGGGCAAGGTTATTGGTGGTGGTTTGCCAGTAGGAGCTTATGGCGGTCGCCGAGATATTATGTCAATGGTTGCCCCTGCTGGTCCTGTATATCAAGCTGGGACTCTTTCTGGTAATCCCTTGGCGATGACTGCTGGTATTAAGACTTTAGAATTGCTGCAAAAGCCAGGTACTTACGATTATCTTGAGCGGATTACTAAAAAGCTAGCAGATGGTTTGCTGCAAATTGCTAAAGAAACTGGTCATGCAGCTTGCGGCGGTCAAATCAGCGCGATGTTTGGCTTATTCTTTACCTCTGGCCCAGTTCATAACTACGAAGATGCGAAAAAGTCTGATACAGCCAAATTCGGACGCTTCCATCGGGGTATGTTAGAACGTGGTGTTTACCTAGCACCCTCTCAATTTGAAGCTGGGTTTACGTCTTTTGCTCACACTGAAGAAGACATTGATCAAACTTTAGCAGTTGCACGGGATGTAATGTCTAGTCTGTAAGTTGTTAAGGGATTCCCAGATAAACAAGTATCCAGTTACCTCTTGTGGGGTGGGGATATTATCTACCATTTCGCGGGGTAGTTAATCTTGCCCGCCCCACAAAAATGAATCCTTACTTTAATACCCTTGTTTTGCCCTCTTGGTCATTCAAGAGTGCTGAATCTAAAGCCTTATTTGCAGAACTTTCATCAGCCAATGCTGTTGACTCATCTTGTATAGTAGGGGAGCAAAGAAATTTTTTAACGGGTCTGTACTGTACCGTTATCACTCAAATAAGGTCACACCTTTGTCATAATTTCGTAATGGTTTCGTCAATGCAGTATGCAATATTTAAACTACATTAAGTATATTCATGTTAACAAGGCAAAATTAATTGCCTTTTATAGTTATCTAAATTTCCTTCATATCTTGTAGTCTACGACAACTAAGGTGCAAGAACGCTCTCACTTTCCTGGTGAGGGTTTTGTTTATAGATATTTAGATATCCTTAGAGTAAGGCATTTTTTCGGAGTCAGGGTTAGAGCTAACTTTAAAAGATATTACTAATCATGCTGTAGTTTGCATGACAAGGCTTATAAGAGTGTAAAAACTGCCATAAGTATTGTGAAAAAATGGTTCTACCCCTGAAGGAGCTATGAAGTAGAGGACAATAAATCATTTTTTGGTGTGCAAAAAATATTAATAGCGTTGCTTGTCTTGAGTACCACCACGATGATGTTTATCAAGTCAAGATCATCTGAGGCCCAAAGTACAGAAAATATAAATGTAAACAAGCTACCAGCCAAATTTGGGGCCCAACAGCAGATTGAAGAATTAAAAGCAACGATGCTTAAAATTTGGCAGCAACAAGCACAAATAAAGGGTCTTTCATATTCTGTGCCACCAAGCTTTCAAGGAGCAATAGTTAGTGCGGCGAAACTTAGTCCCCAACAGAAAGTAATTGCTCTCACCTTTGATGATGGGCCATGGCCTGAAAGCACTGCCCAGGTACTAGATATTCTCAAACAAAATCAAATCAAAGGGACATTTTTTGTCATTGGGCAGAATGTGAAAAATTATCCAGGCTTACTGAAGCGAGAAATTGCTGAAGGTCACGTAATTGGTAATCATACTTGGCATCACTGGTATCAGTTTTTGAATCCACAAGCAGCCGCTTATGAAATTGACCACACAGCAGACCAGATTTATCAAGTAACAGGGATTAAAACAAATCTATTTCGACCACCAGGGGGAATCATGCACAATGGAGTGGCTGATTACGCTAAAAATAGCAAATATGCCATCATCCTCTGGTCATCTGACTCTGTAGACTACTCACGTCCTGCTGTACCAAAGTTAATTAATAATGTGTTCAGAAGAGCCAAGCCAGGTGGAATTGTGTTGATGCATGATGGTGGTGGTAATCGCTCTAAAACTGTACAAGCTTTACCAGAAATTATTGCCAACTTTCGGAAACAGGGCTATAGCTTTGTTACTATCCCTGAACTTTTAGAAATGCAAGATAAGGATCAAAAGCTGATTACAAAACAAAACCAAAACCATTAGGTGGGCTTGCCAATTTAGCTCACCGTTATTACAATACAAAAAAACCGTCCAAAATTAACATTGAACGGAATTTTTATGTATTAATACTTTATTCCTACCTAATTCTGTTACTGATTGTACTAATACTTACAAGCTACAAGTCAGGAGGCAAAATTACCTGATCAATTGCGTGGATTACACCGTTGCTGCCTGTGATATCTGCTTGTGTAACCTTAGCATCATTGACGGTTACACCAGTAGAAGGATCAACCTTAACGTTGATTGCGCCACCTTCGAGGCTTTTAACTTCACCAGACTTCAAATCAGTGGACAATACCTTACCAGGTACTACATGGTAAGTTAAAATCTTGAGCAATACTTCTTTGTTGGCTGGGTTTAACAATTCTTTCAAAGCATCTGCTGGCAACTTAGCAAACGCGGCATCGGTGGGTGCAAAAATAGTTAAGTTATCTTTGCCTTGTAATGCTCCAGTCAACCCTGCTGCTTTCAAAGCCTTGGTTAAGGTTGTAAAAGAAGCGTTTGACTCTGCCAACGCTAACAGGTTTTTGCCTTGATTGTCACTTGCCCCTGGGCCTGGTGGAGTTGTAGTAGGTTTCTCACCGGGTTGAGTTTCCGGGGTAGTACCTGGCGTGGGAGGTTTTGGTTCAATAGGTGTAGCACTACCACCACGGTTATAAGGAGGCTCGTTGAAAATACTGGGTCTGGGATTGGTTACACTACCTTTCTGTGCTACTTGTTTGCGCTTGGTATTGCCCTTTTGTGTTTCGGAAGCAGCCTCAGTAGGTGTGTATTGAGCGTTTACTTGAAGGCGTTGACCCTTGTTATAGGGGGCTTCGTTGAAAATACTGGGGTTAGGATTTAATACCTCTTTGGCTTCAGATGGTAAAGTAATGAGAAGGCTTAAACTAGTGAATCCTACTATGCCTGCCAACGTGGTCAGCAATTTGCTGTTATTTGTCTTCATAAATTTTGTTTGTCTTTTTGTCCATACATTACATAAAGATTTATAACATTTTGCTATGCACAAAATCTAACCGAAGAGGGAAGTAAAATTTTTCCTCAGAAGAGTTTTTGCTAGCGAAGTAACATATATAACCTCTGATCAAGCTGATCGGTATGAAATATATCTACCATATATTTTATGTAATGAGTATATTTTCTCGGTCACACTGATAAAGAGTTAAAAAGCCTCACTTGGTGTAGCCTCAACTCTAAAAGAGTATGAAGAGCAACTAATGTAAAGAAAAATTACTTTAACTAAAGATACAATTGTAAAGTTTAAGAAGTTGACCAGTTATCAGGTATACAACATGCTGGAATTATACCAATGGGAACTATCTCAATACTCAGAGAAAGTGCGCCTAATTCTAGATTTTAAAGGACTAGATTACCGCAAAATAGAAGTTACGCCTGGGATTGGACAAGTAGAACTGTTCCGGTTGACTGGTCAGAAACAAGTCCCAGTATTAAAGGATCGTAATAAATATATTGCGGATTCTACGGAAATAGCTAAGTATTTAGACTTAGAGTATCCTGATCGCCCCATAATACCCCAAGATCCGAAAAAACGGGGTTTAACTTTATTGATAGAAGAATGGGCGGATGAATCTATAGGTATCAAAGGTAGGAAAGCGCTATTTGCAGCTGTAAGTCAAGATCAAAATTTCCGCAAGTCTTTATTACCCACCTCAACACCAGATATATTTAAAAGTCTGGTTGGAGGAGTACCTACTGACTTACTGACAGTGTTGGGTTTTGGGGTAGGTTATAGTCCAGATGTGATTCAGTCAGCGATCGCATCTTTAAAACAAGATTTGGAAGCGCTAACGTTATTATTGGCAGATAGTCCTTATTTAACTGGAGATGAGCCGACTTTAGCTGACTTGTCAGTGGCTGGCTTATCGATATTACTCAAGTTCCCCCCTGGCCCCTATCTGGATTTACCAGCTTCTATTAGAGGAAAAGGATTGCCAATCTTTTCAGAGAATATAGATTATGAACCATTCTTTACCTGGCGCGATCGCATTTACGCCCAATTCCGTAAACCATTAATCAGTACCACCTCAGCAGGGAGTGCGCCAACTTCGATTCAGATTGATTAGGGAATGGGAATTGGGCATTGGGAATTGGGAATTGGGCATGGGGAATGGGGCATTGGGAATTGGGCATGGGACATGGAGATTAGGAAGATTAGGGAGAATAATTAATAACTAGTGACAAATGACCAATGACCAATGACCAATGACAAATGACAAATGACAAATCAGATGAATTCGGGACAGCCATTAGGTTCGGTTATTCAAGGTTCTCTAACTGAAGGTTTAGAAGTACGATTGCATCCTGACATTTCTGTGGAAGATATGCGGGTTGGTAAGTTTCTTGTTGTGCAAGGGATGCGATCGCGCTTTTTTTGTATGCTGACAGATGTAGCATTAGGAGCTGCTAATGCCCGAATTATTGCTAATCCCCCCAGTTGGGAAGACACTTTTTTACGGGATGTTTTAGCCGGAAGTGGTACTTATGGTACTATCAACCTCGCACCGATGTTGATGTTCACTCCCGAAGCGGAAGAATCTTTCTCCCCAACAAACGGCAAATCGGCAAATCCCTTTATCCCATCAGTAACGGGTTTAGCTTCCTTTGTGCCACAAACCAGCACGACGATGGAATTGTTGCCTGTTAAAACTATTCCTAGCCACTTTAGTCAAGTTTACGAAGCCAGTGTTGACGACTTTCGCCGCGTGTTTGGTTGGGAAGATGACCCCCAAAGGCGAAATTTTTCCATAGGGAAACCTTTGGATATGGATGTGCCCGTTTGTATCGATTTAAACCGCTTCGTGGAACGGAGTAATGGGGTTTTTGGGAAATCTGGTACTGGTAAATCCTTTCTAACTCGGCTACTTTTAGCTGGTGTTATCCGTAAAAATGCGGCAGTAAATTTAATTTTTGATATGCACTCTGAGTATGGCTGGGAAGCTGTCGCAGAAGGAAAGAACGTCAATACAGTTAAGGGATTAAAGCAACTTTTTCCAAGTAAGGTGGAAGTTTATACACTCGATCCTGAATCGACAAAGCGCCGGGGTGTGCGTGATGCTCAAGAGCTTTATTTGAGTTACGAGCAAATAGAAGTTGAAGATATTAAGTTATGTAGTCGAGATTTAGGACTATCTGACGCAGCCCTAGATAACGCCAATATTCTATATAGTGAGTTTGGCAAGTCTTGGATTGTCCAATTGCTGAACATGACTAACGAAGAAATCGAGATGTTCTGCGACGAGAAACGCGGACACAAAGGCTCGATTATGGCATTGCAGCGCAAACTCTTGCGGATGGACAGCTTGAAGTATATGCGAGCAGTTTGCCCCCAGAATTACATTAGTAAAATTGTGCAATGTCTGGAATCTGGGAAGAATGTTGTGATAGAATTTGGTTCCCAGTCTAATATGCTCTCTTATATGTTGGTGACGAACATGATCACCCGACGTATCCACGAGCATTACGTCAAAAAAGCAGATAAATTTTTGCAAAGCAAAAACCCTTGCGATCGCCCCACGCCGTTGATGATTACCATTGAAGAGGCACACCGTTTTCTTGACCCGGCTATCGTACAAAGCACTATCTTTGGGACTATTGCCCGTGAGTTGCGGAAGTATTTTGTCACACTTTTGGTAGTTGATCAACGTCCATCAGGCATAGATAATGAAGTTATGTCCCAGATTGGAACTCGCATTACCGCTTTGCTTAATGACGAAAAAGACATTGACGCGATTTTTACGGGTGTATCTGGTGGTAGCGGACTGCGATCGGTACTGGCAAAGTTAGACTCTAAACAACAAGCTTTAATTTTGGGTCATGCCGTACCCATGCCCGTAGTAGTACGTACCCGTCCTTACGACGCAACTTTTTACGAAGAAATTGGTGAGCCAGCCTGGGAAGAAAAACCTGACGCGGAAGTATTTGCTGCTGCTGAACTCGCCAAAGCTGACCTGGGATTTTAAATAGTTATTTGTCATTGGTCATTGGTCATTGGTCATTTGTCCTACGGGAAGTCACTGATTAATCTACATCAAGATTAATCCCTTAGCGACCAATGCCCAATTCCCAATTCGTAACATCCCTCCATCCTCACAAGAAATTAAGTTCGGTTATCCGGCTACTTTTTGGCAACAGAAGAGGGGTTTTTGAGGTCACTATAGATATAGTCAGTAATTTCAAGGAAGCCTAAATTTTTTTCCAAACGACCAATTTTGGATTACAATTGAAAGTTTTATCTTAAGATACTTTACTATCTGCCTGATTTATCGTACTATAAAACTAAGTGAACTCATACCGACTTCGGATTTACTCGTTACCTCAGTAACTACCTAAAGTAAGAATTCTCAAAAATAACCACTGTGCTAATAAGAGATTGAAAATTTAGGGAAGGTAGGGGAACCTATCTTAGGGGCTTAACGTCTTAAAAACGTCTCTATCAATTGATAATTGTTTTTAGTAGCTCCTAATATTTCGTGATAGATTTACTACCTTTATCCATCCATTTTAGTAAGAAAACATACATTTTATTTACGGAGTAGAGGACAACGCACCAATGCCTACTGTCAATACCCAAACGGAAAATCTCAACACCAGATTCACGGCTGATATGGTGCGAACCTATCTGCGAGAAATTGGCCGTGTACCACTGCTAACCCGTGAACAAGAGATTGTATATGGGAAGCAGGTTCAACAAATGATGACGCTCATCGATGCCAAAGAGGTTTTGGCGAAGAAACTGCACCGCGAACCGGATATGTCAGAGTGGGCTGACGTGGTTCAACAATCGGAAACTGAAGTACAACAAACAGTAGCTCAAGGTAAGCGAGCAAAGCAAAAAATGATCGAAGCGAATTTACGCTTGGTCGTTGCTATTGCGAAAAAATACCAAAAGCGAAATATGGAATTTCTGGATTTAATTCAGGAAGGAACACTAGGATTAGAGCGGGGTGTGGAGAAATTTGACCCAATGAGGGGTTATAAATTCTCGACTTACGCTTACTGGTGGATTCGCCAAGCTATTACCCGCGCGATCGCTCAACAAGGACGTACTATCCGGTTGCCGATCCACATTACCGAAAAACTGAACAAAATCAAGAAAGTACAGCGTGAGTTAGCTCAAACCTTGGGGCGATCGCCTACTCCAGCCGAAATTGCCAAAGAACTGGAACTAGAACCTGCTCAGATCCGCGAGTACCTGAATATGGCGCGTCAACCAGTGTCTTTGGACGTTAAAGTTGGCGATAACCAAGATACTGAGTTGCAAGAAATGCTCGAAGATAGCGGCCCATCACCAGAGTATTACACCAACCAGGAATTTTTACGCCAAGATTTGAACAACCTACTAGCAGAACTAACCCCGCAACAGCGAGAAGTTTTAGCTCTACGCTTTGGTTTAGAAGATGGTAACGAAATGTCATTGGCGAAAGTGGGTGAGAGATTGAATCTCAGCCGCGAACGTGTCCGCCAGTTAGAGCATCAAGCTTTGGCTCATCTGCGTCGTCGTCGCGCCAATGTCCAAGAATACGTTGCTAGTTAAAGATGGAGACGCGAAATCCCGCGTCTCTAGAGCATGATGAGCCTCCTGAATTCAGGGGGCTATTTTTTTATAATGATAGCCAGGAAAAATATACTGATAGCCAGGAAAAATATTTTGATCTGAGGCTGTATTTCTACGGCGACAAATCCGAGAAAATACTATCAGTATTTTTATTTATTAAAAAGTAAAAAATAAGGTACTACGAAACCCATATTGATTGAAAGGATCTAATTTCTGATTAACTTCACCCAACGGGATGAATCTATTGGATGAAAAATAACTCAAACTAATATTAATTAATGTAAAGTTGATTAATATTAGTTTGTAGTAAAAGGTTTAGTCCTATTTGACGGGCTCAAGCCCTCTCTTCTCTACGAGAGGCTTGTCTGCGACACGCTCCGCGAACGCCAACGAGACGCTGCGCGAACACTACAAACCTTTAATTGTTTACGCTGCTCTACTTCCCCTAACTGGTGGTAATCTAAGATTGTTGGGCTAGATTAAATAAAAACTTTGGTTTTTGACAGTTTTCTTTTTTGGACAATAGTAATATAAGTCGTTAACAAAGTCTTTTGACAATTAAGACTTGGTTATAGTTTAAGTAAGTTCTAAAGAACTTAGTTGATTTTTTAACAGGAGAAGTAGGGTGCTTAACAACCTTTATCAGTTCTTATCTCCCCGCCAGTGGGGAATTTCCCTAGCGGGCTTAGGCTTACTTCTCGGTTTGGGCTTTATAGGCAAGCAGACTCAAGTCGTACCGATTACAGATTCTCCATTATCATCGGCTCAGATTCAAAAAACCACAACCTCCGAAAACTCCCTTTTGTCGCAGCTAAGAAAAGTTAGAGAGCAGAGAAGTCAGCTAAGAGCATCTGCTGGAGAGAGAGGGATTTTTGTACATCAGAGCGGAAAAACACTCCCTAAAACCACAGCGCTGGTTCCAGATTCTCAGGGAGCTACAAAAGGTACAGAAAGTTTACCAAAAGTGAATTTTCCTGTCAAAGATGGGGTTTATCTCTATGGTCAATCGCCAAAATCAAACCAGCTTGGTCAAGGTTACATCATATTTCAAAAGCAGCAGGACAAGATAACTGGTGCATTGTATATGCCCCAATCAGAATTTAATTGTTTTCAAGGTACGCTCAACAAGTCAGGAGAGTTGGCGATGACGGTTAATAGTTCGTCAAATGAAGCCAGTACTCCTCGATCAAATCAGGTAGCTGCAAACAGCAAACTACCTAAAGTCAGTGAAGATGAGTTCAGCAGTTATCCTTACTCAGTGGCTCTGCAAGACTTTTATCAATTAAATTCCATCACAGCTAGCGATCGCCGCACGTTGCAAATGTGCAAATAATCGTTAAGTTAATACTCAATTCCTGGTTGCGCTTTTACGCCTTGATCGCGGAAAGGGTGCTTAATTAAGGTCATTTCGGTTACGAGGTCAGCACGCTCAATTAAACCAGCCGGTGCGCCTCTGCCTGTGAGAATAACGTGCTTGTTAGCTGGTTTTTGCGCCAAACCCGCCAAAACGTCCTCTAATGGTAAATAAGCCATTTTGAGGGCGATGTTAATTTCGTCCAACAATACCAGATGAAAATCTGGGTTGCGGATGTATTCTAATGATTTTTCCCAGGCGGCGCTAGCTTTGTCAAGATCGCGATCGCGGTCTTGAGTTTCCCAAGTGAAGCCTTCGCCCATTGCATGAAATTCTATCTGGTCTTCCCAATAGCTGAAAACCCTTTTTTCTGAAGGTTCCCAGCTTCCCTTAATAAATTGGATGATTGCTACTTTATAGCCGTGACCTAGTGATCGTAACACCATCCCCAAAGCCGCAGTGGTTTTACCTTTACCATTACCAGTATTTACAATAATTAACCCTTTTTCTGGTACAGCTTCTGCTATGCGCTTGTCTTGCACTTCTTTGCGTCGCTGCATTTTTTTGCGGTACTGTTCATCAGTCAGAGATGAAGACATTACCTCATCAATCAAGCGCCCAATTTCTTGATCTTGGTTTAATTCTTGTGGTGTATCGTTTTTCATTAAGCTTGTCTAGAAATAACTGTTAAAAGTGTTGGGAATGAACCAAAATCTTCTTACTTATCCAATTTCACTTAAATTACTTGATTGGAAATGTCCAGTAAGTTTTCATGTGAAATATTAATAGTATGTTAGCTTTATTAATGATTTGCAGACAAGTGGAAATATCTATGATACACAAATTGAACTTATAATTTGAGTTTACTATTACTGTTTTAAATAATTTAATATGTTCATTAAAGCATTTTAACAAAAAAAGTTTCTGATTATCTCCTTTAGTAAAATTATGAGTTAGATGCTTTAAGTGTTAGGAGCTATGATGTCTAATATCAGGAGCATTTATGGATGTTGTTGTTTCCATTTTTCCCATAAAGGCTGCGTATCCTCTGGTTGTCCATCATAGTTGAGTAACTGATCTGAAATTATCACCCATGACTGGGCACTGCGTGTCCAAATGTTACCTACTGGGCGTAACCAACTTGTATCATCTAAGGTTCCAGCTTTGACATTGATAGTATCAGTTTTATAAGTCCTTTCATGGAACAATCGCGTTCCGCAGTCGCCACAAAATAGGTTATTTACTTCACGTCCGCTATCATTTTTACGAGTCCAAGCTTTCGGTTTTCCCTGAACAATTACAACCGCATCTCGTAGTACTGTAAGAGACATACCAAAGGCACTAGACGATTGTTTCTGACACTCCTTGCAGTGGCATAGGTAAAGGGTTAAAGGTTGGGCATGAATTTCATAACGAATCTGTCCACATTGACAACCTCCAGTATATGGAATCACAAGTTTTATCTCCTGACAATTTGTGTTGCTTTATTGTAACTAAAACTATCTCAATCTTATAGCGGGTTTTAGTAGACACAAACAGAAGACTTATGAACACGATTCTCTAAATCCTCTTCATCCTTCATCTTCATCCGATTCATCATCCTCACTCCAATACTGTTGAGGTGCATTTCCGTGAACTTCTAAAATTTTTGGTTTTTTGATTTTGTTATCAGGTGGATTAATCGCTTCTAACTGCACATCAAATTTCCAGTTATCACCAAAATCATAAAGATAGGTCATTTTATCACCCGGTTCTAGAGACACATCACCAATCTGCACTTCGTCGGCAAATGGGGGTGTTTCCATATAGGCATGACCGATTTTTATAATGCGACCAAAATGGTCTTTATAACTAAACTCGTACAGGTGATCGTAATCAAAGTCAAAAGCATCAAGAATTGTCTCTGCTAGCCAGCTTAATGGTTTTTTGGCTGGTATGGCAATGCGTCGCCAAGCCTTAGAAAGGGATACTTTGAAAATATAAATCCCGTCAGTAAAGCCTTGCTTGGGAACAAGTAAATTATGCTCCCATTCTGGAAAAAAGGGTTGAAAATATGACTGTAATTTCCCAAAAGTTACATTTACATCATCCTGTAATTCTCCTCGTATACCCAATGGAAAAAGGAATTGCAACATAGCATCACCAAATGGCAAGCATTGTAAACTAGTAATGCGCCATCCTTTGCCTTCTGTTGGCTTTCCATGTTTAATAGATAAAAATCCAAATAACTCTAATAGGGCAACATTATGCAACCCAGGGTAATAACTAATATTGGTTTGGTCTTCATATTTAGTAAATTTTAAACCTTTATCTGGGACACGGGGCCAAAGTTGAATACATCTAAATAAATTCCCCAATGAATCTTGATGTTCACCTAAGATTTCGTTATTTCCCCAAATCAACCAGGCTTCTAATAAATTGAAATAGCGTTCTGTTAAATTCAGGTTTGACCATGATTGCAAAGTTGCTGCGTCTAAAACTAAAATCTGTTTCTTCCCTTGGGATCTAATTTGGGCTATCCCAGAACTGCGTAATAGCAGATATAGTCCATTAATGTAAGGGTATGATTTCTGTACAGGGCGTTTGAGTTTAGTTTCAATTGGGTGACTTAACAGAGAATTCAATTCTGATAGTACTTTCAGTGGTAGAAGATTATTAACACTACTAACTTCCACTCCATTCGGTTGTAATAAATCTATCAGAGTTTGAAAATCACGCAAAATTGTACCGGGTTGATTTTCATCAATACTGAGTTCTTGCAAGAGTTGTTGTTGTGACTCTGTTAAGGAAGGTAGTTCAGGATTGAGTGTGCGTTCTAGTCGCGCAAATAAATCTTCCATAAATAAAAATTATAAATTCTCAATTCACAATTTAACCTTGTGTTCTTTATACGATGAGTACCAAAATTATCCTAATAAACCCTGACCCTATAAGTGTCATAGTAGGTTTATCAAGACCGTAAGCTTAATGAGATGTGAATGATAATATTCTCATCTTCTAGTTGACAATCCCAGGAGTTTGATATGAATAGTAACACTCACCGTCTACAGATGATTTTAGCTGATACACCTATTAATACAGTATTACCTGCGATCGCTCAACTAAATCTACCTAACTGGTGGTTAGCCGGTGGTGCAGTCCGAAACACTGTTTGGTCTTCGATTTTTGGCAATGACTGTGGGTTAGGTATTAAAGATTTTGATATTGCATTCTTTGATATACAAGGAAATCGTTCTCAAGAACTAGCAGCAAAGGCGACTCTCACAGAACAATTTCCTCATGACGAGTTTGATGTCAAAAATCAAGCCAGTTTTGCTCGTTGGCGGTTTGGTAGCAGACCTTACACTAGTACAGAAGATGCGATCGCAGAGTGGCTGCACACTGCTACTGCTGTCGGAGTTAGACTAGATACACAAGGCCAATGGCAGTTTTTCACTCCCTACGGATTAGATGACCTGTTTGATGGAATTATTAGACCTACACCAGCACATACTCATAATATTGATGCTCACAATAAGGCATCTGGATTCTTGCAGAAGTGTCCTAATCTGCGTTTGGCGTAAAAGTTAGAGTAGCTTTTCCGTTACAAGGGAATAATCGCGTTTCAATTTATAACCCTTGAATACGGAATCACAATGTTAATAATTTTCTACCACTGGGAATAATTAAAGTAGAACCCCTTTTATGACAAGACGAGGGGTAGTACTAATTTTGTAAGTTTATAGGCAAAAATCAATGCCAAATCGTACTGGATACCCAATCAACTCAACTCTCCACGAAGGAATTCAAACAATTATTTATCAAACACAAATGCCAAAAACGCAACAGCGAGTTATCCTCAAGTTGCTTAAAAATGAATATCCTACTCTCGAAGCCTTTACTCGCCTGAAAAATGAGTATCAAATTCAGCAAGGTTTAGACCATCCCAACATAGTTAAAGCCATTAGTCTAGAAACCTTTGCTAACCGAGTGGGACTGTTGTTAGAAGACTTTGGTGGTCAATCTTTAGCCCAAATTCTTCAGACAGAAAAACTTGACTTAATTAACCATTTAAATATTGCTATTCAACTGACTAAAGCTTTAGATTATTTACATAAACACCAGATTATTCATAAAGATATCAAGCCTAGCAACATAATTGTTAACTCCCAGACAGGTATTGTTAAACTCACTGACTTTGGTATAGCCTCCCGCCTCAATAAGGAAAATCCCCAATTTAATAACCCTAACTGCGTTGAAGGTACACTTGCCTACATGTCTCCTGAACAAACAGGGAGAATGAATCGTATTCTTGATTATCGTACTGACTTTTATTCTCTCGGTGTGACTTTATATGAAATGCTCACCGAGAAAACACCATTTTTTAGTCAAGACCCCTTAGAACTAGTTTATAGTCATATTGCTGTTCAACCGATAAATCCACAGTTATTAAATCCAACACTTCCTAACGCCATCTCAGAAATTGTGCTGAAGTTGATGGCGAAAAATGCTGAAGACAGATATCAAAGTTCTATAGGATTATTAGCAGACTTAGAGTTATGTCTTAACCAGTTAAAATCTCAGGGTATAATTACTGATTTTGTTCCAGGTCGTTTGGATGTCTTAAGCCAGTTATTAATTCCTCAAAAATTATATGGTCGTGAAAGCCAAGTTAATGAACTGCTAGCTGCATTTGAACGCGTTACATCTGGAACTAGTGAGATGATGCTAGTTTCTGGTTATTCAGGTATTGGTAAATCAGTTTTAGTTAACGAAGTTAATAAACCCATTACTCGCAGACAAGGTTACTTTATTTCTGGTAAATTCGACCAATTAAAACGAAATATACCTTATGCTTCTTTAATTCAAGCTTTTGCTTATTTAATGCGGTATTTACTGACAGAGAATAATGAAAAAATAGAAACCTGGCGTGAAAAAATATTATCAGCTTTAGGAACAAATGGTAAAGTCATTACTGACGTAATTCCAGAAGTAGAATTAATTATTGGTACACAGCCAGATGTTGCCCAAATTGGTGCAACAGAATCACAAAACCGATTCAATCGAGTTTTTAAAGAATTTATCCAAGTTTTTACCCAAAAAGAACATCCCTTAGTCATATTTTTAGATGATTTGCAATGGGCAGATTCAGCCACATTGAATTTAATCCAACTACTTGTAACTGATAATGACAGCAAACATCTATTATTTATTGGTGCATATAGGGATAATGAAGTTAATGCAGCACATCCTTTAATTCAAAAAATAGAAGAGATTAAGAATGCTGGCACAGTTGTTAATAACATTGTGTTGCAAGCTTTGAATTTAGAGAATGTGACTCAACTAGTTGCAGAAACTTTACAAGAAGCAGATATTAATCCTGATTCTGAATACAGAACTTTTAGCGATAAGATTATCCAGCTAGCTGAATTAATTTCTAATAAAACAGGTGGAAATCCATTTTTTCTCACACAACTTATTCAAGCACTTCATCAAGAAGAACTTTTGAAATTTGACTTTATTCAGGCCCAATGGCAATGGAGTTTAAAGGATATTCAAACAATTGGAATTACCGACAAAAATGTAGTTGAGCTAGTTGCCAGCAGAGTTGAGAAGCTACCAAAATCTACCCAAGATGTTTTAAAATTAGCAGCTTGTGTCGGTGACAGATTTAGTCTTGATGTTTTATCGATAGTCAATGAAAAATCACCTTCCTTGACAGCCAATGATTTACACTCAGCTTTGCAAGCGGGATTAATTCTACCTTTAAGTGAAGCTTACCGTATTCCTTTAGTTTTTAATCAAGAAGAAGCGGTTAATTTAAATTTAGACACTTCACGAGTGGGTTACAAGTTCTTGCATGATAGAGTACAACAAGCAGCATATTCGCTGATTCCAGAAGAACTCAAGAAATCTACTCATTCAAAAATTGGACAATTGCTTCTACAAAATATCCCAAAGGAGGAAATAGAAGCTAATATTTTTGATATAGTTAATCAGTTGAATGTAGGTATTGTTAACCTAATAGAACAATCTGATAAAACTGAATTGGCACGATTAAACTTAATTGCAGGGCGAAAAGCTAAAGCTTCTACAGCTTATGAAGCTGCACTTAAGTACTTTACAAATGGGATAGAACTTTTAAGTATAGACGCTTGGCAAACTGAATATACCTTAACTTTATGTTTATATGAAGGAGCCGCAGAAGCAGCCTATCTGGGCGGTAATTTTGAGCAGATGCAGCAATGGGCTGAGGTGGTTCAGCAAGAAGCCAAAATCCTTCTAGATAAAGTGAAAGTCTATGAAGTACAGATTATCGCTTCTATCATTCAAAGCAAACAACTGGAAGCCATTCAGATAGCAGTATCAATTCTAAAGTTGTTAGGAATAAGTTTTCCAGATGAACCGACATCAACTGATATTCAGCAGGGGATGGATGATATTGCTGTTTGTTTGAAAGGGAAAGCCATTGCAGATTTAATTAACTTACCATTAATGTCTGATCCGAACAAGATTGCAGCCATGAAAATCTTAATGGGAGTTCTCCCTGCGGCTTTTCAAACTGCTCCTGTAATGATGCCAATTATTGTCTGTAAAATGGTTAATTTGTCCTTAAACTATGGGAATACGGCTGTATCTGGCTATGGTTATAGTCTTTATGGCTTACTTCTCTGTGGAGTTCAAGGAGAAATTAATTCTGGCTATGAATTTGGTAAATTAGCTTCTAGTTTGGTGTCACAATTTCATGCTGAAGAACTCAAAGCTAAGATTCTAACGGTTGTTAGCGCTCATGTTATGCACTGGAAAGAGCATGTTAGGGAGACATTAACATCATCAATGTCTGGATATGCTAGTGGTCTAGAAACCGGAGATTTAGAATATGCTGGCTATTGTGGTTACATTTATCCCTATCATTCCTTTTGGTTGGGCAAGGAACTTTGGGTTTTAGAAAAGGAATTAATAGCTTACTGTGAATCGCTGAAAAAAATCAATCAGCAAGTAGCTTTAACTTGGAATTTAGTATATTTACAAACAGTTTTAAATTTGAAAGAAAATTACGAAAATGTAGACTGTTTAATTGGAGAAGCTTACGACGAGCAAAGTATGCTGCCAATTCATCAGCAAGTAAATGATCTTTACACAATTAATCATTTATTTGTCAATAAACTAATGCTCTCTTACATATTTGGAGAGTATTTTAAAGCTGTAGAAAATGCTGCGATCGCAGAAAAATCTTTAGGTGGTGTCACAGGGTTGTTTGTTGTTCCACTGTTCTATTTCTACGATTCTTTAGCACACTTGGCTATATATCATACTGCTAAAGAGTCACAGAGGCAAGCTATTCTAGAAAAAGTCCAAGCTAATCAGCAAAAAATGGAACTCTGGGCTACTCATGCTCCGACAAATCACTTACATAGATTTTATCTCGTGGAGGCAGAACGGTGCCGGATTTTGGGTCAAAAGCTGGAAGCAATGGACTACTATGAAAATTCTATTGCCAAATCTCAAGAGAATGGTTTTCTCCAAGAAGAAGCTTTAGCTTATGAGTTAGCAGGAAAATTTTATCAATCTCTAGGTAAAGAGTTAATTCATCAAACCTATATAACTAAAGCTTATTATGCTTGTATTCGTTGGGGTGCGATCGCTAAAGTTAAATACTTGGAATCAAAATATACTTTTCTAGTAGGACAAACTACTACTGTAGAAACTACTACTTCCAAAATAGATACAATTCACCTCACCACTACCACAACTACGAATAGTAGTAGCTTAAGCGATTTTTTAGACTTTAATACATTCATCAAGTTTTCGCAAGCGATTACCAATGAAATTGTTTTAGAGAATTTGTTGAGCAAGCTCATCAAGATTTTACTAGAAAATGCTGCCGCACAAAAAGCAGTACTACTCCTACTCAAAGATAATCAACTATATATCGAAGCTTCTGGAAATGCTACCGTCAATGTAGTGACAGTTTTACCCTCTATTACGGTTGAAACTTATCAGGATTTACCGCTCTCTGTGATTAATTACGTTTTTCGCACTCAGCAATATCTTGTGTTGAATGATGCAATAAATACAGAACCGTTTAACCTTGATATTTATATTCAGGAATCTAAAATAAAATCAATCTTTTGCTTGCCCATAATTTACCAATCACAGCTTACAGGGATTATTTATTTAGAAAATCAGTTGTCATCAGGAGCTTTTGTTACAGAAAGAATAGAGGTATTAAAAGTCTTGGTTTCTCAAATGGCTATTGCCATACAAAATGCCCGTTTGTACACAAGAGAACAAGACAAATCTAGAGAATTAGAACAGTCAATCAAAGATTTACAAGAGGCACAACTACAACTTATTCAAAGTGAAAAAATGTCTTCTTTAGGAAATTTGGTTGCAGGTGTAGCACATGAAATCAACAATCCAGTTGGTTTTATTACAGGTAGTATCGCCCAAGCAAAAGATACTGTTAATGATTTAATAGGCTATCTGCAACTATACCGAGAAAAATTCCCGAATCCTGGTGCTGAAATTGAAGAAAAAGCCGAAGAAATAGATATAGATTTTCTACTAAAAGATTTACCCAAAATGATTGATGGTATGACGGTAGGAACACAGCGCATTCGCAACATTAGTACTTCTCTCCGTACTTTTTCACGCGCTGATACTACCTCTAAAGTATTAGCTAATATCCACGAAGGTATTGATAGTACTTTGTTGATTTTACAGCATCGTTTGAAAGCCGATCATAACCGTCCAGCGATTCAAGTCATTAAGGAGTATGGAAATATTCCATTAGTGAAATGTTATTTAGGACAATTGAATCAGGTGTTTATGAATATTATTGCAAATGCAATTGATGCTTTAGAAGAAGCAAATATCGGTCGTAGTTTTATGGAAGTTCAAGAAAGCTATCCAAATATTATTACTATCTTAACTAAGATAGAAGAGAATAACAATCTGACAATTAAGATTCAAGATAACGCTAAAGGAATGTCAGAAGAAGTTAAATCTTGTATATTTGAAAATCTATTTACAACCAAATGCGTAGGAAAAGGTACAGGATTAGGATTATCTATTAGTCGCCAAATTATAATAGAAAATCATAGTGGAAGTTTGATTTGTGAATCAGTCTTGGGACAAGGAACAGAATTTATAATTTCTATTCCAGTTTTGGGATAATAATCTCTCATGATAGAGATAGATTAGGAAAGCTATAGCAACCGATACTCGAATTATTTGATAATTCGGGTATTTTATTTGTCAGGAATAATTCATTACATTCTCTTTTTTAAGCTTGCTAAAGTAAAGGTTATTTTGCGGTTAAAAACTATGCAACTGGTAAAATAATTACTTAACCAAATCAACATAAAACTGGTCTAATTTAGCACTTAAAACTTTACGTATTGCCTGCTATCATAATAACTAATTGTAGACATCAAATCTTGTACTATCTTTCTCATTTACTAACTGATATAAAAATAAACTCTAACTAAAATATGCAAGAATTTTAGTCTAGTTTTTATCAGCCTATATCAGCCGTAAATTAAGTTTGCAGGAAGTTACAAGATGCGAAAATCGTAAAAATTAAGGTGGTTATCCTGTGGAAAAAAGAAGAGAAGGTGGGCGGATAGTTCCAAAGGCTATCTCGTTTTTGTTAAATCAGATTAGCTTGATTGTGCTTGCAGTTATTCTTGTGCTGTTTATTGGAGGTAGGTTTGAACTAGCAAGTGCAACTCAACCTAATGCAGAATTAGAAATTCAAAAGTTAACATCCTGTTACGCCCTGGGAACTGATGCCATTGGTAGAGGAAATCTCCTAGAAGGAAAAAATATTTATCGGGATTGTTTTACTCAAGATGCAGTCCTAACGGCCATTTTTCCTGATGGAACAACTCAAACAAACTATGGGACAGATTCTTGGGCAGATTTTGTCTATTCAGTATTTCAAGGGAATGGTTATACAGCTACCCAACATTTGATGGGTACGATCAACATTTCACTTGAGAATAATAAAGCAGTGATGACTTCTTATCTCCATGCGACTCACAAGCGCTCGGAAACTAGCATTGATGTCGCTAATGGCACTTATGAAGATCAAGTTGTCAATATAAATGGGCGCTGGAAAATTCGTAAACGTACTCTCAAACTCATCGATTTCTTGAATCTCAGTTCACCGACAGTTGATTCTTCAAATGCTAATGCCCGAAGCAGTAATTCATCAGCTACATTTGTAAGACCAAAAATGTCTGGTTTCAATAAATAATTTTTTACAGCGATAAGGCAAAAATAAAAAGTAAAAAGTAGAGAATACTTTTTACTTTTTATTCTGTTTGATGTAGGAGTAAAGAACTTCGCGTAGGCGTAGCCCGTCGTAGACATCGCTCCGAGGATTTACAATTAAACATGGACTATTACCACCACTTCCATTACTTACAATAACGACAGTAATACCAGCTTTTGGGCAAACTCCTAAACAACTGGTGCTAACCACCCGAAATTCACCCCATAATCCCTCAATTTTTAAACGAGATTTTAACCAATTCTCTAAGTCTTCGGAAGCCGTTGAGCCTGATTGCTCGTTTGTACATTGTGAACACACAAGCACCAAACCAGACTCCCATCGGGGAGAAACGCTGGGAATAGAAGTTTCTAAAGGGCGAGAATTTATTAAGGGCGATGTCTGCTCAGAAGTGGATGTAAATCTCTTGAAGATACGTTGGAGCAATCTCTTAATACGCCGGATCAGTTTTTTCATTGACTATCCTATTTATTTCTCTGAACAACTTAAAAAGACATCTCCCTGGTTTTGCTACGTAAAACCGCCCCTCTTCGAGACGAGAGGGATAGAGTTGAACTTGAATTAAAGGCTGAAAGAGGTTTGTTGAACAGGATAGTGTAATTTTCCCGTTTAGTCTGTTCTAATAGATCATCTAGTTCCAACAAGAATCAGCGTTTCTGAGCAATTTGCTGTAAATATGCAATTAGCTGTTCTCCGGCAGTGTCGATGTGTCGTTTTAACAACCTGACAGCAGCTTTTGTATCCTGCTTTTGACAAGCATCTAAGAGTTGATAGTGTTCTTTTTGCGATCGCTCTTGGTAATCCATCTGCGCTAATTGTACGCGAACATAGCGATCGCAATTAACGTGTAAAGTTTTAATCATCCCCAACAACCTGGGACGTTCAGCAGTGGCGTACAGCGTCGCATGGAATTCCCAGTTGAGTTTTGCCAACATACCTGCATCAGTTGCTTGGTCTGTCGCTTCTAGAATCACAGCAGCTTTTTCTATATCTGTTTCCTTGAACTTGGGTATTGCCAACTGCATCGCTTTCACTTCTAAGGCGCTGCGAATTTCACAAATTTCTTGCGCCTCTTGTGCTGTCAACACCGATACGATCGCACCACGATTTAGATGCAGTGTTACCAGTCCTTCTGCTTCTAGCTGCTTGAGTGCTTCACGCACGGGAATACGACTAACTCCAAACTGAGTGGCGATTTCATCCTGTCTCAGAGATTGTCCTTCTTGAAAAATGCCGCGCAGAATCGCTTCCCGCAAAGCATCGGCAATTAAATCTGGGGTACTGCGTTGTTGCAGCACATTGGCTGCTAAGTCATTTAAGTTCATATTGGATATTGTATACAAAATAGAAAAGATTGTATACAATATCCAAAGTAAGTTTTTTAAACATCCCTTCAATACCACGGGAGACAATTATGAGCATCGCATCTCAACCAGACCGAGTTATCATCTTCGACACCACGCTACGGGATGGCGAACAGTCACCGGGCGCAACCCTCAATGTAGAAGAAAAGCTGGCGATCGCTCATCAACTAGCTCTCCTTGGTGTCGATGTGATTGAAGCAGGTTTTGCCGTTGCTAGTCCGGGAGATTTTCAAGCTGTCAAAACCATTGCTGAACAAGTTGGAATACCTGGTGGGCCAATCATTTGCAGTTTAGCTAGAGCGATTCGCCAGGATATTCACGCTGCCGCCGAAGCCTTGAAGGGCGCAGATCGTCCCAGAATCCACACGATGATTTCTACCTCTGATATTCACCTGAAATATCAATTGAAAAAGTCTCGTAGCGAAGTATTAGCGATCGCATCAGAAATGATTGCCTATGCTAAGTTGTTTGTAGACGATGTAGAATTTTCACCAATGGATGCTAGCCGCACTGAGCCAGAGTTTCTTTATGAAGTTTTGGAGATGGCGATCGCAGCAGGTGCAACTACAATCAATATTCCTGATACCGTTGGTTACTGTACACCCAAGGAAATCGGAAATCTGATTCAGGGAATTCGGGAAAATGTTCCTAATATCAATGGGGTGATTCTTTCCATTCACACTCAAAATGATTTGGGTTTGGCGACAGCTAACGCTTTGGCAGCAATTGAATATGGTGTGCGTCAGGTGGAATGTACTATTAATGGCATTGGGGAACGAGCAGGTAATGCAGCCTTAGAAGAGATTGTAATGGCGTTGCAGGTTCGCAAACCATTTTTCAACCCTTACTTTGGTCGTCCGGTTGATGCCGATACACCCCTGACTAATATTAAGACTCAGGAGATTTATAAAACCTCATCTTTGGTTTCCCAATTAACTGGGATGCTGATTCAGCCTAATAAGGCGATCGTGGGAGCAAACGCTTTCGCCCATGAGTCTGGTATTCACCAAGATGGGATTATCAAGCACCGCGAAACTTATGAAATTATGGAAGCTGCTGCGATCGGTTTGCCAGAAAATCGCATTGTTTTGGGCAAGCACTCTGGAAGGAATGCTTTCCGTACCAGGCTCAAGGAATTGGGTTTTGAATTAAACGAGGCGGATTTGAATAAAGCCTTCAATCGGTTCAAGGAAGTCGCTGATAAGAAAAAAGAAGTCTCAGATTGGGATTTAGAAGCGATCGTTCGAGATGAAACGCAGATGCAAGTAGAAAGTAGCTTCCAAATCGAACACGTTCAGGTAATTTGTGGTGACTGCACTTGTCCAACTGCAACCATTACAATTGTTACCCCCGATGGCAAAATCCTCACAGATGCGAGTGTCGGCACTGGCCCAGTGGATGCGGTGTATCAAGTAATTAATCGATTGGTACAGATTCCCAATCAACTAATTGAGTTTTCTGTCCAATCTGTGACTGAAGGAATTGATGCACTAGGAACTGTGACAGTTCGCTTGAAGCATCAAGAGCGGATATTCTCTGGTCAAGCATCTGATACTGATATCGTGGTAGCCGCAGCTTACGCTCATATCAACGCCCTAAATCGTCTTTATCGTTATTTGCAAACAGAGAGATCCCATTTCCATGAAATAAACTCTGCTGTTGTGTCTGGGTAGATTCAGATGCGTTGCTGAATACAAGCATGAATAGTTGATGTAGAGATGTAAAATTTTACGTCTCTACAAGGGTTTTGGTTGCATAAGATAAGTACATTTTTGTATAAAATTTTAGCGCATTGGTATTGCACAGGGATACATTAACATTGCATAGCGGCGCATTGGCGTTGCAAAGGGATGCATTAGCATTGCAAAGGGATACATCAACATTGCACAGCGACGCATTTATTGGAATTACCAAATTTAATGAAATGTTGTACTAAGGTGACTCAAACAAGCCATTTGCCTTAGCCTAATCGTGAGTATTTCCACATCAGTGATGGCTATATGGATGGATGGGGGCAATAGTTCAAATCTTTCCCTCTCTGGCTGGGAGAAGGGTACTTTTGCGTAGTAAGACTAATTCTCCCTTGACGAAAAAACTTGACATCAAAAAAGCTTAGTAGTATATTTGTACTATTAAAGCACTTAATTGTTGCATAAAACTTTAACACTCCCGATTGCGCCAACAGGAGAGCAAAATTAATGAGGCTATCTAAGGTAGACTTGAGCAGTTTAGTAGCGATCGCTCACTCTGATGGATATTTGCAGTTGTTGCTAGATCGAGGTGACGAACTAGAGTTTTTGGAAATTCCAGCACCGATACAAGCTTATGAAGGATTGCAAGAATTGAACGAGGCAATCGCCCAAACGCCTGCATTACCCTTTGAAGAAGAACCAATAGCTATGCTACCAGTTAGCTCATCAATGGCGATCGCTGTAGGATACGATCGCGACGAACAAATTTTGCAAGTTGAGTTTCAAAGTGGATCTGTTTACCAGTACTTAGGCGTAGACGAGGATACCTGGGAAGATTTACACGCCTCTGATTCAGTTGGCAGCTTTTTCAATCAAGAGATTAAAGGCAGATATGACTGCGATCGTCTAGATAATGCAGATTATACTATTGACTAATAACTGCGTGTAGGGTTTTCAATTGGTACGCGATCGAGTGTAAAAAATTCTTGTTGTCACCCAAAGCATAAACAAGAGCAACAAGATCATACACCAGTGGTATTTTCTTCAGAGACAATAGAGAAAGCCCACATAATCAAACGCAGTTATGACGACTACACTTGTTTCTGCTGTTAAACCAAAAGCCGAAGATAGTTTTGCCATTAGCTTTGCACCATTGTCTCTTGAAGAAATCTATGCCAAGTCTGACGATCCAGCCAACGGTGCTGTGGTTCTGATGAGTGGCGTAGTTCGCAATCAAACTGATGGTAAACCTGTAATTGCTCTAGAGTATCAAGCTTATGAACCTATGGCATTGCGGATATTTTATCAAATTGCTGCTGATATTCGCTTATCTACGTCTGATGTAAATCGGGTAGTGATTCATCATCGCACCGGACGTTTGCAAGTTGGAGAAATTAGCGTTTTAGTAGCAGTAGGTTGTCCTCATCGGAGTGAGGCATTTGAAGCTTGTCAGTATGCTATTGATACCCTGAAACACAATGCACCTATATGGAAGAAAGAACATTGGGAAGATGGTTCTAGTCGCTGGGTAAGTATCGGTGCTTGCGAACAGTTAGCAGAAAATTGTTCTTAGACTAATCCTATGTAAGGCTGTGCCTTATTCACGTAGGGGCAATTCATGAATTGCCCCTACGTGAATAGTTTTACTCAGTATTTATATTCGCAAAACAACAATTTTTGTTGCATTTGTTTACAAAAACTACATTTCTCTATTGAGGTTTGTAAATAATTTGTATTTCCCCAAGGAATATTCCTTTAGACTGATCTTTAACTGAAAAATGTGGGAATAAACACAAATGCATTCGTTAAATATATTTTGTCACGAATTTGTAGTTGCTGTTTCCTTTGTAGCTTGCATTGTTGGACTGGTGTTACTGTGGGACAGTAAGCAACAAAAAAGTGACGTGGAAGAAACAGAAGTAATTCTGTTTAGAATGAGCTTTACTTATTGGCTAGTTTACTGTGTAGCTTTTGGCATAGAGAAAATGATTTTACCCGAATGGGGATCTGTAGTTATGACTTTGAAAATAACTACCGCTCTGTCATATTTCTTAACTTTTTCGTGTATTGTTAGTCTGCCACTACACAAATTTGCAGTCCACCGCGTTGAAGAATAGACATTGGGCGTGGGGAACGATCAAGATTTCATTGCGATCGCTAATGCCGTTTCCAGTTCTGACTGCTCCAAAGGAGTTAAAATAAACACTTCTTGTACCGTCTTCCCCTGCCGTGCAATTACTTTATAGCCGCCGCGAATCGGTACTGAGATACGCAGTTGCATTTTTGGACAATGACCTCTTGCCCGCCCAATCACTCCCGGCGTTACCGTTTGGATGCCATCCTGCTGACAAAGACGTTCTAAAATTGGGATCAGACCAGAAAGGTGTGTTGAATGATTCCAAACCAGTCTGGCAGCTTTTTGTGAAGCCGCCCGGAGCGGATCTGCGGTGGGTTTGCCCATAATAATTAAGCTGCTTCTAGAGGTGCCATTGTCAAACCTGCTCGGCGCAGCTGCTGGTGATAAAGTTCCGCAGGTTCTTGAGGGCCGACCCAAACGATCGCTTGACCTTCATAGTGTACCTGATTAGTCAGATCCCACGCGCGATCGCCACTCATTCCCGGAATATATTTCATCAAACATTCAGCCACATGCTGGAATGTATTAAAATCATCATTTAATACAATCACTTTGTAATTTGGATAAGTCTTACGGGTAACTTGACTAGACCGTTCAGGAGTTATAGTTGGTGCTGTGGTCATCCCGTAAACATCTGCTGAAAGGTTCGTAACCATATAACAATTGGTCAATAAGATTTTACAAAACTACAAGTAACTAGTTTAGTACATTGTCATTTGTCCTTTGTTTTAACAAATGACCAATGACAAATGACCAATGACTATCTACCGCCAATTATCCCAGTTTTCGTTAAAAATGGATGTATCAGGGAAAGCGGTGGGGTTGCCATTTTGTTGCAAAAGCCGTTTGAGTGCTTCGAGTTGTGGCTCTTGTTTGGGTAAGTTATCGACTAGTTGGTAGGGTGCGATCGCATTTTTGATGGCAAAACTAGCAACAGTTCCCGCAGCTGCGCCAGACGACCATTCAAAGGAATGAACTCGATAGGCAGCAGCAGCAATATGACTAGTAGCAATGCTTTTCCCTCCTACTAGTAAATTATCAATTTTCTGGGGAATCATCGCTCTGAGAGCGATTTGGAAGGGATAAGCTTGGCCTGCACCACGCCTTTCACCTGGACGTTCTGTATTACCAGGGGCTTCTGGGGGACTATTTGCCATACAAGGATGGAAATCTATAGCATAGTGACCAATACCCACAGCATCGGGGAAGATGGTAGAACGAGTCCGTCGCATTGCTTTGTCTGGTGGGACTTTACCATCAATTACTGATATTGCTTCCAAACCTGCAACTGCTGCTCTTAGCCTCCGATACATATCTTCTGGCAGAGTCTTGGAGTAATACTGATCATTGTAATCTCGGCGAGAAATATCAATTTCCCAAATACCAAAGCCACCAGGTTGTCCCCAACTGGGGCGGCCAATGATGCGCCGTCCTTCGCGCATATAGGGATATTTTGATAAACCATGCACTGTTCCCATCGGGGAATTTAACCCAGAAACAAAGCGGTTATTGGTTTGCTGCTGCTTTACACCCTCCCCCAGTTGGGAATCTGTAGTTCCAGCTACTAACCAGTAATAGAATGAGAGAGCATTTTCCTCAGCTTTACGGAGGGTTTCTGTCCGCAATCCTCCCATCCAGCCCCCTGGGTTTAACTGCCCAGTACTTTGTAACTGTTGGCGACTGTAAATCAGGTTATCTTGGGCTGTTCCAGGGCGGTAGTCGTTACCCCAAGTCCAGTTTTGCATAGAAATATCCCCTGGTGTAGAAGCATCAAAACTTACACCTCCAAATTTTGCTGGTTTCCCTTTGTTTGGACTCCAAATGCGACGATAGGTGAAAACTAAATCAAAGTTAGCCAGTCGCGTTAATTCATAGCTAAAATATGGCGCATATTGTAAATAGAATGGGGGCATCGTCTGCGGTTGCGGTTCCTTAGTTGCCTCCATTGCAAAGGTGTAGGTAAATCCTTGAGGGCAATAAGGGTCGTTATTTGTGCTAGAAGAAGAGGGTTCTAGGTAAGAACGGGCATCAATGCCTAATCGATAGGGAACATCAGCAAGGGCAATAATTTCTCCAGTTTCGCTGGCATCGACGACGTACCACTTCGGAGCATCCCCTTTCGCTTCCTTGGGGAGAAAACGGAGAATAGTTTTAGTAAATCGAGAAGAGTTTTCGTAACTATAAGAATCTTCAATACTTTGAGATAAAGTAAAGGTATTGAGAGGTGGTGCGCCTTTTGGTGGTTGATGTTGGATAGCGATCGCACTATTAATTATTTTGCCATCAGCAGCAATTTCCAAATCCTTAATTACCGTGTTGGGAAACCATTGCAACTTCCCTTTACCCTGCTTTTCGGCATCTTTGAGCATATCGGTCAAAATGGCGTGAGCATCGCGGGGAAGAAAGCAGGAGTCACTTACCCAACAATCACCGGGGTTAAGTTTACCGTATTTGCGCCCAATGCGGTTTCGCAATTCTAGGTAGCCGCGAGAATAGAATTTGAGAGCCCGTTGGGTTGGGCGTTCGTCTAACGCAGATGTCCCTTGAGAAGAAATTTGTCCTCCCAGCCAGTCAGTAATTTCCGTCAGACAAACCGTTCGTCCTGCTAGCAAACCTTCGTAAGCTGTGGCGACACCAGATAGTCCACCACCCACAACTAAAATCTCGCAGTTCACACTTTTATCTGGGGTTCTTGGTAGTGTAGCGATCGCCTTTGACGTTGGTGCTGCGATCGCGGGATCAAATACAACTAAGCTAGATATGAAATTGAGACCGATCAGCGATATTAAGCTATAAGCTACTTTGTGTCTGTGCTTCATGGTTAAAAAACCGCTCCAAATCCTGTGTCACCTTGTAGAAGGTAGCATCCGAGAAATGATCATCACAAGTTTATAAGAGTAAATATATTTAAATACAATTTTTATACCTAAAAGACTCAGTATGTCAGCTAAATTTACCTGAATTTATTAAAGCTGAGTTCTAAGTACTTTTTTTCTCATCTATAAGAAATATTGATTCAGACTTCTATACCAAGAATGCATAAGTGATCTTTTATTAGTTGTTTGCCTAAATGCATTGGATATGGTGAATGAATATTACCCATAGACCACGCTGGTGAGATTTGTAAGTAGTGTGGCACTCGGCAAAGTGATTTTAGACTTTCTTCTGTTTTTTGAAAATCTGAACGAATGAAGAAGGGAAGCATTTCTAACATCTGCTGGTGCTTGAATGCAATATTTACACCGTATTCGTCATCTTGAGAATCGAGCATATAGAGTTCGCGTGCTGTTGAGGTATCTTGGGCTTTCTGTGTTTTCGGTAATCTTCCAATTGAGAAGTAATGGAGCAACTTAGGTACAGAAGTATCGTAAAAACCACTTAAGTGAATTAAATCTCGTGCTGGAGAATTCTCATTCCAAGCTTGGCGATTAGTAATGTATTGAGTTGTCTCGTCGCCAGTGCGGAAGCGAATTATTCCCAGCAGGTTCCTAAGTTGGTTATGGTCACGAGGATATACACAAGCATGACTGGGAACGTGTTGGAAGTCTAAGATATTCCGTTTTGCAAGGAGATATTCATTTTTTAGCTGGAACCAAGCTTGACCTCCGTTTTCTTCACCACGCTCGTTACGCCATACATCTGCTTCTATTAAGGCAATAGTAGGACAATCGCCCACTTGGGTTAGTACATCCGCCGCAAATTTTGCAAGTTCTATTCCCTTTAACTGAACTGTTTTGTAATTGCGATCGCACCGTACCCGTGAGAAAATCTGTCCCAGTTCAATCCCCGCCTGTGCATAAGGGATCCAATTGTTGCGATCGGGAAATAACACATCAACTGCACCATTTGCCCGCAGACGAACAGCTAAGGCATAGTGAATATTCTCTTGACCTTGAGTAGATTTTCGGCGACAAAGGGCAATTACATCTAGATTTTGAGCGATTTCCTTGGGTATTCCTGCCCGTTCATAGACTTCTGAGGGCAGTCCATAGAGTGCCCCAACCTGGCGTAGGGTTACATCCAGTACAGCATTTAGAATACGTCCTTCTGTCTTCTTACTGTAAGACGGCGATGTATCTGTGCTTTCATCTTCTTTGTCAGATGATTTTGGTTTAACTGTTTGCACCATTTGGGAACCGATTTTTTCTAACACACAAGCTTCACGAACAACTCTATAGATGCTTTGTTTAGGATGAACTCCCTTCTTTTTCGTTTGTCCAATTTCAACGATCGCAAAACAGTAAGGCTTAGTAGTAGAGTCAATTGAAGCAATAACCTTATGTTTCAAAAAGTCGCGCCATGCATCAAGTTTCATTTGATGCTGCTTGCGTATTTGTTTATCAAACTCTTGACCATCTTTAGGTACAAGTTCGGCTGTATCGAGGCGTTTCAAAAGATTTGGATCATCAATCCACACAGATGATACTTTGACATGCTCTGGAAAATCTTCTCCTTCATTGAGCAGGAAAGCATCACGCAATGTCTGGCAAGTTACATCATAGGTATCTCGTTCGCGCCACAGAATAAAAAGATGTGTGGGTTTTCCTTGCAATGCCCGCTTAATAGCATCAGCAATGATCGTTTGTCTTTCTTGACGACGGTTATTTACACGTTGCCTAATTTCTTTTTCAGTCAGCTTTTCTTTTTGTTGTTTTGTAAAACTTGGAGGTTGAGAAATATATTCGTAATCACGCATCGCCAAGGGTGTTTTTTGACCAGATGGAGCAGGAATATCAGATTGCATTGGATCATCAGGTATCAAAACACCGTTTAAAAGTTCTAATACTTGAGCAACGATATCACCACGTTCCTGTAAACTAAATCCTGGTTTAATACTATGTCCTCTTTTATGGTTTTCATGTTCATACTTGTATCCTTCAGCATGAACTAAATAATATTCATCTCTATTCATGTTAGGATGATTATCTAAATTGCCGTATCTAGAAGGGTTGCAAAAAATGTTATCGGTTGTTTCAAGGGGACGCGCTTTGAATGCAGCTAACAAATTTGGTAATTGAAATTTCCACAGATTACTATCTTCTCTTCCATTGTTCTCAATGGTAAGACGGATTAAAGTTGAATCTACTTCGTAACCAGATAAACGTTCCTCATTCATTCCCATCAGTACAGAGATGTCACGAGCATAATTAGTTTCGATTAATGGCTCATGAGCATATCGTTGGCAACTTAAATGCAAAAAAATCCACGGTTGAAGCTTGCCATTTTGGTTGAATCGCCCTGCTTGAGTCTGAACGCGAAAATCTAAGCGATAGACAAAATAACCTTCCCTTTCGTTGCCATAGTCATCTGTATACAGTGCCGGAAATGCTTGACTTACTAAGAATAGTCCAGTACGACCTGAGCCATCGCCTTGTACCTTGCGCCACTGAATTTCTTGCTCTCTCTGCCCGGAGCGAATAACACACTTTTTTCCATGTAGTAACGTTGCCAAAAAACTAGGAATTGCTTGGTATCCCAGTCCTTTTTCGGCATTGATGTTTTGAATGAGCGTTTTTGGAGTAATCGGTTGCCAATTCCAATTAGTAGGAACTATGGCCATGTTTTGAAGGAAGCGATCGCAAACACTATTCACCTGATCTGCTTTCCCCTTACCATCAAATTGCTTTGCCCACTCCTGCGCCCAAATAATCACTAACTCATGTATTTGCTCAGGTGTTGGAACTCGCAACGGATTTTCAACTGTTCCTACAGCTAAAGCTCGATAATCACTTGTATCAAAGTATTCAAAACCATGTGTCAATGTTGATGCACAGGCAAGCAATCCATTATTTAACTGTCGATATGGTATCCAGACCTTTTTTTTACGATTAGCTGAGAGCACTTCTTCCATACTGTTACGAAAGTCCGCAACAATTTTTGCAAATGGAAACTCAAGTACCGCAATTTCCAAATCTGTAAGAGCATCTTCTGCAAGATTCATTCTGGCAGGTAAGAGAATAGGAGGTTGCACGTCTTTTTTAGGCATTATGAATTCCTTTATACAAAAAATTTACCAATGTAGGTCTTTGATGCCTTCCAGTGCATCGGCTAAAGGCTTGTAAAGCGCATTTCCTACTGTGTTTTCCTCGCTGGCGTAGTCGCAGATTCGTAGAAGCATGGCAACCAGAAGACTTGTCTTTTCTGTATCAAGTTCAGAGAATTCTGGATCAGCTATCTTCGCAGCACTCTTGGGTGCCCAAGCCGCATCGATAAAATAACCACGAAATGGAACACCTCCACGCAAAAGACGACCAACGGCTTGAATAACTAATCCAGCCGTAGTTGCAGCAAGATCGAACCGTGGAAAAGCAAGTAATTCCTGATTATCGCGCAGGGTTTTATAGTAAGAACGTTGTTCAATCGATCGCCAGTAACGCGCCGCTAGTTGGCGCACCTTTTCAGCACGTTGTACAATTCCGTCTCCTTGTTGCCATGCGAGAAAGTCTGCTTTATCCGCCCAATCTAAAGCGCGACGGTTCATTTCTTGGGCGATCGCCTGTGTATCATGTGGGTGTGGATATGGACGAGTCAGAAAGTAAACAGCACCAAATGCGGCTTTACCGTTGGCATTCAAAATATTGAAACCACGCCCGATCGCATTCATCGGAGCAACAAGAATCTTTCCTTTAGTTTGCCCAAAAGTTTCAATATCTGCACGATTGAGCGCACCCTTATCAGGTGGTTTGACAAATTTCGCTAGCTCATCAAAGTTATCTTCCGTATATGTATCTACATTGTCACGAACTAGGTGATAAACAACGTCCTGCATACTTGACCAGCAATTGCGAATTTCGTTTGCTGCCCAACGAGCTTGATCGTAGGAGTTGACGAGTAGAAGAAGGCGATCGCGATCCCTCCAATGGTTACTTAAATCATTTTCGCCAAGATGTTTTAATTCCCTAAGTTCTTGTCCTAGATGACCTGTACCGTTAGTACCAACGAGCGATCGCGCTATTTCCTGAAATAAGCCCATTTTCTGCCGTTCGGGACTACCAGAAATGCGGAGGGGTTTTTTCTTTTGGTCAAATTGGGGAAGAAATTTGAAATTACTTTGAGCGATCGCATCTCTCGCCCCCTGTTCTGGCATTAAAACACCTTGGGGATTACCAACGTGAAAGCTGGTAGAATCCGGTAAGTAGGATGTTCCAGAAAGTGCCAGCACATTGGGGCCACGTTGACTGTTAAAATCTGTTAATAAACGATGGAAGTTTAAAATGTAGCAGCGTCCAATATTGGTGTAAGCAAACAACGTCAATGCATTATTGCTGCCATTTCTGGAGCTTTTATTGTCGTCATTTCCTCTGGAGTAATAAGTGCCGAACTGCCTTCCTGTGGGAGGCAATGGCAAAATATTCAACATTGCAGCAGGCATTCGACCATGCGGTGATTCGTCGTTGATTGATTGGGGTCGATTATGCCATTCATAGAAGACAATTCGAGTGTGCCGATCTAAAAGAGCGATCGTCAGCGCAAATTGGAGGCGAAAAGCCAACGTTTCAACAGTATCTACATCTGGTTCATCCCCATTCGGTGAACGTCGCCGTTGTTGGAAACTTTGATTGCGATTCTCCAATTCTGTTCGTAGTTGCGCTAAACACTGTTCTGTATTTGGGAAAAATTCGATAATCCAGGCTCTGCAATCTCTGTAGATATTCTCATCTGAAGCACTTTCTCCAGTACTATTGATTTCTTGCATAAGACGCGCCAGACGAAAAACTGGATCTCGGTTTGGGTTAAATGAAGGCTGCATCCGCAACGGATCATCCTCGTTGAGTAGTGCATCAAAATAACGCACAATAGGCTGTATAAGTTGAGTATTTGCTCTTGAAACTGCCTCAGATGTATCAGAAGGTTCAAATTCTTCCAATCCAGCAAGACGACGCGCAAATTTGAATAGAAGAGAGTTAGGTGTAAAGTAACCTCGTTTGATCCAATTTCGGAGAACTTGATGTCCAACCTGTTTATCGAGTAGGGTCAATGTTGCTGTAATAGCTTTTTGTGCATCACGTTCTGCGCCAGTCCATCGTTGTGTTGATGGGGGCATAACACGGTTAGTTTTTGAGAATTGTTCAGTTTTCACGCCAATATCATCAAAAACGCCGCTATTACCACCGTCAGTCAGAACCACCTCCTCAGCATAAGTGTCATCAAACCACTTGTTAATTGTTTCTATTTCATCGAAGACCACAAAATCTGATTGTTCGTTGACGAGTTCACCGACTTTGATCGGGCGCAAGTCTAAATGACGCGGTAATCCTGCCATTGCCATCGCGCCAGGAGTTGTAATCCAAACACGAGCATTTGGCATATCACGATAAACCTGTTGGGATGGGCATTTATCAAAGAATGGACACAAATAGGATGAACCGAGGTTTTTACGTCGCTTGCTGCGATCGCTTTTAGGTATTTCTTTGAGAGAATGACAGGGTTCAGTTCCCGGTTTGAGTGCTTTGTTATCTAAGAATTGTCTAACAAAATCCTTATTAATCTGACCTTGGAGAGGACAAGCTGTGCCTAGCCAACGCTCACCCCAGTGAGGTTGTCCGCGTTGTCGATGTTCTTGATAATCTTTTGAGGCAGAGAAACTCTGAAGGTGTGCATCGCGTTTACTGCGCCCCAAGATTGGCACTGCGACTGGATCATCATTCTCTGGATCGTTACAAAACCACCAGTTAATCTGATTTGCTAATTTAATCGCTGATTGCACATCACTAACGACTAACGTGATGCGGCGATCGCAATCATGCCGCACAATATTAACACTGAACAACTGCGAAACTGTGGTTTTTCCAGAAGCAACCATACCTGCAATGTTTGTGAAGCCATCTAACTCAAGAATTTGCTCCTCTTGCGGAAACAGTGTTCCGTTTTCCTGAACTTTGTGAAAGTTAATTTTGCTCAAGCGCTCAACCCAGTGTCCTCTTGCAGTTTGATCCCAGCCATATTGACGCGCTAAGGCTTCCTCTCGCCGATCAATCCATGCTGCATCTAGCTCTAAATCTGAAATACGAAGCGAAAAGGAAGTACGAGAACGAGTTGTAGCAAACCAAGGTAACTGCTGTATTTGTGCATTTCGTACCTGCTGCTGCGTAAATCTTACTGGTACTATAACCGTCTCTTCTCCTGTCTTTGCCTCAAATTGATAAGTGGTTCTGGCTTCTACCCGTTTAACTTTGCGAAGCCGAAAATCTAAATTGCTATTTAAACAACGTTCGTACAAATCTTGATGAACTTGATGCCGGAGATTTTTGGCAGCATTAATAATATAGCTATCCCAGTTTTGCGGAGTGAATTCGTGATAGTTACGCCAATCTAGAGGAATTCTTAGATAAGAACGCAATGCTCCTAACCAAGCGAAACGGGCAGAAAAGGGAACTATTTGGCGAGTATTAGCGATCGCTCGACGTTCCATCTCAGTCAAACTCTGTAAACGTGGATGTCTCAAAGGCATTCCACTCAAGATTGCCCAAGGTGCGGTGACTGGCTCATCATCAAGTTCCAAATACTCCATGAGAGCAAAGCCAAGCTCTACCTGAAGCAACAATTCAGCTTGAGTACGATCCAAACCTGCTTCCTTCAACTGTTCGAGGCGGTCTTTAAACTCGGTCGGTACTTCAAATAAGCTCATCTGGCTCATGGACTATTTTCCTTCCCGCAACTGCTCAATTTTATGGATAACTCTTTCCTCAAATACAGCATCACTCAGAAGATGGGTACTGCTAGGCAGCTTTGTCGCCTGTTCACGAAGAATTTCCAGGTAGTCCTCTCGTTGTTGTAGGCGTTGGATGGGAATAACATAAAAGCTCTCGTCATAACGCAGATCGCCCTCACCGAATAGAGGTGTCAGCTTTGGTGCTAAATTGTAGGGGCTTCGGTAATCTTTAATATCCACAGCCCAGGTTGATTGGTCACAAAAGCGTAGTTGTAAGTCATAGCGATCAATGCCTGGATAAAGATGGATGGCACAAAACTGATCTGAGTATTTGCTTTGAAGTTCTTCCAACGCTTTAAATAAGCGCATCTCAGGTATACCCGGTAAACAAATACGCAAATGGATACCAAACTTCAGACGACGCAGCCCTTGTTTCCAGGTGATTTGTCGAATAAACGGCAAATTTTGACGATGATCGTTGCAAGCACTGGGCTTGATACCACGTAACTTTCCATACTTTTTAAACAAAGGGCCGCAGCGATCGCAATTCCAACAAGGCTCATTTTCTTCACACTCATCGTAGAGTTCGCCAACTTCTTGAATATCAATATGTCGAGTTTTGGAAAATATTTTGCGAAGCTGTGCCGGAGTTGTGTATGGATTCTCAATCAAAAATAGACGCAGCAAAACATACTCCTGCTGAACACGCTCAGGATCGCTATCGTTGTTGTAAAGTTCTTGTAACCGTTCCAAAATTCTCTGAAACTGGAAATTCTCTATGGCAATTTGTTTGGTTAAAGTGGTGGCAAACTCTGACAACTTGGTTTTTTCAAGTAGTTCCTCATATAAATATCGACTTGCTTCTTCACTCAACCCCCATTCATAAAGCAGACCAAAATCTGAGTCAAACTCTTTTGGCAGTAAGCGCCCTGGATACCAAGTTTTTACAGGTTTTTCGAGTAATGCTAAAAGACCAGTTAAAGTCCGTGGGTATGTTACAGCAGTTAACTCTAGAGCTAGTTTATTAAGAGCATGACGGAGCAGTTCAGGATATGGATACCTGCCATCTCGACGGACAAACTCTGCTAAACCAAGGATGAGATTATCAAATTCATTACTTCCCATTGAAGGTAATCCTTCATATAGAGGATTTTTTGAACAACACGAGCTTTTTCAAGCGTGATACATTTGTTTCATAAACCGTACAATATTATTTATTTTGTGTCAACTAAGAGACAATTTATTCTTTTGTGATACATGAGCAAAGAAATGGGAAGTTATCTAGATATAGAACGGTTAGCAAGCCTAGTCCGCAAAAAACGCGGCAGCAGAGGACTACGGGAAACATCGGCGGAGATTGGTAATGTTAGTCCATCCACTCTTTCACGAGTAGAGAGTGGGAAAATGCCGGATATGGAAACTTTTCTGGCACTTTGTAACTGGCTAGAAGTGCCACCTGCGGAGTTGTTTAGAAGCTCAGAGGACGATCAGCTGGATACGCCTGAAGCGATCGCTATTCAACTACGCGCTGACAAAAATCTTGATCCAGCGATCGCCAATGCTTTAGCATCTCTAGTTAAAGCAGCGTATCGTGATTTGTCTCAAAATAATGGCGAATTGAAGCAAGATCCCTAAATATATGCCATTAATTCAAAGTCTATCGCCGGAATTTAGGCAACGCTGTGAAGCGATCGCAACTGAACAACGAAGCTTACTTCGAGTGCGATCGTTTGAACCTTTGCCCGCAGACATTCTAGCAGCAAAGTTAAGAGCAAGACTTTTTACACCCGATCAGGTTCCAAATTTAGAGTCAGAGCAAGTAGCAGTATTACTTGCTAGCGATGGTTGGTCAGCAGGAATTATACGCTATAACCCACTATGGATTGTATACAACCCGCGTCATGCACCTGCACGGTATGAATCAAATCTGATGCATGAAATAGCTCATGTGTTGTTCAATCATAAGCCTGTTGGCTTTGATTCGTTGACTGGACTACCAAAACGTAAACAAAACAACGAAGATGAAGCAACTTATCTAGGGGGATGCCTGCAAATTCCCAAACGTGGTTTATTATGGGCGACACAACGAAACATGCTGTTACCTCAAATTGCAGCACATTTTGGCGCTAGTGAAGCGATGGTGAAGTTTCGCAGCAATGTAACTGAAGTCTCTGTCAAATGCTAATGTATTACAATATTTGCTCTGCCAAGAAACAGAATTCATTAATGAATAACTAGTAATCTTTAGCTGAAACTTTAGTGATTTCGTCTCTTTATCTGAAATTAAAAACTGCTCTTGCTAAAAGTAGACAAGAGCAGTTTTTAATTGCAAAGCCCAAAACAAGAATTTAGGCATCTTCAAGTTCAAATTGAGCTACCGTAACAGCATTAAAAGCGAATGCCAAAACTAATGGCATCGGCGACTGAAACCAAAAGGTAAAAAGAACAGCTATGATTGTGCCAATCACTGCGGACATAGACCACAATCTTTCTTCAAAGGTCAATCCCTTCTCAGCTTTAATGCCTCTAAGAACATTAACTGGGATTGGTTCTGGCATTACCCCACCCGGAGGGAAAGCCCAGAAGTTGTTACGTCGCTCAACAAATAAATCTGTCCAGCCATTTTCTTGGCACCATGCCTCAATCCATTGAAGTGAGTAATGATTCATCATCGGGTTTGGGAGTTCGGTTTGTGGAAGTTGTGTACTCGGTGAATGTAAACTCTTGGAGATTCCTGAAGAACTAACTAATCGCTATAAAATTAACGCTAATTATCCAATTTTTAAGCTTTGTTAAGCACTGGGAACGCTTATAATTGCGCTCAAACCTTGCTTTCACTAATTAAAAGATTAGCAGTTGATGGCGGTTGTTTAATTTAAAAGACAATAAACTTTACTTGGAAAGTTGTAAGTCAAGAATTGTAAATAAGTTGGTGAGTATTACTGCTTAATAAAATCCTTTATATCCTGAAATTCAAATCTAGAAATTAATAATTGTGAACAAATCAACAAGTGTTAGGCATCGTCTGTTGTAGATATTTTTTATCTAGCAAAAATATTCCTTGAGAGTTAGAGATTTCAAATTTTATCATCATTAAGAGTGATATTATGCTCCCCCTTCGATGTTTTGTTAAAGCTTGCTTGATGTGACAAGTAATTTATACTCAATCATTGCGATCGCTATTTAGTAATTATTATCCTGCTTTAGTGCGAACGCTCATAGATTGCCTTTCTCTACCCAAAGTCGGAGGCATAATTTTGCTCAAGGTGAGAAGCTTATGCCCTTTTTGCGTTACAAAATATTAAGGAAGGGAAATACACATCCCCCAAATCCAGTAGCAAGGCTGCGAGTCTCAATTAGAATTAGCCAGTCTTGCTAATATTCAAATGCGGTAAGCTTAAATGCAGCGATTAGACACCAAATTGACTCTCGATATGTTTTGGCGGCAAGGGTTGGCGTTCCTTCTTGGAATTATTATCTGGTGCGTGGCTGACCCCGCGCTGGCAGTAGACTGGACTCATCCACTGTCATTTAGCAATGCAGAGTTGTCAAGACGTGATTTTTCTGGTGACAGTTTGCAAGCTGCGGAGTTTTCTAATGCCAACATGGAACTGGCTAACTTTTCAAACGCTGATTTACGGGGAGCAGTCATGAGTGCTTCGGTGATGACAAAAGCAAATCTCCACGGAGCAGACTTAACTAATGCAATGGTCGATCAGGTAAACTTGACTAAGGCCGATTTGAGTGATGCAATTTTCAAAGAAGCTCTTTTGCTCCGTGCCATCTTTAATGATGTGAATATAGACGGTGCAGATTTTACAGATGCAATTTTGGATAGAGCGCAAATTAAAGAACTGTGTACAAAAGCCAGTGGTGTGAATTCCAAAACAGGTGTGCAAACTCGTGAATCTCTAGGATGTCAATGAAACGTGTTGGTGTAATTGGTGGTGGGCAACTTGCCTGGATGATGGCGGATGCAGCACAGAAGCTAGGAGTAGAATTAGTAGTACAAACTCCAAGCGTTCACGACCCGGCCGTGTCAATCGCTCAGGAAACTCTCTTCGCGCCAGTTGATGACGCAAGTGCTACGCAAATATTAGCTCAAAAATGCGATGTCATCACCTTTGAAAATGAATTTGTTAACCTGCAAGCTTTATCTGTTTTAGCAGAGCAAGGTGTTTGTTTCCGTCCCAGCTTAAAAGCTTTAGCTCCACTTTTAGATAAATATCATCAGCGTTGCTACTTACGCGATTTGGGTTTACCAGTTCCTCAATTTTTCGCTCTTGATGAGGTAGAACATCTCCAATCAAAAATAGAATATCTAGGTTTTCCAGCAGTCCTCAAAGCCCGCCGCCACGGTTATGATGGTCAGGGTACTTTCATAATTCAGGATTTTGATACTTTAGAGCAAAAGCTAAGTTATGAAACTATAACAAAACCTTTAAATGAATCATTTTTCTTGTTAGAAGAATTTGTCCCTTTTGAAAGAGAACTAGCAATAATTGCAGCGCGTTCTGTGGAGGGAGAAATTGTAACTTACCCAGTAGTGGAAACCCAACAAGAACAACAAGTGTGTCGGCGGGTAATTGCGCCTGCTGATATTACACCCAATCAAGTAGCAGAAATTCAAGCGATCGCACATACTCTATTAAATAGCCTAGAAGTAGTGGGAATTTTTGGAATTGAGCTATTTCTCAAGGCTGATGGTAAAGTGCTGGTAAATGAAATTGCGCCTCGTACCCACAATTCTGGGCATTTTTCTATTGACGCTTGTGAAACTTCTCAATTTGAACAGCACCTCAGAGCAGTTTGTGGTTTACCTTTAGGGAATCCAGGTTTGCAGTGCGCTGGTGCTGTGATGGTAAACCTGCTGGGGTATGAAAATTCTCACAGCGACTACCAAAGCCAGCGTCAACAATTAGCCGAGATTCCCCAGGCGCATGTTCACTGGTATGGGAAGACAGAATCACGTCCTGGGCGGAAGTTAGGGCATGTTACCGTTTTACTGGATAATCAGAATAGAGAATCCGCAAGTGCGATCGCCCACACCATAGAATCTATCTGGTATCCCAGGTAAATTGAGCAGAAACTTTCGATGTTGAACACACAAAATCTTTTGAAAAGCTATAATGAGTGAGTTGCACTACGACGTTGGTGACTGCCATCAAGTTTTTTGATCTATGCCTTTAATGACAAGGGAGTCAACTGTTCTCGTGGCAGTATACCGGGCATGTACCCGGAAACTTTAAACGAGGAATTTAGGTTCCCACCTGGATAAACCCAGGTCATAAACTTAGGTAAAACGGCGTCGCGGTGAACTTAAAATTATTAGCTTCCAAAATCAGTTAGAATTTGGGAGCTTTAATTATTTAAATCATTATTATTTGTAGTAAAAACCAGAAATCTTAAACTAACGTGATGTCATGTTTAGTTGATTACTAAACTTGAATAATCCCACTCCGCTTGTAGAGACGTAGAACTGCTATGTCTCTAAATTCATTTTTGGAGATGTATTTTTAACATCTGCTGCCAGGTTGTTCAATACAATGGGTGATCGATTCCTTTCCCATCATAAAATTAATTCCTTCTATCATCTCAAAATGAGTGAACTGACAGTAAATATAGCCATGTTTTTGGGAAAACTAAATAGTGAAGTCTCAAGAATTAAGCCGTATGGTCAGCATTCCCGGATATCACGTTAGCAAAGAACTCTACAATGGTTCTCGAACCTTGGTTTATCGCGCTAATCGAGAAACTGACCAAAAATCTGTGGTGATTAAGCTGATGAAAACTGTTTATCCCAGTTTCATTGAATTGATCCAGTTTCGGAACCAGTTCACCATCGCCAAAAACTTAAATCTACCTGGAATCATTCAAACATACAGCCTGGAACCCTATCAGAATGGCTATGCGTTAGTGATGGAAGACTTTGGGGGAATTTCTCTCAAAGATTATTTGACCTCTGTAGAGACACGATATACTGCGTCTCTACAAGAGTTTTTACAAGTAGCGATCGCACTGTGCAATACATTAGATATTCTAATTCGTAATCGGATCATTCACAAAGATATTAAACCCGCCAATATTTTAATTAATCCAGACACTAAAGAAGTTAAGTTAATTGACTTTAGTATTGCATCTCTGTTGCCACGAGAAACTCAAACCCTGATGAGTCCTAATGTGTTAGAAGGGACACTTGGCTATTTGTCTCCAGAGCAAACTGGACGGATGAATCGGGGAATTGATTACCGGACTGATTTTTATTCTCTCGGTGTAACATTTTACGAGTTACTAACAGGGGAATTACCATTTAAATCGCACGAGCCGATGGAATTGGTACATTGTCATATTGCAAAACTTCCGCTTTTAGTACATGAGATTAATCCCCAAATTGCGCCTGTACTTTCATCTATTGTAAATAAACTGATGGCGAAAAATGCCGAAGACCGTTATCAGAGCGCATTTGGGCTGAAATATGATTTAGAAAATTGTTTGCATCAGCTAAAAGAAACGGGGAAAATTGTAAGTTTTCCAATTGCTCAACGGGATGTGTGCGATCGCTTTATTATCCCAGAAAAACTCTATGGTCGTGAGCATGAAGTTGAAACTCTGCTCAAAGCCTTTGACCGTGTTACCAACAATCAGACAGAATTAATGCTGGTGGCTGGTTTTTCTGGTATTGGTAAAACTGCTTTAGTTAACGAGGTTCACAAACCTATTGTCCGGCAACGGGGCTACTTTATCAAAGGCAAATTTGACCAATTTAATCGGAATATTCCCTTCTCCGCTTTTGTGCAGGCGTTTCGAGACTTAATGGGGCAATTGCTCAGTGAAAGTGATACTCAATTGTCAACTTGGAAAAGTAAAATATTACAAGTTCTGGGCGATCAAGGACAAGTCATTCTTGAGGTAATTCCCGAACTCGAACAAATTATTGATCAACAACTACCTGCAACCGAACTTTCACCAAGTGCAGCACAAAATCGCTTTAATTTACTCTTCCAAAAGTTCATTCAGGTATTCACTACAAAAGAACATCCATTAGTAATTTTCCTCGATGATTTGCAGTGGGGCGATTCTGCATCACTCAAATTGATACAGTTGTTGATGAGTAAATCAGGAAGTGGATCTTTACTTTTAATTGGAGCTTATCGAGATAATGAAGTATCTACCGCGCATCCGTTAATGTTGACTTTAGCAGATATTCGCAAAGTCAATGCCACGATTCATACTATTGCTTTAGCTCCGTTAAATAAAGCTAGTTTAAATCAATTGATGGTTGATACCTTTAGTTGTTCAGGTGAAATTGCCCAACCCCTAACGCAACTCGTCTATCAAAAAACTCAAGGGAATCCATTTTTTGCAACGCAATTTCTCAAAGCATTATATGAAGATGGACTGATTACTTTTAATTTTGCTCAAGGTTACTGGCAATGTGATATTGCTGCTGTGAAGGCACTTGCTCTGACCGATGATGTGGTAGAGTTCGTAGCGCTACAGTTGCAGAAGTTGCCAGCAGCAACGCAAAATGTGTTGAAATTAGCTGCGTGTATTGGCAACCAGTTTGATTTGCTAACCTTAGCAATTGTTTCTGAACAATCGGAAACCGAAACGGCAGCATCTTTATGGAAAGCTTTGCAAGAAGGGTTAGTTTTACCTACTAGCGAAGTTTATAAATTCTTTCAAGATAGTGAGCATGATTGTAACTCAAATCCTTTAAATTACAATTTACAAGTCCCTATCTACAAATTTTTACACGATCGCGTGCAGCAAGCGGCTTATTCGCTAATTCCAGATGAAGATAAACAATTTACCCATCTTAAAATTGGTCAATTACTGTTGCAAAATACCTCTGAGTCTCAGCAAGAGGAGCGAATTTTTGAGATTGTCAGTCAGTTGAATTGTGGAATGGCACTAATCACCCAGCCAAGTGAACGTCAACAATTAGCTCAGTTAAATTTGAATGCTGGTCGAAAAGCGAAAGAAGCTACTGCTTATGGTGCAGCAATTCATTATCTCAAGTCGGGAATGCAATTGCTGACAATTAATAGTTGGGAAATCGCTTATGAACTGACTCGAAGTTTATACGAAGAAGCTGCCGAAGCTACCTTTCTCAACAATGAATTTGAGCAGATGGAATCTCTTATCCAGGTTGTCATGGAAGAAACAACCACCTTACTGGATAGGGTGAAAGTTTATGAAGTTCAACTCCAAGCCGATCAGGTGCGGAATCAATCATTCAAAGCGATCGCAATTGGGCGTGAACTTCTCGCTCAACTTGGGGTAACATTACCTGAATCAGTAACACCTCCAGACATTCAGCAATCTGTAGTCAACACGCTCTCCACCTTGGCTGGTAGAAGTATTGAGGGCTTAGTTGATTTGCCATTGATGAATGATCCCAAAGCTTTGGTTGCTTTGCGAATTATGGCTAGCATCGCTCCCGCCATCCATCAGGCTGCGGCTTATCTGTTCCCAATTATTGCCTGCGAAGAGGTGAATTTATCTCTTAAATACGGCAATGCACCACTTTCTGCACCAGGGTATGCAGATTTTGGAATTGTCCTTAATATTTGTAACCAAATGGAGTCAGGCTCAGAATTTGGCCAGCTAGCTTTAATGCTTGTAGATAGATTTCAAGCAAAATCTGTTCAAAGCATGACTATATTTAAGGTGGGTGCATTGAATCAATTTAATAAACAACATGTTCGCACCTCAATTAGTTTATTACAGGAATCCCATCGTTTTGGATTAGAGACAGGCGACTTTTTTCATGTGCTTGCATCCATGATTTTCAAGTTATTCTATGTCTATTTAAGTGGCACAGAAGTTTTGGAAATTCTCTTAGCAGATATCAAAGCTTACAAGTCTAATTTTGCCCAAAATCAGCGCTTATTAAATTGGTCTAATATAATCTGTCACAGTATTAACAATTTAACCGAATCTAGCGATAATTCAGAGCGTTTCATTGGTGAAGATTGTCAAGAAGAACAACTTTTATCTACGCTGATCGAAGAGAACGACGAATTAACACTCCACATCTTTTACCTAAGTAAGTTAACACTCAATTATCTTTTTGAGAATTTTCCGGCGGCAGTTGAGAATGCAAATCAGGGAGAGCAATACCTTAACGGTGGCGCAGGAATGCTATCTGTGCCTGTTTTCTACTACTACGATTCTTTGTCTCGGCTGGCTGTCTATTCAACGGTTGAACCATCTCAACAAGAACAATTACTCTTAAAGGTTGGCGAAAACCAGGAAAAATTGCAGTTTAGAGCCAAATTTGCACCGATGAATTTCCAGCACAAATTTGAATTGGTGGAAGCAGAACGCTATCGGGTTCTGGGCGACAAGTTGGCAGCAATAGAATTATATGATCGCGCCATTTTTCTGGCGAAAGAAAACGAATATATCCCAGAAGAAGCTTTGAGCAATGAGCTAGCTGCCAAGTTCTACCTCGATTGGGGCAAAGAAAAAATCGCCCAAGTTTATATGCAAGAAGCTTATTACTGTTATGCTCGTTGGGGCGCTAAAGCCAAAACTGAGGATTTAGAAAAACGCTATCCTCAACTTCTGGCTCCCATCTTACAAGGGCAGCATCATCGCTTACAACTGAGTTCAACCATTGATGGATCGTCATTCCCACATCAAACTATCCACACAAACCTTTCTAGCAGCAGTATTTCTGAAGCCCTCGATTTTGCCACTATCTTTAAAGCCTCACAAGCTCTATCTAGTGAAATTCAATTAGAGCAATTACTTACTACCCTTTTGCAAGTGGTGATGGAAAATGCCGGCGCACAAAAAGCTGCTCTGCTTGTACTCCAACAGGGTGATTTAGTGGTTGAAGCTATAGCCACCATCAACGAAGGAGTGACTCTGGTATCTGTACCATTGTCAATCAGCGAAGGCATTCCCATTACACTGGTAAACTATGTCAAACGCCGCTTAAAAACTGTTGTGCTAGATGATGCAACAGCACAAACTGATTTTATCGCCGATTCATATTTCATGCAGCAACAACCTAAGAGTGTGTTGTGTACGCCGATGTTAAATCAGGGTAAACTCATCGGGCTGCTATATCTAGAAAATCCGCTGACGATTGGCGCATTTACAAGCGATCGCACCGAAGTTATCCAACTGCTATGCACCCAAGCCGCCATCTCTCTAGAAAATGCCCGTCTTTATCAAGAATCTCAAAATTATGCCCATCAACTAGAGCGATCGCTACAAGAACTAGAGCATACCCAATTACAAATGGTGCAAAATGAAAAAATGGCAACCTTGGGTAATTTAGTTGCTGGGGTGGCACATGAAATTAATAATCCCATTGGATTTTTGAAAGGCAGCCTTAACAATGCCGAAGAGTATATTCAAGACTTACTCGCCCATATCCAATGCTACCAACAACATCATCCCACTTCTGCGATCGCAGTCATTGAGCATGGCGAAGAAATTGACCTAGAATTCTTGACTCAAGACTTACCAAAGCTCGTAAGCTCAATGAAGGTGGCAAGCGAACGGATTAAAGACATTAGCATTAGTCTTCGCACTTTCTCCAGAGCCGATACAACCGAAAAAGTTGCTTGTAATCTCCATGAAGGGATTGAGAGTACGCTGTTAATTTTGAAGTATCGCCTCAAAGCTAACGAAAAGCGTCCAGCAATTGAAGTGATCACCGAATACGGTAAATTACCACTAGTAAAGTGCTTTTTAGGACAATTAAATCAAGTATTTATGAACATCCTTGCGAATGCAATTGATGCCTTAGATACTTCCAGTGAGGGGCTTTCTTTTGCCCAAGCGCAAGCCAATCATCACCAAATACTGATTAACACCGAAGTATCCAGTGACCACAAGGTTGCAATTCGCATCAAAGATAACGGTCAGGGGATGCCAGAGGAGATTAGAGCAAGGATCTTTGACCACCTGTTTACAACCAAAGAGGTTGGAAAAGGAACGGGATTAGGATTAGCGATCGCTCGTCAAATTGTCGAGGAAACCCATAATGGGCGGTTGAGGTGCAATTCTGTGCTTGGTGAAGGAACAGAATTTGTCATTGAAATTCCGGTGTTTTAACTACAGTGTTTTACAAATACATGAGGTACACCCGGAGCTACGGTGTACACACAAGTCGGAAATAGTAGTCTGTCAAGGAATAATTGACGAGTACATTCTTTGTCTTGACGGCGATTTATCGCGTCTCTCTAACGTGTCAGTTTTTCAGACGCGTTGAAATCTGCTGTAATATTGCGATTTTCCTCTCAATGCATAAAGCTTCTAATTTTTCGGTAATCTGGAGGACAGGAATAGCACAATTTTACTAAATCTGTATAACTTGATTCTAAATGAGGTATCGTTCAGAGTTAAGATGACACAATTGCATTGAATTGTGGTTGAAGCTACAAAAATTGTTAAAACAACTAGCTAATACTGTATTTCCAGCCTCAGTCTTCCGACTAGAGAGTGGTTTAACTTTTATTCATCAAGAGATTCCCACTACTCCTGTAGTTGTGGCTGATGTTTGGGTGCGTGCTGGAGCAAGCCTAGAGCCAAAACCGTGGTTTGGGATGGCGCACTTTTTAGAACACATGATTTTTAAAGGTACGGCAACACTTCCCCCTGGAATGTTCGATTCCAAAGTTGAAAACCGGGGTGGCGTAAGTAATGCGGCGACAAGCTATGATTATGCTAATTATTCACTCACCACAGCCGCCCCTTATTTAAAAGATACTTTGCCCTATTTGGGCGAATTACTGCTAAATGCGGCAATTCCAGAAGACGAATTTAGCCGCGAGCGGGACGTGGTGCTAGAAGAAATTCGCTCTTGTCAGGACGATTCCGATTGGATAGGATTTCAAGCTCTAATTCAAAGCATCTATCCGCATCATCCTTACGGGCGTTCGGTGTTGGGTACTGAGCAAGAACTGATGCAGCAGTCTCCAGAAGCAATGCGCTGTTTTCATCATGCCCACTATCAGCCGGAAAATATGACTGTGGTAATTGCTGGGGGTATAGCCCAGCAACCAGCTTTGGAATTAGTAAATAGTTCATTTAGTGATTTTGCTGAACGCTCGAATTGTCCGCAGTTTGAGAAAGTGACAAAGCCAGTAATAACAGGAATTCACCGTCAAGAGCTGTGTTTACCACGCATAGAGCAAGCACGATTGTTGATGGCCTGGTTAGTACCAGGAGTAGAAGAAATCCGCACTAGCTATGGTCTAGATTTATTGTCAGTGTTATTGGCAGAAGGGCGAACTTCGCGTTTAGTGCGTGATTTGCGAGAAGATTTGCAATTGGTACAAGGAATTCATAGTAGTTTTTCTCTACAACGGGAATCAAGTTTATTTACAATTACTGCCTGGTTGGAACCAGAAAATCTGGAAGAAGTTGAGTCTTTAATTTGCGCTCATTTGGATAATTTGCAGACTGAAGGAATTAGCGAACAAGAACTTGCTCGTACACGCAGGTTGCTATGTAATGAGTATGCGTTTTCTACCGAAACACCAAATCAACTGACAGGGCTTTATGGATATTACAATACCATCGCCCAAGCTGAATTAGCTGTGACATATCCCCAGCAGATTAAGTCTTTTGATGCTCAAGAACTGCAAAAATTAGCTAAACAATATCTCTCACCGCAGAATTATGCGGTTACTGTACTTAAACCGTGTTAGTCATTAGTCATTAGTCATTAGTCATTAGCAAAAGACAACTGACAAATGACAACTGACAAAGGACAAAGGACAAAGGACAAATGACAAATGACAAATGACAAAGGACAAATGACAACCTTGCTGCAAAAATCGCCTATCCATCGCACCGTATTGAATAATGGCATTGTCGTGCTGGCAGCAGAAAACCCTGCTGCGGATATTATTGCAGCACGAATCTTTGTGCGTGCCGGTAGTTGTAACGAAAACCGGGAGCAAGCAGGGTTGGCGCATTTGCTATCAGCAGTGATGACAAAGGGATGCGATGGACTTTCTAGTTTGGAAATTGCTGAAAAAGTCGAGTCTGTAGGAGCAAGTTTGAGTGCGGATACTGGCACTGATTATTTTTTGCTATCTTTCAAGACGGTAACATCAGATTTTGCGGAAATTTTAGCATTGGCAGCGCGGATTTTGCGATCGCCTACTTTTCCCGAAACTCAAGTGGAACTAGAACGGCGTTTAGCACTCCAAGATATTCGTTCGCAAAAAGAGCAACCTTTCAATGTCGCCTTTGAACAAATGCGGCAGGTAATGTACCAAAATCATCCCTACTCTATGTCAGTGCTGGGAGATGAAACCAGTATGAGTAGCTTAACTCGTGCGGATTTGGTAAAGTATCATCAAACTTATTTCCGCCCAGATAATGTAGTAATTAGCATTGCTGGGAGAGTCACATCTACAGACGCAGCAGCGTTGGTGGAAGAAGTTTTTGCTGATTGGCAAGCGCCAGCCCAAGCACTGCCAATACTGAATTTACCTGAGATTAAAGTGGAACCGCAGGTAAAGTTTAAGCCAGTACAGACACAACAATCAATCGTGATGCTTGGTTATTTAGGAACATCGGTCAATTCTGTTGACTACGCCGCCCTGAAGTTGTTGTGTACCTACTTGGGAAATGGGCTTTCTAGTCGCTTGTTTGTCGAATTGCGGGAAAAACGCGGTTTAGCTTACGAAGTATCCGCCTTTTACTCCACAAGGCTATTTCCAGCCTCATTTGTAGTTTACATGGGTACAGCACCGGAGAATACCAGCATTGCCCTAGAGGGACTGCGTACAGAAGTAGATTTATTGTCTACCGCCGAAGTCTCTGAAAGCGCCCTGCAAGCTGCGAAAAATAAGATTCTGGGGCAGTACGCCTTGGGTAAACAAACAAATGGGCAAATTGCTCAGATATACGGCTGGTATGAAATTTTGGGCTTAGGAATTGATTTTGATACCAAGTTTCAAGAATTGATTGCGGCGGTGAGTGCCAAAGATGCGATCGCTGCCGCTAGTAAGTATTTAAAATCACCTTATTTATCTTTAGTTGGTCAAGAAGAAGCAATTAATCGAGCGATCGCGTAAATAGCCCGTCCGAGACATCGTAAATAGAGCAGCTGTTTTTTAGACCAAGCGGCTGTACCATTAGCATGAGAATATTCTGGGAGTAAATTCCATGCAAAGCAGCCTGACAGCAAGTATTTTGAGTTACTTAAAATTACTAGACCCCACTGTAAATCGCTGTGGAATGGAAAAACGGCAAAAAAGTTGGTGGACAAAGAGGTCGAAATCTTTCTCAGCCATTGAAATACTCTTGTTATCCGCAACGCCTCTGCTTATTGCCTCAACACCTTTAATATCAATAGCAGCGCCGCAAAAAATTGCCCAAATAAATCCTGGAGATAGCATCAGCCGCCCTAACCTCAAAGTTGGTAGCCAAGGCGAACGCGTATCTGAACTTCAGGCAGCTCTGAAACTTTTGGGTTTTTACTCTGGTGCAGTAGATGGTATTTATAGTGAGAATACAGCCAGTGCTGTTGCCCGTTTTAAACAAGCAGCTGGCTTGAATCCAGATGGCGTTGTTGATGCCAGCACTTGGCAAAGACTTTTCCCTAATCAACCAGCAGCAGCATCAACCATCCCTTCATCCCAGCCAAGATTTAACTCAGCTACAAATTTTCCTGTTCCAACCCAGGCTAGCAGCCTCACCAACGTTGCAAATCCTAACCCCAACCCCCCAAGACAAGCTGCAACACAAGTTGCGACTAGCCCTGAGCCAAGACCTACTACCCCAAAAAAAGCTGCAACACAAGTTGCGACTAGCTCTGAGCCAAGACCTGCTACACCAAAAAAAGCTGTAACACAAGTTGCGACTAGCCCTGAGCCAAGACCTGCTACCCCAAGAAAAGGTACAACTTCAAGCACACAAAAAACACCAAATCGTACTACATCCACTGCTAGAACTCAGTCAGCTACACGGACTGGGCAAACTACTCGAACTCAGAAAAACACACCTACTCAGCGAACTCCTGGTATTCAATACACCTCTGAAGGATTGCCAATTTTACGTATAGGATTACGTGGTTCTGAAGTTGTGAAGTTGCAACAACAACTGAAAAAGCTTGGTTTCTTGAAAGGCGATGCCGATGGAGACTTTGGTGAGACAACCGAGACTGCTGTGAAAGCAGCACAAAAGCGGTATGGTTTAGAAGCTGACGGTGTAGTTGGTGGCTCTACCTGGGAGGTTCTTTTGCGGCGTTAGTCTGACTAGGGAGCATAGCCAGCATAGCCAGCGTCTCTTTTGCCTATACAGGCCAAGATGCTCCGAAGTTCTGATAACTTATTTCTTTTTTGGAAGTCCCCAAGGTACAGAGGCAATACTTTTCGGTTAAACCCAATAATCTCTCTTTTGGCCTGGGGAAAGGTTAAAGGGGAAAGGGGAAAGGGAAATTCAAACCCTTTCCCTTTCCTCTTTCCCCCTTAACCGAAAAGTATTGTCCCCCTACTTCTCTTCTTCCCATGCCTGCCTCAACCAAAAAATTACTTAACCGCACGGTATTGCAAGCGTAGCCCATTCTAACTTCTGAATTCTTCTTGATGAATTTAATCCGGTACATCCTGCAATACGATAAAGATACACCGATTAGAAATATCTCTCTATGCCAGAACGGAAAAATTACATTATTTTTGGGCTGACAAAGGATAATAGCAACTTTATGAGTCAAGCAGAAAGACACATCATAGTGCTACAAATCACAACTGGCAACAGTGAAATTAATTAAACTTACTGCTAATTCCTCTAAAAAAACTTATGCAACACTTTTTATTAACTTGGCTCGGTACTGCGGTGGCGTTATTTATTACTGCTAATATCGTTCCGGGATTCTTTATCAAGAATTTTGTGGTTGCCTTAGTCGCTGCCCTGGTTATTGGTCTGGTTAACGCATTTGTTAGACCAATTTTGCAGATTTTGACCTTTCCGATTACCTTGCTCACCTTTGGTTTATTTACATTGGTAATCAACGCTTTAACACTTTGGTTAGCAAGTACCTTAACCCCTGGTTCTGGTTTTGAGATTCAGGGCTTTTTACCTGCTTTATTAGGTTCAATCGTACTAGCTATTGTTTCTAGCATAATTAACTATTTGTTGAGAGTTGTTGACTAGAAAAATTAGTTAATTTTTGTAATACTCGTAATATTTGAGGCTTGGGCAACAGCTAGCGTTACAGCTCCTGGTTGCCCTTGTAGCTGGAAAATTTGTTTAGGAACTAACAACGTCACTCCCAATGCTTCTGTGCTGGTAAAGGGGGGAGCAGTCAACAACGATGCTTGAGTCGCTGCAAGAATAGCAGCTGCCTCTGCTACGCTAGGTGTACCTACTTTGTGGTCAGTAATTGTGGCAGGGTTGGGGACACAGACAGAGCAAAGAATTTCCGCAGAAAAGGTTTTTAGGGGTAGATTGCGTAGGTGGCAAACTTCTACTAAACCAACTTCCAAGGCTTTAGCGTCAATGGTGGCAATCCCTGCGATCGCACTTTGAAAAAGTTGATTTTCTCGAAAGGCTTGCTCAATAGCCCAATCAATCAATTGCCGTGAGGTTCCCCGCTTACAACCGATTCCTACCCAGAAAACCTGTTGCACTTGGTGTATTATCCATAATTCAATTCTTCAAGGTTTGATGTTGGCTTATAGGAAGCGATCGCCAAAGTGCGATCGCTTCCCCCAATTATCGAAAAACGCAAACTATCCCCACACTAAATACCCCATTTTGTCAACTAGAAACTTTCACCGCCGCTTCTGCCTGGGAGTGCAATAACAAACCGTATTCCAAGCCCTCCACCACCGCTTGATAGGAAGCCTCCAAAATATTGGTCGAAACCCCTACCGTCGTCCAGCGTTGACGACCATTGCCTGATTCTACTAACACACGGGTTTTTGCCGCAGTCCCCGTATGTCCGTTGAGAATCCGCACTTTGTAATCCGTCAAATCAAAGGTTGCTATTTGGGGATAAAAATTTACCAAAGCCTTGCGTAAAGCCGCATCCAAGGCAGCAACGGGGCCATTACCTTCTGCCGCCTCCAGAATATTTTTGCCGTCAACAGCGATTTTGACGGTAGCTAGGGCGTTACTAGTTTCTTTACCCTCAATCAAGTCACAGTGGACTTGAAAACCTTTGACTTCAAAAAACTTCTGGCGACCTCCCAAAGCTTCGTGCATCAGTAGTGCAAAACTGGCCTCTGCTGCTTCAAATTGAAATCCTTCACTCTCCAAATCTTTGAGACGTTGGAGAATTTCCTTGGCTTCTGCCTTGAGTTGATCGAGGTCAATCCCAAAACTGCGGGCTTTGGCTAGAACATTGCTAAGTCCAGACTGTTCAGAAATCACGATGCGGCGATGATTCCCGACTTGTTCCGGCTGAATGTGTTCGTAAGTCAGGGGATTACGTTCTACTGCTGATACATGAATACCACCCTTGTGGGCAAAAGCCGAAAGTCCCACAAAGGGAGCGTGTTCATCTGGCGCGAGGTTGACCACTTCACTAACAAAACGACTAGCTTCTGTAAGTTGTGTTAGCTGGTCTTCTGTGATACAACTGTAACCCAGCTTCAGTTGTAAATTGGGAATTAAAGAACAGAGGTTAGCATTGCCGCAACGTTCACCGTAACCATTAATTGTGCCCTGTACCATCTTTGCCCCTGCCATCACGGCGGCTATTGCGTTAGCAACCGCCATTTCTGAATCGTTATGAGTATGAATTCCAATTTGGGGGATTGTCCTTTGTCCGTTGTCCTTCGTCATTGTTTCTTGACTAATGACAAATGACAAATGACTACTGACATCTTGAACAATTTGCCCAATTTCATGGGGTAAAGTGCCGCCATTGGTATCACAGAGGACTAGCCATTCAGCACCAGATGCGATCGCAGCCTCTAATGTCTGTAAAGCATAATCTGGATTGTGCTTGTAACCATCAAACCAATGTTCGGCATCGTAGATAATGCGACGACCTTGAGAACGGAGGTACTCAATGGTGTCACGAATCATCGCCAAATTTTCTTCTAATGTCGTCTTGAGGCTAGTTGTGACATGTAAATCCCAAGACTTACCAAAAATCGTTACCCAGCGAGTTCCCGCAGCCAAAATATCCTGTAGCATCGGTTCGGTTTCAGCAGTGGAGTTGGGCCGTCGAGTCGAACAAAAAGCCACAATTTCAGCTTGTTTTAGCGGATCTTCTTGGAGTTGCCAGAAAAATTGTACATCCTTGGGATTAGCACCAGGCCAACCGCCTTCAATGAAGGGAACTCCCAGTTGATCGAGTCTCTTGGCAATGCGTAACTTATCTTCTATCGATACAGATAGCCCCTCGCGCTGAGTGCCATCCCGTAATGTAGTGTCATAGAGCCAAAGTTGAGGTGAGGAATTTGTGGTCATAAAACTGGGACCGACGAGACAACTTTCGAGGCAATGTGTCAATATACAACAAAAAGCCAGTTTGGCAATTTAAAAATGCCTAAAGTACTAGCTGAAGGTAAAACAATTCAGTGCGTAAGCGGAAGCAATCTCCGAACAATTTTGCTGCAAAATGGTATTCACCTCTACAATGACGGTGCTAAGGTAATAAACTGTCGGGGCATTGGCAGTTGCGGAACCTGTGCGGTTAAGGTAGAGGGCGAAGTATCAGCAGCGAATTGGCGCGATCGAGCCCGGCGTTCGCTTCCTCCCCATTCTCCTACAACAGACTTGCGTTTAGCCTGCCAAACTCAGGTTTTAGGCGATGTGAAAGTGACAAAGTTTGATGGATTTTGGGGACAAGGTTCTCGAATAGTGTGGACACCAAAAGGTTAAAAAGGAGTAAGACAAGATGGGTAGATGGACACCCCTAATTTTAATGGCTGGAGGTTTAGCCATTCTGCTTGGTACATTACTAGGCATCAATTTTCCTATGGGCGTGCAAAGTGCTAACGCTCCCAGTGGTAAAGCAGCAAAAGTTCTGCCAGCTAATATCAATGTTAATAGCAGTGCTGGCAGCAAAAATGAAGAAACTGCAACGGAAGGAAACGAAACAACCGAAACAACCGAAACAAACGAAAACAGACGCGGTATTGTAGCCCCAAGACCTGACAACAGAAGCAGCGTTGCTCAGAATCCTTCTGATGACTCAACATCACCTGCTGACAGTACAACAGACGGCAGTACAGATAGTTCCGAAAACACGCCATCCAGCGATGTCAATCAAGGCAACGAACCAATTCGCGCCTTGTGGTAACGATATATCCGTCTTTAGTTACGAGTTATAGGTTATAAGTTATGAGTTAATTAGTTATGTACTAATGACTAATGACAAATGACTAATGACAAATGACTAATGACTAGTGAGATCGTAATTATTGGTGGCGGCGTTATTGGTTTAGCGATCGCTATTGAACTAAAAATGCGCGGGACAAACGTCACCGTGCTTTGTCGTGACTTTCAAGCTGCCGCTACCCACGCCGCCGCCGGGATGTTAGCACCAGATGCAGAAAACATCACTAATGAGGCAATGCGTTCATTGTGTTGGCGATCGCGTGCTTTATATCCCGACTGGACAACTAAACTAGAAGAACTAACTGGTTTAAATACTGGCTACCGTGCCTGTGGTATTCTCGCACCCGTCTTTGAAGGGGCGGAGGGGCAGGGGAGCAGGGAGCAGGGAGCAGGGAGCAGGGAGCAGGGGGAAAATTTCTCTCCTCTGCACCCTTCCCACTGCTCCCCTGCCTCATCCCCGGCTTACTGGTTAAATAAAGAGGCAATTCATCAATATCAGCCAGGATTAGGAGCAGAGGTAGTTGGTGGCTGGTGGTATCCTGAAGATGCACAAGTTGATAATAAGGCTTTAGCTCAAGTATTGCGGACGGCGGCTGAGTGTGTTGGTGTTGAACTCAAAGACGGTATTACAGTAGAAGCATTTTTACAGCAGCAAGGACAAGTGGTTGGCGTGCAAACCAATGCTGGAATAATTCGCGCCGCGCACTATGTTTTAGCTTCAGGTGCTTGGTCAAATGAGTTATTGCCGCTACCCGTGCTACCCAGAAAAGGACAAATGCTGAGTGTACGGCTACCAGAATTTGCGCCGGAAGTGCCCTTAAAGCGGATTTTGTTTGGGGATAATACTTACATCGTACCAAGACGCGATCGCCTGATTATCGGGGCAACAAGCGAAGATGTTGGCTTCACCCCCAACAACACCCCAGACGGCATTCAAAAATTATTACAAGCTGCCATCCGGCTGTATCCCCAATTAAAGCATTATCCCATCCAAGAGTTCTGGTGGGGATTTCGCCCAGCCACCCCCGATGAGTTACCCATCCTTGGTACTAGCCACTGTCAAAATTTAACCCTTGCTACAGGTCATTACCGTAACGGGATTCTACTTACACCTGTAACAGCCGCATTAATTGCCGATTTAATCTTAGAACAAAAGTCCGATCCTCTACTTGCTGATTTTCACTATTCGCGCTTCCAATCCCAGCCATCTACCCCCACTCCAATGCTGACTCACTCTGCCAACTTCTCCAACGGGAATCGTCCTACTATATCCTCTCTCCCAGTTCAAGACTCGCCGCTAATTATTGCTGGCAAAACCTTCCAATCCCGCTTGATGACGGGAACTGGTAAGTATCGCAGCATTGAAGAAATGCAGCAAAGTGTTGCCGCCAGTGATTGCCAGATTGTCACCGTCGCTGTAAGACGGGTACAAACCAAGGCCCCCGGACATGAAGGTTTAGCCGAAGCTTTGGATTGGACAAAAATTTGGATGTTGCCCAATACCGCAGGTTGCCAAACTGCTGAAGAAGCGATTCGGGTGGCGCGGTTGGGGCGAGAAATGGCGAAATTATTAGGGCAGGAAGATAATAACTTTGTCAAGTTAGAAGTGATACCTGATCTTAAGTATTTACTCCCAGATCCAATTGGGACGCTGCAAGCAGCAGAACAACTAGTTAAAGAAGGTTTTGCAGTATTGCCTTATATTAACGCTGACCCTATGTTAGCCAAGCGTTTAGAAGAAGTAGGTTGTGCGACGGTAATGCCTTTGGCATCACCAATTGGTTCTGGACAAGGGCTAAAAACAACCGCCAACATCCAAATCATCATCGAAAATGCGAATGTGCCAGTGGTGGTAGATGCTGGTATTGGTTCACCCTCAGAAGCTGCTCAAGCAATGGAATTGGGAGCAGATGCTTTATTGATTAATAGTGCGATCGCTCTTTCTGCCAACCCAGCAGCAATGGCTCGTGCCATGAATTTAGCAACAGTCGCCGGTCGCCTAGCATACCTTGCTGGCAGGATGCCGATCAAAGATTACGCCAGTCCTAGTTCACCTCTCACTGGGACGATTACCAATTAGGGAATGGGGAATGGGAGCAGGGGAGCAGGGGACAAGGGGACAAGGGGACAAGAGGTGAGAACTTGAAATAAGTCTTTCCCCTTGTCCCCTTGTCCTCTTCCCAATTCCCAATAATGTAACGATTTGTCTAGCAGTTTCAGAGCGGATTTAGCATTTATGTAACATTAAATGAAGTATCAAGATAAAGGAATTAATTCATGCCCTATACCAATGAAGAAGGCGGCCTTCTGAATAATTTTGCCCGGGAACCAAAGATTTATCAAGCAGAACCTCCAACACAAGGGCAAAAACGAACTTATCTCATACTAGGAGTTGCCGCTACAGCTTTGGTTGTCGGCTTGATTCTAGTCGCCTTCTTCGTTTCTAAGAGCAGTTAATCATAAAATATTTTCAGAAAACTTAATCTTCTTTATCGTTTTTCAGGTTCCGATTTTAAGAGGGGCCTGCTTTTTTATTTTTTGTTAAAATTGAATTAGCCATTAAAGTATATAATTATACTTTTTATGACTGTTAGACTTGAAGGCTGAATTTATTCTGAGCAACACAACATCCAATACGGTTCGGTTAAAGGGGAAAGGGGAAAGGGACTCATGTTTTGAATACATCCTTTACCCCTTACCCTTTACCCAGACCACAAGGAAAGTGAAAAATGCTTATCCGAACCGTATTGACACAACATCTACTTAAAAATAATTTTTATTACAGCAGTTTGCAAATAAGTGAGCTATAAAATGTAGGACTCAAAATCACATATCAAAAATTTCTGTTTCCTACCTCCAGCCTCCAAACCTGTAGCTTTGTACTTCATACAAAAGAAAACTGCTGTATGACTTTAGCCCACTTAGATAGACCCAAAACGTTGATATGTACTATGTTTTGGCTTTTTAGCCGCTATGAGCGTGAATGATACTGCACACAACAATAATTCTACTTTGAATCGGCAAGTATACCACCGCCTGAAACTTGCCCTAAGCCTTGGCTTACGACGACAACTTTTTTTAGCAGTATGTGACGATTTACACCTAAGAAATCAAGTAGCAGCTCGCTTGCATTCTACATTGGCTTATCCTGTTGGACAGGTGCTATATCAGTCATCAAATGCCCAAGAAAATAGCACTCCAGCTTATCCGCGATTAGTCACATTGCGTTTAAATTTAAACGAACCCAATCCCATAGTTCAGATAAATCAATGGTTAGCTAATTATCCACCACCAATTGTTGGAGCATCAAAAGATACCCCTGGAAGACCTTTCCCAGTACCAGCATTTCAGATTGTCGGCGTGGAACATCTCACCAAGGAAACAGTAGCAACACAGCGTTTATTTTTACACTATCTCCGCTTAAGTGAGCAATATTTTTCTACACAAGAATCCAGTCGATTTCTAGAGTCTAACTTGCTGTTGTGGATACCGCGTCCTTGGTTATCTGCCATTAAGCAATCAGCACCACAATTTTGGCGTTGCCGGACTGGTGTATTTGTGTTTGCTGGAGAACCCACACCCGCGACTCAAAATGCAGGCTATCCAGAACGTTTTTCACCTTCGAGAAACTTGGATTTAGGGAATATTGAGCAGTCGGTTTTAGATAAATCAGTTAACCAAGCAGAACTCAAAACCACAACTTCTGAGTTCAAGTTTGAGAATAATTCCGGTTTCCCAGCAGAGATACAAGGGAATGGCGTACACAAAACCCAGGAATTTACTAATAGGTCTGGTAGTGGTAAAAATAATCAATCGCTGTTGTCTTTATCTTATGTAAGTAGCGAGTTAACAGAGCTAGTAACCGCAACAATTAACGCAAGTAGTGATAAAAATACTGAAAATTATTTACAACCGCAGCAGATTTTGTTGGAGATTGAAGAATTACACGAAAAGCAAGCTTCAGGGGATGTACTGGCAGAAGCTTATCATCGCTTAGGCACTTTATACCGCCTTCGGATTGAGCAAGGAGAGTCAACCCTAGAAAACCTGATGGTGGCAATTATTGCCTATCAGGAGGCTATTAGCTATGACGAAAGCTCACCACAACTTCCAGATATCTTGAATGATTTGGGTACACTCTACTGGATGCTATACCGTACACCACCCAATTCTGAGGAGGGACAAACTTATATAGAGCAGGCAATAGAATTTTATCAGTTGGCGTTAAAGATGATTTCACCGCAGACGCATCGAGAAACTTACGCTCGTGTGCAAAATAATTTGGGGACGGCTTATGGTGATTTAGCCCGTTTTTCTCACCCATCTGAAAATTGGCAGGAGGCAATATTAGCTTACAACGAAGCACTCAGCTACCGTACAGCCGATATGGATTCATTAAAGTATGCAGCTTGCCAGAATAATTTGGGTACTGCTTACTGGCATCTAGGGCAATACAACCAACCGATTGTGCATTTAAAGAAAGCGATCGCAGCTTACAACGAAGCACTCGTATACTACAACCCCGAAGAGGAACCGCTTAAGTATGGGATGATTCAAAACAACATCGGCACTGCCTGTTGGAATCTGGCACAATACGAACAACCTGCCCAAAATCTCCAGCTAGCTATTAATGTCTATAGCAAAGCTCTTAAGTATCGCACTCCAGCTAATGTTCCTAGTGCCTGCGCCGCTACACAAAATAATCTAGGTACTGCCTACTGGCATTTAGCAAACCTTTCTCAGACAACTAAAGAGGCACGTCAAAAGTATTTGCACCTATGTATCAGCGCTTATGAAGAGGCTATAGCTTTGGCTCACTCACTTAGCGGTACTCCTTTAAGCTTTGATTTGCTTGCCTCTTATAATAACTTGGCACTAGCACATTATCAGCTAGTGATAGATAAGTCGTTTAATGGTGACAAAGCAACACATTCTCAACACTTAGAAGTAGCTTTAGACTACCATTTGCAAGCCTTAAACGGATTGATCAAACAATCAGAGGCTTATCAAACAACCTTTACTTATGTGGTGAAAACTATTCGTGCTTTTCATAATGAATTAGGAATACAGGGACAAACTCTAGCTTTATCTAAAGTTCCTAGTCAGATGTTGCCAGAGATTTTGTCAAAGTTATAAGGTATTGAGGAGTAACTTGATATCAACTTGAAAATCAGTCAGAGCATCAAGTAAGGTTCTCTGTTCAAGCAGATGTTCTCACTTTTTCGGGTATCTCTATTTCATAACTTTTGTGAATAATAAAAGATTAAAATCCGCCAGCGCAGGTTTTGTTTGTATGGTTCTGTGACTATCGGTACCATAGGTAAATCATTCGTTAAGAAAGCGAAGATATTTCCCAAGTCCTAGCAAATCAATTTAGAATAGAAGTAAGAGTTCGCAGTTAGCCCATCACCTCTATATCAATGGCTTAGATATGTGGACACAAGTAATAAAAGAACACTTAGGAACAAAATGATACTCTTTTACGTCGGATGAATGTCTTGCCTCTGATTTGAGTGAGGCACATTAGCAGGATACTAAATTCTGAGGTGCGATCGCACCGAATACCATAATAATAAGTACTCTTATCTTCGGAATACGCTTATAGACAGGTTTAAAAACAGTCAGAAACAAACTCAGTAAATCACCGTCATTAAATACATCACATACACAAAGGACAACCCTCTTATGGCTCGCTCACATCAATGGAAATCTAGAACTGCTGCACTAATGGCAATAGCCGTTACCGCAAGCGTCGCTAGCCCCCTATTAAGCTTGGCTCCTGCCAATGCACAATATAGAATTGGGCAAGACAGAAATACTCAATATGGAAACGTTACCATTCCTTCTGGGGTTGCTTTTCCTGTCACCTACGAGAAAGAGACTATTACTATTGCTCCTGGGGAAAGTAAATCTATAACCTTGAGAATAGCCAATGACATTATCGACAGAAATAGAAACGTCTTAATTCCTGCTGGAACTAAAGTAAATGGGCGGCTAGAATCTGTTGACTTAGATAATTATTCAAGAAATACAGATGATAACCAAGGAAAAGGCGTGCGGTTTGTCGCTCAAGAATTAGAATTTTCTAATGGTCAGCGTCAGTCGATTAATGCAACTTCTCGGACATACACCACAACTCAAAAAGTTTCACAAGGGCCTAGCACTGGTCAGGTTTTAACTGATGCAGCTATTGGTGGAGGTGCTGGTCTTTTAGGTTCACTAATTACTGGTAACAACAGAATTGATGATTTAAAACCTGTTATTGGTGCGGCTGCGGGTGCAGGTGCGAGTGTCCTATTGCGGAAAAAAGAAGCAAATTTGTTTGTCATCAGACCCGCACAAGATTTAAGGCTCACACTGAATTCTAATTTGAATTTAGTACCACGCTCACGCTACTAGATTTAACTGTATTCAAGTCGTGACTTTAATCACCCCTTATAGGCGATCGCCACTTTAACTAGAGTGTGCGATCGCCTTCATTTTTAGACCTAAAAAATTCTATTTAATAGCAACTATCATATCTCTATATCGTCTTCATCACCATCGATATTTATTGGAATACTTATTGAAGTATGCTATTGAAGGAAAGAGCTAGGAAAGTCATCTCTATTTTATTCTCTATCGAAAAGAGTATTCAAAATTACCTAATATCCTGATATTTTTTCTCAAGTAGTGTATAAAAGAGCATTTTATTATGGTAAGTAAAAGTTTAATTTTAAGCACATCTCTTGCAATTCCCGTGGTGTTAATTCTTTTGACTCAGGGAGAAAAGATAAAAGTATCTTTAGTTGAAAATGCCCCTCAGATATCCACTAACAACGAAATTAGCCTATCTAGCAACAAGCTAATTAGCGCGAATTCAACACCGAAAACATACTATGTTAGTGGTAATGGAAACGACAAAAATAGCGGACTTTCTACTTCATCCGCATTTAGGACAATTCAGAAAGCAGCAGACCTTACCAACCCTGGTGATACAGTATTGATTATGAATGGAGCCTACAAAAATGTAGCCAAAGCTTTGAGTGTAGTAAGTATTAAACGTTCTGGAACTGCAAATGCCTGGATTAGGTATAAAGCATATCCTGGACATTTCCCAAAAATTCAGCACAATACATGGAGCGGTATTCTAATTTCAAGTGGAGCTTCATATATTGAGATCAACGGACTGGAGGTTATAGGGAATAATGCCAATATAACTCTTGATTATGCGATGAGTGAGAAGAATAACAGACAAAACCCACTCACGAGTGGAAACTGCATCAGCATTGACGGACGAACCAGTGGTCATGTTCATCACATCCGTATTCTGAACAATAAAGTGCATGACTGTGGAGGAGCAGGTATTTCAGCGATTCAATCAGATTATGTGACAGTAGATAATAACGTAGTTTTCAATAATGCCTGGTATGGTGTTTATGGTGCTAGTGGTATTTCAATGTTGAATAATTGGAATTCTGACAAAAACCAGGGATACAAAATGTTTGTTACCAACAACAAGGCTTACAACAATCGTATGTACATCCCTTGGATTGCAGTTGGAAAGATCACGGATGGTAATGGTATTATTATCGATACTACAAGAAACGATCAGAATAATTCAAAATTGGGCGCATATCAAGGACGCACTTTAGTTAAAAACAATCTGACATTTAATAATGGTGGCTCAGGTATTCATACATTCTTAAGCGATCATGTTGATATTGTAAATAACACTGCTGTTTTAAATAATCAAAGCCCTGAAATTAAGGATGGGCAAATATTTGCTAATGTATCATCTGATGTCAGGATTTTAAACAATATTCTCTATGCTTACCCTGGCAAAGATATTAATAGTAACAATAAAAATAAAAACGTTGTTTATGATTACAATATATACCTTAATGTTTCTAAAATAAGTGTTAAGGGAACTCACGATATTGTTGCAGATTCACAGGTTTTAAAAAAATATCCTACTCTCGAAAAAATATCTAATGATTGGAAATCGCGACTAGATAAACAAAATCCACCAACACGGATTTATGTAGAGTCTAACTCCGCAGGTTTTGTTTGTGAGTCAGTAACTTATAGTTTACAAGGGAAACCTATCCAAGCGGGATGCTCCCCGCAATCTTTAGCTCAAATTGCTTTTTCTGATGTTTCATCTAACTATTGGGCAGCACAATTTATTCAACAATTGTCACAGCGAGGTGTAATTGTTGGATTTCCTGATGGTAGGTTCCGCCCTGAAGAACCTGTGACACGCGCTCAATTTGCCGCTATGGTCAACAAAGCTTTCCCTAAATCACAGCAGAGGCAGGCGATCAATTTTGCTGACGTGCCTAGCAACTATTGGGCATACAGTGCAATTGGGCAAGCCTATACCATTGGTTTTTTATCTGGATATCCCGGTAATCGGTTTCAACCTAATCAAGCTATTCCCCGCCAGCAGGTTTTGGTTTCCCTTGCCAACGGTCTGGGATATACTTCTGGTGGCAATACCGAAAACACTCTGAAATATTTCAACGATGCCTCTAACATCGCTAGCTATGCCCGTAGCCCGATCGCAGCCGCAACCCAAAAGCAAATTGTGGTGAACTATCCTAATGTGAAGTCCCTGAATCCAACCGCAACCGCAACTCGCGCCCAGGTAGCAGCTTTTATCTACCAAGCACTGGTTAGTTCTAAGCAAGCCTCAGCAATTAACTCGCCTTATGTCGTGTCAAACTTCAGCAATTAACTGCCAAATCAACAACTATCCATGTCTATAATCATTGCTGGAGAACGTAGTGGGGTGGGCAAGACAACAGTCACGCTTACCCTTTTAGCATCTTTACGTCGTCGCGATCGCCTGGTGCAATCTTTCAAGGTAGGCCCAGACTACATCGATCCGATGTTTCATCAACACGTAACTGGTCGTCCTTGTCGCAACTTAGACCCAGTGTTGACTTCAGAAACCTACGTTCAGCAATGTTTTGCCCGTCACAGTCAACTGACTGAATATGCTTTAGTTGAAGGGGTAATGGGATTATTTGATGGAATTTCGTCATTGGTCAATAGTCATTTGTCATTTGCAGAAGACAAAGGACTAATGACTAATGACAAAGGACAAATTAATGATTTTGCAAGTACGGCACACATTGCACGGCTTTTAGATTTACCTGTGGTGTTGGTGATTGATTGCAGTCGCTTGTCTGGTTCTGTAGCTGCGATCGCTCACGGCTACCAATCTATTGACCCCCGAATTAAAATAGCTGGGGTAGTATTAAATCGCGTGGGAAGCGATCGCCACCTCTCTCTCCTCAAAGATGCCCTAAAACCCTTAGAATTACCGATTCTCGGCGTGTTGCGTCGTCAAGATAACATCACAATTCCCGATCGCCATTTGGGTTTAGTACCCACAGCAGAACTTCCCGAACTCAATGCCTTGATTGATCGCCTCGCCGATTTAGGAGATACTTGCTTCGATTGGCAAAACTTATTACCCCTGTTAAAATCACAACCTCTCCCTCCTCCCCCTAATCCGCCTCATTCTCCCTCCTCTATCAGAATTGCAGTCGCCCGCGATCGCGCTTTTAATTTTTATTACCAAGACAATCTCGATTTGCTGCAACAACTTGGTGCAGAACTGGTTTTCTGGAGTCCCTTAGAAGCTGCTGCAATACCAAAAGATGTCCAGGGAATGTATTTTGGCGGAGGTTTCCCAGAAGTTTTTGCCCAGAAACTAGCAGAAAATACCAGCGTTCGTGATGGAGTGAAAACAGCAATTCTGGAAGGAATGCCTGCGATCGCTGAATGCGGAGGATTAATGTATTTGTGTGAGCAAATTATCGATTTTGAGGGTAAATCTTGGGCGATGACGGGAGTTTTACCGACATCTGCTGTCATGGGTGCGCGTTTAACTCTGGGCTATCGTCGTGCAGTAGCTTTGCAAGATAATCTGTTAGTGAAGGCAGGTACAACTGTTCACGGACATGAATTTCATCGTTCCCATTTAACCTTAACTCCCACTAAGCCCCTATTTGAAACTTCTCGCTACGATTGTGATGAAAATATGGGATGCGAGGGATGGGGTTTTCCTGCAAATGTTCATGCTTCTTATGTTCATCTGCATTGGGGAGAAAGTAGAGAAATTCCCGAACAGTTTCTTAAAGAATGTAGAATTTATAAGTAGGTTAAGTAGGTTGGTGCAATTAAAGCTAACTGGCTAAGGCTGTCATTGGTCATTAGTAAGGATTTTAAGCCTATTTAACGTGAGTTCGACGGAGTGAATTGACTGTGGTAGGAGATTTTGGGTTTAATTCAACGTGAGTTCGATAAATTCATATCGTCATTTAACTTACGAATCAGACGGGATAACTCACGAATGATATTCACCGCAATTTCAGGAGTTTCTTCGATCGCATCATACAATTGCTCTTGCGTCAGTTCCAAAAATTCGCAAGGTTCCAAAGTTGTTGCAGTAGCAGAACGAGGTTGAGTATCAAATACTGCCATCTCACCAAAATATTTTCCCTGTTCCACCTCTGCAAGCATTTTATTGCCGATGTGAACCTTAACCCGACCAGACACGACAATATAAAGCGATCGCCCTTCTTCTCCTTGGCGAAAGATGGTGTAATTAGCTGGAAATGACAGTTCGTTCATCACTGAAGTGAGCCGCACAATAAAATCATCCCGCAATTCCTTAAAAATCGGGACTCGCCGGACAAATAATAAACGGTCAACACTGGTTAGCATAATTACAAGTTAAACATAAAACATTACTGTAAATTTTAAACCTGAAGGCAGAGCGCAATTAGTCATATTAACCGATGTTTAACGCTAGCCGCCAAGAATATCTCAAACTTTAGTCTGTCTTTGATAGAGGAGGCAGGGGGAAATGACTTCTTCATCCTGCCGTGAAACGAAGGGGGGAACATGAGTCTGAGTCCTGCTACCTTGCCTCTTGTTCAATAGGAGCGATGCCTACGGCGGTAAACTACGCTCTTAAACTTCTCAGATAGTAACTCAGTATGAAGCTTAACCAACTGCCAGTCGAGCGGAAAGTAGTTTTGTTAAAAACCTTGCCAGCCCCGCTAAAGCAACACCTATAAAACAGACTGTTTATCAATCACCTTTATTTATCGTTTTAAAAAACAAGAGTATTTGCTCTTATATGGTTGCAAGCCATAATATTGACTTCATGAGCTCCCAAGGTACCTTGCTGAGGAAAAAATCACCAATTTGATTAGAGGCAATCGCTTCTAAAAACCGAGAAACTGGCTGATGACTAGCGAACCTCAATCGGTTGTCGTTAGGTAAAACAGTCACAAAATCTCCTTATCTGCCCTCACAGCGAAGAGCAGAGAAAGACTAGAACAAACAGCATTGAATATCGTGAGCAACAATTATGAGTTGGCTAATTAGTACATTATTTATTGGGATATCTGTCGCTTTTGCAACTACCTTTGACGACAATTTATATTTGACAGCTTTTTTTGGAAAAGTCAATCGCAGCTTTCGTCCTAAGCATATTATTATCGGTGAATTTCTGGGATTTACTACTTTAGTGTGCGCTAGTCTCCCTGGTTTCTTCGGCGGTCTGATTATTCCTAGCACCTGGATTGGATTACTAGGTTTGCTTCCTATCGCCATTGGGATCAGTAATTTCATCAGTCGAGAAGAGGAAGGAGAGACAGTGCAAGCTGTGTCGGTTGAGTTAAACTCCCCTGTCAAATCTGAACGCCAGAATAAATCATTATTAGCAACCATCCGCGATCCTCAAACCTACCGCGTTTCGGCTGTCACCATTGCCAATGGAGGAAACAACATTGGGATCTATGTACCGTTGTTTGCTAGTAGCAATCTTCCAAGTTTGGGTGTAATTCTGTGTGTTTGCTATTTCACTGTTGGGGCGTGGTGTTTACTCTCTTACAACCTGACTCGTAATCCTCTGATGACCCCCGTTTTAACCCGCTTCGGCCGAAAAGTCTTCCCATTTGTCTTAATTTATCTGGGACTCTCTATCTTAATTAAGAGTGAATCATATCGACTGTTACCTAGTCTGGCAATGCTTTCTAATTAGGAATTACACCCGAACTGAAAACTTGTTACTTGGGAATGCGATTTCTACGATGGTCACTGAGCTTTGTTGAAATGCGGGCTACGCCTACGGAGATGGGTGCTATTCCCTAACACAACCAAACTAATCACCTGATCGTTTCCCATCCACAAAGATTTTTTAATCACTTAAATTTATCAATTACAATCAAAATAATATTTGATGTTATCAATCAATTTATCTAAAGTGAGAATAAAGCACATTATTGATGGCTCTTATAAAAGCAAACCCACTACTACGAATAATCACAGAAAGGAACTCATGAATCAATCAAATTCTAAAAAATTAACTCGGTGGATAGTAACAGTAGTATTTCTGGTACTTGTAGCAGGATTTTCGCTCCTTGACCAGCAAGCAGTTAAAGCTCAAACATTAACAACATCCATACCTACTGAGTCTGAATTAGCTCCAGTCACATCTCCGGTTACATCGCCAATGGAGTCTGAACTAGCTCCAGTCATACCTCCGGTTACATCGCCAATGGAATCTGTAACTTCCCCAGTTATACCTCCAGTTGTGTCTGTAGCAACAAATGTTAGACATTTATTACAAACCAATGAATGTGTCGGATGCAACCTAACTGGAGCAATGCTTAAGGATGCAAACCTGCAAGCGGCAAATTTGGAGGGTGCTAACTTACAAAATGCAGACTTAGAAAGGGCTAACCTACAGCAAACAAACTTAAAAGGGGCAAACTTTCAAGGAGCAGATTTAGGTAAGGTAAACCTTTTGGGAGCAAACCTGTTAGGAGCAAACCTATTTGATGCAGACTTAGAAAAAGCCAACCTGTTGGGAGCAAATCTGCAAATGGCTAACCTACAGGGCGCAGACTTGGAAAAGACAAATCTCACAAATGCAAACATCCAGGGGGTTAACCTGATGGGGGTTGATTTGGAAGGTGCTATCAGACCTGAAGGATTCACTGTTCAGTAATTAAACTGAAGTTCTGAGTAAATTTAATAAAAACCCTCAAAAGCCTGATTCAGTAATGAATACAGGCTTTTATTTTTAAAGATTTGTACTCATATAATTGTCGGAATTTGCGATCGCCACAATAGTAGATAAAGGCACGTCAGCAAAATACTGTTGCTGAAATTGTTCTTCTCGGACAGCAGCTAAAAATCGTGCCACTGCTTCATCAGCAAGGTTTTCTGCTCTATCACTCGGATGCCAAGTAATTTGTAAATAATTGTCTTGTCGTTTGACTGTGAATCCTAAATGTTTTAAAGCTTTAATTCCTACAAGTAAAGTTTGATCACTGATGCCAATTTTCTCTAAAAGTTGGACGCGCGTAACTGGTTGATTTGTGCGACTGAGATATTTGGCAATTCCAACAAGAGTCAGCCAAATTTGATTTGGTGGTTGGTGGTTGGGTTTAGACCAAGCGATCGCTAATTGTTGTTGATTGGAAAGCGTAGATGCGGAGCGGCTTATTGCTAGACATCGCCGCAACCATAGGCGTAAATTATCCCAACTCGTGGGACAATCTTCAAGAATCAACGCTAAGTCTTGAATTGTGTTTGCCGTAGCCTGTGAGTGTTCCCGATTCCGTAAGTCTAAGATGAGTGGTGAGTGTTGAGTGTTAAGTGCTGAGTTAACACTGGGACGCACGGCAATTAATCTGATTTCATAACGTTTTTTAAAGGTGTTGTAGTCTAATTCAGCTATGCAATCACACCTTCCTATAGGCAACTCATCTTTGTAGTGCCCCCACCATAAGCCAGGAAAAGCACTTCTGCCGGAATCATCCCGAATATCAAACTCAGTTTTAATGTACTGTACCTTTTTCCCTTGCCAATCCTGCTGATTGCGATGCCAAGCATTTTCAAACCAACAGTTTTGAATTAGCAACTTCGGAACAGGATTACCCATTCCACAAGGTTCTAGCACTTTCAGTTCTAAAAATAACTCTTTTCCCAAGTCTGCAACTGTCACCGTCAAGTCTGCTTGCACGGTTGGCGTTAGGGTTGTACTACCTAAAGATTGCCGCAACTGCTGATTAATCGCTGCTGTAAATAAAGGAATATTCTCTACTAACAAACTCAACCCGGCTGCAAAGGGATGTCCGCCAAAGCGATGTAACAAATGTGCTTGGTCTTTCACCAGTTGGTATAAATCTACAGAATTCACCGAACGGGCGGAACCACGGGCTAATACGAGTGCTGAGTGCTGAGTGCTGAGTTCTGAGTTAGATAAAGAAGTAATTTCTCCCCCTGCTCCCCTGCTCCCCTGCTCTCCTGCTACTTCTGTACTTAACAAAATTGTGGGGCGACCTGTTTCTTGTGCTACTTGTCCAGCAACTAAACCCAATACACCCGCAGGCCATTGGGCATCTTCTAGGACGATGACGCTAGTGGTTGATAAGTCTAATTGAGTAAGTTTTTGTGCTACTTGCGCTTGTACATCTTTTTGCAAAGATTTGCGTCTGGTGTTTGCGAGTTCTGTAACTTCGGCTAATTCGTTACAACGTTTGACATCTCGACTGGTTAATAATTCAACGCAAAAACTGGCATCACCTTGGATGCGGCTAACGGCGTTAATTCTTGGGCCCAAACCAAAGGAAATATCTGTGGGGCGATCGCCACTTTTCTGGCACAATTCTAATAATCGCCCCACTCCCGGACGACGACGCGCTGCTGGTGGCTGTTTAAAATCTTCTTGTAGTCGTTGAATTCCCAACTGCGCCAAATAACGACAATCTCCACTTAACTGTACTAAGTCGGCAATTAATCCTACTGCTACTAAATCTAATAAATCTTTTAACGGATGTTTGGCAACATTAGGCAGACTTTGATATAACGCTTCGACTAACTTATAAGCTACAGCTACCCCAGAAAGATTAAATAGCTGATGTTCCCTTGAGAAATAGCGAGGATTGATAATTGCTGAAACAGGTGGGCGCTCAGTTGGTAAAGTATGATGGTCTGTAACTATTACATCTATACCTAGCTGTTTAGCGTAGATAATTTCCTCAATATTTGTGCTGCCAGTATCGCAAGTAACAATTAATTTACAACCTTGTTTTGCTAAGTTATCAATCCCTTGATTATTGAGACCGTGAGATTCTTTCAGGCGATTGGGAATATAGAAAATTAACTGAGTATTTTGTTGGAAAAATTGCCCTAATCCATCCCAAAGTACAGATGTAGCGGTAATTCCATCAGCATCAAAGTCTCCCCAAATAGCAATTTTTTCTTTGGCGTTATATGCTTGTTGCAACCGTGCGATCGCTAAGTCCATTTCTTGCCCAAACTCAAAGGGACTTGCTGGTTGATAAGCTTTATAGTTAATAAAAGCTGTTAATTGTTGATGATCTTGAATTCCCCGTTGCCACAACAATTGTGCTGCATATATTCCACTTGATAGGGGTGTATGCTGTTTCACCGCTTGGATGAACCCTTCCGGGGGTTGTTCGGTTGCTATTATAGTCCACTGCTGTTGTTCTGGCATTGTTTAAATCGGGGATTGATCCTCAGTTGTTTGAGATTCACCTGCTAGGGGATTAAGAATTACTTCATTAGCGACGCTCTCAGCTTTACGGGCACGAATTGCCGGACGCGATCGCTTGTAACCTGCTCTTTCAGCTTTTTGGTGTTCGTAATCAATTAATCTGCCATAATATTCATGCTTGCTTAAATTCATCGACAAGAAAATATGCTGGCGAGTATTACCAAAACCCTTGCGGTTAAAAAACTTTAAGGCTGAAGTATTGGTGGGATCGGTATCTACCAGCATAAACCGCGCCCCATCTTCAATCATCCGGGCGACGACTTTATCAACCAACTTATCTGCTACTCCCCGACGCTGATACTTCGGACTAACTCCCAACCATAAAATATATCCATAAGTCCAGGATGCTTTGGTGATGATAGTTCCCAAAATGAATCCGGCTAATTCTCCGTCTGTTTCGGCCACAAGACAATATTCAGGATCGGTGTTGTAAAGTCCAATCACCTCCCATTCATCCCATGTGCGGTATAAATAAGGATATAAATCGCTGGTAAATAACCCTTCTCCCAAGTGGTAAACGGGAGCAATGTCATCAATTCCTAATTCGCGGACATAAATGGCTTCAGTTTCGTCAAAAGTTGACATAAATTTAGAAGTTGTGATTTTTTTATATCCCTATTGAACTGGACAAACATCCTCCTAATGTATGGGGTTGAGTGAGACTTCTTGAATACTGTCAAAATTGGGCAATGAGTCTTTCACTGCTTCTTCAGAAACTTGTGTGCGTTGTTTACCGCCGTAGGCATCGCACCGTTTGGCAAACTGACAATAATCACAAGTTTTGCTACCCTCCGCCACTTGAGGAAACTGCTGATTATTTTGGTAATCTTTCAACCAATTAGTTAACTGGCTTAACAGTTGATTAAGTTTCTTTGCTATTTTTGTGTGTTGAACAGTATTGTAATTAAATTTAATATTTTGCGGCTTACCCTCAGATTGGACAAACCAGTAAGTCATGGAAATATTTTCTGGCGAATAATCGCTAGTTTCTGCCAATACATAGAGATAAAGCCGTGTTTGCCAGTTGGACTCTAACTCGCGTTTATTGGGTGGTTTAGGATAAGTTTTCCAGTCGAGAATTTGCGCTTGTTGGTTATCTGCAATCAATAAATCATAGACAACCGTCAGCAAATAATTCTGAACTTGCAGGGTGCGGTAGTGTTCACTTTCACGGAAAGTTTGATTATCAGATGCAGCCGTTAAAATTTCAGGTGCGGCATCAGCAAAACCTAGCATCCAGCTTTGCAGTTTAGCATCTGCTTGCAGGAAACTATCAATTGGCAAACCCATTTCTCGCTGCTGCATTAGCAAGTGAAAACGACTACCCAAAGTTTGCCGTTCTTCTTGTTCTGGATTTGAGGGCGAATTGAGTTTTTCTAAATAGGTATGTTGAAATTTACGCGGACAAGCTTCTAGTAAGTTGAGTTGTCCTTGAGACAGTCGCAGTAGTTGAGTAGGAGTTAATAGCATTCTTCTATTTTAGAAGTTAAAAGGGCGAATGACCTCCGCCCTAGTTCTAAGTTGACACCCAAACAATAACTGCTATAGTTCTCATATCTGTTATTTCAACTCTTCATCATCTGCCTCATCTTGGTGATTAGAATGTCTCGTTTTTTCTTGGGACTTGATGGAGCCAAGCAATCAAGCGCGAGTTAGTTTCCCTAGAAGAATTGCTAGATGATATTGTGCGTCCCTTGCCCAAAAGGGAAGTACTTGAAGCGATCGCTAATTGAACAAAGAACTGCACTTTTCTCCCTCCAGTCTGTGATGATGAAATAGATGACTGACCGATTAATTGAACAGGTTTATCACAAAATTACTACCGGGGATATTAGGCTACTTGTAAGCTATTTACTTGTACCTGGACATAACGGTTCGGTATAAATCATAGGACTTACGCAAACAATAGTTAAAACCCTGATTCTCAATTAGGGGCAATTCATGAATTGTCCCTACCGTGTGTAGTTTTGCGTAAGTCCTAAATCAGTTGCCTTCAGTCCCGATGGTCAAACCCTAATTTGTGGTAGCCAAGATGAGACAATTAAAGTTTGGGATGTATTGATAGGTGAGTGTCTAAAAACACTACGTAGGCGTAGCCCGTCGTACACATCGCCAAAAGGCTAAGAAAAAATGAATATCACCGGGGTGACAGAATTAACATCGGCACAGATAGAAACTCTCAAAGCCTTGGGAGCCGTAGAAAAATCGAAAAAATAAAAGGTAAAAGAATGAATTTTGCCTTTTCCTTCATCCTTTTACCTTTTTTATGTACCTGATGCTTATTTCATGTTAGCCCTTGCGTCCTTCACTGCGGCAAAGAAAAAGAATCCGGTGAGTGGAATGCTCAATGCGAGGATAATCGCCGTGACTTGGAAACCCAAATCTGGTTGTCCGTAACTGAGTTCAAAAATTGAACCAACAGCTGCGATCGCACTTACACAAGAACCACCCAGAAATAAACCGCTTTTTGGAGTTAAATACACTACTAGCCCCCTATGCTATTGGTTTCACCGCTTGATACGAGAAGCCATTTTTAGATAGCTCCTGGGCTAAAGTCAAGGAGTTTTCTACACGGTCTACAAATACCACACCGTTGAGGTGATCCATCTCGTGCTGAATGCAGCGTCCTAAAAGGGCATTAGCCTTTAATGTTCGAGGACGACCATATTCGTCTTTATAGGCTATCTCCACGACTTCAGGACGCTTTACGTCTAGATATACGTTAGGAATGCTTAAGCATCCTTCTTCGGCAACAGAGATGTCGCGGCTGACTTGTTTAATGGTGGGGTTAATTAACACCAAAGGCGGATTAGCTGCGTTCTCTGGTTCCAGGTCGATGACAATTAGTTGTTTGTGAATTCCCACTTGGGGGGCAGCCAAACCAATGCCATCTTTGCTGTACATAGTTTGCAGCATTTCCCGCACCATCCGGCGAAGTTCGTCATCTACTTTAGAAACCCGCTTTGCAGCTTGACGCAGCACGCGATCGCCTAAATAATGAAGCTCCAAAGGTGGATTTTTTAACTTTTTTTTCTCTACAGCAATTTCAGAAGGCATGAGTCTCAATGGCTAGTGGTGAAAATTCTTACTATTTTCATTCTATCAAGTTGGGGAATGGGGAGTGGGGAATTGGGAATTGGGAATTGGGAATGGGGAATTGGGAATTATTAATTACGAATTACGAATTACGAATTATGTTTAAGTCTTTTACGAAACTAGACTATCTGCTTAAAGAAACTTTCCTCGGTTTACTGCGGGGAGGTTGGATGAATTGGGCAGCTGTAAGTACTGTGACAGTGTTACTGTTTTTATTTGGTTTGAGTTTGCAAACCTCTTGGCAAGTCGAAAAACTACTCTATCAGTTCGGTAGTCAGCTAGAAGTATCAGTTTATCTTGAACCGGATGCACGGGCCGAAAACATTGAGCCACTGATCGCAAAAATGCCAGAGGTTACGGCGATGCAAACCATTACCAAAGAGCAAGCTTGGACTAAGTTAGTTAAGGAAATGAGAATTTCTGATATTGAGGGTGCTACGCAGCAGCTAGGTGAGAATCCTTTAGTTGACGAGATGAAGGTGAAAGCGCGTAATTCTCAAGTTGTACCAACTTTAGCAACGCAACTGGCTAAGTTACCGGGAGTTGAGACGGTGGAGTATATCGATGAAGCAGTTAAACGCATTGCCCAGTTGCACCGGGGTCTGAACTGGATTACTTTAACAATTACAATTATTCTGACCCTAACAGCGATCGCAGTGACTACAACCACAATTCGGTTGATTGTCATGGCGCGACGGCAAGAAATTGAAATTATGCAACTAGTGGGAGCAACCTCAGCTTGGATTTACCTGCCGTTTATTTTACAAGGAATTGCTTTTGGTTTAGTTGGTGGTGCGATCGCTTGGAGTTTCATCTCTGTGATTCAACAGTTTCTTGGTAAATTGCTAGCTAATCAACCTGAATTTATTCAAGTGATCAGCAATGGTGTGCAACTCACTCCAGCCCAAGTTTTACTATTACCCTTGATTCTCTTGAGTTTCGGTGCAGTTGTAGGATTAATGGGGAGCTTATTTGCAGTCCGAAGTTTTGCTAAAGGATAGTTGTTAGTCATTGGTCATTTGTCCTTTGTCATTTGAACTCGGAACTTCGACTTTTTAACTTAAAACTTTCAAAATTTTAAAAGAACAACTGAAGTTTGGGATTGAACGAATATGAAATTAATCCTACATATCAAATAACCAATCACAAATGACAAAGGACAAATCTTTATGAAATCGCAATGGGAATGTTTTCTGCAAAATCTTGGTGTATGGGAAGGTTCATTTACCAATTTTTCTCCCCAAGGTACGCTTTTGAACGATACTTCTAGCCGTCTTTGCCTAGAAGGTTTGAACAATAACCAGACAGTACGCCTAACTCTGAGCCGTTCGGGAAAGGATGATCTAATCAGAGAATTTAGGTCTGTGGAAGGGGGTCTACTATTTTTTGAAAGTGGTTCATTTTCTGAAGGTTTAATTCAGCTAGGGCCATTTTCCGAATTTGGTGCAGAACTCGCTTTTGTTCATGAAAATCGCCGCTTGCGTTTGGTGCAACTGTTTGATAAAAATGGTCATCTAAATGGACTAACTCTCATTCGAGAACATCTAGCTGGAACCCTAACATCAGAACGTCCCCCTTTGCAGATACATGACTTGTTAGGAGAATGGCGAGGACAAGCTGTGACAATCTATCGAGATTTGCGTTCGCCTGATATTTACTCTACAACTTTGAAAATACAACTTGATGATGCTGGGCGATTAATTCAAAGTATTTCTTTTGGCGATGTCTCACGACAAGCCGCTTCTCTACGAGAGGCTACGCCAACGCGTCTACGCACAATTACCTCAACTGCTACTATCAAAGGTTCCATCGTTCTCTTTGACCAAGATCCAGAAAAACAAGTACAAGTATTATTGTTACCTGATGGCGCTTCTGCAACTTCTCCCCTCAAGGTACAATTACGTCAACCCTTATTTCTGGAAGCGGGTTGGTTAATCCAGTCAAATCTGCGTCAGAGGATGATTCGCAGCTATAACGAGAAAGGTGAATGGGTTAGTCTGACATTAGTTACTGAAGAGAGGGTGTAAGGGATTTGTGAGTGCGATCGCTTTGGTTAGCCTGCACCGTTAATCTCCTCTGATTTCAACTAACGCTTCACCAGATCGCAAAAGCTCTAATGCTTCTGGCAATGTTGAATTCAGAATCTCTTTCAATCGGTCATTTGAAGTATTGCCACACGTCAACCAGATAACTTGTGGCGGTGTTCCAAAACGATCAACTAAATCAGCAAAGTCACTGTCTTTGGTCATGAGAATGACTCCTGTAGCTCTTGCTGCCTCGAAAATCTCAGCATCTTCGGCATCTCTTAGCCCAACATCACGCAAGGCTAATGCGGTTATACCGAATGTGATGGTGATCCAAGTTGCAATTGCAGGTGACAGATGTGCATCTATCCAGATCGTCATGCAACCAAAACGGGATGATTGAGCTTACGTGAAGCATACACAAGTGCTGCTTTAAGATCATCCGCTTCCAGATCGGGCATTTCTTCTAGGATTTGTTCGGCACTCAGTCCAGCAGCAAACAAGTCGAGTACATCTGATACCCGAATTCTCATGCCCCGGATACAGGGACGACCACCACACTGTTTGGGATTAACTGTAATTCTTCCAAGTAAGTCTGACATAGGGTTTCACTCGGAGATAGTCTTTAACCCAGTATATTTAAAATAGGCGCTTCTTAGTTGCAAGTGTTGAATTGCTGCCAAATTTGTGATTGCCGACGTATCGCTGATAACAATCACAGCCTTCCAAGGTCTCGCAGGTTTTTCAAATCCAATTCAAAGTCCTCAACGTTGTAGGAGTAGAGAGGGATATTTCGCTGCTTGAGGAGTTGGCGAAAAGTATTGGGTTGCATATCCGCTAGCTGACTGGCGTAGCCTATCGTTAACCGTCCTGTCTGAAATAGGGACAGCGCAATTTCTTGACAAAACTCACTTTGGGTAAGCTGAGATGCTTGTAGAATTTCGTCTGAGATTACAAGACTCATAGGAAGGCTAGTTTTGCGACTATTATCTTTAGGGTAGCTTAAGAAACTTCAGGTGCAGTAGGTTTGTTAGACTGCGATCGCACTTTTCATCGTGGAAGTGTTTAAGATTGTGAGTGGAAAAATCTGTTGGGTAACGCCATCCCTCTACCCAACCTTATATTTTAAAAATAAGTGGTAGACCGTTCGCTGTAAAGTAATTGTTAGCCTGCACCCTGATCGCCATTGTTTTCAATGTAACGGCGCAAAACTGAGTTAATCAGTGTTTTGTACTCTGTACCTTGTTCACGAAACCACGTTATCACTTCTGGATCTAACTGAATCAATTCACTGGCTCGCGTTGCCGGAATCCTTAGCGTGGCATTTTCAAAAAACTCATCGCTCAACGGTGGGATGTCTGAGTAATCAATGTCTTCATCCGTCATCGCCTCTAATGCAGCCCAATCAGTACGTGAGGTATTGTTCAAGTCGTTGACGTTCATATCGGTTTGCCCTTCGTGCTGAGATAATGCGGACTATGTTGTTCTGTCGTTCTGTCCAAATGACAACTGCTACACCGTTGCCTAAAAAGCCGATTCCGATTCAGCGATCTTCGCCATAATCAAAACGCTCATCAAGCTCAATCAGCATGGAATTGTCAAACATTCCAGGGACATCTGCAAAATCAATTCGATGTTTACGAATATTTTCAAAATTCTTCGTTTAGTCCCACTCAAACTGCATGAAGGCTTAATGAACAATACATAAACAGTTAAGTCTATTATCGCTTATTGCACTTCCTATAAGCTTTTCAATTAAATGCTGTTAAATGTTATACCAATAAACATCGATGTTGCAACGCTTGCTTGAGTAAAACTTGATATTCTTCATCCTCAACCCGATAAGCGCCAAACCTCTCCAAATGCGGATTCATCATTTGGGCATCAAAAAATACAAATTTCCTCTGACGCAATCTTTCCACCAATTTAACCATCGCTACCTTAGAGCCTTCAGGAATACGGTAAAACATCGACTCGCCAATGAAAGCCCCACCAATCACAATTCCCAAAATTCCCCCAGCTAATTCGTCACCCTGCCAAGTTTCAAAACTAAAAGCATAACCACTTTGGTAAAGTAGCCAGTAAATCTTTTCCAATTCCGGTGAAATCCAAGTTGTCTCTCTGTCAGCACACCCAGCGACTACAGCTTGGAAGTCCCGATTAATTGCCACAGTAAACCGTTCTTGATTCAAAACGCGCTGCAAAGACTTGGGGTAACGAAACCGTTCATCCAAAGGAATAAAAGTTCGATCGCGACTTCCGTACCAACTCAGGCGATCGCGTTCATCAGCCATGAGAAAATAGCCTTGTGCATAGCCCTCAACAATAGCGGCGATATCATATTGCATAAATAAATAATAAAAAAACACTAGAGAAACGCAATTTGATGTTATCAGTCAACCTCAGCGTTACTCTGCGTTTCCCTCCGCGTCCCTCTGCGTTTAAAAAAGATGACTCAACCAATTCCACCTATCACCCTACCACCACCTGAAAACCCACTGCTCGAAGGTGAATGGTTAAAAGAGCGTTTACAACGGTGGCTAGATACAGAATTTATCCCCGAAGCAGTAAACCAAAATATTGCCCAACGAGCCGCACAGATTTTTGTGCGTCAACGGATGGAAGGAGAAAATGACCTTGGTTCTCTGGTAATTGCCATTGTCACAGAGATGCAGTCCTATGATTTTTCCAATAGCTTTTATGGAGAGTTTGCGATCGCCAACGCCGTCAGCGATCTACTCTTAGAAAGTCTGGGAATTGATAAGTGTTGTGGTCAATAATATTTTGTCATTTGTCATTTGTCCTTTGTCATTTGTTCTTTACCAATGACTAATGACCCTTACGGGTTCGCCAGTCACTCATGGGGGAAACCCCCAAGACCGCGCTGGCTCACTAATGACTAATGACTCTTAACTACCAGCTAGACTTAACAACTCCAGGTAAAAGACCTTCATGCGCCCATTCTCGTAGCACGTTCCGAGAGAGTCCAAAATCGCGGTAAACTCCTCTAGAACGACCAGTCAACCAGCAACGGTTGCGGTGGCGGGTGGGCGCACTATTCCGGGGTAGTTGTTGAATCTTCCGGTGGATTTCTAGCTTATCCAAAGGAGATGCTGCGCTTCTGAACTCATCCAAAAGGGCTTCCCGCTTGTCAGCATACTTTTCTATCAACCTGGTGCGCTTTTTCTCGCGCTCAATCATGCTCTTTTTAGCCATTATTCTCTAACTTATTTAAAGACACCGTTCTCCATTCTACAGTCTCTCCATCAATTCTGGGGTTACTTGTGTCGCTTACCCTACAACCACTGGCTTATTCGCTACAGGGCATAAATCAGCAAGCTCACACGCAACACAAACGGGAGAGCGGGCTTTACAAATAGCACGACCGTGATAAATCAACCGAATTGACCAATTTTCCCAATCCGGCTGAGGCAATAAACCCATTAAATCTTGCTCAATCCGAACGGGGTCTTTTGCTTCAGTTAAACCCAAACGTTGGCACAGGCGCTTGACGTGAGTATCTACCGTCACGCCAGCATTAATACCATAACCATGACCCAGAACGACATTTGCTGTCTTCCGCGCCACACCAGGAAGCTTTAATAATTGCTCCATTTGGTTCGGCACAACAGAATCAAATTCAGTAACAATCATCCGACAAGCGGCTTGAATGTTTTTAGCTTTATTGCGATAAAACCCTGTAGAACGCACCAAGCTTTCTAATTCTGCTAAGTCAGCGATCGCTAAACTCTCAGCATCAGGAAACTTACCAAATAAAGCTGGTGTCACCTTATTCACTCGCTCATCAGTACATTGAGCTGAGAGAATCGTTGCCACCAGCAATTGTACTGGTGTTGAGTAGTTCAAAGAGCAAGTCGCATCTGGATAAAGACGCTTCAGACGAGCTAAAATTTCTAGCGATCGTTTCTTTTTAGATAACGATTTGCGGGTAGTAATCACTGGAATAATTTTTGTACCCACTCCAATTGGCTAGTTAATTGGGTAGTTTCTTTGACGATCAGAAAAATTCCTAACCCTAAGAGTAACACCAAGCCAGTTTGCATTACACCTTCTTGAATCCGGGACGGTACAGGCTTACCGCGTAAACCTTCAATCAGCAGAAAAGCCAGTTGTCCGCCATCCAAGGCTGGCAAAGGCAAAATATTGATAATAGCCAGGTTAATACTGATAATTGCCGCAAAAGACAACAGATTTACGCTATTATCCTCAGCTAATTTTGCACCTATTTTGACAATATTAACTGGCCCAGAAACTTGTCCAGCAGTTTGTTGAAAGTTGGTAATCAACTGCCCAAAACCGCTCAGTGTCCCAACAAATAATTGTTGAAACCTGTTAGCAGCAAGACCAAAAATTTCAAAAGGACTATTTGGACGACGATAAACTGCTGTAGCATTGGGACTAAGTGCCACACCAACTACACCTTTGCCATCGGCTCCCAGTTTTGGCGTTAATTTCAGGGTTTGTTGTTGGTTTTCACGCTGAATTTTCAGTTCGATTTGCTGATTGGGATGAGTTTGAATTTCTTTAGTCAGCAAAGGAGTTGATTTGTCAGAAGCCGGGAGTTCTTGACCGTTAACAGCCAGAATAATATCTCCTTCCCGAATTCCTGCTTGATAGGCAACAGATTCTTGATTAACAGGCTGGACAATAACACCAGCTTGATAGTTTAATTCTTTGGGAATACCAACGATACCCAATTGCAGAACCAGCACCAAATAGGCAAATATTAAATTTGCAATCACTCCAGCACTGATGACAATCGCCCGGTCTAAAACTGGACGGTTACGCAGCAGATTCGGGTCATTGGGTGGAATATCGCTATCGGGGTCATCATCGGGAAAGCCCACAAAGCCGCCCAAGGGAAAAGCGCGGACAGCATATTCGGTTTGTGAACCTTGATACTTCAAAAGAACTGGGCCAAAACCCAAAGAAAAACGGTTAACGAGAATGCCTTGAGAACGTGCTGCAACAAAATGTCCCAACTCGTGTACCAAGATCAAAACAGCCAAGACTGCGATCGCTGCTAAAACTGACATAGAGTAAATTAGAGAAAATATTAAGTTATAGTTATCTCCATTCTAATTGGGCATTGGGTATTGGGTATTAGTCATTGGTCATTGGTCATTGGTCATTAGTCATTAGTCATTGGTCATTGGTAAATAACAAAGGACAAATGACTAATGACAAATTATAAAACTTCACGCCCTAAGTAAGGTTGCAGCGATTCTGGTATCTTCACTGTCCCATCAGGTTGTTGATAATTCTCCAAAATTGCTGCCATAGTCCTTCCCACAGCCAAACCCGAACCATTGAGGGTATGTACGAACTGAGTTCCTTTTTTCCCCGCCTCTTTGAAGCGAATATCAGCCCGTCTTGCTTGGAAATCTATAGTATTAGAACAGCTAGAAATTTCGCGGTATTTGCCAGAAGAGGGCAACCAAACCTCTAAATCATAAGTTTTGGTAGAGGCAAATCCCAAATCCCCAGTACTTAAATTTACTACTCGATAAGGCAACTGCAACGCCTGTAAAATCGCTTCTGCATTCCCCACCAATTTCTCCAGTTCATCAAAAGAGGTACTTGGTTCAACAAATTTCACCATTTCTACCTTGTTGAACTGATGCAGGCGAATTAATCCCCGCATATCGCGCCCATAGCTACCAGCTTCGCGGCGAAAACAGGGAGTAAAAGCGCAGTGGTAAATAGGCAAATCTTCAGCAGCGAGAATTTCACCCCGGTAGAGATTTGTAACTGGAACTTCCGCCGTCGGAATCAGCCATAAATCATCATCCGCGCATTTAAAGCTTTCTTCCGCAAACTTGGGTAACTGACCAGTCGCCGTCAAAGACTCGGTATTCACTAACAGAGGCGGACTAACTTCCACATACCCAGCTTGAGTATGGAGAGTCAGCATAAATTGAATTAATGCCCTTTCTAATGCCGCACCAGCGCCCATCAATGTCACAAAGCGACTTTGGGCAACTTTTACAGCCCGTTCAACATTGAGAATACCCAGCTTTTCACCAATTTCCCAGTGAGGGAGAATATTTGGATTTTGGGGAATATACTCATCACCCCAACGCCGCACTTCTACGTTATCTTCCTCATTCTTCCCAAGGGGTGTAGAGTCGCTTGGTAAGTTGGGAAGCGCCAACACAAGTTGAGTAATTTGAGCTTTGAGGTCTTTTTCCTGGGGTTCCAGTTGGCTCAACGTCGCTTTGACAGAGTTACCTTCATCCCGCAAAGCTTGAATTTCTGGGTCTTGAGAATTAACCCCAGATTTAATCTTCTGCCCGACAATTTTACCGATTTCGTTGCTCCGAGCTTGGAGTTGACTGCGTGTCCCCTCTAGTTCTCGTTGTTGCCGATCTAACTGTAAAATCGGTTCAATGTCGTATTTACCACTACGACTATTCAATCGTTCTTGAACTAATTGCGGATTTTCCCGTATTTGCTTAATATCCAGCACAGATTTTTCTCAGTTTCTAGCCTAAAATCTTCCTGTCAATACAGTTAACACATTAAGCATTTAGCATATAGTAATTTTGGTTTGCTGTGACTGGAAAAACAAAGTTTATTGCAAAAATTCAGTCTCAATCTCTGAATCAAGATTTTTCCCTAGCATTAGTGCCAGGGCTAAGAAACCATATATTGCATTTAACCAATCATGAACTCGTATCTTGAGTCACTCTTGTTTCAGTAACCTGGGCAAGACTTTGACCATTACCATTATTGTTATCAGCAGCTGCAAACGTCCTTTGAGTGATACTCTGTGCTTCCTTATCGTCTCTAACTTGTCCAGGTGAAGGCAACCAGTATGCAAGCACACTTGATAAACCACCCCAGTACAGAGCAACATTCTTATCGTCCCCTGGCGAGCCAAGCTTGAAAATGCACAGTCCCAATACGATGCTACTAAAGAAAACCTGTACCCCAAATCTCCATACGTCTTGATTAAATTTATGGGCTGGTTGATTTTTCATAGTGTTCAAACTTATAAAAAAGGTATACATCATCCCTGTTCTAGTTTTGACATCACTTGTTAGTACAGCTTGGCGGAATTCTTAATGACACCCGTACCCCTACGGTGATATTGCTATGCGTAGTGTAACGCTCTCTCGACTCGCTAAGGTAATTGGTAATTCCTATACTGCAAGCGTTTCATTAATTTGAAATGGATAGTTCATTTACGCAATGCTGTACTATCAGGATGTTTTTTCAAGGATTATGTAGTTGTCTTCACACGCAGTTTTGCCCGTTTCGGAAAAGTATGATAATTTTCTTTTGACTCTTGAAAACTCAGCATAGGCGAAACGCCCGCCCCGCTACCGCTAATAGAACTTATAACTAGGGTCGGTTAATACGATTGAGTAGCCAAAGTGACGCTATAAGCCCCGCAAAATGTGCTGATACAGTGTTGGTATTTGCCTGTACAACAAGCATATCTAGACCGCTAATAATACGGGTAGGGTCAAAAAATTGTGTAGTTATAGCTTGAGGAGATATGGATCTTGCTACCAGTGTACCAACGATCGCTTGCGCGCCTAAAAGAGTCACCAGTGTTCCGCCTAAATTTACCCACAGCCCTAAGCGTAATACTTGCACAGTCTCACTTTTGCGAGGGCGGTTGCTGGGATTGGAGGATTCCAATTGTTTACCAATTCTGGTGTAACGATAAGCTAAATAAATACCTCCACCTAAAACAACCAGTCCACAAATTGCTAAAAATACGCCAAAGCCAGTCCCAGGATTATTACTAGGACTACCAGTTCTTTGATTAAAGATGGCGAACAGCAACACAATTATGCTAGAAACAACGCCTAGTACTAGCTGAATCCAGAAGCTAATCCAACCTGTAAGGCGAAAGGTTTGGGCAATTGCCCGCAGAGAAGATGATGGAGCATCGGGAGTCTGTGACATATATAGAAGATTGCCAATGTGCCGGGCACTTTCAAAGGACACAAAGACACAAAGACAAAAGTTTAATCTAAGGAAGCCTTAGCTCAAAAGTTCGGAGAACACGGAGAACTGTGAGAGGTATTGCACTCTACGTCTCTATCTCTCCGAGAACACCAATTCAGTCAGGACTTACGTAAATAATGGCCGAAAAGAAGGATTTTCAAGTAGGGCAATTCAAAAATTGTCCCTACAGCAACTAGTTTTGCGTAAGTCCTATCAGTAACGAATCATGTCTCTCCAACCTCTTATCTTTTAGTCAAGGAGGCTGGGGATTAGGTTTTTGATTACTGAATCGATGCTCTAGTCTTTGCGTCTTCTTTGATAAATTTACTATCACATTTACCAAATGCGACAAGAGATTCTCTTATCCAGCCAATCAGTAATGCGTACTACTTAAGTGTGTCCACCGCCGTAGCAGCTTTAAACCACATATATCCCATAGCTTAAATTCTTATGATTTGCATTGGGAAAATCACTGTAAAACAAAGTGTTTATTAAGTTTTACAGACAAAATTGCATTTTACCTGTAAAATTTCTTCGATGGCATTTTATTGCTTAAGCATTTCTAACTACCTTGGCATTACTTAACACCAAGAAAGTCAGAAACCTCACGCCTAAAAGCTGGGGCTTGGCATTTGCCCTAATCTGATCAGACTTAGTACATAAGGTACTAAGTGAATTTGCTACTCTCTGTTAGATCCTCACCACACCATATCAAACTTGGGTTCGGGTACATTTCTTTATGTCCCTAAGACTCACAACTCTTACCACGACTTCACAAGCGTGGGTAATCGTTTGGTATTTACGCAATGGATATCTAGTCTAAGTAGCATTATATATATTACTCACTTGCAGTAGCACGGTATACTGACTACAAGGATTATAGACCTTACCATAAGGCATTTTTTTAGCCATTCACTAACCATGAAACTTGAGGATATATATCAATTCTTTGAAAATCCTCCGCCAACTTACCTTTGTCAGGAAGTAGCAGTTTGTTACATACTGTCTGTTTTATTACAAGGTGAATCCTACGGAACCGAGTTGATTGAGCAATTAGAAACTAAATATCCAACCTATAGGCTTTCTGATACTGTGCTTTATAGTGCAATCAAATTTCTGGAAGACGAAAAGGCAATCACTGGATATTGGAAGAAACTGGAAGGACGAGGACGACCTAGGCGGATGTACCAAGTTTCTCCAGAATGGCAAGTTCAAGCGCAGGATTTAGCTTTGCAATGGCTTAACTACATCAATAGGAGGACAAAGTAACGAATAATTGATAATGAATAAGTCTCCTCCAGTCAAACAATAACAATCAGTTATGGATACTGCTATTCTGCCATCTACGTTCCTGCTAACCTTGTTGTTATCAGTTGGGCTGTTTTTCTTTATTCGTGCCTCGACTAAAGACCGCATACAAACAGTGCAACTGGTATCTGAGCAAGACGAAGCTGCTTTAATGTCTCAATTAAAAGAGTATTTTCGCTCCCGGTCTTACCAAGTAGCAGAGGTAGACCGAGAACAAAACAAAGTGACTTTTGAAGGGAATGTTCGCCCCAGTTGGTTTTTAGCTATATTTTTAACTCTGCTGGCAGCGACTGGGATTGTTTGTCTCTCACTAGTCGTATACCTGCTTTTTCCTAACCTCAGTCCCATTGTTTTGGCTATGGTACTGCTGTCGCCTTTAAGTGGTCTGTTTTATTGGAAAAAATCTGGAAGACTTGAGAAGGTGTCACTCAAAGTAGAAACAACTCAGAGCGAACAAACCTCCTCAAGTAAGATCACTGTAGTTGCCCATCGAGATGAACTCAGTGAGTTACAGAGAACTCTACAGCTCAAGGCTGGCGAATAATTGTTGATTTTTTTATGATATGCAGACTTCTGACCTGATCTAATCTTTAAGCAATGAAAAGTAAAAAGGAGGAAATCAAGACTTCTGCTTTGTCATTTTCCCCACGATATAAGTCGTGGGGAGAAATTTAAATTAATTAACTTAAATTCGTTGACAGAGCTTGGTTAACAATTCACGGTATAAGAGCGCAACTTCACTAGCGCTTTTGGAGGCGCTTGGCTCTATACCCACTCCCTTCTATATCATGACACTAGTATCAACCCATGCAATCTAGCGTGCTTTGAGACTAGTTTATTTTCCAACTACCTGGACTAGCCTTACTGGCAAATCAGCTCCAAACTAAAAAAAAATTAAATTTTGCATAAACTTAGCTATTTTGCCAGTTAATGAATAGTCAGGAGCCACACTCAATGTGTAAGATGACCAACTATGGTTCACCGGCTAGCTAAAGCAAGAGGTTCTTGACCAGGCGAAGGTTCTAATACCCTCAAGCTTGGAAACAAGAAATGGTTTTCCTCTACGTATTGAGCACCAAACAGTCCCTTTTCTGCCCAGAAATAACGATCTGTTGTGTGTTCATTTCGCTTTACGAGTAGCAACGCAGGTGGCAAAATCCCTTCAGCTTGAATGAATCTTCTCGCTGCTGTCACAGGTTTTTCTTCGCCACTTTCGATGCTATATTGAGGCACGTGTTCCAAAATCCGCCGTCCTTCTTGACGACGGCGACTTTTCCTTTTGCGTCTCCTTGCCAACCTATTGTCCTCCTCTTTCAAGCTATAGATTGTAGTGTTAGCTACAAAATCCGTCGTCATTATATAAGTTCTAGTTCAAAATATCAATAGTTTTTAACCTTTTCATGCAAGAAAATTAACATCTTTGAAAATAGATAAAACAAAGTTACCTAAGAAAATAATTCCTTGGTACAAACCATCACTAAGAAGATTTTAGTTAAGCTTTATTGAATGGGTGAGGTAAAAATTAAGTATCCTCTCTTATCATCATGCCTTAAAATCTGTAATCTTGAGCAAGAGCTAAAAAATGTTAATGTCTGCCAGTTCCGATTTTATTGCTCTGTGTCGAGAGCAAATAGCGCTGCTAACCCAAGGGCTGGGAGCAACTTTAAGTATTGTGTACCTGACACAAGAATTGGTAGAGACTCCTTCTGGTGAAGCCAAACTGATTCCTGTGGTAATTTATCCAGAAACAGCATTATTACCGCCAGGGGAAGAGACTGCTGAGGCGACAGTACACAAGCAACTTCAAGTTGGAAATGTGTTTATATTACCCAACGATCGCAGAAGGTTATTGACAGCAGAATCGGAATCTCCAACCTCATCACAGCAGTCTGAGGCATCTCAACCCCATTTAAAAGAGGAATACCTCTTTAGTGGCAACCAAATTGTTTTACCTCTAGTTTATGAGGGTGTGATGATGGGGTTATTGGTGACGGGTAGGCAAGACCGGGCATGGAATGAACATGAGGAAAGTCAAATTCAACAGATAGCCCAGACATTAGCGATCGCTTGTATTTTAGATCAACGCCGGGCATGGTTTGAGGAGCAGTTGCGTGAGCAACAAATTCTCCAAGAAAAACAGCGAGATTTGCTAGATAACCTGTTGCATCAGTTTCGTAACCCATTAACGGCATTGCGGACTTTTGGGAAACTGCTATTGAAGCGGCTGCGCCCAGGAGATAGCAATCGGGATGTGGCCAATAGTATTGTGCGAGAAAGCGATCGCCTCCAAGAATTGCTACAACAATTCGATCAAGTAATTGACTTGACAGAGACAGATTTAGCACCACTACATCTACCCGAACATGAAGTGTTTGTGGAAGCAACTATCCAAAAAGACGCTAAACCGCCGCTATTATTGCCGGGAACAGGAGATAAAACAGTTGACTGCTCGTTAGCAGATATATTAGAACCATTATTAATATCAGCCAAAGCGATCGCCCAAGAGCGAAAGCTAAAACTAATAACTGAAATTAAACATAATTCACCCCTAGTACGTGCCAACATCAAAGCATTACGAGAAGTTTTAACTAACATCATCGATAATGCTTTGAAATATACTCCCACTGGTGGCAAAATTTTGATTCAGGCGGGGCAAGAAAAAGCTAATTTTCAGGGAATTGCGATCAGTGACAACGGGCCTGGCATTCCCCCCGAAGATTTAGAACATCTTGGAGAACGGCATTATCGGGGTGTACAAGCGCAAACAGAAATCCCTGGCACAGGTTTAGGGTTAGCGATCGCTAAACAATTAATAGAGCAAATGCAGGGCAAAATCGAGGTTTTCAGCCCTGCAATCAACTCTAAGCTAACTTCACCCAATGCGCCGGGGACTACTTTTATTATTTGGTTGCCGAAAGTTTAGAATTTGTCATTCGTCCTTTGTAAAAACCAATGACTAATGACTAATGACCAATGACTAATGACTAATGACTAATGACTATCTGAGTGAAACCAACAAGTTTTGATTGATGGTCATTTGTAAATCGGTATCTGGGTCAATGGCGATTAAGTCAACGCTATTCTTACCGAAGAACAGACCAACCAATGCACCGATACCAGCGCCACCCAAAACTTCTTCTGTGGCGATCGCGCGATCGCCAGTTACAGCAGATACCGCAGTTGCCGCACCTGCACCCAATACAGTATTTTTGATAATTGAACCAATACTAGTACCCTTCTTGACGGTTTCAGTTTTGGTGATCACTTCAGAGCTAGCGTTAAGCTGATACTCCTGACCATTGGTCAAAACCAGTTTCTCAGCAACGAATTGAGAACCGCCTGTAGCAGGTTTGAGTTGACCAATTACTTGACTACCAGCCGGAATCACTACAGATCCGTCTTGTGTTACTACGTTTTGGGATACTGTCAACGTCAAAGGCGCAGTTTCATCCTTTGTAACCAGAATCTTTTCTGCCTTGTCATACTTCACAGGGATAGCAGTCCCTTGAGGAATTGTGACTGATACAGGCGTTGGGGTAGTAGACCCGACAGCCACAACATAAGGCGAGTTAATTGCTGAGGCTTGGTTAGAACTAACCAATGCTTGGTAGATAAAAGCTGCTACTTGGGCGCGAGTAGCGGTTGCAGTTGGATTGAGGAACTTCACATTAGGATAGTTCACAACTATTTGCTTTTCAGTTGCAGCTGCGATCGGGCTACGGGCATAGCTAGCGATGTTAGAGGCATCGTTGAAGTATTGCAGAGTGCTTTCGGTATTGCCACTAGGACTATATTCTAGACCGTTAGCGAGGGAAACTAAAACCTGTTGGCGGGGAATAGCTTGGTTCGGCTCAAAGCGATTACCAGGATATCCAGATAAGAAACCAATGGTATAAGCTTGCTGAATGGCACTTGATGCCCAATAATTGCTGGGCACATCAGCAAAGTTGATTGGCGATCGTTGCTGTGCTTTTTGAAAAGCTTTGTTGACCATAGCGGCAAATTGAGCGCGTGTCACCGCTTCTTCAGGACGGAAACTACCATCAGGAAATCCGGCAATTACACCACGCTGTGACAATTGTTGAATAAATTGTGCCGCCCAATAATTAGATGAAACATCAGAAAAAGTGGTTTGAGCTAAAGATGGAGAAGCTGTAATCAAAGGAGCTACAGTGCCTACTGTGACGCTCAAAGCCATGAGTGCAGCTGTTCCAGATTGCAAACGATTAAAAGTAAACATTAATTTTTAACTCCAGTACAATTATTTTTATTACTGTTAATTAATTAGACATTTACTAAAGTATTAGGTTCCCTTTAATTTCTGTTTTTTGTAAAAACCATTACTTTTGGCATACAGTCAAATTAGATAGTCAAATTAAGAAAAAGCCTGGCAACATAGCTAGCAATAGATAATAGTGTAATCAGCCTCTTACCAACTAGAGGATGTTTTAAAAGTTCTCTGATTGGTATCAAAAGCTTTAGATGCCTCTAAATCTCCCTTAAAAAGCAATACAGTTCAGTTAAGCCCAAAATCCTTAACTGAACTGTATTACCTTAAAAAACGGGGACTTTCACCTGGTTCTATGCTTAAAAAGCCTACCGTGTATACACAAGGTCAGGAAGCAGGCAGGGGGTTAAGTCTAAGTTAATTCACCAATTTGAAAATATTCGCTGTCACTCCCAGACTTTCTTCAAAAAGGGACTCACGACCCCAGCGTTGCACCTGCTGACTCAGTAATGCTTCGGCTTTTTGTTCTGAAAGTGAAGTTACCTGTTGAAACAGACCGGCAGATTGGGCACCACCATGTGTTTCCATCCGCATACAACCACCAGTTTCCGAGCAGATAACTGTACCACAGTCTGCCTGGGGATTTGTGGAACTGAGGCGCAAGGCAATCAAATCACCAATAATATCGCCCACATCCGCAACGGGAACCCCTGCTAACTCCGCTTCTACTTGTCGCTGATCTTGAGAAATAAAATGGATGCGAGTGATATCATAATCACCGCTTTCCTTTTGATAAGAAACTGGTTGCCATTCCAATCGACTTGCCAGCCAACCCAAAAACAGCAAAGCTTGGGCGGGATTGCCTTTTTCGTAATCAATCGTCACGCGGTCAATTTCTCTGAGGGCGGCACGACGCTTAGGCGAATCGTAGGCTTCAGCTGTCAATTCCTGCCATGATGCGAGGCGACGCCAGTTCAAATCCGCTAAAGGTACACCAGCTTCTACCAACTCTTCTAGGCGGAGTAAATCACTTTCTGGCTCGTTAAAGTTGCAAGAATCAACAATGACATTATTGCAGATTGCTGCTAGGCGCTTGAATAGACCGTTGTTAGGGTCTGGTGTCGCCTTCCACCAGAGAAACTTTGGCAAACCGCCAATCAACAATGCTGGAATCATGCCACCGATGCGTTCTAAGGCAGCAGCAGTTCCACTCAGAGTAATGTATTCGCAGCAGATAAGTGTGCTTGACGATTGTTTTTGAATTGGGCAATAGGCAGAAACTTGAGCCTTAACTCCTTCATCTTCGCCAGTAATAGGAAATAGGGCAATGATCCGGCAGGGGTTGCGGAGAGCGATTTCATCAGCAATTCTGGGGCTACCGCTATTTAATCCAGCAATAGCATGTTCTCCTCCAGTCCCACCTCGCTGACCTTTAGCGAATTCTTCTCGTAATACAGTCAGAGTTTCTTGTGTTGCTGTTCCAGTTTCTGGCAGTTTATGTTTCTTTTGCACTTCCCGTAATGCTGCTGCCATTTGTGGCCCTAAAATCCCATCAATTGGGCCGTTGTAAAATCCTAAAGCAGCCAACAAATACTGAGTTTCTTCTGGTTCGTAGACTACTAAAGTAAATGTTGTTGCCCTAGTAGCACTGGGAAGTTCACCGTCCTCCCCAGTTATGCCATAGCTTTGCCAAATTTTATTGAGTTCGGCATCTATTTCGTTAAGCGAAATATCTTTTGGTGCCTGGAGTGAAAAAATTGTAGAAGTTTGGAGAGCCATAGGAAGTTTTAGATTTTGTCATTTGTCATTCGTCATTCGTCATTTGTCATTTGTCATTCGTCATTTGTTTTTACTAGTGACTAACGACTAATGACTAATGACTAATATTTAGAGTCTGCGCCAGCGACGGCCATCCTGGTTAATTAAGAGTTCTGCTTGTTCTGGCTCCCAAGTGCCGGCTTCGTACTGGGGAATAGTAGTAGGATCGGCGGGTGCATCCCAAACGGAAAGGGCTGGTGTTACTACCTGCCAAGCTGCTTCTACTTCATCTGCACGTGTGAACAATGTTTGATCGCCCATCATACAATCAAGGAATAAGCGATCGTAGGCATCGGATGTTGCTTGGATGCCAAAGGAACCATAACTAAAGTCCATATCAACGGAACGGGTGCGGAATTCTGCCCCCGGCATTTTGACATCAAAACGCAGGGAAATACCTTCATTTGGCTGAATCCGCATCGTCAAAATATTGGCGTTTGTCTGTTGGGCGGCAGATTGAAACATCCGAGATGGAACTTCGCGGAAGTGAATTGCAATCTCACTCACTTTTTTCGGCATCCGCTTTCCAGTCCGCAAGTAGAAAGGAACACCTTTCCAGCGCCAGTTATCCACCAAAAACTTCATAGCTACATAAGTGGGTGTGGTGGAGTTGGGGTCAACGCCTGGTTCTGTGCGATATCCTGGCACTGCTTGACCTTTCATCCAGCCAGCACTGTATTGCCCACGTACTGCTGACCGCGACAGATTGTGAACATCAGCTAAACGAGTAGCTTGGAGTACCTTCACTTTTTCTGTGCGGATGCTATCGGCATCCATTGCGTTGGGTGCTTCCATCGCCGTTAAGCAGTAAAGTTGCATGAGGTGATTTTGCAACATATCCCGCAGTGCGCCGGCGCTTTCATAGTAGCCAGCCCGGTCTTCCACGCCCACGGTTTCTGCTACGGTAATTTGCACGTGGTCAACAAATTGACGATTCCACAAGGGTTCAAAAATCGCATTGGCAAAGCGAAACACCAGCAAATTCTGGACTGTTTCTTTACCCAAATAGTGGTCAATACGATATACTTGATGCTCTTTGCAATATTTCTGTACCACTTGGTTAAGGCTTTGGGCAGAAGCCAAGTCCCGACCAAAGGGTTTCTCAATTACTAGACGATGTTTGTAGGGATCTTCTAGCATCCCGCCGCTTCCTAGCTGCTTAATTGCTTCGGGAAAGAATGAGGGAGCAACGGATAGATAGAACATGCGATTGCCTCGCGTGCCCCGTTTTTCGTCTAATTCACTCAATAAGGTTTTTAGTTTCTGGTAGCTTTCAGGGTTGTCTATATCTCCAGGACTGTAGAACAGACCTTGAGAGAAGTCTTGCCAGAGTTCCCCTAAATCGACATCAGGATGTGCCTCTTCCATGCCCTTCTGCATTTGTTCGCGGAAGTATTCATGGCTCCATTCTCGACGTGCTACGCCAACAATAGTAGTTTCTGGTGGAATGCGCCGTTCTCGCCGCAATTTGTAAAGTGCTGGCACTAGTTTGCGCCAGGTGAGATCACCAGAAGCGCCAAAGATAACTATAATCTGGGGTTCAGGCATCCCTTGTTGTTGCAGACCAACGCGCAAGGGATTTTCTAGCAGACTAACCATAGGAATTTTGGATTTTGGATTTTGGGTTTTGGATTTTGGATTGGGGGAGAGGTAACAGGTGACAGGTGACAGGTGACAGGTGATAATCTGTACCCTGTAACCTGTACCCTATTCCCTTCTTCAATCCCCAGTCCCTACACTGGTGACAATACCTTGATCTTGTCTTCTAAAGAGTTCATCAAGGACTGGAAGGGCTGGATGAACTTGTCAATACCTTCAACTAACAGTTCATCCATTACGGTATCGAGATCGATGTTGATGTCGGGATCTTTGAGGTTTTCGATCAGCGTGTAAGCATTATTTACGTCTGTTTCTAAGCGATCGCTCACGTTACAATGATCGGCACAAGCTTTAATGGTCGCTGGTGGGACGGTGTTAACGGTATCAGGGCCTACCAACTCTTCGATATACATCACGTCGTTGTAGTTGGGGTCTTTGGTGCTGGTACTAGCCCAAAGTAGCCGTTGTACTGTGGCCCCTTTTGCTCCCAATTCTTGCCAACGCTCACTTCTAATGATTTTCTTGTATTCTTGGTAAGCTAGCTTGGCGTTTGCGATCGCTACTTTTCCTTTCACAGCTTTTAGCTTTGCTTCCACGGCAATATCATCAACGCCTTTTTTCAACTTAGCATCTATTTTGGCATCAATGTTGCTATCGATCCGGCTGAGGAAGAAGCTAGCGACTGAAGCAATTCTACTGATGTCTTTACCTTCAGCCAGCCGTTTTTCTAAGCCACGAATATAGGCCCAAACTGTATTTACGTAGCTTTCTACTGAAAACAACAGCGTAATATTGACATTCATCCCCTCGGCTATTACTTGCTCTACTGCTGGCAAACCAGGTTCTGTACCGGGAATTTTAATCATCAGATTTTCCCGACCAATTTCTTGGAAATAGCGCCGAGCTTCGCTTATTGTGGCTTCCGTATCATGGGCGATGGTTGGCGGTACTTCGATACTCACATAACCATCTAGTCTATTCGAGGCTTCATAAACAGGGCGTAAAATATCACAAGCGTTACGGATATCTGCAAAAACGAGGGATTCGTAAATTTTGTCTATCGGTAAGTTAGCACGAACTCCGGCTTCTATATCGGCATCATAAATGACGTTACCTGCGATCGCTTTTTCAAAGATAGCTGGGTTAGAAGTAATCCCAGATATACCTTGATTTTCAACCAGGTCTTTGAGTTCACCTGATTGAATAATGTCACGGGTCAAATTATCCATCCAGATACTTTGACCGTATTGCTTAATTTCTAGTAGATGATTGGTAGACATAGCTAGTTTATTTCACTCCTGTATAGTGATGTTTCTAAGTGAAGTTAGCAAAACGCATTGATACTTACTTTTGAATTGTGGCGTTGCCAATCACTTATCGCATCGGCCAGCTGAGATAATCCTTAATTGATCTTCAAAAAGCGCTATTTTGCATCCCCAATCCTAAATCACCATGATTAACGTTTAATTAATGGCAGATGAGAGTACAGCACGGCGTAAATAAACACCCTTACAAAATGTCTGAAATCCTTACGTAACAATAATTACGAATTACGAATTGTATTCTAGTGTCCGTTTTGAATAAAAGACTCTACCTTTGCTACATCTTCTTTGCTGCCAATAATTAAAGGTGTGCGCTGATGCAGTTTTTTTGGCACTACATCCAAGATGTTTACCAATCCTGTCGTAGCACGACCGCCTGCTTGCTCAATCAAAAAGGCTAAAGGAGCAGTTTCATAAAGCAAGCGCAATTTCCCTTCTGGGTTTTGAATTGTGCCTGGGTAGAGGAACACACCGCCTTGAACCAAAATTCTATGGATGTCGCTCACCATTGCACCGCTATAACGAGCGCTGTAGCCTTCTGTGCGATGAACGTACCGGATATATTCTCGAATCGATTCTTCCCACTGCCAGAAGTTACCCTCATTCACGCTGTAAACGGAACCGTGATTAGGAATCCGAATATTCTCTTCTGTGAGAATAAATTCTCCTAAGCTGGGATCGAGAACAAAGGAATGAACGCCAGTACCTATAGTATAAACCAGCATCGTGCATGGCCCATACAGGATGTATCCGGCAGCGAGTTGCTTCCGTCCGTTGGTGAGGAGATCGGTTGCCTTACCATCGCTATCAGTTCCTTCTTGTTGGCGAATGGCAAAAATGGAACCCAAGCTGAGATTATTATCTGTGTTGGATGAGCCATCAATTGGGTCATACAACAGGGTATAGCGACCAATGGGGCAATTTTCGGGGATGTAGTAGGGATTTTCCATTTCCTCAGAAGCGAGGCGACAGACTAAGCCGCTTTGCTTAAACACTGAGATAAATACATCATTGGCGTAGACATCCATCTTTTTGACGGATTCTCCTTGGACATTAACTTCCCCGGTAAAACCGAGAACGCCTTCCATTAAACCAGCGCGACTCATGCGGCGAGCAACCAGTTTACCTGCTAAGGCGATGCGATTCATCAGCGCACTTAAATCTTGTGCATCTGGCGAAAAACTCTGAAGTTGCTGGAGAACGTGACGCGATAAGGTTGTACAATCACGATCTAAAGCTCTATCTGTAATTTCATTGATAGACGATTCTAAGGATTCTGGCGTTTTAGCCATTTTTATGTTCTCCGCAGCCACTAGCTGTTAATTGGGTTTTAGTCGTGTATGGCAACTTATGGTTGCTGCTTCTATCTTAGAAAGGTAATTTGAGAACTTAGATGCGACTTTAGATAAACTAAAGAAATGAGTTTTCAGTGACTCCTGTACTCAGAGCTTGTATACGTAGTAATTAGTCTAAAACAATACCAACGTTTTCTCGGTAGCTTTGTTGAGGATTTGGGCTAGCGATGCCTAAGCTTATCATTCTAAAAAGTTCCGATTTTAATTGGAGTCGCAACTAAAGAGAGATTTTGATGCGCTGTTCAACTCTTTTTACCCACTAAACCAGAATCAAAGTGGATAAAGTTCCAACTCCTCAATCAAATTCGATACTTTATTCATTACTTTGCCCCTAGTGACGCTTTCTGTAAGACTACTTCTTATTAGAGAAAATTCTAAAGTAGAGGTTTAGTTTTCGCTATTAGCAGCGCATGGGTGTAACGCAACTAGGATTTCATGGAGCGGAATTAATTATGACTGCTTTAACTTTACAATTACCTCCTAATCTCAAATTTACGGATGAGGAATTTGAACAGATTGTTGCTGTGAATAAAGAGTTGCGTTTGGAATTAACTGCTGAAGGAGAATTGGTAATCATGTCACCCACTGGAGGAGAAACAGGAAACCGTAATTTTGATTTGTTAGGTCAACTATGGTTTTGGAACAGTCAAAATAACTTAGGAAAGGCTTTTGATTCTTCTACTGGTTTTAAACTTTCCAATGGTGCAACTCGTTCTCCTGATGCTTCTTGGATAAAGATGGAACGCTGGGATGCTCTCACAGCACAACAAAGAAAAAAATATCTCCCCTTGTGCCCAGACTTTGCAATAGAATTGGTTTCTGAAACTGATGATGTCGAAGACACTCAAGCCAAAATGCAGGAATACTTAGCAAATGGTTTACAACTTGGTTGGTTAATTAATCCCAAAGATAAACAAGTAATCATTTATCGCCCTCATCAAGCACCAGAAGCTTTACAATTTCCTACAAATTTATCTGGCGAAGATGTTCTCCCTGGTTTTATTTTAAATTTACAGCCAATTTTTGCGTAGATGAATCGTTATTTTGATTGTTAATGCAAGTCCTAGAAATAAAATCCCCTCTCACCACACTTACCTCAAAGGGAAGAGCTGTAGGTTGAGAGGGGATAACTAAGAGTAATTACTAGTTCTCTGAAGTTTCCTGAGAGAACTTTTTATGGATGGTTTTGGTGGATTCTCCATCAGCAGCTACTGTTATGAGATAGTCCATTAAACCATCTGAAAAGGGGAGACGCAGGTGAAAAGTACCATCGGGTTTGATTTTGATGGGATGTCCAGCAATGTTTACGCTTGTATTTGGTTGGGTTGCTCCGTGAATAATCAACTCAGCATCTGCTACAAACCAAAAATCTTCGTGGGAACGACTGAAAACGCGAACATTAGGTGAACGGGCGATGAGTAACCAATGATCGCCTTCTGCTATATAACCAATTTCAACCATATAGTCGCGATCGCTCACGGGAATGGCTACAAAGCGATCGCGGGCTACTTCTTCACATTCATACTGCTGTATAAGCTGGGGACTTTGATAACTCAAGTCAATCCCAGTTACATCGTAAAGGCGCACTACCAATTGAGAACCGCCCTGTTGTTGCAGCACTTTGTTCTGAGTCTGGGAAATGTGCCAAGAGACATAAGCCCATTTGGGAGTGCGGGGTGTGAGCAGTATATTGCTTTCTTCTTCACTGCTCTTTTCTTCTACGTTTACCAAGTTAATAGCTGTTTCGCTTGGTAAAGCTCCATTTTCAACGGTGGAATCTGTAGAAACAGGACTGAAAACACGATTTTCTTCTACGTCTACCAAGTTAATAGCTGTTTCGCTTGGTAACGTTCCATTTTCAACGGTGGAATCTGTAGGAACAGGACTGAAAACACGAGCGATCGCAGAACGGGCAATAAATAACCAGCAATCGCCATCAGCGACATAGCCAATTTCAGCTATGTAATCCCGATCGCTGATGGGAATTTCCACAAAGCGATCGCTTGCAGTCTCGTCACATTCATACTGCTGGACAAACTGAGGATGTTGATAACTCAAGTCAATCCCAGTTGCATCATATAAGCGCACTACTAATTTAGAGCCGCCCTGTTGTCGCAGTTCTGCTTTTTTGGTTTCGGATATCTGCCAAGAGACATCAGCCCATTGGTAAGTGCGAGGTGTAAGGACAAGACTGCTCTCTTCTTCAACATCTACTAAGTGAATATCTGTTTCATCCGCAATCGCCACATTCTCAACGACGGGATCTGGATGTATCGGACTGGAGAAATGAACAACTGCTGAACGGGCGATGAATAACCAGCGTTCGCCATCAGCGAGATAACCAATTTCAGCTATATAATCGCGATCGCTGGCGGGAACATCCGCGAGTCCTTCGTTTACTGTCTCTTCAGATTCATACTGTTTGACAAGCTGGGGACTTTGATAGCTCAGGTCAATCCCAGTCACATCATAAATCCGCACTAGAAATTGAGAGCCGCCCTGTTGACGCAGTGCTGCTTTCTTGGTTTCGGAAACTTCCCAAGAGACATGAGCCGATGTAGAAGTATGTGGTGTAAGCACAAGACTGCTCTCTTCTTCAACATCTCCCAAGTGAATATCTGTTTCATCCACAATCGCCACATCCTCAACGATCGGATCTGGATTCACAGGACTGAAGACACGAAGAATTGCGGAACGGGCGATCAATAACCAGTACTCGCCATAAGCGATATAACCAATTTCAGCTATGTAGTCGCGATCGCTGGCGGGAATCTCTACTAAGCGATCGTGTGCTGTCTCTGCACATTCATACTGGTGGACAAGCTGGGGAGTTTGATAACTCAAGTCAATGCCAGTCACATCATACAGCCGCACTACCAATTGAGAGCCGCCTTGTTGCCACAGTTCTGCTTTCTTGGTTTCAGAAATTTCCCAAGAGACATTAGCTGATGTAGAAGTATGTGGTGTTAGCACAATACTGCTTTCTTCATCTGCATGTCCCAAAGCAATATCTGTTTCGGCTGCGATTGGCACATTGTCAATCGTAGTATTAGTTTCGCCTGGGGTATCCGCTCCCAAATTAATCGCCCAGGCTCCAATCCCTGCGCCTGCTGCTAAAGCCGCAACGTCTGCAAAATCTATGGAGTTATTCTCAGCAGCACCTTCGCTAACAGTTGGCTCTGTTTGAGATTCTTCGTCTACCACCTCAATCGGAGGTTCGGCTGCATCTGCTACCACATTGAATACATCTACATCTGGCAATTCTGGCAAATTGAGCAGTGGAGATGGTGGTAACGGTGAAGGTTCCACTTCGTCAGAGTCTGGTAAGGGGAATTCATCTGTATCTTCAGTTGAGGTGATACTCTGTAGCCAGTTCAATTCTGCTTGAAGTTCCTCATCTATCTCATCTTCAGAAATTTCTGTGTCCCAATATTCCAAACCAGATGTTACTTCTGGCACATCTGGTAATTCGGGCAGTGGGGCTGTTACTTCAGATGAAGGCAGTTCTACATCAGAAGATATTTCTTCGGGAAGATTTCCCAAGTGAGGATATGGAGTGTTTACTACAGCTGCTGGGGCTTCTATATCCCATGCAATCTCATCAGAATCGGGCGTATTTGTCGCAGTATAATTATCTAGCTCGACTGTCTCATCAATTGCGTTTGTTTCTGTTTCTTTGTTGTTAAAGGCAGACCAAGTAGCTGCCCCGATGCCCGTTGCTAAAGCCGCACCACCAGTTAAAGCTGCGGCTCCCGCTCCATTAGTTAGAGTAGAGGTTGTGCCTTCATAGAGGTTAGAAGTGCCATTAGTTGCCTCTTGGACTAAATTGGATGTCCCGTGAGTACCATTTTCAGCCAGTTCAGATTGGTTTTGAGCATAGATATTGAAAGGAGTGCGATCGGGGGTTTCTTGCTCTTGGAATTGTGAAACTGGCTGTTCTTCAAGCATCGCTCCGTTAATGGAGGCAGATGTGCTGGCATTAAGTACTGCTGTTTCTCCATCTTCTGGATCGGGTGGATGAGGATTTGATTCTGGTAGGTTGTCTGTTTTATCATCAGATGATGGGTTTTTTCCGAGAGTCCACCAGGCCAACGCTGCAATTACACTAACAAAAAACAAAGGTAGCAGTACCCAAAACGGTACTTCTTTGTTGACAATTGGGCTTTTTTGTGTAGTAGTGGCAGGAGCAACAAAAGGCTGTTCGGCAAATGCAGAAGCAGTAGCACTAGGGGAAGCTGTCGCAGCAGGTGTCGTCTGGGCACTGGGAGAAGGCGTGACAATAGGTTGTGATACGTTGGTTGCGATCGCAGTTGCTTCAGCTGTTCTTGCTTGTTCTATAGCCTGCTGTCCTGCGGGTGCAAGGGTAAAGCCAAGAAAATCTACTACGCTTAAGCTGGGATTTTTTTTGTAAACGTAAACTAAAGGTTGCGAGAAGGGATATTTTGCATCATCTGGCAAGGCTTGATGTAATTGCAGAACTCGCACATTTTGCAGCTTCGACACCTGATTAGCTAACACATAGCTGATGCCATCTTTACCCAGTTGTTTGATGATTTCTGCGGTATTATCCTCAGCTAGTTGGGTAGCACTAGACCCTGTAGCAAATTCAGCATTCTTGAAGGCTGGATAAGTGCGAAAAGTATTGCGAGTCTCACTTGTGTTCGGGTGATCGATTAACCGAATTTTCCCTGAAGGCGCTCCTAGTTGTGACCAATTTGTAATTTGTCCCCGGAAAATCCGAGCAAATTGCCTACTAGTCAAGCTTCCTTTGAAAGGATTATCTGCGCTGACCACGATCGCAATCTTCTCACGGCGCAAGCGGACTTGCTCTAGTCCTTGAGCTTTTTCTGCTGGTGTCAACCCCCGCCCCATTGCTACGATGTCGATTTTGCCATCTAGCAAATCTTTCAGTGCTGTATCAGTGCCATTAGCGGCAACTTCAACCTTAGTACCCGAAAACTGTTTTTCAAAATTCTCTTTCAGACCTTGATTGATTGCATCCAAACTATTGGAACCATCAATCCGAATTGTCGTTCCATTCTGCACTGTTTGCGGCAGTGTAAAAGAAGGAGACTCAGTTTTAGATTGCGCCAGTATGGGTTCTGATACCAGCAAACCTGCTGCCATAGGAGTTGTAGCTAAAGCAACCCATAGTATCAGCTTGATTATCGAAGTATCTTTTTTTTCTTGTTGCCACATAAGCCCCTTAATTAAAGTAAAAAATAGAAAGCCTACCAGTCTTAACCCACAATCTTGTTAAAGATTATGGAGGAGACGCGCTAATTATACATCTGAGTTCTCTTTAGTTCTAAGTTCCTTCAGCGCACTTATATTGATTTATACTTGGACTGAGATTGTATAGCATGATAATTTATACTCTAATTGCCAGAGTCTGTTTACTATAAAATGTTCTAATTTATATTGCAACTTATACCAAGTTGGTAGCTTATGGCCACAATTATGAATTATTGAATTACTAAAACTGGTAAAGTGTAGCAAATTCAATATTATTTAACAATATTATTTTCAGTCATGTTGAGTACTGTGTATCCTAATGTCTTAATGGAGTACTTATTGTTCAGTTTTCAGAAGAATCTACTATAGGACTCCTATTTGATTTTTGAACAAGACTCAGTACGGATGTATCCCTCTTTTCTTGCCAATTCCCAATTCCTATATAACGCGATGTGCGACTTATTCTTAAAACCCCTCTCCAAACCTCTCCCCGAAAGGTCGATAGGCTTTGATTATTGCTCCCCTTCCCTTGTAGGGAAGGGGCTGGGGGTTAGGTCTGAGAGAAAGTTGCACACGGCGTTATATATTTTTGAGATAACAATGACAATCTGGCTTATCAATCAGCGACTCCACCAAAGCATTTAAAGCCGTTGCAGCTAAAGCGCCACCTCCCAAAGTTCCTGCAACTGTAATAAAAGGTATCCCTTGTTGCATCAGTTGTCGCTTGGCTGCGGGAGCATGACTAAAGCCAATGGGCATTCCAATTACTAATGCTGGCTGAATTTTTTGATTGCTAATCGCGTCACAAATTTCTACAAGGACTGAGGGAGCATAACCAACTACCAACACACAACCGTGATTTACTTGCAGCAATTTTGATCGCCATTCTTGATGTTGCCAAAAAGCTGCTTCTGCTTCTGTGGCGGTGGTAATGTGGGGATTATCAATTAAGGTTTCAGTTCGGCATCCCAAGTGAAGTAATCGGGTTTGATCCAAAGCAGCAGCAACCGTTTGGGTATCGACAACAATTTGACAGCTTGAAGATAAGGCTTCTCGACTAGCTGCGATCGCATCTCGGCTCAATTTCACAAAGGATACTAAACTGACATCGCCACAAGCCAAAACCAACTGAGAAATTAAGTGTTGTTCAATTTCCGAACGGTGGGATAAATCTGGTAGTAAGCGTTGTAGCGATTCGGAAAAAGCTTCTGAATGGGTATGAATTTCGGCATCCAAGCCACTCCAGAGATTTTCCAATCCCCCCAATCCGGCTTGGGTTTCGACATCAAGTAACTTGAGTTGTGCCAGAACTTCCGCCTGGATAATTTGACAATGGCGATCGCGCCCCAATAATCCTTCTAATGCTGATGCAGTTTGCCGCAGTTGAGAAATTTGTTGCATCACCGCGCGATATTGCTGCTGGAGTTGCGCCATCAGATTTGTAGTTGTTTCTGCTTCTGGTTCCACCTCCAAAATATTGCGGATATGGTTTAGCTGAAACCCTTGCTGCTTCAATGCAACAATCCGTTGCAACCGCAGGACATCTGTTTTGGTGTAGAGACGGTAATTGCTGTGCGATCGTACTGGCTGCGGTAACAGCCCCAATTGATGGTAATGTCGCACCATTCGCGGAGTTAAACCACCGCCAACTGCATCAGTAAGTTCTTTAATAGTTAAGCAACCAGCATTCATGATTTACTCCAACAACGGCAAAATTCTTTGTAGTTCTTCACAAGCCGCCTGAAGAGATGGCGGCGCATTTTCATCTAAACTCCCTTGAGAACACTGGTTTGCTAATTGTTCAACACCGGGTTTACAAATTGCCTCATTTTTAGGGAATTTTGGATATTTGGATTTTTCTGCTTCTTCTTCAACAACTTCTCCTGTTCGTAAATAATGTATCCAAGTTTCGATATTTCTTTTTGGTACAAAGATTGCTATTTTCTCATCAGGCTTTCGAAGTTCCTGTGAATTTTCTATCAGTGCATTATCTAATTCTTTTAGTGTTGCCCTTACTGTTTCAGTATCTGCATCAATCAATACTATTAGCATTCCTGAACGATAGTTTTTTCGCCGATATTCTTTAACCTCTGCTGCATAATGCTTTCTAACAAACTGCTCTCCTGCACCTTTACCTGTTGGGGAAGTCCTAATTGTGACGTTTTTTGGATTTATATTAAAGCCTCGTTTTTTCAAAAAATGGTATGCAAAAACTTGCTGTTGTAGATCCTCACACAAAATTACTATCTGTACTCTATTCTGGGTCATAGAGCCAGCCTCGTGCAATCAGTTCTGAAATTGGTAATCCTGAATTTTCAGCCTCTTGATTACTAATTGGTTTTACTCGTACAGGTGCATTACTTTGACGCTCAAACCAATAACCTATAGGTGAAGCTAAAAGATAATTTATTAGTACAGGATGATGAGAGATTAACAAAGCTTGTATTTTTCCGTCAATACAAAAATCATAAAGTTGAATTAGCCAAGGTTGAATTTCTGGCAGAGCTAAAAAACTTTCTGGCTCATCAATGCAAAGTGTATAATCTTCAGATTCAGTGCAATAGAGAATGGTGTATAGAGCAATTATCACTTTTTGACCATCGGATAATTCACTAAAGCGATAATCAATATTTTTTTTCCTATCTTTATCTGTTGAAAATTTTAATTTTAGAGTCCGATAGTTTTCACTAAACTGTTCAAATTTAAAACTTACAAACCCATCTAATATATCTTTTAAAACGTTTATAAGTTCAGCAACTTTACCCTGATCATGGGAAATATAGCGATACCAAGAAACAAAGTTTTCCATTCTTGAAGTTAGATGAATTTCTTCCTTTTCACTACCATCAAGCATAAGACTAGGAATAATTTGTACAATAATGAGTCGCTGCATACGTTTGGTGAACCAGGCCAATTTTGTACTGTCACTGTCTACCGTAAATAAGTATAGTAAAGATCCGACTAATTGTAATCGTGAAGGTAATGAGGTTTTCATTACTTCTTCATGATCATCTTGAAAAATTTTAATTTCGCCCTCCTCAGACTTCAGTAAAGCTTGGTTATTAAACCAGAGACGCTCATATTCAACATGACTCTTGTCTTGATTATGTCTAATAGCAAATTCATATTTATAACTACCACCATTTCCAGCAATTTCTAGCTCAAAACGCTGAATTTGTAAAGTCTGCCAGCGAGTACAGTCAGCAGATTTAAAAATTTCTTCTACTTTTTCATCACCACTTATAAAAATTTGAATTTTCCGCAAGGCTTCAAAAACTGTTGATTTACCTGCTCCATTACCACCAAGAAACAGGTTAATCGAGTCAAAATTCATCTCGAAATTTACCAATCCGCGAAAGTTATCAATATATATTCGCTTTAGCATAGATTTTTTCCTACTAGTGCAATTTTAAACGTAACAGTTAAATCGCCGTATTTACCCACATTCCGCTTTTGAAAAACACCCAAGAACACAGATAAAGATTTAACTCTGCGTACCTCTGCGTTTCAAAATCATTATAAACCTTGACATTAACATTAATGTTAAGGTTTAGCCTGAGAGAGTCACTATAAATTCACCTCTCATGCTCTACCCCCAACGTTTCACCCAATTCACTAGAGAACACACAGATACCGTAGCAGCCCTTTTATGTGGGTTACTGCTATTTCTCGGATGGTTCGCCTTGCATCTTGGCGCTTTGGGATTGGCGTTCCTGCTGCTACCTGCTGCTTACGTAATTGGTGGTTACGAAAGTGCGCGGGAAGGATTGACTACCCTCTTCAAAGAAAAAGAACTCGATGTAGATTTGCTGATGATTGTGGCGGCCATTGGTGCTGCGAGTCTCGGCTTATGGCGAAGAGAATATCATCTAATTATTGATGGGGCAATTTTGATACTCATCTTTGCCATCAGTGGCGCATTAGAAGGCTATGCAATGGCGCGAACTGAGCGGAGTATCCGCAGTTTGATGAGCCTGACACCAGATACAGCACGGGTTTTACTTCAAGGAAGGGAAGAGGAAATTCCGATCAGTCAGTTAAAAGTGGGTGATGAGATTGTTATCAAACCCGGAGAGCTAATTCCTACCGATGGAATAATTTTATCTGGTTACAGCACCCTCAATCAAGCTGCAATTACAGGCGAGTCTTTACCTGTAGAGAAAACAGTGGGCGAAGAAGTATTTGCTGGTACACTCAACGGTTATGGTGCATTGCAGATTAAGGTACACAAACCAGCCCAAAGCAGTTTGATTCAGCGTGTGATTCGCTTGGTAGAACAGGCGCAGACAGAAGCACCACCTTCGCAAGAGTTTATCGATCGCTTAGAGAAGGGATATGCCAAAGTTATTGTAGTAGCCGGAGTATTGCTGGCAACTTTACCGCCGTTTCTTTGGGGTTGGGATTGGGAAACAACAATTTATCGGGCGCTTACCTTCTTAGTGGTGGCTTCTCCCTGTGCGCTGATGGCTGCAATTATGCCCACGCTGCTTTCAGGAATCGCCAATGGTGCAAGGCAGGGGATTTTGTTTAAGAATGGGGCGCAGTTAGAGAAGATTGGCAAAGTTCGTGCGATCGCATTTGATAAAACTGGTACTCTGACAACAGGACAGTTGCAGGTATTCCAAGTAATTGCAATTGGTGAATACACACAATCAGATGTATTAAAAGCAGCAGCTAGCGTGGAATCCTATTCAGAACATCCCATCGGTAAGGCAATTGTGCAAGCGGCTGGTGATTTAGATTTGGTTGGTGCAATTCAAGTGCAAGCCATACCTGGGCAGGGAATTGTCGGAACTGCTCAAGAACAACAGATAATTGCAGGGAATGGTGTTTTTGTGCAGCAGTATGTGACAAATTTACCTGAAGAGTTGCGAGAAATGGCTCAATCTTTGGAGCAAGAAGGTAAAACTGTGGTTTGGGTAGCACAAGAAGGCAGGGGAGCAGGGGAGCAGGGGAGCAGGGGGGCAGAGGTGATGGGTGTAATTGCGATCGCAGATGAAGTAAGATCGCAAGCAGCTGCAACCATTTCCCGCTTAAAGCAACTGGGAATTGAGCAAATTGTCATGTTAACTGGAGATAATGAAGAAACTGCTCAAAGTGTCGCCAAAGCAGTAGGAATTGATCGGGTATATGCCCAACTTCTACCAGAAGATAAGCTAGATGTTATCCGCCTTTTACAGCAAAAATATCAAACTGTGGCAATGGTGGGCGATGGAATTAATGATGCACCAGCTTTAGCCCAAGCATCTGTAGGTATAGCGATGGGAATATCTGGTAGTGATGTGGCATTGGAAACCGCAGATATAGTACTGATGGCAGACAAGTTAGAAAAAATTGCCGTAGCGATTTATTTGGGAAGGCGATCGCAATCCATAGTCAAACAGAATATATTTGTAGCGTTGGGTTTCATTATGTTGCTTTTGGTAGGCAACTTTTTAGGAAGTATTAACCTACCCATCGGCGTAATTGGGCATGAAGGCTCTACAGTGTTAGTTACCCTCAGTGGTCTAAGATTGCTGAAATAAAGCACTCTTCTCTAACTGTTTAATCCGCTCCATTTGCAGAATGTTCCACTCATCTTCAGAAAAGGGTGTACTAAACCAGGCATCTAATATTTCTTTTGCGATCGCTTCTGTAGTGGCACGTAAACTTAATACTAGGACATTCGCATGATTCCAAATACGTGCCCCACGTGCAGTTTCAGCATCATGGCATAATGCCGCACGTATCCCTAAAACTTTGTTGGCGGCAATAGATGCACCAGTACCAGTCCAACAAAAGACAATCCCCTCATCTGCTTTTTGGGTTGCTACTGCCAAAGCAACTTTACTACAACTGAGGGGCCAATCAACTTCTAAATCATTCTCAGCTAAGGAACCAAAAACTATAACTTCATGCCCACGCTGCTTAAGTTCTTCTAGTATGCGATCAGTTAGGTTGGTGCGTTCATCACTGCCAATAGCGATTTTCATGCATTCCCCCTTAAAATTAGTCTTCCCCATCTCCTCATACTACGATGTTTATAGGAGACAGGGAAGAGGAGCATAGATAACAGGGAAAAATTAATTACAAATTAGGAATTACGAATTAATTCTCGCCCTTTGCTGAATATACAGCACTTTTACCATCCAAGGAAACTGTTTCTGTTTGCAGTTCTTGATGCTGATTTGGTTTGATAAAGCGCTCTGTTGCTGTCTTAATCACGATATACAAAATCGGTACTACAAACAAACTCAAGAAAGTCGCAATTAACATCCCTCCAAAAACTGCTGTTCCCAAAGATTGACGACTACCCGCACCGGCACCTGTGGAATTAGCCAAGGGGAAAATTCCTAAAAGAGTAGCAAAGGCAGTCATTAAAATTGGGCGTAACCGTTCTTGTGAAGCTTCAATTACTGCTTTAGTCATCGAAAGACCTTGATCTCGCAATTGGTTAGCAAATTCCACAATCAAAATAGCGTTCTTACTAGCCAAACCAATCAACATTACTAGACCAATTTGACAGTAAACATCATTAGAAAAACCCCGTAACGATTGAGCTACAAGCGCTCCAAAAATAGCTAAGGGAACTGACAACAGAATGATAAAGGGGTCAATGTAGTTTTCGTATTGAGCAGCTAACACCAAAAATACAAATACCAATCCTAATCCAAAGATCAGGGGTGCTAAACCACCAGAATCTATTTCTTCTAATGCAGTCCCTGACCATTCGTAACCATAACCAGCAGGTAAAACTTCTTTAGCAACTTGTTCCATTGCTTTAATTGCGTCTCCAGAACTAGAGCCAGGGGCGGCAGCACCATTAATTTCAATTGAGCGGAATAGATTGTAGTGATTGATAGTTTGCGCTCCCACCGTCGAAGTAACTGTGACTAAGTTACTTAAAGGAATCATTTGATTCCTTTGAGAACGAACATATAGTTTACCAATATCTTTTGGATTGGAACGAAACTGTTGATCTGCCTGGAGATACACCCGATAATTACGCTGCTGGAGATTGAAATCATTTACATATTGCGATCCCAAAGCAGTTTGTAAAGTACTGAAGACATCATCTATAGAAACTTGCAAAGATTTGGCTTTATTGCGGTCTACTTCTACAAGCAATTGTGGTGTATCTGCGGCAAAAGTACTAAATACAGCTTGTAATCCTGGTGTTTGATTAGCTTTACCTAGCAACTGACCCATCGATTGCACCAAATTTTCTAAGCCGCTGCTACCTCTGCGGTCTTGCAGTTGAAAGACGAAGCCGCCAAAGTTGCCTAAACCCTGAATTGCTGGGGGGTTCACAGGAAAAACTCTGGCTTCTGGGATTGCCATCAACTTCCCTTGCAAGCTGCCAATAATTGCCTGTACTGATTGATCGGGTTTTGAACGCTCGTCCCATGATTTTAAAGTGGTAAATATGATGCCGCTATTGGCGGTGCTACCACTAAAACCAAATCCACCGATCGCAAAAGTCCCCACTACTTCAGGAATTTTCAGAATTTCTTTTTCTACCTGTGCAATCACATCGCTGGTATATTGCAACGAAACCCCTTGCGGCCCTTGGATAATTGTGATGAAGTAACCTTCGTCTTCATCGGGTAGAAAAGCTGTCGGTACTGTCATGTACAGCCAAGCAGTCATTCCCAAGGAAACAATAAACAATCCAATTACAATACCTTTGATGCGTGCGAGAAAGGTAAGCGATCGCTTATAACTATGCTGTACCCAGTCGAGAAAGCGATTTATCTGGCCAAAAATCCAACCCAGCCAGCCTGAAGGTCTTTGTCCTTGACGCAGCAACACGCCACACAAAGAAGGTATCAGAGTCAAAGCCAAAAAAGTCGAAATCCCAATGGAAAAGGCGATCGTCAGGGCAAATTGCCGATAAAGTGCGCCTGTGGTTCCCGGAAAAAACGCCACTGGTATGAACACCGCCATCAATACTAGTGAAGTGGCAATCACCGCGCCAAACAGTTCCCTCATTGATTCACTGGCGGCTTGACGAGGACTAATTCCTTTATCCTGAATAAAACGGCTGATTTGCTCTACTACAATGATCGCATCATCTACCACCATCCCTGATGCTAAAGTCAGACCAAACAAAGTCAAACTATTAATCGAAAAGTCAAAAACTTTGACGAAGGCAAATATCCCAATGAAGGAAAGCGGAATAGTAATTGCGGGAATTAAAGTAGTTCGCCAGTCCTGCAAAAACACAAAAATTACAATTACAACCAGCACCACCGATTCAATCAGGCTCTTAAGCACTTCTGCCATCGACTCTTCGACAAACGATGTCGTGTCAAAAGCTACCTGATATTTCATGCCTGGGGGAAAACTTGGAGCCAATCGCTCAATTTCGGCTTTGACTCCCTTGGCTACATCCAAGGCATTACTACCAGGAATCTGATAAATCCCTAAACCGACAGCATCTTTAGCACGAAATCGTAGAAATGAACTGTAGTTTTCTGCACCCAGTTCTGCTCTACCGACATCTTTGAGCTTGACTAATGTGCCATCATCTCCAGTTTTGAGGACAATTTCTTCAAATTCTGCTGGTTCTGCTAATCGGCTAGCAGCACGCACATCAAGTTGATACCTTTGTCCTTCAGGAGCCGGTTCTTGTCCAATTCTCCCTGCACCAACTTGCAAGTTTTGTTCAGATAAAGCATTCGCTACATCCTTGGTCGTTAGCCCCCGATTAGCAAGGCGAGTTGGATCTAGCCACAGGCGCATTGCATAGCGGCGTTCGCCAAAAATTTGAACGTTGCTCACACCTTTGACTCTTTTTAGGGCATCTGCTAAGTACAGGTCGGCATAGTTGCTTAAAAATATATTGTCGTACTCTTTATTTTCAGCGAATAAACCAATCGCTAAGAGAATGTTGCTAGATTCTTTTGATACCCGCACTCCTGTGCGCTGCACAGAGTCTGGTAATTGTGGTTGGGCAACAGAAACACGATTTTGCACATCCACAGCCGCAATATCTTTATCCCGCGATGAATCAAAGGTGGCTGTAATAGTACTAGTACCATCGTTACTACTGCTAGAAGTCAGATATCTTAGTCCCTCAACCCCGTTGATTTGCCTTTCTAAGATATTTGTCACTCCGCTTTCTACGACTTCTGCACTAGCTCCGCTATAGTTGGAAGTTACAGTGATTTGGGTGGGACTAATTTCTGGGAATCTTGCGATCGGTAGTGTGGGAATACTGATTAATCCTATTAATAGGATAACGATCGCACATACCGACGCAAAGATTGGTCGCTTAATAAAGAAGTCAACAAACATAGTTTAAAAATTGGGCTTTGGGTATTTGGTATTGGGCATTGGGAATTAGGAATTGGGAAGAGGACTTGGGGACAAGGAGAATTGGGGACAAGGGGAAAGACTTGTTTCAAGTTCTCACCTCTTGTCCCCTTGTCCCCTTGTCCCCTGCTCCCCTGCCCCTTCCCTATGGCTTCTGACTACCCACTTCTTGCGGTGCGGGAGTGATGGGAGCGCCATTAGTTAGGTTGAGAATACCGGAAACAACAATTTTGTCTCCAGCTTTTAGTCCTTCGATAACTTGATAGTTATTCCCCTCAATAACTCCCAATTTCACAGGCTTTTGTTGAGCAACTAAAGATGGCGCTCCAGCTTTCTTTTCTGCTGGTGCTTCAGCTTTTTTTTCTGCTGACGCTTCAGCGTTCTTTTCTGTTGGCGCTTCAGCTACAAATACAAATGTCTCCCCACCCAGGCGAGATACTGCTGTAACTGGAATTAAAATCCCTGGACGTTCGTTCCAGATCACTTTGGTTTGCACTGATTGGCGATTTACCAGTTGACTTCTAGAATTACCAAAGTTAGCTTTCACCAAAATTGTCTGCGAATCGGAACTAGCATCTGGAGAAATGAAACTTATCTTACCCCTTGCTGCGGGTTGACCTTGAGCGTTCAGCATTTGCACTGGTAATCCTAAGCGCAGCTTTTTGGCTTCTTCTAGGGGAACGGAAATATTTAGTTCTAAAGAGTCATTTCTAGTAAGTGTAGTGAGTTGGTCTGCTTTTTCTACATAATCTCCCACTTTTGTGGGAATATCGCCAACAGTACCAGTAAAAGGTGCCAGAACTTTTGTGTATTGCAGTTGAACTTGGGCTGCTTGGACTTGGGCCGCTGCTTGAGTGACTTGCGATCGCGCTTGGGCAATTTCTTCTGGGCGGGAACCATTTTCTAGTTGCCTTAAGTTTTGTTTCTGTTGTTCCAAAGCTCCAGCTAGCTCATTGATACTAGAAGTTCTGCTTTGGCGGAGTTGAGCTAGGCGTTTCTGGGCTACAACCAGGGCAGCTTCAGCACTTTGCTGTTCTTTGACATATCCTTCTAAGGTATCTTCAGAAACTGCGCCCTCTTTTCTCAATTGTGCGTATCGCTTGGCTCGTGACTGTGCTAGTTCTACATCCGATTTAGCTGACTGAATTTGGGCCTCAGCCTGAGCAATTTCTTGTGGTTGCGACCCCGACTGGGCATCTCGCAAGCGAGCTTGGGCTTGGGTTAACTGCGCTCTAGCTTGGGCAACTTCTTCTTGTCGCGTACCTGCTTTGAGTTCAGCAAGACGTGCTTGAGCTTGTGCTAGTGCAGCTTTTGCTTGTAATAATTGCGCTTGGACACTATCACTTTCTAGGCTAATAATAACTTGCCCTTGTTGAACACGGTTGCCCTCTTGGATGAAAATATTGGTAACTCGTCCTTCAACCTGTGGCTTGATGATTACCGAACGTGGAGCCTCTAAGGAGCCAATAAACTCCGAACTTTCTTGCACAGTTTCAGGTTGCACAGTCGCTAGCTTGACTGGAATTGCCATCGGTTGACCAGCAGCTGGCCCACCTGCTGGTGGATTGCTAGCACTACTAGTTTGCCACCAGCGCCAACCAAAACCAATGCCTCCAATTAAGAGGATAATTCCCAAAATTAGAGGCCAACGACGCTTTTGAGGTGGTTTAGGCGATCGCTCTGGCAGTGGTTGTGGCTCTTGACTAGAATCAGTAACAGCAGGCTGTTCTATTTCAACTGGAAGCGGAGAATCAGGGAACTCAGAATGGGACATCTTCGGTTTCTCGTCTTGTGGATTTAGACTTGGGCAATCTACTCTTGACTAAAAAAGCATTATCTGGATAGTTTTTTAGCCCTTTGTTTTGATGTTGATAACTAACAAATATGTATTTGGGTATTTGGGCGATCGCTCACGATGTCTAGTACCTAAAACAAACAAATATGCTTCATCACATTATGGTTATTTTGTACATTACTTAACTCCCATCATTTTTTTAAAGTGTAATTTATAAAACTTTTTTGGTCAGTATAAAACCATCACTTTCCGTCATAGAGAAAATACGGTTTATGTTGTTGCAAGGGAATCAATACAATTTTCTGCCTCCTACAATGGCAAACTGCCTGATACCGTGTACAAATAAATTTAAAGAAGTTTCGATGTAGTATTCATATCTATAATCTAATGTGATAGGGATATCGCTAAAAACGCAGAATACCGTGAAACAATATACACGTGGAACTATCTACAGATGCTTTTAAATCTATATCTGAAGATACTGCACCCTTATCTTGACTTTTTTGCAAGTACATAACCACCTAGCTCTTCGCGCAGCGATTAACGATTTGTTTGCTTCGTATAAAATCAGACATGACACTGGAATTCTGCCATAAGCGTTTGCAAGCGCTTGCTTGCATTATAACCACATAGAAAACTAGATTTGTATAAGTTTAAAGATGAGTTTATCCCTCTTGAGTCGTATTGAATACTGATCTTAGGGAAGAAAAATGTACGGTGCAATGTATGGAGCGATGCCTTCTCTATGAGAGGCTTCTCTACGACACGCTGCGCGTAGCTTGCTTCTGAGTAGGAGTACGCCAACGGCGAGCGATGCCTAAGCTGATTAATTCAGCTCTATTCATCAAAGTTGCAAGTTTCATTGAGTTATCTTCACCAAGAACAAAGTGCAATCAATACAGTGTTCTCTAGAGTCCTATTTTTGAGCGGTCTTATCTTCCTACACTTAGGTCATCCAATCGGATGATTCTTAACTCACCCATTCGGGTGATTTAATTTATCCTCATCAGGGTTCTGTATATATGAGCGAGTCATGCTCAATGCCCTTCAAGCATCCACAACTGATTCCTTAGAATCCAATTTCGGCAAGATACCTACAGTTGATTTTCGGTTAGCAAGAATATGAAAAAGCAGCCCTTCATACCGATCAAGTGCTTGCTCCAACGAATAGTTTTCTTCGGCAAACTGTCTTCCCACGTTACCTAACTTCGTACAGAGAGTAGGATTGGCATATAAATCATGCACCGCAGCGGCCATTGCATCGGGCGATTCTGGCTCAACAATTATCCCACCACCACTGAGTTTGATCGCTCTAGCAGCAGTTCCAGTTGCAGGAACTGAACCCACAATTGGGCGACCACTTGCCAATAGTAATGGTATTTTTGAAGGCATATTAAACGAAATTACATTGTGCTTTTGCACAATCAACCCGACATCAGCTGCTGCTAGCATTTCGGGTAATTTTTCTCTCGGCTGCAATGGTAGCAGCAAAACATTATCTGCTCCATGTAATAGACAATATTCTTGCAACCTTTGCAATGCTGTTGATTCGCCGACAATGACAAAGACAATTTCTTTAATATGACGTAAGCAAACTGCTGCTTCTATTACAGTTTCTAAACCTTGGGTTAGAGCAATGTTGCCCGAATAAAGGACTATAAATTTCCCATCCAGTTGATGACTAGATATCCAAGAGTTGTTCTGTTTCGCTAAAGGGTGGATGAAATTTACATTGACCCAATTAGGAATACAAACGATTTTATTAACAGGTACTCCCTTATTCACTAAATTCTCACGAAATCCATCGGCGATAACACTAATAGTGTGTGCAGTCCGATAGGCAAATTTCTCTAAAGCTGCAAGAGTTCGAATCATCCACTTGTTTTTCAGTAGTCCGATACGCACAGCAGCTTCTGGTAATATATCTTGCACATTTAGAACTATTGGGCAGTTGTATAGCCAACCAAATATTGTTGCTGGTAGAATACCTAACAAAGGCGGTACTGTTAAAATCATTACATCTGGACGTTCACCTCTAAAGGCTTGAGGTAAGCTTGTGAAAATAAAGCTTAACTCCAGCAACAGACGATCTAAAAGGTTAGGTTTAGACTTAATTCTGATGTAGCTTCGCTGAATTGTGACACCATTTTTTTGTTCATTAATGTACCATTGATCCCGATAACCATCGTAAATTTCGCGCTCAGGATAGTTGGGCATTCCAGTAATCACCCGCACTTCATGACCTCGATTTACTAGTCCTTCTGCCAATTCAGTCATTAAGGGAGCAATTCCAATCGGCTCTGGATGATAGTTGTAGGAATATATCAGAATGTGCATGAGATATTTATAAATTTGGTAAATACAGCCGGAGATAATCGGATTTATTGCTAACTTCAATAGAGGCTGCAACTTTTATTATTTAATTTAGTTTGTGATGAGATTATGATTTTTCTAAATCACAATTGCGATAAGCACTGCTGAGAAATTTTCTAGGTGGATTTTAACAGTTAGTAGCGAACAATTATCAGTTTTTCTGGTTGGATAAAGTTTCCCAATCGTATATTTAAAAGTTACGCGTGTTAACTAATAAACTTTAATTGTTCACTTATTTAAATTCCTTCCTATATATATGATTAGTTGTTCAGTTATTTAAAAGTGAATAGAGTTGTTAAATTTACACTGAGGGGATTGTAGCATGAGACTTAATATCATGCATATAACCTGCATTCCGCCTTGTGAACTGGCACATGAAGTATTTTTAACCAAGTAAACAATATTGCATTAATGGGTGAGAGTCCAGTTTTTTTAGTGGCTCAAAGGCACTAACTTTTTAACATTAGTGTGTTTAGTAGCTTCGTATTTAAAACTGTAACTGAAAAAAACTCCAATGTATCGCAATTGACATCAACAGCTTGATTCGGGTTGTTAGCAACACTAGCGATACCTGTAGCGGGCTACACTGACGCAATACTAAAAAGTTGCACTGATTGCTATAGTCAGGACGATTTTAGCGAAAATACTTCTGATTATAATCGCTCGAATACTTGTTTTCATAAGTATTCGAGCGATCGCCAACCGATAAGGCTGGATGATAAACTCACCAGTTCAGTGAACTATTGGAGCTAAAATAGAGATTCATTAAACTAAACTTGGCAACCTCTAACTAGAAAGCCTTACTTTCTAGCAAGAGGCTTGCTTTTTCTTCAGAGTTGAGCCTACACCCAAGGCCCCAAATGCCAGAAAACCCAACAGAGAAGCAGGTTCAGGAACTTTGGATACCTGAATAGAACCAGAATTTTCATCTAGTGTTATTGATGTGCCTTGTTGATCGACATCTTGACGTAATGCCAAAGATTCGCCAACCGTTCCCTGAAAGAAGTATTCTCCGATGACACCCGTTCCTCCTCCTATATCAAAGGGGCCAAACAATTTCTGAGTAGCAGTATCAAAGTTGAAAGCGAAGAAATCAGACTGTGATACCCCAGAAGTAACGGTGTTATAAGTTCCCAGAGGATTATTAGATGGGTCTAAGAAAGAGACAGTCAAGGATTGTAAAAAATTGGTGGCTCCACTACCACTTTCTGAAATAATTGTCGGTGCTGTAGTCTCGTCGTAGCTGAATGAACCGACTGCGGAATAACCAGCATCTCCTAGCCAGTTAAAGTTGAAATCAATAGCTTGAGCAGGGTTGTTAGCACCAGCAGCGATCGCAGCACTAAGTACAGCACTGGTTGCTGTGGTAGCAGCGATTTTGGCAAAAATGTTTCTCATTGTTATATCTCCAAGATTTATTTGCATGATGCAAATATCAGTGCATCAAACAACACTAACTTTACGATAGAAATAAATATAAGTAAATACTACATGGGAGGTTGAGGTAAATATAACAACTAGATAAAGAGAAACACTTATTTTTTAAAGTTTTCGAGAAGATATCAAGTCTATTTAACAAACCTAAGCTCAAATTTATCTATTTTGATGTATGTAGCAAGGGTTATTACCTAAAAATCACGAGCGATCGCCTGAGAATAACTGATAAAGTTGAGCTACGCAAAGTTGAAAACAGTGACCTATGCCTGCGTTTCTATTAGAAGTTGGTACAGAAGAATTACCTGCAAGCTTTCTCAGTGATGCCTTAATACAGTGGCGAGAACGCATTCCCAAAAGTTTGGAAGCAAACAGCCTTCAGGGTGAAAGTGTCCAAGTGTACGGTACTCCCCGGCGTTTGGCGGTATTGATTAAAGGTCTACCATCCCAGCAAGCAGACCGAGAAGAAGAAATTAAAGGGCCTCCCGCCCAAGCTGCCTTTAAAGATGGTCAGCCAACAGCAGCAGCATTAGGCTTTGCCAAAAAGCAAGGTGTGGAACTAGATGCACTCTTCCTTCGCCCCACTGACAAAGGGGAATTTGTTTTTTTGCAAAAAAGAATTCCTGGTCGTCCTGTGGCGGAAATTTTGACAGAACTTGTTCAAGAGTGGATTTGGGGTTTAGAAGGTAAGCGGTTAATGCGTTGGGGAGATGGGGATGGGAGGTTTTCTCGACCAATTCGCTGGCTGGTAGCTTTGTTAGATGAGACGGTGCTACCGTTGGAATTGGTGAATGGTTCTAAAACGATTCAGAGCGATCGCATTTCTCAAGGTCATCGCGTCTTACATCCTGAACCTGTGACAATCGCCCAAGCGACTGATTATGTTACCGCCCTCAAGTCTGCTTATGTCACCGTTGACCCCGAAGAACGGGAAAATCTGATTAAAGAGCAAGTAAAGGCAGTAGCAGAAAGTTTAAGCGGGTATACAGTCATTTACCCCGATTTGTTAGCAGAAGTAACCAACCTTGTAGAATATCCTTCTACAGTTGTTGGTAAATTTGAACCAGAATTTTTGGAATTACCAACTGAAGTAATTACTGAAGTCATGGTTACTCATCAGCGTTATTTCCCTGTATTCAAACCAGGTAGTTCTGAGCAAGAATTATTGCCCAATTTCATCACAATTTCTAACGGCGATCCCAAAAAATCAGATATTGTTGCCGTCGGAAATGAAAGGGTAATTCGTGCCAGATTAGCTGATGGCAGATTTTTCTATGAAGCTGATTTAACTAAGCCTTTAGAAAGCTTTTTACCCCAGTTAGAAAAAGTCACTTTCCAAGAAGAATTGGGTTCGGTGCGTACCAAGATAGATAGAGTAGTTAAGATTGCCGAGCAAATTAGCACCCAATTGAAATTAGCTGAAAATCAAAGCCAAAAAATCCAACGTGCTGCTTTATTGTGTAAAGCAGATTTGGTAACTCAAATGGTGTATGAATTCCCGGAATTGCAAGGCATTATGGGAGAAAAATATGCCTTAGCTAGTGGTGAAGATGCCGAAGTAGCAAAGGCAATTTATCAACATTATTTGCCAACGGGAGCCGGTGACAATTTACCCGAAACACTCACAGGTCAAATTGTCGGTTTGGCTGATAGATTAGATACTTTGGTAAGTATCTTTGGGTTAGGTTTAATTCCCTCTGGTTCCTCCGATCCCTTCGCTTTGCGTCGGGCTGCTAATGCTGTAGTTAAAATTACTTGGTTTTATAATCTGCCGATAAATCTAGATGATTTATTGGCACAAATAGCAACAGATTTTGCCGCGAAATATCAAAAAGATCGGGCATCATTAACCACAGCATTACAAGAGTTTTTCTTACAACGTATCCGCACCTTACTGCAAGAAGAAAAACAGATTGATTACGATTTAGTAAATGCAGTTTTGGGAGAAAATGACCCAGAATACACAGAACGGACATTAAAGGATTTATTGGATGTCCGCGATCGCGCCTTGTACTTACAACAAATCCGTAACGACAGTACCCTAGATAACATCTACGAAACCGTTAACCGTTCCACACGATTAGCCGCCCAAGGTGATTTGGATACAAAACAGCTAGAACCGACAACCGTAGTTCGTCCAGAATTATTCCAAAAGCCCTCTGAAACAGCTTTGTATAATGCTTTGATCGAATCAGTACCGCAAACTCAAACAGCACAGCAGACACGAAATTATCAACTGTTAGTAGCAGCACTAGGAAAAATTGCTCCGACAGTTAGTAGCTTCTTTGATGGGCCAGATAGCGTTTTAGTTATGGACTCCGATCCAGAAATTAAGCGTAATCGATTACACCTACTGGGATTGGTTCGCAATCATGCTCGTGTTTTAGCTGACTTTGGTGCGATCGTCAAAAATCTGTAGCGTAAGTCAACAAAAAGTTGTGTAATTTTTGCCAATAAACGCTAGTATAGGGAGTGCTTAACCAGGGACACTCTGCTTGCAATCTATGTCCAAAGCTCATGTTATTGGATTGGGAAAGTCCGGTGTTGCTGCGGCGAGATTGTTGAAACGGGAAGGTTGGGAGGTAGAGCTGAGTGATGGCAACACCTCCAAAACCCTCCTACAACAACAACAAGAACTCGCTGCCGAGCAAATAACCGTTAAACTAGGCCAATCCCTAGAATTAAATGGTGATAATTTACCCCAATTAATAGTTGTTAGTCCTGGCGTGCCTTGGGATATTCCCGTATTAATTAAGGCACGCCAATTAGGTATTGAAACCATTGGGGAAATGGAACTCGCTTGGCGAAATTTGCAATCTCTACCTTGGGTAGGAATTACAGGTACTAACGGTAAAACTACTACCACAGCTTTAATTTCTGCCATTTTTCAAGCAGCAGAATTAGACGCGCCCGCCTGCGGTAACATTGGCTACGCCGCTTGTGAAGTTGCCCTCTCTTGGAAGGGGAGAGGGGCAGGGGGCAGGGGGCAGGGGGCAGGGGGAGCAGGGGAGGCATTTGATAATTCCTCACTTTTAACTCCTCACTCTTCACTCGATTGGGTGATTGCGGAGGTTAGCAGCTATCAAATAGAATCTTCCAGTTCTCTTGCACCCCGTATCGGTGTTTGGACGACTTTCACACCGGATCATCTTAGTCGCCATAAGACTTTAGAGAACTATTACAACATCAAAGCAAAGCTGTTGCATCAGTCAGAGTTGCAAGTGTTCAATGGCGATGATGCCTACTTGAGCCAGTTAGGTTTAAGTGCTTGGCCTAATGCTTATTGGACAAGTGTCAAAGGAAAAGATTTCCTGATTAGCGAAAAAGGCTTTTACATCGAGGACGGCTGGATTGTGGAAAAATTGACTGCAACCTCAGCACCAGAACCGATTGTGAAAGTATCTACTTTGCGGATGGTGGGAGAACATAACCAGCAAAATCTCTTGATGGCAGTAGCAACGGCACGATTAGCGGGAATTAATCGTGATGCGATCGCACGTGCGATTCAAGAATTCCCCGGCGTTCCTCATCGTTTGGAGCATATCTGCACTTGGGAAGGTATTGATTTCATCAACGACAGCAAAGCCACTAACTACGATGCGGCCGAAGTTGGTTTAGCATCAGTGAAAAGTCCAGCGATTTTAATTGCTGGTGGAGAAGCCAAAGCAGGTGATGATACTGGCTGGCTAGCACAAATCCAAACTAAAGCCGCTGCTGTGTTATTGATTGGCTCTGCTGCACCCGCATTTGCCCAACGCCTTCAAGAAGTGGGGTATTATTCTTACCACATTGTCGAAACTATGGAAAGGGCAATCCCCAGATCGGCGGAATTAGCTAAGGAGTATGAAGCGCCTGTGGTGTTACTATCTCCAGCTTGTGCGAGTTTCGATCAGTACCCAAATTTTGAGGTGCGCGGCGATGATTTCCGTCAGTTGTGCCTTGCTTGGGCGGGAGGAGCAAGGCTTCAATACAACTCGATTCTTTCGTCTTCCCTATAATTGATTAACTGTGTGGCTTACAGTTACACAGTTAATCAATTATGTACTCTAAAAGTGCGGTGCGATCGCATTATCAAAGAGACTTAAAATATTCTAGAAGCATTGTTTGGAGCTACTTTAGTGGTTTTCTATAATTATGTTTTGCTGTAGTTTGCAACTTCAACCTCATGAGCAATGCTTGTAGGTTTAGGAATAGGTAAACCATTTTCTAGCATTCCTTCTATATGAAATTCAATCGCTTCTGCAATCATCTGCTTGACTTCTTCTAAGGTTGCACCTGTAGTTACACAACCTGGTAAATCAGGCACATAAGCGCCATAGCTAGTTTCTCCCTTTTCAATCACAACTGTATAACGCATTAGTCTTCCTCTAATTGAGCTTGTCTTCAAATATTTTTAAGAGTGCCAATTGGCACATCCACATTAGGTTTACCAGACACTGTTACAGTACTGGGTTTATCTGGATGTTTGAACTGTCGATGACTACCTTTAGTTCTAGCAACTGTATGGGTGAAATTTATATTACAGAGTGCATTCTTGAGAAAGAAAAGTAAACGACATTGTGCGTAATTTATATCCGTCATGTTGTCGTGGGTTTTGGCATTGGTAAGTAGATGGACAAAAATATTTCTCATGAATCGAGTGGCTCAAAATGAAATGCTAAAGTTAATAATCAAGCTTTTGCAGAGCTACATTCTCTCTCCCAGATAAAATTTATATATGAACGCTACACAAGAAAAACTAAAAGTTCAGCTTGAACAGGCTTTAGTCGAGGCTTTTGGCGCTGACTTCGCGGGAGTAGATCCAATATTGGTTTCTGCTAGTAATCCTAAATTTGGTGATTATCAGGCGAATGTGGCTTTATCCCTGAGTAAAAAGTTAGGCAAGCAACCAAGAGCGATCGCAGGTGCGATCGTTGAGAAACTAGATGTATCCGAAATCTGCGAACCACCGGAAATTGCTGGGCCAGGATTCATCAATCTGAAACTGAAAACGGCATACCTGGAAGCACAACTGAATACGATTCAAGCTGATTCCAGACTTGGAGTTCCACCAGCGAAAACACCCAAGCGGGAAATTGTGGATTTTTCCAGTCCGAATATTGCCAAAGAAATGCACGTCGGACACCTGCGTTCTACCATTATTGGTGATTCCATCGCCCGGATTTTAGAATTTCAAGGACACGATGTGCTGCGGTTAAATCATGTCGGTGATTGGGGTACGCAGTTTGGAATGTTAATTGCCTATCTGCGAGAAGTTTACCCAGATGCGCTTACTACCGCTAATGCTTTAGATATTGGTGATTTAGTTTCTTTTTACCGCAAAGCTAAACAACGCTTTGATACAGATACAGCTTTTCAAGAAACAGCACGCCAAGAAGTTGTCAGATTACAAGCAGGTGCAGAAGATACACTTCATGCTTGGAAACTGTTGTGCGAACAATCACGGCGAGAGTTTCAAGTAATTTATGAATTGCTAGATATCAAGTTAACTGAACGCGGTGAATCTTTCTACAACCCTTTATTATCTGGTGTTGTGGAAGATTTAGAAAAATCTGGATTACTGGTAGAAAACCAGGGCGCAAAATGCGTTTTTCTGGATGGATTTACAAATAGAGAAGGTGAACCTTTACCCTTGATTGTGCAGAAATCAGATGGCGGTTATAACTACGCCACAACTGATTTAGCATCCCTCCGTTACCGGATTCAGCAGGATGAAGCAAAGCGGATAATTTATGTAACTGATGCTGGACAAGGAAACCACTTTGCCCAATTCTTCCAGGTAGCACGCAAAGCCGGCTGGATTCCCGATGATGTGGAATTAGTTCATGTTCCCTTTGGGTTGGTATTAGGAGAAGATGGGAAAAAATTCAAAACTCGTTCTGGGGATACTGTGCGGTTACGGGATTTATTAGATGAAGCTGTTTCTCATGCCCATGCTGACCTAAAAAGTAGATTACAAAAAGAAGAACGTCAAGAAACTGAAGAATTTATTAATGAAGTTGCTAGGGTAGTTGGAATCAGTGCAGTTAAGTATGCAGATTTAAGCCAAAATCGCACCAGTAACTACATCTTCAGCTACGACAAAATGCTGGATCTCAAAGGTAATACTGCGCCCTATATGCTGTATGTTTATGCGCGGATTCATGGGATTAGCCGCAAGGGTGATATTAACTTTAAAGAGTTAGGAAATAATGCTGTTTTGTTGGAGCATGAAACAGAATTAACGCTGGCAAAATATTTACTTCAACTGGATGAAGTTATTAGTAGTGTAGAGCAAGACTTGCTGCCTAATCGTTTATGTGAGTATTTGTTTGAACTGAGTCAGAAGTTTAACCAATTTTACGATCGCTGTCCTATATTACAAGCCGAGGAACCGCAGAGGACATCGCGCTTGGTTCTGTGTGATTTGACCGCTAGAACTCTGAAGTTGGGATTATCTTTGTTGGGAATTCAGGTGTTGGAGAGGATGTAATTTTTTTAACGCAAAGGTACGCTAAGTAAGAGTTAAGCTGGTTTTTTCATCAGAATTGCTGGACTTGGAGGCGATCGCATCTGTGAGATTTTTTAAGAGATTCATACTGGTATTAGCATGAAACATACTGATAAAAGACAGGCAGGATAAAAGGTGACAATCGAAATCTACGTCAGCACTGATATAGAAGCGGATGGCCCTATCCCTGGGCCTCACTCTATGCTTAGTCTTGCCTCAGCTGCGTATACCGCAGACAAACAATTGGTCGGGACTTTTACAGCTAATTTAGAAACCTTGCCAGGGGCCCAAGGACACCCCAAAACTATGAAATGGTGGGCAGAACAGCCAGACGCTTGGGCAGCTAGTCGAGCCGACCCCCAGCCCCCTCTAAAGGTCATGGAGTCTTACCACGCCTGGCTTGTGGCTTTACCAGGTAAACCGATCTTTGTTGGCTATCCAGCAGCCTATGATTTTATGTTTGTCTACTGGTACTTGATAAACTTTGTGGGCGATAGCCCCTTTAAATTTTCGGCATTGGATATCCGTTCCTATGCGATGGCATTCTTAAAACAAAGCTACAACAAATCTGGAAAGGATAATCTACCTGCTGCATGGTTAGAAAATATTCCATTGGCTCACATTGCCTTGGATGATGCCATTCAGCAAGGAAAGTTATTCTGTAATCTCTTACAAGCGAATCTAGAGAGAGAAGAAAGATAGCTATGCGATCGCACTTCATAAGATTTTGTAACAGATTTCCGATAACGACGAAGCTTGATTCATTGTTATCGGAAATCCCTTACCCGTTTGAAAAACCGAGGATCTTGCCCTATATCTGAGTACCTTCGATATAAGCCTTAATGGTGGGTAACGCCGTCATCTTCTCATAGAAGAAATTGTTGACTATTTTCATCACTTCCGCCTGGGCTACTTCTACTTCGGAACCAAGGGGAGTGCCAGATTCTTGGCGGCACAAACTACGATATAAACGCAGCAAATGACGCACAATTTCTAACTCCTCTTCCCCCTCTAAAACCTTGACGGCTGCCACAATCAGTTCATCTGCCTGATTGAGAACACTATCGAGATCAAACACAGCACTATTGTCTCTGGCTTGTTGCACAGTTCCCATTAATGCGTGGACTTGGTAAAGCAGTGCCGTAGGTTCGTCGAACAATTCACGCAGAAACGCTGCTTCCTCGTAACGCCCGTTCAGCCGAAAGATGTTGTACATCCGCTTGGCTGCTTTGCCGTAGTTGAGGTGTTTACCTTGTTTGACATATTTTTTAACTTCCTTTTCCAATACCGCCACATAATCATCCATGACATCGGCGGAGGCTTGCTTCACCAGTTTGGAAAAGATGGGAGCAGATTCAGCATCCAGGTAAACTTCTTGAAAATAGCCGTCTAGATAGCCGTCTAGTGCTGTGATAGTTCCATCTGGTGCTTCCCAGGTAACATCTACCACGTTGCTGGCGTTGGACAATTGACTACGTATTGTGTCAGCAACAACCCATTCCAGCTTACACCAAGACCAGTTAGGGTCTTGGGCTACGGCATCCCAGGTAAGCACCAGAGGATTGCCCTCTAGGTCGCTTACCTCAATCTGACCGGCAATCACCTCATCGGGTTGCCAGTTAATTGGCGAACCAGCACGTCTGGTGTTTTCTCCCCGAACCACTTGTTGGGGATAGGCACCAAAGTTCACATCAATTAACTGATAATTGGGGCCGGACATGGTGTTAAGCGCCTTGTCCCGAACCAGTTTGCCAAGAATCTCGGAGGCTTCGCTACGGGTAGGGGCAATTATATTCACCCGCTCGAAGTAGTCACAGTCACCAGGATAAGTCTGAATTTTAGATTGAGCCGCAGAACCAGAGATTGCCAACGCGGTTTCTACAACACCAGGAATGTCCTCAAATTCGACGATTTTGCCAATGGCGCGAAACCGTGCCAACTCTTGCGGGTCAAAATCCAACATAGTGACTTTGTGCCCAAAAGCACCTGTGTCTTTGTCTACGACAATATCGCTGTCGCCTGTGGCCTCGGTGATGGAATTCATCCAACGTTCTAATTCTTGCTCATTGAGTTGAACCCCTAAACGATTAGCTGATTCAACGATACGGCTACGTGCATCTAGAGTTTGATCCTGTATTTTTGTCATAGTTAATTCATGATTTTATTTTGTGATTATACCTTTATATATGATTTCAATAAAAATACTTTTTGCGATCCTAATTAAAGAATATTTATGGAATATTAAGTTTTATAAAATATGGGTTATCTCACAGTGATTGCATAAGAGACAAGCGGCTAAAGCTTTCTATATAAGGTCTACGACGTAAGTAATTGCTATGCTTTTGTTGAATCTGGCTTTCGGATAAATATTTTTGAAGAGAGAAAAATTAATAACGCTAAATATTATTATGTCCCAATTTTATGTTCATATCCTGATGATTATTTTTTTAAACAAAGAATGTTGATAAATAGCCATTTTCAGAATAATTAGGAGATGGTCAGCACAAATAAAGTTACCTATTTAAGGTTGTCACTTTTCCGTTTTTGTTCTTCCTTGCTCAGGGTTTCAAATATATTTGGCTTTTGTAATATAGTTATATTTATTCCCACTTACTTAGTTAGCGATCGCTAATTAAGTTAACGTGAGTTCGACGGATAGGAAAGCCCAAAAAGATTGCTAGATATGAATTTGCTCAACTGGACAGGGCCAAGCGATCGCTACAATTGATTGAGAATCAGCAAAAAAGTCACAAAAAAATGCCGAGACTAATAATATCTAACAAAAATCAGGGTCTCGGCTATGTCTACCATGATATCTCGCCTCGACATCACGCAAATTTTCTGCGACGTAGATGATTTCTGTAACCAGTGGGAAAATCTCTGGCAGCAAGTACCACAGTTGCCATCGACAACAGGAGAAAGGCGCAGCACTTCCCGAATGCATCTATCAGAGGTGATGACAATAGTCATTGCATTTCATGGCAGTGGATATAAGACTTTCAAAGAATTCTATACCATGCATGTGCTGACAAGTTGGCGTGAAGCATTTCCAAATCTGGTCAGCTACACTCGGTTTGTGGAACTGATGCCCTGGTGTTTAATGCTGTTATGTTGTTTTTTACATACACGTACAGGAGAAATTACAGGGATTAGCTTTATTGATTCCACCCCAATTAATGTTTGTCACAACTGTAGAGCACATTCTCACAAGGTATTTAAAGGGTTGGTGAAATGGGGGAAAAATTCTGTGGGTTGGCACTTTGGATTCAAGCTTCATTTAATTATTAATGATTGTGGAGAATTACTCGCATTTTCACTAACCCCAGCAAATGTAGATGACCGAAAACCAGTCCCAGATATGACTAAGGACTTGATTGGTAAACTCTTTGGTGACAGAGGATACATCTCTCAAAAATTATTTGAGGAGTTATATGAGCGAGGGTTGCAATTAGTCACAAAATCTAAAAAGAAAATGAAAAATCGCTTGGTAAAACTGATTGATAAAATTCTGTTACGCAAACGTGCTGTCATTGAGTCCGTCAATGACCATTTGAAAAATATATGTCAAATAGAACACTCTCGCCATCGTAGTCCATTTAACTTTTTGGTTAATTTGATGGCAGGGCTTACTGCTTATACCTATTTGCCCAAAAAACCATCTATTGACATTTACCCAAAAGACTTACCTGCATTGCCTCCTGCTATTTTTTAGTTCTGTCGAACTCACGTTAAGTTATGTGCCAAAAAGATTTATTCCGCTAAGGTGTCGAGGCGGTAGTCAAAAGCATAAGGATGAACCCAAAAAGAGACCTAGGCTGTAAAGCAGAGGTCTTTCGCTTTCAGAACGTTGTAAAATTCATTAGCAACGTAAAACGCTGATATGGTTAATTTAGTGGCTTCTGCGCCATCAATGCCAAAATAGCAAGTTAATTGCCAATTCCATACTGACAATTATTGTTACTCCTATACCTAAAATGCGATGCCTACGGCGGGCAAAGCCAACGCCAATATTCCCAATATTTAGTTACAAATCTAAATATTTAATGCTGCGCCAAAAATTTTCTTTATATTATGCAAGGTTTTAGGAGAACTTTTCCCAGGATTGGGCAACTAATTGGCTCAACCAGCGACGTTGTTGCTGATCCAGCATTGGATCATCTGCTAGCAACTGAGCGGTTAATTCTTCCAAAGATTGACCCTGAGCGCGGACAATTTTAATGACTCCAGCGATCGCAGCTGCAACGAGTTCTTCATCAATTGGCTGTTGTCGTAGGGCAACAATTTCTTGGGGACTGTCTGGAATGGGATAATTCATGGCGTGGGTTTACAGAAATACAAAATGAACAATAAATTCAACAAATTCTTAAAATTTCTTTACTAAATCTTTACGAAACTAGTTGCGCGGAGTGTACTTTACTTTGTGCCTTCATAAAATCTGTCTTAGTGAGTAGATTGATCGGAGATGTCAGGAAACGATGAGAGAAATCCTTTATTTAGAAGTTCCAACTCCAGATATAGAAACTGTGCGTAGCTGGCTACAAACAGATTTTGAACCTGGAAATGGAGAAAAAGTGCTTACTTCGGAAGGCTTTCGCCTCAAAATACCCAGTGCTAAGACACCTGCTGGGGCGGGTCTTTCCGAAAACTTGCCTGTAGAACTTTCGGTATTTGTTTGGTCGGTGCAACGAACTACCTATCTGAAAGTGTTTCGTTGGGCAGAACAACCCTTTCCCAGTGAGGGACAAATTCTGCAACGCCTAACCAAAGAAATCAGAAGCCGTTTTCCGCATCATTATCCCGAACCACCAGCGATTGATTTATCCCAAGAATCGATTTTTGCCGCTTTAGCCTCTGCTTACCCCCTCACCGTCAAGTATTTTCAGAAAATGCCCAACGGTGAATACGATCTAACACGTGCCTACTGGTGGGAAAAACGATGGCGCGAAGGAGTACGAAATCCGCAGAGGCCGCGTCAAGTTGTGTTTTCCAATCAAGGAGACAGGGGACAGGGGACAGGGGATAGGGGAAAAGGTAATGCTAGTACCGAATCCCTAATCACGAATCCCCAGTACGACATCATTTATATCGGCGGCGCACTAGGCGCGATTCATGCAGCATTGATGGCAAAACTAGGATATAAAGTCCTGCTGGTGGAACGAATGCCCTTTGGCCGGATGAACCGAGAATGGAATATTTCTCGCGATGAGATTCAAAGCTTGGTTAATCTGGGCTTAGTCACCCCCGCTGAGTTAGAAACCATCATTGCTAGGGAATACAAAGATGGATTCAATAAGTTTTTTGATGCGAACAATCCATCCAAACTGCGATCGCCCGTACTGCACACACCCACAGTCCTAAATTTAGGCTTAGATTCCGATAAATGGCTCCAAATGTGTGGGCAAAAGCTGCAAGCGGCAGGCGGCGAAATCTGGGATGAAACAGAATTTATGCGTGCAGATATTGATATATCACAAGTTCTGTTGCAAGTCAAGCACTTACCTAGTCAGGTTGAAAAACAAGTAAGTGGACGACTGCTAATAGATGCAATGGGAACTGCATCACCCATCGCTTGGCAATTAAATGGTGGTCGTGCCTTTGATAGCGTCTGCCCAACAGTAGGAGCGGTAATTGAGAGCGGATTTGAGCCGGGAGTATGGGATTCGCAATACGGGGACGTTCTTTATAGTCATGGGGATATTTCGCGGGGAAGGCAGTTAATTTGGGAACTGTTTCCCGCAGCAGATGATGAATTGACGATTTATTTATTTCATTACCATGAAGTCAATGCTGAAAATCCTGGTTCTTTGCTAGAGATGTACGAGGACTTTTTCACAATTTTGCCAGAGTATCGCAGGTGCGATATGGATAAATTGGTGTGGAAGAAGCCGACATTTGGTTATATACCGGGGCATTTTAGTGTAGGAAGTAGCGATCGCACAGTTGCCTTCGATCGATTGATTGCGATCGGCGATGCCGCATCACTCCAGTCTCCACTCGTCTTCACCGGTTTTGGTTCGCTAGTTCGCAACTTAGAGCGCTTAACAACACTGTTGGATACTGCTCTCAAACACGACTTATTGAGTTTCCGCCACTTGAACCAAATTCGGGCTTACCAAAGCAACGTTTCCGTGACTTGGCTATTTTCCAAAGGCATGATGGTACCCACTGGGAAATTCTTACCACCCCAGCGCATTAACTCCATGCTCAACACCTTCTTTGGACTGTTAGCAGACGAACCTCAAGAAGTAGCAGATAACTTTATCAAAGATAGGTGTGATTGGTTAACCTTTAACCGCCTAGCACTCAAAGCCGCTAGAAGAAATCCTGCCTTACTTTTATGGATTTGGGAACTGGCTGGGCCTAGAGATTTAATGCGATGGCTTGGTAGTTATTTCAATTTCGGTCGTCATGCCCTTGTTAGCGCTTTACTAAGTCCCTGGTTTGGGCGCTTCTTAAACCGGGTAGGTTTTTGGCTAGAACCCCGAAATCCTGGCTTGTGGCTGTGGCTATTGGCGATTAATTATGCGATCGCCACAGGCAAACCGCGATCGCGCTCTCAAGTAGCAAAGACAAACCCAGAAGCCGTAATTCCGAAATCAGAAGCAAGGATTCTCAATTAGTTATTGGTTATTGGTCATTGGTCATTGGTCACTTGTAGTGAGTTTCGACTGCGCGGAAATCGAGCGAAGTCGAGATTCAACTACCGCGTAGTCGTAAAGCCTACGGCATACCTACGCTTATGGCGCAGTCTCTCCAAGAGTTGTATCAGTCATTGGTCATTGGTCTTAATATTTAGACAAATGACAAATGACAAATGACAACTAACTATTGACCTTTGGGACGAAAATTCGGTAGTTCCACAGATGCCAATGACTTACGCCCCTTGGGTGGACGTTGGGGATAAACCACAGGTGAAGGTGAATTCCCGTCATTAGTGTTATCACCTAATGACTCTGGGGAAAAATCATTTTCTGACAATTCCAACTGTGACAATTGAGAAACTTCTGACCAGTAATCTTCAGCTTCTCCAATAGGCGGCTCAGTGTGGAAGGAGCTAGAAGACAGCAGTAAGTTATTAGCTGGTGAAAGTACAGAATCTGTTGTCCAAGAAGTGGAGGTAGTTACAGGGGGATTAATCTCTGCCTCCAACTCCTTCTCCCGTGGATTTTCTGCTTCCTCATCGTCTTCTAATATTGTTGCCAAAGTCTCCCAGACAGGGGCATTATTAGCATCCACATCTGTTTTTGCAGTAGGCGGTGGTGATGCAGATGGAGGCTGGGAAGTGAAAAACATTTGGATGAGACTATCTAATTGCTGATCTAAATTGGATGAACCCGAAGTTGAAACAGCTTCAGGTTTATCTGAGGAATCGTCAATTTTTGGAGAGGGGGCAGGAGGTTCTGCTGATTTTGGGGTATTTTGCTTAACTGACCAGTTCCAAGAAGATGGTGGCGGGGTACTCGGTTCAGTTTTTTGGAATGGGATTGGTGCTGATGGTTCACCCCAAGAATCATCTTCATTTTCAGTCAAGGATTCTGATTCTGCTGACCAAGGTTTAATTGGCTGGGCATTAGGAAACAAAGACCGAGCTTTTCTAGAAAATCTTCCTTGTCCGCTAGTTATGTCTTTGGGGTGTTGTGCAGTATCTTCTAAGGAGTCATAGCTAGGAACCGATGTATCTAGACATTTTTCCAGAGCCGCTTTAAATTGCAGCGTCTGGCGTTGTTGTCGCATCAGCCTAGTACGTAACTCCCGACAAACAGTTTCTGACTGCAATAACTGCTCAGACTGTTCGTTGTTATTAGTGTGTAACAACGTACATTCTCGCTCTAGCTGGGCAAGGCGTTGCTGGCTAATTTGTAGCTGTGCTTTATAACTATCAGTGAAAATTTCCTGACGTTGAATAGTTTGTACAGCAATTTCTAATTGTTGAAATAAAGATTTTATCTGTTCTTGAGCCGCAGCTAGTTCCTGAGTATGTTGGTTGAGCATCGACTCAGTAACGCTAGAGCGCGTTTTCTGCCACTGCAAAACCTTTTCAGACTCAGCTAGGTTGTCTTTTAGCTGCTCTACTTGTTCATACAAGTTATTGTTAGCTGCACGCAATTCTTCGTTCAATGCCAGCAGGTTCTGAAATTCTGAATCAATAAGTGCTTGCTTGCCGATTTCCGGTTCTGCAACCCAGTCCTGCTGGGTGGTATCTTTTGAAAATTGTCTATCTTCAGCCGGCATGAGGAGTGGCAGTTGTTTAACTGCCATATTGTCATTAGGCACAACTGAGTAAAAGGGACAACTCGCCTGCTCCGATTGTGGCGAATTAGCAGAATTTAGGGATTCCATCACAGCCCCCTTGTTTGAGGTGTCAGCTTCATTCATCACTCTTGACCCACCTGCCTAAAAATATCAGCAGTGCTGGCATTAGCATTGCTTATCAACTTTGTCTAATCAGGGTTTGCTCTAGAAGCTAAGTTTAACTCTCTCCAGGCACCAGCAATTAATCATCAATTGGTGTTCCCTATTTTGGATCTAGACTGATGCCGTTATAACACTATGATGCTCGTCCCCGTCAAGAAGAGGCAAGGGGAACGGGGCAGGGAGCAGGGGAGATTAAAGCAGTGGTGCCTCTGTCCCAAGGAAGTTTTTTACATGAAAAAACTGCCTCAGCTTATATTTTATTTTCTATAATCGCATCTATCTTAAGGTTTACATTTAAAATGTCTTCTTTGACACATTTTTATACTGACTTATTTATTACTTAGGATAGATGTCAGTACAAGTATCTACTATTCGATGATAATTCTGTTATTTTGAGCGATCGCTATTTAATGTCAGCAAACAACTAAGAGCTTCTGCTAAGAGCAAAATGTTAAGAAAACCTGACAAATACGAATAAACACGTACAAAACAATATTAAAGTAGTAACAATTAAAATAAGTAAATTGATTAAATTTTTTTAAAGAATAATCTCAACTTAATACAGGCTTTTTTCTCGTTAAATATAGTCCCAGCAAGCAAACTAAGTCTTAGCTAGAAGAGGCTTTTTCTGTCAACTTGCCTTCAATATATCAAGTTTGTTTAATGACTACAAGAAAATTGTTTAAAGTATACTTGACTACTTACGTTCATTTTTTACATTGTACTTTAATTAACAAGAAAATTATTTTATTCAAGCATTAATACGGATACACTTTTTAATTGATTTATTAAAGAATAATTGGAATAACCGAGTTTTCTACTAGCAATAAAGTAATTATAAAGACCATAATTACTACCGTTCAATGTGAGATTAAGTTAGAGAAAGCGGTGTGGTAGCTAGGCTTATCCAAAAATTACAAATTTAAAATAGGGGTGCTAAAGATGACCGACATACTTGCAATAGGTGTAAATATAAAGCAAGAAGCTGTCCAATTACCGCTAGTTGCAGAAAATTTTGACAGTTTTTGGGAGAAAGAAATTAGACCGTTATTTACAGATGAGTCTCTATCTTTTAGGGTGAAGACTCTGAAGGGAAACTATGTAAACTACGTCAACTTGGATAATGGAGCTACAACCACTCCCTTTACAACCCTCAAGCAGCATGTAGACGAGATGCTTGACACTTATGGCAGCGTACATAGAGGTTCTGGGCAAAAGTCCATCATCACTACACGAGAATATGACGCTAGCCGGAACGTGATTCGAGACTTTGTGGGGTCATCTTCAGACAACTATGTAATCTTTGCGAAGAATACAACAGAAGCAATTAATGGAGCCGCCACACTTTGGGCAAAAAAACCTGGGAAAATCTTAGTTTCTGATATTGAGCATTCATCAAACCTGCTCCCTTGGGTTACTAGAGACGAAGTTGTCCAATACAGAACCCAACCGGATGGAAGTGTAAGTGTCGCAGAAATTGAAGATATCTTCAAGGCACACCAAAATCTTCCTGAAGCCGAGCAAATTAAGTTAGTAACTATTACAGGTGCTTCAACAATTACAGGTTACAGACCCCCAATTTACGAAATCGCAGCTTTAGCACATCGGTATGGAGCTAAGATTTTTGCCGATGTGTGTCAGTTAATTCAGCATGAACGAGTAGATATGCGTGCTGATGATGACCCATGTCATTTAGATTTTGTGGCTTTCTCTGGACACAAGATGTACGCACCTTATGGAACTGGGGTTTTGCTGGGGCCAAAGGAATTTTTTGATAGTTCTTACCCTTATCAAATTGGTGGTGGGAACCTGCCTTATATCACCAGAAATCTAGAGATCAAGCGTTTTTACACAGAACGGGCCCATGACCCTGGAACACCAAACGCAATGGGTGCGATCGCCATTGCCAAGGCAATTGAAATTATCGAAGCAGTAGGGCGCGATCGCATTGCTAAGTATGAACACTCTCTAGTTGAATTCACATATACAAGGCTTGGGCTGATTCCTGGAGTTAAATTACATATCCTAGGAGATAATTTAGCCCATGTTATTCCCTTTGATATTGATGGGTTTGATGGACGCTTAGTAGCAGAAATTCTGGCACAAGAATACGGCATTGGGGTTAGGGCTGGGGCTTTCTGCACTTATGAATACATTCGCAAACTCAAGAATATTTCGGATGAGCGAGACTACGAGATTGCTCAGGAAGTAGACAGGGGAATTACACGCAACATTCCTAGTATTATCCGCGCCAGCTTTGCAGTATATAATACATTAAAAGACTGTGATCGCTTTATTGATGCGATCGCTCAAATAGCTAAAAACGGATTTGCTCACTATTTGCCCAAATACACACAAGATGAAATAACTGGTGTTTGGACAGCAATAAATAGCTAGTCTCTTCAGGGCATGGGGCATGAAGAAGAGACAAGGAAGAGGGGGGAAGAGACTTATTCAATAATTCCCCCTTGTCTTCCTGCCTCCCTGCTCCCTCTGTGCCTTAATTACGAATTACACATTACGAATTACAAATTAAAAGGGGGTATAGCTTGAGCGATGAAAACCTCTTAGACCAAGAGGATTATCTACAGGCACGGGTTGATGAGTGCATCTGGCAAAAAAGCACAGATGCAGGTATTTCGCGCCAGCGCTTTCTGAAAATATTAGCCACTATGGTTGGTGCAACAGCCATCGGGGGTTTAACTAAACCTGCGCCTGCTCACAGTCAGGCAGCTGTTAAAACTAAAGCTAGTAAAATACTTAAACCATTACCACCAGGGTATATCTCTCATAGCAAAGGCACGTTAGAGATGAACTGGGAAGCGATGTATGGGCGTGGTTATTTAGTACCAAACGATTGGTTTTATGTTCACAATCGCAGTACACCTCCGCCTTTTGACCCATCTCTATGGCGTTTGCAAATTCATGGAACTGGCGTTTCTGTGCCTTGCGAGTTCACATACGATGAAATCATCGCTATGCCTTCCATCTCGGTAACATGTGCCATTGAGTGTGCTGCTAATGGTCGGCGCTTCTTTGAAGAGGCTTACAACAAACCACTCACTGGAACCCGGTGGAGGCTTGGGGCCATTGGTGTGGCTGAGTGGACTGGTGTACCACTGAGCATATTATTAGAGCGGGCTGGATTGAAATCTACAGCAAAAGACGTACTCGTAGAGGGTGCAGATTTTGATTCGCTCGACTCAAAGGAGACAAATAAATCTAAATTCAACAATGTAGTTCCGATTGCCAAAGCATTAGCAGATAACTCGCTTGTCGTCTATGCAATGAATGGAGAACCATTACCTCCAGATCATGGCCAGCCATGCCGTGTCTTATTCCCTGGTTGGGGAGGAAACGCCAACGTTAAATGGATTGAGCGGATTGAGGTTTCTGAAACACCGATATATACCCAGTGGGTAACGGAGCAGATGGTACTGGTTGGTGCAGATTACCCAGCGATCGCACCATATAAAGGTAAGCTGATTACCTATCAAAATGTTAAGAGCGCTTTCGAGTTGGCTTGGCCCGCTACGCTTTCGGCTCAAACCCATTTACTACGTGGACGTTCTTGGTCTGGGAAAGGAAAAATTGCCCGTGTAGAAGTCAGTCTAGATGGCGGTAAAACTTGGCAGTTTGCACGACTGAGAGAACCAAACTTTCCATTTGCATGGACACGATGGGACATTGAATGGAACCCAACTCCTGGCGAATATTTTCTCCAAGCTCGTGCTACTGACAATTTAGGTAACACACAATCGAGTACAGTTCCGTGGAATGATTTTGGATTGCTCTACGGAGGCATTGTTAGCCATCCGGTGACAGTACGGGGATGAGGGAGAAGGGGGCAGAGGGGCAGGGAGCAGGGGGAGATAAGGAAGACAAGGGGAGAAGAAGAATCATTATGCCCAATGCCCAATTCGCACTTAGCACTATCAGTTTTCTAAAAAAATACCTATTTTATGATTGATTTTAGTTGGTTGATTTTAGTAACTGGGGGTTTAATATCTGGAGTCATAGCCGGACTTTTAGGAATAGGTGGCGGTATTATCACAATTCCTCTTTTAGTCACACTAGGTTATACTCCCGTTCAGGCGATCGCTACTAGTAGCCTTGCTATTGTGATTACTTCCATTTCTGGAAGTTTGCAGAATTGGTCAATGGGATACTTTGACTTTAAACGAGTAATGTATTTAGGAATTCCAGCTTTTCTAACTACTGGAATAGGTGTATATTTCGCCAACAAAATTCCTTCCTACATCATACTCTTTACATTTGGCATCATACTACTCGTTAATATCTATTTGATTGAACTTCGTAAAGAACTGGCCCTTAATGAAAAAGAGAATACAGCCCCAGTATTTAACCCATTAGTTTCTAAAATTGGCACTGGGGGAGCAGCAGGAATTTTAGCAGGTTTATTTGGCTTAGGTGGCGGTACGATTATGGTGCCATTACAAATGTTGCTACTGGGAGAAGAAATTAAAGTAGCAATTCAGACTAGTTTGGGTGTAATTGTCATCACTGCTTTAGCTGCCTGTACAGGACACACATTAGAGGGAAATATTCTGTTTGCTCAAGGTTTAGTTTTGGGATGTGGTGGTCTTTTAGGCGTTCAGATGAGTACTCGCACATTACCAAAACTGCCAGATTCTACTGTAAGTTTAGTGCTTCGCATCTTCTTAGGTATATTATCAATCTATCTTTTTTGGGAAGCTTGGATAAATTATCAACACATAATTTAAAACTCATCTATCTTGAAACCTAGAGTTTTTAAAAGATATATTTATGTAGGTTGGGTAGAGTGAAACGTAACCCAATTTATGTTTGGTTACACTATCGCTGCACCCAACCTATAAAACTACGGTTCTCAAGATAGATGAGGTTTAGTAATTTTTTATTAAGTCGGTAAACCAACTTAGCTTCTTAATTATGTATTGGATATGCCAATGTTTTCAATCTGTGAATATAGGTTTACTTTTCCGTATCAAACTTATTTTTAATTTCACTGATGAACGAAAGTATATATCTAAGCTTTCTGTTCTATCTGTCAGAAATATTATCTACTATGTTGAGCTAATCTGAATGATTTGGGATATCAAAATTTACTAATTTTATACTAACTGCATAACGTACTAACCCTACAACATCATAAATATTAAGCCGTTTCATCAAATGCACTCGGTGTGCCTCGACCGTTTTAGTACTGATGCTTAATAACTCTGCAATCTCTTTTGTGGAAAGACCTTCTGCAATTAACTTTAAGATTTCAAGCTGGCGGGATGTTAATAAAGAGCTAGGCTTGTTGTTGGTAAAGATACGTCCTTTTTTTGTCGATAATTCTGACTCTAGTTGATGAGGTCTGGTAATTTCTAATTTTAATTCATCATTCACTAAAGCAAGTTTTGTAGTATAGTTCTTAACTTTAATTTTTAATTCTTCATATGCTTTAGATAACACTAACTCTGCTTGTTTATTTCTAATAATATTGAGTGCTGTTTGAATAGCAACATAGAGATTTTGTTGACTAATCGGTTTTAGAATATATCCACAAATGAATGTTACTGTTGCCCTTTCTACAGTACTTTTATCAGAGTATGCTGTAATATAAATAAAAGGTATTTGGAGACAATTCCAAATTTCTCCCGCCGCTTCAATACCATCCATTTCACCCCGTAATTTAATATCCATTAAAACTAAATCTGGGCGAAGCTCAGTTGCTTTCTCAATTGCTGTTTCTCCTGAATCTACAATATCTACAACAGTGTATCCGAGCCACTCTAAATTTTCTTTTAAATTCATTGCAAGGATAAATTCATCTTCTACAATAAGAATCCGATGAATGTTTGTTATAAAAGTGTCCATAAGGCTATTGGCTGACTATATATCTAGTATCCGTTTTTTACAGACTTTGATTCAATGATTTATTCTGTAAACAATCAAAATCTCTACAACTACTACTGCTTCAATGCAAATCAGCATTATTTTCCTTCTCCCATCTGGTTGCGGTAGCATAAACTTTGCTTATCACTGCTAATCAACTGTGGTACTGTTACTGATTGTGCATATAAAATTTCTATAAAGTTCATTATTATAACCGTGAAAATACAGGATATAACACCCTGTTAGAAGAGATAAAAGACTACTTTAAATCTTTCTCTTCTACTGATAGTCTGCGATCGCTTGTTGTATGAATCTGGGAACCTTATAGCTTTTAAAGCCTAATTTATCATTATTTTCTGATAATTAGGAAAATCCTTAAATTATTTAAGGATTTTCCTGATTGTACTTTTTTTGTATTGCAGTTAATGTTGTAAAACACTGCAAAAATAATATTTTATTACGTCAATTTATAATGTGAATCACTTTCAACAAGCTTTTATAATCGTGGCTCCTCAATTTCCTGGCTTAAAAAGCATATAAAATACAATTGCTTATCAAGTAATCATTCGCGGAAAATAGGCATTTACACTAAAAAAACCGTGAATTAAAAATTTTACTAACTCTATTTATAAATTTTCTTGCTTGTTTTCTTTTGAAGATGTATTTTATCATGACTTCTTAAAAGCATATTACAAAAAAATGTACTTCACTTCCCGCAGTTTCTACTCATACTATTAAGTTAAACCTATTAATTAATAACATTTTTTAAGGAGATGGATATATATTATGTATGACTTGCAAATGTTTACTATGAGAGATATGTCAGAATGTGGTTTAGCTCTGCGTAGTTTAGGCAAAAAAGCTAACAGTATGGAGGAAGTAGGTAATCATATTGTCCAATATCTTTATAACAATTTAATTGATTTAAAATCTGGTGAAAGATCCTGTGCGCTTGTCCGTTTTTTCAAAACTCACTCTTACGGAGAACTCCCACCAAAATTACAAGAATATACACATAGTCTTGTTAGCAATGATGTACTAGAAAATAATCTCAAATGTTTAACTTTATTGTCAACTGCTGGACAAAAACCAGAATGGAACTCACGGCATAAATCTGAGGGACACAAGGTAATTCCTCTCTTCAGTAAAGAGATGATTGCTCAGATACCTATGATTTTTCAACTTATCCAACAACTAGGGCTAAATCTTGATGTTGTAGTGCGACCAGACCTGAATTTATTAACTGATTTAGAACAGAGGATGTATAACGTCTTTTATGTTCCCGATGCCTTGGGTAGTTCTTATATTCCTTCACAAACATCATTTGTAATTCCTTATAATATCAAGTCTGTAGTTGGCGTTGGAGGATTATTACCTTCGGGCAACATATTTATAATTATCATGTTCTTGAAAGTTGCAATTCCTCGGATAAGCGTCGATTTATTGCGTCCGTTAGCATTAAATGTCAAGATGACAATACTACCTTTTGAAAATGAAAAAACTTTTACTGAGCAAGAGCAGCATCTTGTAGGTGATAATATTTCAACGACAACAGATGATGAAACGTTTCAATATCTGAATTCACAGATTACAACACTAAATCAGTTATTAGATGTTTCTGAGCAATCTACTATAAGTCAATCAGATCGCCTTGAACAAACAAATGCTTCCCTTCAGGAGACTTTAAAAAAGCTTCAATCAACTCAAATTCAACTAGTACATAACGAAAAAATGTCTAGTTTAGGGAAACTCGTTGCTGGTATTGCTCATGAAATTAACAACCCTGTTAATTTTATTTATGGTAATCTCAGCTATGCTAAAGAATATACACATTCTATTCTGGAAATAATCCAGAAATATCAAAATTATTATCCAGATCCTCCCGAAGAAATTAAAAAATTAGTTAAAGAGAATGACTTAGATTTCCTAATTCGAGACCTCACAAGAACTTTCAATTCTATGACAGTGGGAACGGAACGAATAACTGAAATTGTTAGCTCACTGCGAAATTTCTCTCGTTTAGATGAGGCAGAAATTAAACAAGTGTATATTCATGAAGGTATTGATAGTACTTTAATGATTTTAAAGCACTTTTTACAAGCTACAGATAAAACTCCAGAAATTGAAGTTGTTAAACAATATAGTCAATTACCTTTAATAGAATGCTATCCTGCTCAAATAAATCAAGCTTTTATGAATATCATTACTAATGCTATTGATGCATTACAAGATAGTGGTAAATCATGGTTTAGAGCTAATAATCAACTAGAAAAACCCAATTTTCTATTACCAGTAATTCATATTTCCACTGAAGTAATCGATCCAGAATGGGTAGCAATAACCATTGCTGATAATGGTTGTGGAATGAATGAGAAAGTGCGTGCAAGATTATTTGACCCTTTTTTTACTACTAAACCTGTGGGTAAAGGCACGGGTTTAGGTCTATCGATTAGTTACCAGATTATAGTCGAACAACATCGCGGAAAAATCGGCTGTATTTCTGTTCCAGAGCAAGGGACAGAATTTGTGATTAAGATTCCTGTAAAGACTAAAAATGTGTAGGGCATAAATAAAAAAAGGGGAAAAGGGGCAAGGGGAAAGGGGAAAGGGATGAACAGGTCGCGCCACTTGCGGGCGAGGTTTTTACCTTTCCCCCTTCTTGATAAATTTACTTGCTTTCAAACCCAGGCAGGGGTAATTTCAATACGGTTCGCTTAAAGGGGAAAGATTTTGAACAGATTCTTTACCCAGATAACAAGGAAAGTGAAAAATGCTTATCCGAACCGTATGGAGGTAATTCCACTATTTTTCCCCTGCCTTTGCTCCCGCGCCTCTTCGGTCAAGGTAGCCACCGGGGACGAAATCCGGCTAAGGGGAGTTGTTCTGGTCTAATTTCAACAGTCGCAGCATCAGCGATGGGTAGCAGAGGCATTAACCACAGGCTACTGGTAGCAATAACATCTCCATCATCAGTTTTCAAGGTGTTGGTGGGTAATGATGCTGGGGGGTTTGTCTGGGGTACTACTTGGTCAAATAACAAGCCTAAACCGTCAGCAGATAAACTCATTTGCACATTTCGTTGAGCGGGAGGCAGTACTAGCAGTGGTTTCTGTTGCCCGGTTTTCAGATCAATTGCCACCACATAAGGCTGTTCTATATATTGTTCCTTGGATACTAGCTGTGTCAGCAAGCAGTAGAGGGTGGGTGAGGCAATATCAAATTGGCAGCTGAGAATTGAACCTGTAGTTTTTAATAGTTGTTTCTGTACACCTTGGTTTGTCACTAAAAACAAATCTCGCGTGTAATCTGTATTAAACTTTACCATCGCTGCTTGAGAGCCATCTTTAGAGAAAGCTTGTACCAAACCAAACTGCGGCAGAAAATCTAGAGGTTTACTGGCATCACCTTGCAGTGGTAAGATTGCTGCTCCCTGTCCTTGGGCAACTGCTACGGCTTTACTATCTGGGGTGATCATAAAGTCTCCCCCTGGTTGACTTTTCAGACGTTTGGGGGTGGGTTTTTCTGCTGAACCGTCGCTGGTTGCTGGCATAAACCATAGTCCAAAGTCGCCGGGATTATTTTTGTTTCCGCGTTGGATGACAATAGTTTGCCCATCAGGTGATAAGTCAAATTTCAGGTTTTGATAATCTTTACTATCTAAAACTAGGTCAACTTTGCCTCCTGGTTGTGCTTCTTGTCCAGATTTACTAGAAACGCCTGTTGTGACTGTGTACAGTTGGGCTGAAAGTAAGTCTTCGTTATTGCTGGCGCGAGCCGAAAATAAAATTTTCTCTCCATCTGGAAATGACTCGAAGTCCATTGCTATCAAGTCTTTGGGGGTAAGTACCCTTTTTTGCTCTTGGGTTAAGTTGTATAGAACTAATCGCCCCTGTTCTTCTTGATTGCTTCCGATGTAAAGAATGACGCGATCGCGTGTGCGGAAGCTACCTGTAAAAGCCTGGATCAACCGATTTTTGCCCTCTTGCTGTGCAAACTTATCTTTAGCTCCCTGTAACTGCAATTTATAATTCGTGCCATAAGGTGCTGGTGTTAACAGCGTATAAACCATTCGTCGCCCTGCCCAACTGAATTTACCTGCTAGGGGTGGCTCGATTTTCAAGTTATCCTCTACACTTTTTGTTTCCATTGGGCGGCTGAAGGTAAGGGTAAAGGAGTTATCTTCCGCCCCAATCTGTTGATTTTGCCAGGTAAAGTCGCGCACACGAGCAGTTACCACATCACCTTGCAATATGATTAACCCAATCAGCACACTTAGCAGTAGCATCAGTGCGATCGCTATCCGATCGAGTGGTTGGATAAATGCTTTAGATTTTGTCATTTGTCATTGGTCATTTGTCATTGGTCATTTGTCATTAGTCATTTGTCATCAACAAATAATTAATAACTATAAGGATTCTGGGGTTGAGGAATCTTTTTGAGAGAAGTAGCGGCAATGGTAAGTTGGCGTTTACCTGCCAAATTTTCTGTCTTCATTTGTCCTTCTACTTCCAGCCAAGTGTCGGGGGAGTAACGCTCTTGATTGTTTGAGAGTTTAACGGGTAATCCTACTGGGTAAGCATCTGCTGCACAGCAAGTTAAGACAAATCGGGCTAAGAACAAATATTCTTTTCCTATGTCTGGCGGATGAATAACAAATCCCTGAACTTTAACTTTTTGGCCTGTATATGTATCTGGTTCTGGATAGACATTGACAGTGCGTACCCAATCTACGAGCGATCGCTCCTCTGGACGAACAGTAGCTCGAAAGGCTTGGGGTTTAACACGTGTACTTCCCAATAAATCGGTGGTTACGCCCCTTTGGAGTGCTTTGTCACTAGCAAAAACTTGCGGTGTAATGATAAAACCTAGAATCGCTGTAATCAACAATAAAACACTGCCCCAACCGGGGGGAAATAAACTAATATGTTGGCCGTTTGGCGTAACATCACGGCGACGGCGCTGCCAAAGTTCCTGCATCTTGAAGAAACCAATAACAATCAAGCTGATACCTGTCACAACCACAAACCAAATGTAATTTGGGTGAATCAACAGGTTTAGCTTGTTAGTCAGCCAATATCTCAACATCAAAATGCCCCAAGATGTAATTGCTAGGGCATCCAACCAAGGGAGTAACAGATTTGGGATTTTAGATTTAGGATTTTTATTAGCCATTAGTTATTGGACATGGGGCATTGTTTATTTGCGAAGAACAAAAGATTAATTCTTTAAAAAACGTGCAAGTTGAGGAAAAGAGTTAACACAAATGTTAATTGTGCTGCTAAAGCAAATAAGTAAAAGACAGTTTTGGGCTTAAAAATAGATAACATCAAACCAACGCTTTTGATGTCAATCATTGGGCCAAACACTAGAAATGCCAACAAGGAACCGCTACTAAAGGTCGAGGCAAAAGACAGGGCAAAGAAAGAATCGACTGTAGAACAAATTGACACCACTACTGCTAATATCAGCATGACTACAATCGAGCTAATAGGCCCAGCACCCAAACTGAGAATTAATTCACGGGGGGCTAAGACTTGAATCGCAGCAGCGATCGCACTTCCTAAAATCATCACTCCGCCCAATTCCCGGAATTCTTGGACGCTATTATCTACCACTAGGCGCAGTTTATCTGCAAGGGGTTTATTGGTATTAGAAATTGGGGCGGTCGGCTGTACAAAATTAGCATCAATCCGCAGAGGTACACCTGCTTTTCCCCCTAAAATATAAGTCCCGGATTGCAAGATATTTGGTATCGCTTCTTGCTGTTCTACTTGGTAACGTTTACCACGGCGTTTGGTTTCCGGCTGCGCGGGTGGATTAAACTTCATATACCGAGCGATCGCAGGTTGAATTATCGGATTTAAGTCCTTTTGAAAACTGAAAACAAAACCAATAATTGTGGCAATTGCTAGAGAAAATACGACTCGTAAGACCACTATTTCTGGCTGATCTCGAAATGCTGTCCAAGTTGACCAAATTACAATTGGGTTAATTGTTGGCGCTGCTAGCAAAAAACCAATGGCGACTGGTGTGGGTACTCCCTGAATCAGGAACCGCCGCGCTACCGGCACATTCCCGCACTCACACACCGGAAATAAAAAGCCGATCAAGCTGCCAACTAAAGCACCCAGCAGCGGATTTTTGGGCATCTTTTCTACTAATTTGCGCTCATCAACAAAAAATAGCAGCAAACTGGAGAATAAAACCCCAATAAGCAAAAAAGGCATCGCCTCGACTAGCAGACTTAGAAATATCGTAAAACCATTGTTCAGTTGATTCATGTGCGTCGCAGTCAAAAGCGGTTTTTAGTTTTAGGGTTCTGCCTAGTCATTCTATCGAAATGGGGATCAAAAGCAGTTCGGGAAAATTAAACATCATTTAAGTAGCAAGTTATCTTACGTTTCAAATAGCGCTTAAACGCTACAAACCTTTGCTTCAGCCAAGATAGTAATTTTTACCTGAGTGCATTTACTGACGATGACCAGTTCTAAGATTGTCTAAGTTCAGAAATTGTTCCGATTATAGAAGGCAAGTAGCTGCATAGATGATTTGAAGTTACCTATGTTTATACTTACAGTAATTTGCTGGATAAGATATTAGCTCGGCTGTATTTTCATCAAGTATTTACAGTTATTCAACAATTGGCGTAGGTGTAGCTCGTCGTAGATATCGCTCTTGGTTGCTACAACGATTGATTTTGCGTAGTTCTGGCGAAATCTAATCTGAGCTTTGCTTGATTTTTTACTATAAAAACTCTAAAAAAGCAAGACAAAAGTTTAGCAAACACATTAAATGCTTGCAATACCTTGTCCTTTAGCACAAGGTATTGTGGCGATCGCTCTTTTGTATATATAAAAGTCGCCATTAGGCTAGGAGCCTGGACGGTAGCCATTCAAAACCCCGATTTATTTAAAAAGTCGGGGTTCTAGTATTCGCTGTTAATTACGTTTTTGTGGAGTTCCCCAAATCTTGATTTGTCGATCAAATCCGCCACTAGCGAGGATTTTACCATTGGGACTAAAAGCGATCGCACTTACCCAGTCTGTATGTCCATTCAGTGTATTGATTAACTCACCTGTAGTTAAATTCCACACTTTAATCCCATCTTTGCCGGCACTAGCAAGGGTTTGTCCATCGGGGTTAATGGCGATCGCATTTACCCAGTTATTATGTCCTGTGAGAGTGCGGACTAATTCTCCAGTATTAATATTCCACAGCTTGACTGTGCGATCGCGGCTAGCACTCACTAATGTCTGTCCATCTGGTGTAAAGATGACAGCGCTAACAACATTAGAATGAGCTACAAATTCACTGATTAATTTACCAGTACTCAAGTTCCATACCTTGATTACACCCTTATTATCACCACTAGCCAAGGTCTGTCCATCAGGGCTAATGGCTAGAGTATAAATCAAGTTATCGAAGCGTACTAGAGTCCCTAAAGGGCGCTGCTGTAATAAATCCCATAGCCGAATCCCATCCAAAGCTCCACTGATCAGAACTTTACTATCAGGAGACACCGCTAAAGATAATACGTTGCTGGTATGTCCGACAAAAGAGCGGCTAAATTTAAAATTTTTCAGGCTCCAGAGGTTAATTGTGTTGTCATCACTACAACTAGCAAGGGTTTGCCCATCTGGTGAAATCACTAAAGACTCTATGGCTGATTTGTGTGCTTTATTAATATCCCCTAACTTTTTACCATTTACTGGATTCCACAGGCGAATAATACCCTCATTTTCTGCACCTCCACTCGCAAGAATTCTGCTATCTGGACTGAATGCGAGAGATTTAACAGTTCCGTTATGTCCTCTAAGTGTGTAAAGTAGTTGGGCATTAGCAAAGCTGTTAGTAGTTGGGGAGTTTGGTGTTACTTCAACGGCAGCATGAGCTTGATGAATGTAAAACCCTTGCCAGATAGTCACTGGAAGGGCAACAGCTGCCATAAATGACAGGATAATATACGGACGCAGAAAATTATCCCCACCTCTTCCCTCACTACTCACACTTTTTCCTCACTTTTTATATACAAACAAACCACTTAGAATTATGAATTAAGCTAACGCGCCTACATATTGCAATATTTTCCGTGTAGACCGTCATTAGTCATTAGTCAAAAGTGTTTACCAAGGACAAAGGACATTTGACAAAGGACAACCTCACCAGTTGATGTGCAATCTTATTTGCGTAACAGCTTATCAACTCATAACCGGCTAAACCTTAGCTATCCGCTAACAGCACTCTTAAAGAGGTGGTTTTTTCTTAGAAACGCTTAACATTGGTAAAGGCGCACTAGAAGAACGAGAGGGCAAATAATGTTGCACCACAGGTTCCTCTGGTAGAGGACGGCGCTGCTGGAAACGCCACAACTTAAAGGCTAGCGCTATGCCTGTTGTTCCCAAACCAAAAGCGAACAACGACCAGCTATCATTCAATCCGCCAATCAGGGCATCTATAGCGCCCATCGTCACCAATACACTGATTAGTGGCTCTTTTCGGTAGGTTGACTTCAAAAAACGAGGTAATACAGCATTCATCACAGCTTGGTTGGTTCCAGTTCAGCTTTTGTGTATATTTACCAAGAATACCTCACCCATAATTTGCCTTTCTCATCGAAGGCAGACACTAATTATGATTTTCTTTAGTTGGGGAGGAACTATAGTCATTAATTGCCTTGCACATACTAGTTGCAAGTCTATGATATTTCCATCACTAATAGGTATTTTGATTCCTCTCTTGCTTACATTCTAGTGCAAAGCACTTCGCTATCAATCGCCAAAGTCAAAACCAACTGGTTGTTCCAGCTGGTTGAAACTCTTTTAACTACTAGCTTAGAACTTGCACCTTGTGCTGGTTAGTGGCACTACTTCAGACCCAGCCATGATAGCACCCCTTGATTGGTGACATATTCAATCACCAGCATCAAAGCGAAGCCAATCATTGCAGCTCGACCATTCAAGCGTTCAGCATATTCGTTAAAGCCAAACTTTGGCTCTTCTAGTTTAGGTGCAATTGTTGGTTGTGTTTGTGTCATTTTTAAGAAACCTTTTTTTTGGCAAACGGGAGTTGATATGAGAATTCACAGCAATTGTCAGGTATAAGCGGTAAAGGTTAAAGGAATTGAATAGTATTTTCCCCTTCAGCTTTACCCTAAACTTGGTAACTTATGAGCTAATTGCAGTGCTTGAATGTCAAGATGACTTGATTGATTCAGCAAAAGCTTCCTAGTAGGGAGCTATACAATCGCTCTTTTAATAAATTGTTACTATTCTTTATATATTGTATAAACACTGGGGTAATAGTCAAGGGCTTGAGTTTGGGGCTACTCAGATTAAATTAAGAAACTTAGAACACAGATTAACTATCTTTAATACAGCTATCTGTAATAAGTCGGTAGCAAGCTTGAGATTCGCAGGCTAGAGTTAAACAAAAAAATTATCAGAGGCTATATATGGAAATCGGCGTTCCAAAGGAAAATAAGGATCAAGAATTTCGTGTAGGGTTAAGTCCTTCTAGTGTGCGAGTGCTGCGAGAAAATGGTCATAGCATCTTCGTAGAAACACAAGCCGGGAATGGTGCTGGATTCTCAGATGACGACTACAGAAGTGCTGGAGCCGAGATTGTCCCCACATCAGAAACGGCTTGGAATCGGGAATTGGTTGTGAAAGTCAAAGAGCCGTTGACATCTGAGTATAAATTTTTGCAGAAAGGGCAGATATTATTTACTTATTTACACTTAGCTGCTGATCGCAAATTGACAGAGCATTTAATTGATTGTGGCACAACTGCGATCGCCTACGAAACTGTAGAACAACCTGGTGCTAACAAACTCCCCTTGCTTACCCCCATGAGCGTGATTGCAGGTAGGTTAGCAGTACAATTTGGGGCCAGATTCCTAGAACGTCAGCAAGGTGGTAGAGGATTGCTGTTGGGCGGTGTCCCTGGAGTCAAGCCAGGTAATGTAGTAATTTTAGGTGGCGGTGTTGTCGGCACAGAAGCAGCTAAAATTGCAGTGGGTATGGGTGCGATCGTGCAGATTTTAGATGTGAGTGTTGAACGTCTATCTTACCTAGAAACCTTGTTTGGCTCTAGGGTGGAATTGCTTTACAGCAACTCTGCTCATATTGAAGCTGCCGTTAAAGAAGCCGATTTGCTTATCGGTGCAGTTTTAGTGTTAGGACGTAGGGCCCCAACATTAGTATCGCGTGAATTAGTTAAACAAATGCGTCCTGGTTCGGTAATAGTTGATGTAGCCGTTGACCAAGGTGGTTGTATAGAAACTTTACGCGCCACATCTCACACAAATCCGGTATACCTCGAAGAAGGTGTGGTGCATTATGGCGTACCTAATATGCCAGGGGCAGTACCTTGGACAGCAACCCAGGCACTCAATAATAGTACATTACCTTATATCGTCCAGTTGGCGAACTTGGGAATTATGGCGCTAGAAGTTAACCCAGCCTTAGCTAAGGGTGTGAATGTGCAGAATCATCGCTTAGTGCATCCGGCTGTACAACAAGTATTCCCTGATTTGGTAAATTAAGGTGTGTAAGGATTAGGCGATCGCTAATCAGACTAATTTTCTTGCCTTATGCGCGGATGGGTAGGTGTACAAAATGAAAAGGAGCAAAAAATGGCTACTGCTCCATCTATACAATGCTTTCAGGGCACTAGTATTTTTAAACCATCCGCGCACCTTATGGGGACTGGCTTTCAGCGATTTGCATCTTGTGCTATGACTATTCCCTATGTTATGATTCACACATTCGCGCAACTGCACCTTGAAAACCAAATACAGCAGCGCTTTCAGAAGCCAGCAATTGCAATTCATCAAAATCCCTATTAGGGATTGAAAAATTTCTTTAAATTGCACAGGATAGTTTTGGACTAATTGCAATTCATCAAAATCCCTATTAGGGATTGAAACGTAAAACTTGATTGGCAATTGACTCGTAGTGCGATATTGCAATTCATCAAAATCCCTATTAGGGATTGAAACAATTCATAGTAAACTTTCGCAACTTCTTGAATAATATTGCAATTCATCAAAATCCCTATTAGGGATTGAAACTTCCTCTTCTTCCTCCTCCTCTTTTTCTACAAAAGAATTGCAATTCATCAAAATCCCTATTAGGGATTGAAACATAAAGATTGCTCATACGGTGAAGAATCAGTGGAAAAAATTGCAATTCATCAAAATCCCTATTAGGGATTGAAACGCGGAGATAAACCGCAACAGATTGGCTTTGCCTTATTGCAATTCATCAAAATCCCTATTAGGGATTGAAACATCAACCTGTAGATCCTTCTGAGATGACCAAAGAATTGCAATTCATCAAAATCCCTATTAGGGATTGAAACGCCCATAACTAGTAGGACTTTTAGGGGAGGGCAAAATATTGCAATTCATCAAAATCCCTATTAGGGATTGAAACTAAAAATATGCCACAAATAGCAGGGAAACCATTCATTGCAATTCATCAAAATCCCTATTAGGGATTGAAACATCAACCTGTAGATCCTTCTGAGATGACCAAAGAATTGCAATTCATCAAAATCCCTATTAGGGATTGAAACGCCCATAACTAGTAGGACTTTTAGGGGAGGGCAAAATATTGCAATTCATCAAAATCCCTATTAGGGATTGAAACTAAAAATATGCCACAAATAGCAGGGAAACCATTCATTGCAATTCATCAAAATCCCTATTAGGGATTGAAACACCGACATTGGACAGCTAGAAATACTGGATAGCGAATTGCAATTCATCAAAATCCCTATTAGGGATTGAAACCAAACACTAAACCCCCAACACAAGAAGTAACTAATTGCAATTCATCAAAATCCCTATTAGGGATTGAAACTTCAGGTGATTTAAACTTAACCTGCCACTGTTTATTGCAATTCATCAAAATCCCTATTAGGGATTGAAACTTACTAGCTCTAGCTGTTCCTCAGCCACAAAGTTATTGCAATTCATCAAAATCCCTATTAGGGATTTAAACAATCGCCTCACTTTATCAATCGGCTATTGCAGATGTTAATGCTGCATTAAGGCAGTGATAAAATCAACTTTTTAAAGCATCACCAAACTACCTTCTGCTTCTTCCTCTAGTTCATAACCATTAGCTAATTTTTCAATTGCTTGGTCAAGCATAGCCAAACCTTGATCTACCTTTTCAACTAAACTTAGCTGTCCTCGGAGTTCGGCAGCACCGACGAAACCCTTAGCATACCAAGTCATGTGCTTACGGGCTTGACGCACGCCGCGATCGCCTTTATATTCCCATAATGCTTGTAAATGATCTCTTGCACATTCCAAACGCTGAATCGGAGTAGGTGTCGGTAATATTTCCCCAGTTTTCAGGAAGTGATCGATTTCTCCAACCAAAAACGGATAACCCAAAGTTCCACGGGAACACATCACACCATCAGCGCCAGTTTGTTCTAAACATTTCACCGCCGCTTCAACGGAAAAAATATCTCCATTGCCAATCACTGGGATAGAAAGCACTTCTTTGACACGAGTAATCCATTCCCAACGGGCATTGCCATTGTACCCTTGGGCGCGGGTGCGTCCGTGGACTGTGATCATTTGTGCCCCTGCATCTTCCATCCGCTTGGCAAAGTCGAGAATAGTAATTTCGTTGTCATTCCAGCCAATCCGGGTTTTGACTGTCACAGGTACATCAACAGCTTTCACCACTTCCCGCACAATTGCTTCTGCTACTTCTGGTTGCCGCAACAAAGAAGAACCGCCACCATTTTTAGTGATTTTATTTACCGGACAACCCATATTAATATCAACAGTATCAGCACCTTCTGCAACTGCCTTTATTGCTGCTTCTGCCAAAAAATCGGGACGGCAATCGAATAGTTGAACACTAATTGGGCGTTCGTTGGGATCTACCTCCATGATTTTGGGTAACTGCTTAACATAATGCAATCCCGTAGCATTCACCATTTCGGTATACATCATCGAATCTGGTGCATAACGACGCACGAGACGGCGAAATACCATATCCGTTACTCCAGATAGAGGCGACTGGAGAACCCGACTTTTTACCTCAAACGATCCAATTTTGAGGGGTTGAGAAAGTCTAGCTTGGAGAATAGGGGAAAGCGAAATCATATAAAAAATTAAAAATTATGGGAATGGAAAATAACAGGAATATTTATGGGTATCTGTGAGTAGTGCTAATTGTAGGTTAGGTATCTTGACTTGGAGGCTGTTTTTGTATTTCTTGCTGAACTTCCTCTAAACTCAAACCTAACTCTTTTGCCATTTCTTCAAAACTCAATCCCAATCTCAACAACAAAGGTATCATTCTAAACTTTTCTTCACGCGCTCCTTCTTGTTTACCCTCTTGCTTGCCTTCTTGTTTGCCCTCTTGCTTGCCTTCTTGATAAACTCGTGTTTGTTTCAAATCGCTTAACCCAAACATACCTTCAATCTCCTCTGGACTCATCGTCGGAAACTTATAAACCAAAATTGTCTCTATTAATTCTAGTAACTGCCGCCGTTGTGGTTCAATGTTGATTTCTTGCTGAGTTCTCTCTATTAACTGCCTAGCAGATGTAATTGCTGTTTCCTCTTCATCGACCACTAGTTTCATAGTAGCAATTCCGACTGGCAGCGATGCAGTTTCGCCCAATTCGTTAAGATAAATGCGAGTAACACGATTGCTAGTGAAAAATTCGCTGTAATTATTGATATCTGCTATATCTAGACTGCGATTGGGATAGATAACTACTCCTCGCCAAGAATTTTTAGGTTTATTTTGACGTAAATATAAACAAATTTCTGAAATTAGGCGCGAATAAATTTCTGCGTCGGTTTGAAACTGGACTTCAACAAAATAAATAGGATTTTCTTGCCCTTGTGTTGGGAGAAAAACACCATCTATACGGAATGTCGTTTGCTTGATTTCAATTGAGGAGAATTTATAACCCTCTGCCGTTTGGGGTGGATTACCAATTAATTCAAAAAATATCTCAGGGAGTTCTTGAAAAAGGCGGTAAAAAATACTGTCAGTTTTCACGCTTGATGTATTGCGGTGATTTAAACCGTTAGATTTTACCGTGAAATACTGTTGGTAAAAATTATTAAGCCGACTGCGAGAAGCAATCGGCTTAATAAATTCATAGTAATTTAGTTGCAATTTAGCCGTGAGTTGCACCTTGAGGGGGACTTGAAACAACTTTTTTGGCTAAACCCAAAGTCTGCAAAACTCGGATGCTCCACCAAGTAACATCAATCTCCCACCAAGACAACCCAGATTTTGCCATGTGGGGATAAGTATGATGGTTGTTGTGCCATCCTTCTCCATAAGTGACGATGGATACCCACCAAAGATTACGAGCGCCATCGTTAGCATCAAAGGTGCGATAACCCCACAGGTGTGATGCTGAGTTCACAAACCAGGTTGAGTGCCAAAGCAAGACACATCTGAGAAACACTCCGTAGAAGACAAAAGGCCATCCTCCTAATCCATATAGGAGTAGTGCGAAGGGTATTTGCAACAGCAAAAAGTAGCGATCTAGCCAACAATAAAAGGGTTGTCTTGCTAAATCAGGGGCATATTTTTTATAGGTGTCATAGTCAAAAAATTCTGGGCGTGGGTAAAAAATCCATAATATATGGCTCCACCAAAACCCTCTTTGAGCAGAGTAGGGGTCTAAATTGATATCTTCGGTGTGAGCGTGATGCTGGCGGTGTCCACCTACCCAAAAAATTGGCCCACCTTGCAAAGCCAGGGCTCCGATTAGGGCGATCGCATACTCTAACCACTTGGGAACTTGGAAACTCTTATGGCTCAGTAGTCTATGATATCCCAGGCAAATACCAATGCTCCCAAATAACCAGTGCAGAAACACTAGCAAACCTAATGCTGACCAGGAGAAAAACCAAGGAGACATAAGTGCTAAGGCATGAAATGTAGCAAAAAATACCACATTTGTCCAACTGAGTCGAGGTGAGTTGCCTCTCTCAGGGGCGATCGCCCCAAAATTTGCGGTCATAAAAATTCCTGTTGATGGATGATGAAGCAATTTGCCTTTTCTCGGATGCCACCCCACAAGGGATTTACCCGCACTGTATACTAATTCGTTACAGTTGAGTAAAGCAAGTATCACTTACATTTGTTATGCTAGCAGAACTCTGATACCCCTGCAAGTGCCACTTGCATTTTTCTATGTCGTCTCACCTCGTTTCCACTCGTCAACGCTTGATTCAAGCTGCACTTGAGTTGTTTTCTGCTCAGGGAGTTAGCGCTACCACAACCCGCCAAATTGCAGAAAAAGCCGAAGTCAACGAAGTGACTCTATTTCGGAATTTTGGCAATAAGCATGGATTGCTTTTAGCGGTGCTGGAAGAGTCCGCAGCCTTTAAGGATTTAGGTGAATCGCTGGTGCGGCGGGCAACGCCTCCCGGCAATGTGTACCAAGCTCTCAAAGATTATGCAAGTGATAGCTTGCACGCATTAGAACGAGTGCCAGAGTTTGTCCGGTCTGTGGTAGGTGAAGCCGACCAATTCCCGGCAGAAAATCGCCGCGCACTAGGCAGGGGAGTTACAGAGGCAAACCGTTATGTAGCTCAGTATTTAGCTACTGTAATCCAGCAAGGGCACCTAAATACTTATTTACCAGCAGAAAAATTAGCTAGTTTGCTAAATGGGATGATCTTGGGATATGCCGTAATTGAGTTCACCAGCGAATTTCACGAACTTTGGGAGGATCGGAATGATTTTCTCGAAAATTTGGTGGAGTTGTTTTTACATGGAGCTATGTCGTCCTCAGCAGAATCAGCAATAAACTGCTTACAAGGAGGGTTCACCACCACAGAAGTAGCTGATTTGCCTGCTAGTTTAGTTCACGAAATTTTACAACAAGCCAGGAAATCGGGAGTACGAGATTATGCCTTGGCTTATGTGTTATTTGGGGCTGGGTTATCTGCCACAGAAATAATTAGCTTGGAGCGATCGCACCAAATCTACGATCCTCAAGGGCACTTCCTGCAAATTACAATCCCCGGATGTATCCGTCAAGTACCAGTAAATCAGTGGATTTTGGGCAAACGCTACGGTTCTTTTACCAATAATCCCTTAATCAAATGGCTGAAAAGTCGTAAAGATGCTCAAACAGCCATGTTTTTGAATGAGACAGGTAAACCCATGACAGAATCAGAGCTTGAGACACGTTGGCAAGTATGGAGTGAGGGACTATTAACTCCCCAAGGACAAGCGCCAGCGATCGCTCAGGCACAACAAACCTGGCGCGTAGAAATGTTGATGCGGGGAATCACCTTGGAAAACCTGATTATCTTAACAGGCTGCGATCGCATTCAATTACAACCCTATGTCCGCCGAGCCAAAGAAAAAGCTGCCCTAGAGCAAGCCACCCGTTTGGATCACAAGCCAGGATAGGGTACGCCTAAGCAATTAAAAATTACAAATTAAAAATTAAAAATTAAAAATGAATAAATGGAAGGGCAGTAAGCATTTTGGTGTCGATCAATTGTTTAATTTAAGGGCTCCATGATGGCTCTTAAACCATTGCTAGAGAGTGTTTTGAGCATTTCTTTAGCGTTGTATTCACTGCTAAATACTCCTGCTTGCATAACTCTTTGACCTTCCCAAACTGTGGGAAACGCACCAGGAGCAAGCGATCGCACTAAATCTTGATCCCTATCAGTTAAGAGTGGAACTACTACGCGATAACGGATACCGAACTGTGTCGTAGATTTACTAGCATAAGGAATACTTGCAGAACTTGTTTGCATATTGCCAGTATTACTAATGGGGATATTGTTATCAGGAAGTGGTAAAAGTGCTGACGCATTTGGGGCAGTCGCTTCTCGTATTGGTAATGGCTGTTGTATTTGATTCCTTGTGCTGGCAACTGAATTGGATGGGTACTCAGGGGCAGTAAATTCGATCGTATTAGGATCAATCCGCACATAATTCAACTGTGGTGTGTTAGGCGGCTGTGCTGGACTGGAAGTTGCAATTTGAGTGTTAGTTGGTATTTGTCTCGCCGACAAGCTGCTAGGTGTTGGAAATCTAGCAACTTTAGATGTGGGTTGCTGTTGATTGGATATAGGCGTGGAAAGTGGAACCTTAGCTGGCACTAATGGTAGCAATTGAGTGTTTAATTTTGCAGAAACAGGATTATTTGCTGAAATGCTGTTGCTGTTTTGCCTATTAGTAGTTTCAGAGATTTCAGGAGCCGAGAAGGTGATTTCCCCAGTTGGTGGTATTTCTTGTAATACATTGTTGGGAGTCAATTGAGAATTTTGTGCTGCTGGTGCTATTGTGCCGTTAATATCTACTTTGCCAGTGATGCGATCGCTCACAAGATTATTACCGCCAGCAGAAATCACCTGTTTAGCAGCGCTGGCGTTAATGTCGTAGCGGGCATTATTTTGAAATTGATTACCCCCAGGTTCCGATGCACTACCCAAATCTGGCATTGCTTGAGCGATCGCAACTAGACCATCTTCTTTATTATCTTGAATAATATTATTTCGTAAAATCGGGTGGGCCTTTGCTTGCACCACAATTCCCGATCTATTGTTCTGAATTTGATTGCCTATAACTATCGGAGCGGCATTTTGGGCAATATTAATGCCAAAACCCGTTTGGTGAAAGATATTTTCTTTCACTTGGGGGCTGGAATTCCCGGCAATTGTCATGCCATTGGCTCCATTGCGATCGAAGTAATTCTTGCTAATGGTAGGTGCAGCATTACCACTGACAGAAATCCCATCTTGGGTACTGCCAGTAAATGTATTTTCCGCGATTACCGGATCGCTAGATTCAATCCATAAACCGTAACCCCGGCGATTGGAGTTCGTCACCGTCACCCCAGTGAGCAAAGCTTGGTTTGCCCCCACAATTGTGACGTTTTGACCGCCAAAGCTCCGACTCAGGTAATCACCGCCTCCCTGAATGATAATATCCTTACCTTGATTGCTAGGGTTGCCTTGAATTGAAACACCCGGTTTCAGCATTAAGGGAAATTCCTCTCCTGTTTCGGCGCTATAAGTGCCCGTGGAGAGCATAATTACAGTATTGGGGTTAGCTAATCGCAACGCATGGGTAATCGTTTTCACAGGAGCAGATTCGCTACCATTACCTGCGCTGTCATTTCCACCATTTGGGTTAACAAACAGCACGTTAGCCTGAGAATTTTTTGTCTCACCTAGAGGTGCTGAATTTGGTGTTGATGGCATCTGAGCGATGGCACTATCCAGGAACGTCATACTTGTCGCTCCCATTCCTACGGTAAAAGATAATACCGATAAGCTAAAAAATAAAAGTCTTGCTGATTCCAGAAACTTAAGCTTTGCAAGCATAATGTCTACTCTACGGTACTTAGGAAACACACGGTAGTGAATCATATTTAACACAACTCCTTGGAAGTAACAATAAATTCTTATACTCTTAGAGAGTATTATGTCGATAATATTACTCACATATTGACCGATTGGCGATTTTTAATACAGGGTAATAAATAATATTGTGTCTGTTCGAGAATACCTTGCTCTAAAAGACACATTACGCGATCGCCAAAATACCCTCACCCTAAAAGAGCTTGTAATTCGGGACTTACGCAAAAAATTCTTCCTCGAAAGACAAACACTCTCTAAATAGTATCTATGCCAATACTTGTCGGGTTTTGAGGAAAAGGGGAAAGAAAAAACCTTTAACCTTTACCCTTTAAGCTTTTCCCCAAACCCAATTCCGAGTTAAAAATGCTTTACCCGAGCAGTATTGGTATCTATGCAGTCTCAATTTAATTTGCCCATTGGAGATTTTCTGATGTATCCCTTTGGGCTAGTCCTTTGTAAGCTCGTTGTTCACCCTAAAATACTTGACTAACCTTAGTGCAAAACTGTAGCCTCAAACTACCCTTATCACTGCATATAAGAACATGGGATAATTTATCGTAACCCTCATTACTACGCTTTTTGACGTAGATTCGGCAAAAATTGAGTAAAAAAAGCAAATTAATTGACTTATGGTTACTAAGAGATATGATAATTCACATTTTGATGAAAGCACTAACGGGGTTGTTGTAATGGTCGAGCCATACAGCCAAAAAGAGCAAGTACAGCAAGTTGTCTATCGCATTTTAGATGCCAATTTAGACCGCGCTCGTGAAGGCTTGCGAATTATTGAAGAATGGTGTCGCTTTGGCTTGAATAATGCCCAGTTAGCTCTTGAATGCAAGCGCCTGCGACAAGAATTAGCCAAGTGGCATACCCCAGAATTACGGGCGGCGCGAGATACACCAGGCGATCCTGGGACTGAGTTAACTCATCCTCAAGAAGAAGAACGAGCTAGTATAAAATCAGTATTGCAAGCTAACTTTTGCCGTGTTGAAGAAGCATTGCGGGTGTTGGAAGAATACAGCAAGCTTTATCAGCCAAATATAGCTAAAGCTTGTAAGCAAATGCGCTATCAGGTTTATACCCTAGAAAGTAATTTAATGGGTCATCAGCGCCATCAATTGTTGTGGCGATCGCATTTGTATCTTGTTACTTCCCCGAATGAAAATTTGTTGAATAACGTCGAAGCTGCACTTAAAGGAGGATTAACGCTTCTACAATACCGTGACAAAACCACCGATGATTCTTTGCGTTTGGAACAAGCCAGAAAACTCCGACAGTTATGCCATATCTACGGTGCTTTGTTCATTGTTAACGATCGCGTGGATCTAGCTTTAGCTGTGGATGCAGATGGGGTACATCTGGGACAACAAGATATGCCTATTGCTATTGCTCGGCAATTACTAGGTTCCCAGCGTCTGATAGGTCTTTCCACCACCAATAAAGAAGAAATGCAAGGAGCAATTGCTGAAGGTGTAGATTACATTGGCGTGGGGCCAGTTTATGAAACTCCCACGAAAGTAGGTAAGGCAGCAACAGGTTTAGAATATGTCAGCTATGCCGCGAAAAATTGCTCAATTCCCTGGTTTGCCATTGGCGGAATTGATGCCAATAATATCAATGATGTGATCGATGCTGGAGCCAAACGTGTAGCAGTAGTGCGATCGCTCATGCAAGCTGAACAGCCTACCCTAGTAACACAATATTTGCTCTCCCAACTCAATCGCATTAAGCCAGAACTTTAAAAGAGTCATTTGTCATTTGTCATTTGTCATTAGCCCAAAGTGAGTAACCAATTCACCATTCCCAATTCCCAATTCCCAATTCCCACATTTATGTCTAATGAGATTACGGTTCAGGTAAATGGGGAAACCCATAGCTGTTCGTTTCAAATTTCTTTACCCGACTTGATCCAAGAGTTGGGTTTTAACCCGCGCTTGGTGGCTGTAGAATATAACGGAGAAATTTTACATCGCCAGTTTTGGCCACAAACAAAATTGCAGCCAGGCGATCGCTTAGAAGTGGTCACTATTGTTGGGGGTGGTTAATTGATTTGAGTCAGCAAGCCCAAATCTTTCAGGCTGCGTCGTGTAATCTCGATGCGGACGGGTGCATCCTCTGGTTTATACATATCAAGGGTTGTTGCAAAAAAGTAGACGTTTTTGTTTTGTTCTAAATAACCCACAAACCAACCAACGTTTGGTTTGGTACTCGTTAACCATCCCGTCTTTCCTCGCAGTGTGTAGTCTGGAGTTTGTTCGCGTACCATAATATCTTTGACAAGATTTATTGTCCGTTGGGAGAAAGGTAAATCGCCTTCATACAACCGTTGCAAAAACTTAATTTGCTCTTGGGGTGTAATTTGCAATAGCTGCTGTTCTAGCCAAAAACGATCAATGTCTGCGGGGTTTCCAATCTGACGATTCCCGTAACCTACTTTGTTAATAAATTGCTGCATCCGTTCATATCCAGCCCTCCGCGCTAGTACTTGATAGAACCAAACAGTTGAATCTTTAAAGGCTTGACGCAAATTCGTATCATGATTCCAAGCATCGATATCTCGATGAATTCCATCCCAAGTGAGAACCGCCACATCATCAGGAATTACACCTATTTCTAATGCCACCAGCGCGTTAAAGATTTTGAATGTCGAAGCTGGAGCGATGGCAGTTGCATTACGTTTAGGATTGTGTTCATAGGTGCGGTTATTTTTTGAGTCGTAAATCAAGATTGAGCCTTCACGCCCAAATTCTTGAAAGTGTCGCCCAAAATTTGGCGCTTTAATAGCAGGACGTTCAGATGAGGTTGAAGCTGGTTGAGCCAGAATAGGCATTGTTCGGAAGCTAATTACACTCAATACCGCAATACATCCAAGAATTGTAAATATAACAGCTTGCCTTCGGTAATGCCGAAGAGATTGCCACATACCAAACAAGATATTTTTCATTGCATATTTAATAAAATCACAAAGGAGATTTTACAATGCAATCTTGCTCATTTGCGAAGAGATGAACATCTGTGCATCCCTACTCCATCTGCATTTATCTCACAAAATCGCGTTTTTTCCCTCTGATTTGTAAAGTGATCGATGAAGAGTTCTACGCTTGGCTAATTCTTTACCTTTGCGGCCAAGTTGCTCACGTAGCTGTTGATCTTTGCACAACCGATTGAAAGCTTGAAAAACTTCATAACCAGAATTGGGATTAACCAGTATCCCATTTTCTTCATGCTGAACTGTGTCTAGAACACCACCTAAGCGAGGGGCAATGATCGGCTTACCGAAGTAACTTGCTTCTAAATAAACCATCCCAAAACCTTCCATATTATTAGGTTTAGTATCTAATAAAGTCAGCATGGCAAATATGTCGCAAGCTGCATAATAACCTGCTAACTCACGCTCTGGTACATATCCCGCAAAGTGGACGCGCTTATCTACCCGCAAACGATGTACCAGAGATTTCAGTTCCGATTCACTTGGCCCTTCACCGCAGATTATATAGTGGACATCGACCCCAAAAGTTAGCAATAGTGGGATGTTATCAATCACTCGGTCGAAAGCTTTATGTTTTACTAGCCTTCCTATGGAGAGAATAACTATTGCTGAATCGGGAATGTTGTATGCCTGACGCACGCGAACACGCAAATCATCAAGGCTACTGGGACTCCCGACATTGTTACCAAATTTTTCTGGTCTGATTATTGGGTTAATAACGTAAGTAGGAGTATCTAATCGTAAAGCAGTTCTGAGGTAGTCTTGTGTATAAGAACTGTTACAAACAATACCTTCGGCTCTATGAAGTGTTAATTTAAATAGCGATCGCATTACGGGATTGTGTAATGTACAAAGAAAATCATTACCGTGCAGATAGATAAAAAAGCGAATAGGTAACAAATAGCTCAATAGCAACAGTGAAGGAAAATCATAGCCGTGGCCCCACTCTATATAACGGTAGTGATAGCGAAAATAGAGTTTGATTGCTAGCACAAATGAGCAGACAATATTGACAAAAGGCTTTAGGATATTTCCCACAAAACCACTACGCCAGTATCTAGGATAAAACCAGCGATACACTGGAAATTGTTGCCCTTCATCAAATACTTTATCTCCTGAGCAACTAGCCGCCAGCACAATAACTCGTTCTGGATCTTGGAGACAACGATTGTACATATATTCTCCAATTACAGCTTCTTTCGGCAAGAATATCCGGGATATGACTAGGATATCTGGGTATGCAGCTTTGTCTCTGATTTCGGCTGTTAGTTGAGAAATATGTTCCATAATCAAGTTGATAAATTTACTTCAAATAATTTTGAATTTATTTACAATTAGGATTACTTTCCAAGCCATAATTATTATTTTATTTCTTTTAAAACGAATCTGGTAGACAAAATTGAAGGCTATTTTAGAAGATTAGCCAGCAAGATTGTTTTTTTATTGTGTTGCTTTTATTTTGGCGGCAAAACTCTCAACATTTGAGAATTTCTGTGCATGATGGACAATAAAATAAAATCTAGCACTTGTAGTCCAATGTAGTCAAATTTCTCACTGAAGAACTGTTGCAAAAATTACGAAACTTACCTACGTTCACTAGGCTATCTTGAATAGTCTAGACTTGTGTGCCAAAATGCCAAAAGTTTAGATAAGTATTTGATAACTATCTGTGTCTGCTTAGTGCTGCTGATAAGCATTACATCTACTTGTAGCACTACTATACATACGTAAGCATCAGGTCTATATCTGTCCTTTATATTACTTAAAATAGAGAGATATCCTTTTGGATTCTGACAGACCAAGTAGGGCGAAGTATTAAAAAATTAGTCAAAATAATCATGAGAAATAAGAAACATCTGTATAATCCAAGACTGTAGCCTCAATGTGCTTAGTCTAAGACAGTAGCCAAAATTGCCCGTAGGCGTAGCCCGTCGTAGACATCGCAAATTTCTGTGATGATGAACATATCTTAAGGTACGGTTCCCCAGTCGAGAAATCCCCCCTGCGATCGCTGCCTATGCCAGATAAGACGCGGTAGATTGAATATGTAGCCTTTAAAAGTGAATGCTACAAAGCTTGCTTGTTACGGACTGGCGTTAGTGACATAACCGCAAAACTCCTACCAGCATGGAGATAAATCATAAAAATTCTGTTTTCCAAGCGATTGTATTATGCGTAAAAAACTACAACAAATCAGCAAACCACTGTTAAAAACCTTCTTAGCCCTAGGACTGGTGTTAACTTTGGTTCTTAGCCACGCCGATGGAGCATTAGCGGCCCGCAGTGGGGGTCGAATCGGTGGTGGCTCTTTTAGAGCGCCTTCCAGCCGCACCTATACACCGCGCACTTATGCACCTCCTGGTGGGGGCGGATACTATCCTGGTGGTGGTTTTGGTGGTGGTTTTGGCTTTCCCTTCCTACTTCCTTTCTGGGGTATTGGGGGAGGATTTGGTGGTCTATTTAGCATCTTAATTTTCTTTGCGATCGCTAATTTCTTATTGCAAACTTTCCGTCGTGTCTCTGGCGGTGAAACACCAGAAGCAGATTACAGTAGTAACTCTCCTGTTTCTGTAACTCGTTTGCAAGTAGGTTTGTTAGCTCAAGCCCGTGAATTGCAAAATGAACTCAACCACATTGCTGAAACTGCTGATACTAACACCCCAGAGGGAAGAGCAGAAATTCTGCAAGAAGCCAGCCTAGCTTTACTCCGCCATCCCGAATACTTTGTATATGCAGGTGGTGGTACTCAACAAGCCAGTTTAAATTCAGCTGAAAGTCAGTTTAATCGGCTGTCACTGGCAGAACGCAGCAAGTTTAGCGAAGAAACTCTTTCTAATGTCAACAACCAGCTAAAAGCAGCCCTTGCCAAAGAAGCTTTACCCCAGGCTGGTGAACTAGACAACCCCACCCGCCTATTTACTGAAGGCCCTGGAGAATACATTATTGTCACCTTGCTGGCGGCGACACTAGGCAAGTTTGATATCCCCACAGCGATTAACAGTGCTGATGATTTGCGTCAAGCTTTGCGCCAAATTGGTAGTATCCCTAGCGAAAAACTTCTTGCAATTGAAGTACTTTGGACTCCACAAGCTGAAAATGATACGCTGACATCTGATGATGTACTGGCAAATTATCCTGATTTGAGACTTGTTTAATCTCTAAAAATTTCGCGCTTTACTGCCAATAAAGAACTTGGCATCTTGGCGAAACAAAGTAAGTTACTCTTTGAGTGCAATAACTAGAAAACCGTTTGTCAATAACAAGCGGTTTTTTGTATAACCTAGATATACCAAGAATTACGCACTGAGAACTAAAATATCGATCTACCCTAACTCCTTTGAAAAAAGGCGAAACTCTCAAAGCCTTCTTAAAACGGGGGTTGGGGGATCTATTATGCGTAAGCCCTATATACTTAACTATCTTTTAGAAAAATTATTCTTAGCCAAGACTTTGCTAATATTATCAAAATGTTATACACGTAAAGCGTTTCTTATGCCTAATGTTGAAGCCGACGAAAACCGAGAGCATCGCATTAAAACAGAGATCATTGTAGATGCTGAAGACAAAGAAGACCGAGCTATGGGTTGGTACTATTACCTCGAAGAGGCTCTAAATTTTCCCTTTATGGCTAAATGGACTAAGAAGGGACGTAAATCAGGCTCTACCGAGGAGAAAGAAGTGGAGGTGCTGGGAATGGCCCCAGATGATGAGTGTTTAAAAGATATGCTTGTCGAAGTGGCTTACATTAATGGTAAGGATGATGATGTATATTCTGCAAAGTTATCTGAAATAGCAGCCATTGACGCTGACAGCGAAACTCAAGAAGCGATCGCAGACTGGCTCTATTGGATTGCCAGAGGATACAAGTTTTAAACTCTAGGATAAATATCGAATGACGCGGCAGGGATTACCAGCAGCGACAACATTCTCAGGTATATCTTTGACAACTACACTGCCAGCACCAATGGTTGTGTTATCGCCAATAGTGACACCTGGACAAATAATTGCACTGCCACCAATCCAGACATTGTTACCAATGTTAATTGGGGCAGCTAATTCTCTACCAGAAAGGCGAATTTCTGGCTCTGTAGGATGATAAGCAGTATAAATTTGTACATAAGGAGCGCATAATACATTATCACCAATGTGAACTGTATTGCAGTCTAAAATTACACAGCCATAGTTCATAAACAATTTATTGCCAGCAAAAATATTACTACCATAGTCACAGTGAAATGGTGGCACAATTGATACTTTGTCACCTATCTTTCCAAATAACTCTTGCAAAATTTGCTGCCGTTGATCTTGCTGTTCTTCAGTTGTAGAATTGTACCTTCGCAACAGACGACTAGCTCGTTTATTTTCGGCAGCCAATTCTGGATCTTCCGCCAGATATAACTCGCCTGCGAGCATTTTCTGTTTTTCGGTTTTTTCCATAACAGGCTTATGGGACTTCTCGTTTGTATACGATAACCTTAGCAGCAACTAAATTAGCACATATTCTATCCTTAACTAAATATGGCATAAGTCGCTTTTCCCTGCCGTTTAGCTCGGTACATTGCAATATCAGCATCCCGTAGCAGAGTTGCAGGTTCCTCATAACTACTAAAATTCCAAGCAATACCAATACTAGCTGTAGTAGATAATTCACATCCATTCAGCTTAAGTGGCGATCGCAAGGATTCTTGAATCCGTTTGGCAACATTGGTAGCATCGGTAATGTCTTTAATATCCTCTAAAAGAACTGTAAACTCATCACCACCAAATCGGGCTACAGTATCACCACCACGTAAGCAGGACTCTAAACGTCTAGCGATCGCTACTAGAAACTCATCCCCTATTCCATGTCCAAAGCGATCATTAATATCTTTGAAACCATCTAAATCCAAAAATAAAACTGCAAAATAATAATCGCTTCTACGTTTGCTGCGCTCAATTGTTTGTCTGAGCCTGTCTAGAAATAAAACACGATTTGGTAATGCTGTCAGCCCATCATAAAACGCATTACGGATCAATTGTGCCTCTGTCTGCTTGCGTTTGGTGATATCTTGAAACACTAAAACTGCACCAGTGATATTACCATTGCGATCGCGGATGGGTGCAACTTTATCACCAATCGCTATTTCTTTGCCATCTTTGGTAATCAGTATACAGTTTTCTGGGAAATCCAAAATTTCACCTGTTTTGATTACATTTGCAGCTAAATTTTCAATTTTTTCTCCTACATCTTTGTCAACTAAGTTAACTACTTCTACTAAATCTTTACCGAACGCTTCACTTTCCTTCCAGCCCGTGATTATTTCTGCTGTGGGATTCATCATTTGAATACAACCATTAGCATAAGTCACAATCACTGCACTGCTCATACTATTAATAATTGCTGCCAGCCTTTGTTTTTCTTCGTATAATATTTTTTTGCTTTGATGTTTGTATAGAGCCATTTCAATCGCAAAATGTAAATCACTTTCAATAAATGGTTTGACTATGTAACTAAAAGGCTCACTTAGCTGGTTTTCATATAATGCTTTATATTCCGAATATTCTGTTAAATATACTACAGGTACATGGAAGTGATTCTGGATGATGTCTGCTACGTTCACACCGTCAATTTCCCCAGCTAGGCAGATATCAATTAATACTAAATGTGGATGAGTTTCTGCTACCTTTTTTATTGCTTCTTCACCAGACTTAGTGGTTTCTGATACGGAATAACCTAATTTTTGTAAACTTTTTCTAATATTTGAGGCTATGATTTTTTCATCCTCAACAACTAGGATTTTGCGGGCGAACATGGTGAAACAACCTGTTTGCTAGGGTTCAGATTTTTGTTGTCAGTATCAACTCGATACAAAAGTTCTTATTTCATCATAAACAATCTTTAACTACTCTGTAGTATTGCTTGATATAAATACTTAACTAATGAGCAAATAGCATCATGTTATTAACCTCCAATAATTTCTGTGTTTGTCAAAGCTAATTATGATTAATGTATGCAGTTAATATCATGTCATTAACATAAAATGTAAATTACCATATAATTACCAGCAATCAAAAATTTATTTTCAACAATATGCAATCAATTATTTTCTTAAATAAAATAAACATCAAGTATAGTATCTATGTCAAAATTAATCAAGAATAAAAGTTAATAAAATCACAGTCTACCACTTTCAAATAAGTTGGAAAAATTAATATAGTATCTTGTATTGTAATATGATAATATCGATTGATTATAATACTACTAAAAATTAATCGTTATCTGGAATTAAAGAGTTTAATAAAACGTTGTCTACAAATAGCGTTTGTCTCAGCCGGGATGCAAATTATCGTCTCAAACTGTCTGATTACCAATTCTCTAAAGTTGTTCCAAAACAAGGAGGTTTTGTGCCTAGTTTTACCAATTAATCTTGCTTTTGTGCAGTTTCACAAAGAGTTGGTATGAAATTTTTAATTGTGAATGAAAGAGTATAAATTAAAATTATTTATTGGTTTTAGTTAATAATAAATCACAAATTGTTTTAACTGAAAATATGCATGTTAAATGCTCATCAGCAAATAACATGATTTTTTAGTGTTTTTCGATAACGAGCAAGTGCTGGGGGCAATGGCAGGAAAGATTCTCTTTGTCAGATACTTCCGCGCTCCATAAAAACCCCCTGTTTTTGCTAGTTTATAGATATTGACAAAAAAAACACGTTTTGTGCTTTAGAGATTGGACTTACTTTTAGTAAGTTCAATGCTAATTTTGCCACCAAAATCTGGAATAGGTGCAGCAGGTTTGCTCAGAATGACTTGGACTTGTGTTACACGATCGCACTCTTGGAGAATAGAATCTGCGATCGTTGCTACCAATTTCTCTACCAAAGCAAACTTAGACGTTTTGACCAGATGTTGTATCAAGCTAATGACGCTGCGATAATCTAAAGTGTCTTCGATCGCGTCAGTCTTGGCCGCTGTGGAGATATCCAACCATAACCTCACATCCACCTCAAACCATTGTCCTAGCACTTGTTCTTCTGGTAAATACCCAGTGTAGCCATAGCAGCGAATTCCCGTTAAATGAATGCAGTCCATAAAAGTTTGAGAGCAAATTGGGCATTTTGTAGAAAGTGGAGCAAGAAAGTGTCGAGGATCGGCTTCCCTCCCTTAGACTTCTTTTCACCAAACTTTCCCAGATGGATTTTAAATTAAATTTCCCTAAACAAAATCTAAAATTTCAGATTGTTTTATAGCTATGTTTGATTTAATGCCGATCGCCTTTAGGAATGTTAATCAACTTTGGGCTTACATTTTAACAGAGACCCTAAAGCGGTTGGGGTTGACTTGTGCCATCATTTGTCCTGGATCACGCTCTACACCCTTAGCGATCGCCTTTGCTCAACAAGCACCTCAGATTGAAGCGATTTCCATTCTCGATGAACGTTCAGCCGCCTTTTTCGCCTTGGGACAAGCTCAAGCCACCGGTCGCCCTGTGGTACTAGTTTGTACCTCTGGTACAGCAGGAGCAAATTTTTATTCAGCAGTCATTGAAGCTTCATATAGTCGCGTACCACTGTTGGTATTAACCACTGATAGACCGCCAGAATTGCGAGATTGTCACTCTGGTCAAACTGTAGATCAGTTGAGATTATATGGAACCTACCCAAATTGGCAAACAGAGTTAGCCTTACCCTCTGCTGATCTGGGAATGCTAGCTTATCTGCGACAAACAGTAATTCATAGCTGGGAAAGAGCGCAAACTCCTACAAAGGGGCCAGTACATTTGAATATTCCCTTTCGCGATCCCTTAGCACCTGTTCCTGATGGAAATGATTTGAGCTATTTGCGATCGCAGTTTCACCCAGAAGACTTTTTCGCAGGGATAGCAAACCCATGCCCCATGCCCCATGCCCAATGCCCAATGCCCAAACAATGGAAAGAATGCGATCGCGGTATCATCATCGCAGGTGTTGCTCAACCGCAGCAACCAGAAGAGTATTGTAGAGCGATCGCGCAACTTTCCCAAACTCTCAAATGGCCTGTGCTAGCAGAAGGACTTTCCCCAGTCAGAAATTATGCCGAACTCAACCCTTATTTAATTTCCACTTATGACCTGATTTTGCGAAATCAGCAACTAGCAAAGCAGCTAGCGCCCGAAATGGTGATTCAGGTGGGAGAAATGCCTACAAGTAAAGAACTGCGTAGCTGGATAGATACAACTCAACCCCGACGCTGGGTAATTGACCCCAGTGACCAAAACCTCGACCCTTTGCATGGAAGGACAACGCATTTACGGATATCTGTAGAAGATATAAAAGCAGAGGAGATAAATTTATCTTTATCCTCAGACTATTTGCAGCAATGGTGTGATGCGGAAACTAAGGTTAGGTTAGTTGTTGACCAGACGATGGGGAAAATAGATGAAGTCATTGAGAGTAAAGCAGCTTGGTTAATTTCTCAGATTTTACCGCCACGAACGCCATTGTTTATTGCCAATAGTATGCCTGTGCGGGATGTGGAATATTTCTGGAAACCAAATAATTTAAGAGTGCGATCGCACTTTAACCGGGGTGCAAATGGTATCGATGGCACATTATCCACAGCTTTAGGAATTGCCCATCGCCAACAAAGTAGTGTTATGTTAACGGGAGATTTAGCTTTGTTGCATGACACCAATGGTTTTTTAATCCGCAATAAATTTGTGGGACATCTGACAATTATCTTAATTAACAACAATGGCGGTGGGATTTTTGAAATGTTACCTATTGCCAAGTTTGATCCACCATTTGAAGAATTTTTTGGCACTCCCCAGGATATTAATTTTGCTCAGTTGTGCGCTACTTATAATGTGCAGCATGAATTGATAACTTCTTGGGAGCAGTTGCAGCAAAAATTAAACCCGCTCCCAACTACAGGAATTCGGGTTTTAGAGTTACAAACAAATCGCAAAGCAGATGCCAAGTGGCGACAGGAAAATTTAATAAAGTTCGCGGCGGAGATTACAATTTAATAATCTCATTAGGTATTGTTGAATTGTGGGATGAAATAGTTTTAACTTAATTATTAGAAATATTTTATGAGAAAAGACCCTATGTAATTAGGGTCTTTTTTCATAGCGCACCAGTTTAGGATATTCATACTTATTTGCTCATAATAGTTTCAGCAAATCTTTCTAAAAAAAGAATTAAGCAAAACCACCATCCAATCTTGCTCTTAGGGCACAAATATAAAGAATAGCTGGAATAACTCTTTTATAACTAGGGCCTGTCAACTGCCATACTGTGAATAATCCTGCACCTATCCAACCAACTGGCCCGATAATGACAGCTATTGCACTTGACATTGTTGTGTAAGCAACAAATGGTAAAGTAACCCCTATTACTCCGGTAAGTGTACCCAATGTTGTTGAAGCCAGTAAGTAAATACCAAAACCAGACAATTGAGCGCCTGTCAAAGCAAGAAAAATACTAGTACTTCCTAATAATTCACCTCCTTTATCAAATTGTGATGCTGTTTTTCGTAACTGCTGTTCCATTTCTCGCTTTTGTTCTGGTGTCATTTTCTCCAACATTGTTTCCATAACCTTCTGTGCAATTTTTACCTCCATTCCACTAGCAGATTCATATTTACTACATTTTATTTTTAACTTTTTAGCAGCCCGCCTAACTATTTTTTGATAACTTGGATGATCATCAAATATTTCATTAAATACATAGCTGGCAGGATCTTGGCTCTTCTCGCATAGATGATAAACAATAGAATCAGCTGTTGGTTGTGATGCCTTAAGAATCTCTGCCAATGCTTTCCTCTCCTCAAATGAGGCACGATTTAGTAAATTTTTAAGGTCATTCATATATTTAAATCCTTTTACTGAGAAAATAAATCATAATAATAGTATTCCCAGTAATATTATTTTTATATCGATGACTTGAAAGAAAAATGAGAATGAAGCTATGGCAACACAACTGAGTGATGTAATGGAAAAACTACTACCAGCACGTCGAGCAAAAATTCAAGCTCGCGCTCAAGAACTTATTGCTGAAAATATGAAGCTTAAAGATATCAGAAAAGCGAGAAGTTAATTTAGTAATCTAATAATTGATTTTGTAACTACCCTGCCAAGTCAGCGATCGCAATCTCAATTCCAACAACGCCAAATCTAATACTTCCAACGTTCCTCAGCAATTTTACCAAATAGTCGTTTTACCAGTCAGAGGACGAGCGATCGCACTTCTTCCACCGCTTCTGATATACCCGCGTGTCTGCAAATACTTCTTCACTTCGGGAAACTTTATTTGTAGCCATCATTATTTTACAGAGTGCGATCGCCCTTCTTATTTGCGTGAAACTTACCTGCTTAGTTAACCTTGTAACCATCCTTCCAAATCAGCAAGAGAAGAGAAATCCAACAAAGCGTCACCTAAAGCTTCCAACTGTTCCACCGATAACCCTTGAATCTGGGACAGAAGCACATCAGGAATATTACCCATGCGTCGATTCAATAGTCGTAAAATGATCGTTCTTTCTCCTTCTTCCTTCGCTTCCCGAATAGCCCGTGGTTCTTCCAAATTCAGTCCTAACATTGCTGCAATCTCCTCTCGACTTAGGTTAGAAAACTTGTAGAAAATAATCGTCGTCACTAAATCAATTATCGCTTGCTCCGATTGTTGCCGTGCTTGTTCTAGCAAAAACCTCGCCCCTTCCACTGTTTCTGTTTCAGAGGTAACATTTGTCAGCAACATCAAACCCAATCCCAAAGGTTGTTCTCGCAAATCCCCCAACTCATCCAGATAAACCCGCCTGACTTGGCCACTTTCTAACAAAGCGCGGTGAATCGTTGAGTTAGAAGGTTCGAGACTGCGAGAAGCAAAAATTATGACTCCAAACCAGTCATCGTAACGGATAGAGTTGCGGTAGAGAAACAAAAACAATTCGCTAAAGAAGCGGTGATATAAGTCTTCGTCTTTCTGAAACTGCACTTCTGCAAAAAAGACGGTTTTGGAAACTGCATTATCGGGAGGTAAAAACACTCCATCAATCCGAAACGCCGTTTCTTTCACCTCAACTGATTCAAACTGGTAGTTTTCCGCTTCTGCGGGTGGTTCATCTACTAATTCAAACAGCAAACCGGGAAATTGCTTAAATAATTTGTAGAAAATGGTGTCACGTCGCATTTTTATTCCTCAACACCCAGACAATTACCAGATTGTAAAGGCTTGAGACAACAATTTTAGCGTAGACGTAGCCCACCGCAGGTATCGCATGTCCCTACGTCCGCGATAAAATTCTCAAGCACAACAGCGCACTTCATACCAATGCAAACTAACTGGCAAACTGCCAAAACCTACGAAGACATTCTGTATCAAAAAACTGATGGCATTGCAAAAATCACCATCAACCGCCCTCACAAACGCAATGCTTTCCGTCCTGAAACAGTCTTTGAACTGTACGATGCTTTCTGTAATGCTCGTGAAGATACTACCATTGGCGTTGTCCTATTTACTGGCTATGGCCCACATACTGATGGCAAATATGCCTTCTGTTCTGGTGGCGATCAAAGCGTGCGCGGACATGCGGGTTATGTGGATGATACTGGTATCCCTCGCTTGAATGTGCTGGACTTACAACGCCTGATTCGTTCGATGCCGAAAGTGGTGATTGCTTTAGTCGCTGGATATGCGATCGGTGGTGGACACGTCCTACACTTAATTTGCGACCTTACCATTGCTGCCGATAACGCAATTTTCGGACAGACAGGCCCCAAAGTCGGCAGTTTCGACGGTGGTTTTGGAGCCAGCTATCTCGCCCGCATTGTGGGACAAAAAAAAGCTAGAGAAATTTGGTTTCTCTGCCGCCAATATGATGCACAACAAGCGCTAGAAATGGGTTTAATTAATTGCGTCGTCCCGGTCGAACAACTAGAAGCGGAAGGTATTCAATGGGCGCAGGAGATTTTAGAAAAAAGTCCGATCGCAATTCGCTGTCTCAAAGCCGCCTTCAATGCTGATTGTGACGGACAAGCTGGTTTACAAGAACTCGCTGGCAATGCCACCTTACTCTATTACATGACAGAAGAAGGGTCTGAAGGCAAACAAGCTTTTCTCGAAAAGCGTCCACCAGATTTTCGCTCTTTTCCTTGGCTACCTTAAAATTGCAAAAATCGCACCTCAATAAAGGGTGCGATTTTTGCAAATGTCAATGTTTATGGCACTAAATATCTTAAAAGCAAATCTTATCTTAAGCAAACTACAAAATTGGTTCAGTAATAATGGATAACTAAATAAACACTGCTTCAGTCTTGGCCTCTTCAGAATATATAGAGGCAGTTATTTCTTCTACAGGAGCAGGAGCAGCATGATCTAAATCTGAAGCCGGGGAATGAGAACAAGCTAAAACTGGCCTTGCATCTGGCAAAGTCCAAGCATCTTCCAAGGTTTCCCAAGAAGGTGCAAAAGGTGGGAGCGCCAAGGAGCAAGCCTTCCAAGTTGCTTGGACTGGCGCTCCCAACTGCTGGCACGTTCCACCACGGCGACCTTCTGGCTGGTAATGACGGCAATATTTACAGGCAGATGCTAAAAATTTAATAGGTTTCATTCGGATTCATCTTTAGTGCCGTTTTCGGCTGAATTTCATCTTTATATTTTGCTTCTATATATAAAGACGGATAAAAGCCAAAAAACCATTATTTTCTATAGCTTTCAGCGATCCCGACGAAAAAATAAACTTTAGGATATTTTTATAATCTTGTTATATTTTTAAATAATCTGGAGAGTGATTACCTATTGATTTTGGCTAAAACTTATTAGGGATCAAGAGTAAAACTAAAGCTTTTGATTTATTTAGCCTTTTAACTTCCTCCTTAAGGATGCCTTAAGACATATAATTTCAGATAAATAGTCTGGTTTTAGTACCACGTTTGGTATATTTTAGCTGTAAAACATCTTTTTTCTCAAGAATTAGAACGAACTTATCTAGATGGCAGCAGCAAATTACTTTGAGATAAATTCTGCCCAAGGAATAATCGCTAAAATATTTTGCGTTCAATTTAGGCCAAGACTGACTTACTTTAAAACTTTTTAGCAGCACAGACAGAACAGACTGCCCAGCGCTGGAGTTCGCCGGGTGGGGTGGGAGATTCACATTGAGGACAAAGGGGTAAGCCATGCGATCGCGATCGCATAATCTTCGTCCAATGCCCAAAAGCAGCATTTACATCCTTGGTGGGTGTAACATCAGGGCGGCTAATCTCATCACCAAGGTAACTGGGATGCTCGTGGGGCAAAACCGTTTGTTGCTGTTTTCTCTCCACAGATGGATTCTGCCAGCTGGCAGTAGAGAAGCGAATATCAACCAAAGGCGTTGGCAGTATTTTATTCAACTTTAAAAGCAGAGACGTGCGACCAAAAGTCAGGTTTTGCGCCCAAGCAGCACTAGAAGTTGCTACCGACAAAACATCGCGTTGAATCGACAATGGTCGAGTATTTGTGGCAACCACTGGCCCAACAACACTTGCCCAACACTTGAGCAAGTGTTGAAATGGTTGCTCCTGCCATTTAGACTGCTTTTCCAGAACGCCTAAAATATCATTAATTGATTTCAACGACATCATTCAAAGTGGGGAGTGAAGAAGGGAATAGGATAGGGTAAAGGTTACAGGGTGCAGATTATTCACTATCACCTGTCACCTGTCACCTCTTCCCCAATCCCCAATCTATTTAAATAATTTTCGCTAATATTGTCAGAAATATATCTATAGTTATTCCAGAAATCTACGTTTGAGGCACACAGGCAATGACTCAAAACCCCCTAAACGATTCCGGTACTCAATCGTCTAAAACGCCTGGGTTGAAACCAGCACTAACAGCAGCATTAGCAAGTTTAGAAGTACCGCTAGATCAAGAGTTAGCTCGATACCGACGCACGCGAAATGGTTTAGTGTCATCAAACCAACGTCGTGTTGCAAGTTACATGAGCAGTCAAACCCAGTCCTTGACTGCCATTCCTACAACATTGGGAACAACTCAGTCATCAGTAACGGAAATTAAAACTAACGTGCCGCCTGCTGTACCTGTGAATCATCAGGGAACCCCAGCGCCAGTTACAGAAATTGACGTACCACCAACATCTTCTCTAGTTGTGAATCATGAGGTGAACCGAGCGACAGTTACGGCAAATACCGAAGAACCAAATAATCTCAATGTGCCCTCTACCCAAGATTCTGCTAAAACACAAACTCAACTTCCACCGCCACCGCCCAATTTTAGTAGCAGCATCGTGCCAGCAATTGTAAAAGATACTAAGAGCGAAAATCTTTTGCAGACAGATAATACCCCTAAGCACCCAGATGACTACTTAGAATCTAGTGAAGCACTACTGCGAAGTCTGACAGAAGAACAACCAGAAACCCAAAAACCAAGCAATTCTAGTGACAGTCTGCTATCACCTTTAGGTATCGGCTCAATGTTGCTGCTATTGTTAGCAAGTCTTACCTTGGGTTATGTAGTATTCAATCCCAAAGGCTTGCCTCAATGGAATTTAGGCAAGTTGTTTAACGGAAACTCGTCTCCCGCGCCAGGAAATACTGAAGAAGTTGGGAGTTATGTCCAACCTCAGATCCAGCCACCAAGCACATCATCTATGTATCCCAATCTTGCGGCCCAAGAGTTTCCTGATGTGAGAGATCCTAATGATCTAGTTGGCTTACAACCTAAAGTCCAACCAACCGTCGCTAATCCAGCCGTTCGCCAAAACCCTGTAAATCCTCAAGCACCATTGTCTAACCCCAATACAGCCCTAAAACCGACAAATCCGATCGCTTTAGCGCCAGTACCAACTGTACAATCCTTACCTCCCCTAAATTTACCTCCCATTTCAACGGCAAAAACCTCGCCCCAGCAAATCGCAGCCTCACCAAAGCCTAATGCAGAAATCAAACCAGGAACAGATGGGTTCTACCATGTCGTGATAGATAATAAAGGTGCAGCTTATGCTTCAGCACGGCAAGTAATTCCTGATGCTTATTTATCACCCAACAAAGAATTGATTTATCTCGGTGCTTTTAAGACTAAAGAGCAAGTACAAAAACAGATGCAATTATTACAGACAAAGGGAATTAAGGCACGAGTTCAGCAACCATAAGTTGCAAAAATCTACGATACCATGAGATAACAGTCCTGACTTATGAGTGCTGTTAGCGGATAGCTAAGGTTTAGCCCGTGCTGAGTAGTAGATACAAAATCTGACTACGACAAAAATTTTATACTCAATTAAATTACTGAGTATTCAGCACTCCATAACTACCCTCCTACAAAATTTTTATACTCAGCACTCATTACTCAGCATTGAGTTTCGTGAATGGAGAGCCGACATGGAATTAATCAAGCGTATTCTGCGGGTGATTCGCTCTAATCTCAATAGTTTGATCGGTGGTGCAGAAGATCCAGAAAAGATTCTAGAGCAAACTGTCCTAGAGATGCAGGAAAATCTGGTGCAGTTGCGTTCGGGTGTAGCACAAGCGATCGCTACCCAAAAACGCACCCAACGACAGGCGGCGGCTGCCAACTCTCAAACAGAAGAATGGTATCGCCGCGCCCAATTGGCCTTACAACAAGGCAATGAACCTCTAGCACGGGAAGCTTTGACTAAGCGCCAAGCTTATAAAGAAACCAGTACAGCCCTCTTTTCTCAGATAGAGCAGCAAAACGATATAGTCGCTAGGCTAAAAAAGGATATGCGATCGCTAGAGTTAAAAATTTCCGAGGCGAAAACAAAAAAAGATATGTATATTGCTCGCGCCCGTTCCGCAGAAGCCTCTTCTCGCCTCCAGGAAATGCTTGGGGGAGTTTCTGCTACCAGCAGTCTGAGCGCATTTGAGCGTATGGAAGAAAAAGTTTTACAAATAGAAGCTCATTCAGAAGCGATCGCTCAACTCGGTAGCGACGACTTGGAAACACAATTTACTTCCTTGGAATCTACTAATAATGTGGATACTGAATTAGCCGCGATGAAGGTGCAGGTTTTAAATCAGGCAGAAAACACACAGCACAACAATCTGCTTACCGAGGAGAAGCAGAACACGGTACAGCCTCCTCAACAGCAGTTACCTAAAACTCAAGACTCTTGAAGTTCGGCTAATTACCCCAGTTTGGAGATATCTTAAGAATTAAGAGTTGTTATAACGTACTGATTCCAACCGGAAAGATTACATTGAAATAGGTAGCTATTAAAAAGTAAAAAAGCTAACTGTCCAGCAAAAAGCGTAAACCAAACAAGGAAAAACAAAGTTATGGGATTATTCGATCGCATTAAGCGAGTAGTTAGTTCTAACCTCAACGACCTGGTTAACAAAGCCGAAGACCCCGAAAAAATGCTAGAACAAGCCATCCTGGAAATGCAGGAAGACTTGGTGCAGCTGCGTCAGGGAGTAGCCCAAGCGATCGCCGCCCAAAAACGCAGTGAGAAACAGTACAATGATGCCCAAAATGAAATCAATAAGTGGCAACGCAATGCCCAACTAGCACTGCAAAAAGGTGATGAGAATTTAGCACGGCAAGCCCTAGAGCGCAAAAAAACTTATACTGACACCAGCGCCGCCCTCAAAGCTAGTTTAGATACCCAAAGCACTCAAGTTGAAACCCTCAAGCGCAACTTAATCCAGCTGGAAAGCAAAATTTCTGAGGCTAAAACCAAGAAAGAAATGCTTAAAGCTCGGATCACAACTGCCAAAGCCCAAGAGCAACTCCAAGGCATGGTGCGTGGGATGAATACCAGCAGTGCAATGTCTGCCTTCGAGCGGATGGAAGAAAAAGTCTTGATGCAAGAAGCCCGGGCCCAGGCACAAGGAGAGTTAGCAGGTGCAGATTTAGAAACCCAATTTGCCCGGTTGGAAGGTAGTAGCGATGTTGATGATGAATTGGCAGCTTTGAAAGCGCAAATGCTACCACCCGCTACTCCAGTAACTCAAGCACAACTTCCACCCCAACAAGAAACCACTCCTGCTAAGTCGAATGAAGTGGTTGATGCAGAGTTGGATTCCCTACGCAAGCAATTGGATCAACTATAAAATTGCCAGAAAACTTATTTGAGCTAGTCCCACGCCTGTTGGTTGTGGGATTTTATATCATTAGTCAATAGTTAACAGTCAAAATAACTATGAATTATTGATTATGGACTATTGACTACTTTGGGATAAAGTATTGTGTGTGCCAACTTTGATCGCCACCGGATGGAGACTGTAATGAGTAAGGCTGTAATCACCATAACTGATGCTGAGTTTGAAACAGAAGTGTTAAAAGCTGAACAGCCTGTATTAGTTTACTTTTGGGCTTCCTGGTGTGGCCCTTGTCAATTGATGTCGCCCATGATTAACTCAGCTGCTAGCAAATATAGCGATCGCCTCAAAGTCGTGAAAATGGAAATTGACCCCAACCCACTCACTGTTAAGCAGTACCAAGTGGAAGGTGTTCCGGCTCTGAGACTATTTCACGGCCAGGAAGTTTTAATTTCGACTGAGGGAGTCATCGGTAAAGATAAGTTACTCGAACTCTTAGATACGCACTTAAATAGTAATTAGTCAATAGTTCATAGTCCATAACTAATGACTAATGACCAATGACAAATGACTAATGACTAACATGCAATTTGCAAAGCGTTTACAACCCCTGCAATCTAATGTATTTGCTGATATGGACAGAGCCAAGGCAATCGCTTTGGCCGCTGGACAAGAAGTAATTGATTTATCGTTGGGGTCTTCTGATTTACCAGTCGAGGCGCACGTCATTGAGGCGATCGCCCAATCTCTCCATGATCGCAGTACCCACGGCTATTTGTTGTTTAACGGTACTCTTGGGTTTCGTGAAGCCGCAGCCAACTGGTACGAACAAAAATTTGGCATCAAAGTAGATCCCCAAACTGAGGTACTACCTCTGATTGGTTCTCAAGAGGGTACAGCCCATTTACCTCTAGCATTGCTCAATCCAGGAGATTTTGCCCTGTTGCTCGACCCAGGTTATCCCTCTCACGTCGGGGGAGTCCACCTAGCCAGTGGTCAAATCTACCCGATGCCATTACGGGCAGAAAACGCTTTTTTACCAGTGTTTGCGGATATTCCCGCCCCAGTTTTGGCCCAGTCGCGGATGATGGTATTAAGTTATCCTCACAATCCCACCTCAGCGATCGCTCCTTTATCTTTCTTCCAAGAAGCTGTCGCCTTCTGTCAACAACACAATCTCGCCCTAGTTCACGATTTCCCCTACGTAGATTTAGTATTTCAGGAAACTGGGGAGTGGGCAGATTCTTCTCCCAATCCAAAATCCTTAGTCCCTTCAATTCTGCAAGCTGATCCAGAGAAAAGCGTCTCGATTGAATTTTTCACCCTTTCCAAGTCCTACAATATGGGCGGCTTCCGCATTGGCTATGCCATTGGTAATGCCGAGTTAATTAACGCCTTACGTCAGGTAAAAGCTGCCGTTGATTTTAATCAATATCGGGGAATTTTAAATGGTGCGATCGCAGCCTTGACTGGCCCTCAAGCTGGGGTAAAATCTGCTGTCGCTATCTTCCAGCAACGCCGCGATGCCTTCATCACTGCTTTACACTCCATTGGCTGGAATGTTCCTACTCCCAAAGCCACAATGTACATCTGGGCAAAATTACCCTCAGCTTGGAGTCAAAACTCCATAGAATTTTGTACCCAGCTAGTTAAACAAACTGGTGTAGCTGCTTCGCCTGGTGCTGGCTTTGGTAAATCTGGTGAAGGGTATGTCCGTTTTGCCTTAGTACATGAGCCACCTTTGTTAGAAACTGCTGTGGAAAGAATTGCCCAGTTCCTTTATTAAATTTCTTCTCAAGCTGAACGCCAAAGATTTTTTGCGGCAAAGTCTATGTATAGAAGACGCAGCAAAGGCGCACAGCCGTGCGCCTCTATAAATCAATACGGTTTAGTTAAGAAATTTATCCGTTGAGGCAGGGGCAGAGAAAAAGCTTATCTGAACCCTATTGCCCTATGAATAACCGTATTCTACTGAATTTCAAATATTTTATCTGTAACTTTTAATATTAGTAATATTTAGAAAAGTAAGTAATTAAACGTATAAAAATCTAGAAATATTCTTCATATTTTTATTGATAATCCGAAGTAACTTTACCCAATCAGGTCTTCCCATCTATTAAAGTGGGTTTGTACGTTCAGCTACCAAAGTTGGCTAACAATGCAGGTGGCGTTTTCAAGCTGCCGTATTGCCAAAAGCCTGTAGTCAAGACAGCCCAAGCCTATAAACGGCAATAGTTTAAAACTTAATTTCCAAACTGACAGAGACTTGAAAACAATGAAAATGACTTTTCAGAAACTTGTAATTGGCGCTTCAATGGCTATTGGTGTGAGCGCGATCGCTACTGTACCAGCACAAGCTGGAACCCTCACCGGCGCTACTATTGGTGGAACAGAAGCCAGTGATTATTTAGTCTATGATGTCCAAGGTAACAGTACTATCTCCGTGGACAAGACCTCCGCAAATGTACAAAAAGTACTGGATGGCAATGCTGCAAACCCCACTGGAAACGTAGAGTTACGAGCTAGTAGTGAGGCAGCAGGTTTTGATTTCAACAAAAACACTACCTTAACGGGGCAAATTGGTGGCCAAAGTATTACCTTAAGCAGCCTGACAGCAACAGATTGGTTTAGTACTGGGTCAGGATTGAGTACAAGCTATGGGGCAAATAACTTTGCAAATACTTGGTTCAACCAATTTTATGATGCAGCTGGTTTAGGAGCAAGTTTTATCCCTCGTAGTCAAGCTTTTACTGCATTTTTAGGCATCAATGGTTTCCAACGCTCTAGCGATCCTAATATCTCTTACGTTAATCAAAATGACACCACTGGCGATATTAAAATTGGGTTAGCAGGTCACTACAATTTAAAAGATTACTATGCGCCTCTGTTAGGAAACTTGGGTAATCTTCTCAAAAATGGATTTCAAGCTAGTGAAGTTGTTAAAGTTACCTACAACGGCAAGACTAATTTACTTTACAGCTTTTCTGCTACAGAAAGCGGACTAAGCAACAATTCGGGGCCGGGTGCTGATGGCAAGTCTCACAGTGGTAATTATGAAGTCACCATCCAAGGTGTACCTCCCGCAGCAGTCCCAGAACCATCAGTCATGCTGGGTCTGTTGGGTGTAGCTGGTGTCTTTGCTACACAACGCAAATTGAAAAAAGCATCTATTTAAGAAGATTGCAAGTTCAAAATTACAAATAAAAAAAGGAGCTGTTAGCTCCCTTTTTTATGAATACTTTCTTCCAGCGATAAGATAATTTGATTTTCTAAGTTATATATTTTTAATAAAATTTACAAAAAATAAATCGTTTGGAAGAGCCTATATATTTATGCCCTTACCAACGTATTTATAACAGCAATTTCGTACAGTTGTATTATTTTACCCTCAAATCCACATAAAAACTTTTCTATGAATGGCAAGTAGCCTATTATTGCTCCTAGTATTACTTAAGTAATTTTACTCATAACAATTGGTAACTTGACTTTTTAAAATCAGTCTTTTATTTAATACTATAAATTGTAAAAAGCTCGTAAAGAAAAGCTTAATAATTGATTAATATTATATTTAATCGTACTATTATTAAGTATTGGAGTACAGTTAAATTTGATTTATTAATATCTTTGACTACATTACATAAGTCAATTTTCTATTAATTTTACAGTTTAAATGTACTACCGTTTTGGTTTATGGTAATAATTGTTGGTTTTTACTTAAGATAATCAGATAATAGGTAGCAATGACAGCACAATTCTTCAATATAGATCAGCCATTGCGCTCACACAAAGTTAGACGAATTTTGCTAGTTGAAGACCATTATCTTAATAGGTTGTTACTGAGTGACTATCTAAGTTACTGTGGGTACGATGTCCAAAGCTTATCTGAAGGCTCTACTTTTTTCTCTACTATAGATAAATTTAAACCAGATTTAATGTTATTAGATTTGAAGCTACCAGATATTGACGGTTATTCGCTCTTAAAACAAGTCCAGCAAAAACCTGATGTGTCAAAAATACCTATCATTGTAGTTTCCGCTTTTGCTTTTAAAGCAGATCAAGAATTAGCTATGAGTTTAGGCGCACGCCGATATTTTGTCAAACCTCTAAAACTCAAGGATCTTACACTTACAATTGAAAAAGAGTTGACTTGTTGCCATAGATAGATTTTTTTTACTTGGCATACCTTTATTCGGCTTTTTGCTCTTCAATGAACTCTTCAACTTGCTGACTAATATTTTGTACAGAAGTGCCAATTGTTAAAATTTTATTTTGTACTTGTGCTAACAGCAAAACTGCGGTTTGCAGCTCATTGAGCGTTTCAGCCATAGCTTCACGGTACTGGGCTTCAAAGTCTTGTAGGTTCATAGTTTAACTGTTACCTTAATTATTATCATAACTATATTTATAATCATATTCGTAAATATAAATTCCTAAATCCGTTAAATCGCTTAATATTATAAGTTGAATTGATAATCAAAATTGCCGTTTATTGGTAATTAATCTCGCTGCATTTATATAAGCATATATTTGAATTTCCATTAATTTTAACTAAGAATATATAAAGCTAATAAGTCAATAAAATAAATTTTTAAATAATTAAATTTTATCTCTATTAAAATATTAATTATAAATTCAAAAAGCCAAGTTTTGATTCTGGCAGTAACAGATGACAAATAAGATAATAGCTACATAAACTCTTATCTGCTCCAAAATTGTGATATGTGCAGCAAGGCATCTAGTAAACTGTGATGGAAATTACTTACCTTTCTTTACAAGGGGATTTTGCCCCAAGTCTTGTTGGTGGCAGGATTTACGTCAGCTCATAAACCAAGCAAGCTGTGGGTACTCCATTGGATAACTCGTAGGTAGCCGCAGAAGTATCTATAGACTAAAAATATCTTTACTTTATATTTAATTGATAATTACTCTATGAAATCGGCACGAAAAAAGAATTTTTCTTAAAATAGAGAAAGATTACCTAATTTTGGTTGTGACAATATCTACTCAAATACTACCACTGGTTAAAGAGCCGGAACGACTGGAAAATCGTCTAGCCGAAATTCCACCGGAACCGGGGGTTTATTTCATGCGAGACAACAGCGATCGCATTATATATATAGGTAAGTCGCGTAAATTGCGATCGCGCGTTCGTTCCTATTTCCGCGATGGCTACAACAAGACTGAACGCATTGCCACGATGGTTAAGTTAGTGACAGAAATTGAATTCATCGTCACTGATACTGAAGCCGAAGCTTTAGCGCTAGAAGCCAACTTGATTAAGCAGCACCAGCCATACTTTAACGTGCTGCTCAAAGATGATAAAAAATATCCCTATCTCTGCATTACTTGGTCAGAAGATTATCCCCGAATTTTTATTACCCGTAAACGTCAATTCGGCAAAGAAAAAGATAAATTTTACGGGCCTTATACTGATGCTGGTTTGTTACGAGAGATTGTCCGTATCTGCAAGCGCATCTTTCCCCAGCGACAACGACCTCAACCACTTTTCAAAGACCGTCCCTGCTTAAATTATGATTTAGGGCGTTGTCCGGGTGTGTGTCAAAAGCTGACTTCACCAGAAGAATATCGCAAAATTGTGCAAAAAATAGCGATGGTATTCCAAGGGCGAACTCAGGAATTGATTGATATTTTGACTCAACAGATGAATACAGCAGCTGAAGACTTGAACTTTGAGTCAGCAGCACGGATTCGCGATCAAATTTCTGGGTTAAAGTCGCTGACTGCTGACCAAAAGGTATCCTTACCAGATGATACAGTTTCACGGGATGCGATCGCACTGTCAGCCGACGAACAACACGCCTGCATTCAACTATTCCAGATTCGCGCTGGACAATTAGTAGGACGTTTAGCTTTTGTGGCTGATGCTCATGCAGAACCAGGAGCTATTTTACAACGAGCTTTAGAGGAGCATTACCAAACTGCTGACTCAGTAGAAATACCCTTAGAAATTCTGGTACAGCATGATTTACCAGATGCGGAGATATTGGCGGATGTCTTAACTCAACGCAAAGGAAAAAAAGTTACGATTTTGACTCCTTTGCGGCAAACGAAGGCAGAATTAATTGAGATGGTAGAGCGAAATGCTCAGTATGAATTGCAAAGAATGCAGAAATTTGGCGATCGCAATCACCAAGCAATGCAAGATTTAGCTACCATTCTCGATTTACCAGATGTACCCCACCGCATCGAAGGTTATGACATCTCCCACATTCAAGGGTCAAATGCTGTAGCTTCCCAAGTTGTGTTTATCGACGGATTACCCGCCAAGCAGCATTATCGCCACTACAAAATTAAAAATCCCACAGTGACGGCGGGACATTCGGATGATTTTGCTAGTCTTGCTGAAGTTATTGGGCGACGCTTCCGTAAGTATGCAGAAGATCAGCAACTAACACGTTTGGGTAATCCAGATTGGCCTGATTTAATCATGATTGATGGTGGTAAAGGTCAGTTATCTTCAGTTATCGCCGTTTTGCAAGAGATGAATTTATTAGAAGACTTGCGAGTTGTGAGTTTAGCAAAGCAGCGAGAAGAGATTTTTTTACCGGGAGAATCTAAACCCTTGGCTACTGATGCAGAACAACCAGGGGTGCAATTGTTGCGACGGTTGCGAGATGAAGCGCATCGTTTTGCAGTCACTTTCCATCGTCAACAACGTAGTGATAAATTGAAGCGATCGCGTTTAGATGAAATTCCTGGCTTAGGACATCATCGACAAAAGCAGCTACTAGGGCATTTTCGCTCAGTTGATTATATTCGCCAAGCAACAACCCCACAACTCGCCGAGGTTCCAGGAATTGGGCCGCGTTTAGCTCAAGAAATTTACGATTATTTTCATCCTGCTTGAGGAGACTAATAGCCTTTCAAATTTCAATTTATAGGTAAAAAATTTTGTAGTAAAGACTTGAGTGCTTAGAAAATAAGGACTTTAGTCCTTACTACAAACCTTAAAAACTAGCTTTACAAAGTATTAATTTCACTCTTATAGCGGATTCAGTTAAGGTTGTCTGCAATAATTCAAGATGTGTAAATACCGTAAATTTACGGTATCTGATAAGTATGCTAATTTTGATTAAATTATTTCACTAGAATTTAACCTCATAAATATTGCTAGCAAATATTAACTAAATCTTAAGATAAATATTTTGTTACTAAATATACAGTAATTTATTGGTTTTAATTTTTGAATACAAGAACGGCTTTTTTTGTATAAGTCTGAAATCACTATAAATAAGGATCTCTCAAGGCATTCGCCATAGGGATCAGTAAATCACTAAGCGGAATTTAATTAAAAAATAATTTATGTATCTAAAGTAGGAGGGTAAGATCACTTAAATTCTAGGATAATATACAAAGATATCGAAGATATCGAAAATTTTTCAAACCTGAAATTTTGTTTAAAATAATCAGCCAATATTAAGGTCGTTTGTTAACTTGGGTCAAACCAAAATTATTGCTACTTTAACTGGCAGTCTTCTCAAATAAAAAATAAATTACAACCAGGGGTTTTAAAATGCAGACAGTACAAAAGATTTACTGCCCAAATTGTGGCTGCCAAGCAGAACGTTATTATATTTCTGATAGTCAATTAACTCGAACACAATGCTCTAGTTGTGACTACTTGATGATTAGTTGTACTCGTACTGGCAAAGTCATTGAGGCTTATGCACCAGGAATTTATGCACAACGCTAGATAATAAAAATTAAAAATTGGAGAATGTTTTCTCTAATTTTTAATAATAAAGTCACTTATGATAAATTCTGAAGGCTTTACAAGTTCTTATTCTGTTGTCTAAGTTGTTGCTGTCGTCTCTGTTCTTGTAATCTAAATTCTTGTTGTTGTCTAATTTGTTGATCTTGTCTGAGTTGTTGATCTTGTATTCTCAGTTGTTGCTGTCGAGAAAATTCTTGTTGTTGTATTCTCAGTTGGTCTTGTTGTAGTCTAAATTGTTGCTGGCGGAGCATTTCTTGCCGTTGCCGTGTAAATTCTTGCTGTTGTATTTTCTGTTGTGATTGTAGTAGTTGAGGTTGTTGAATGTTTTGCCGTAGCCATGTTTCCTTCATTCGTTCTTGTGTTTGCTGATTTTGCTCTTCTTGTTGTTGTCTGATTCTTTCTTGAAATGAATCTTGCGTCTGGGGATTCGTCTGAATTATTTGTGCATTAGCAGGAAAACTAATCGATAAAGCTTTTGCAAGCACAATCAATAGTAGCCATGCTTTAAATAGCGACAAGCGATTTAACATACAGTTATTTCCTCAATTGTTATAGGTTGGGTTTAGCGATCGCTAAATCCTTAAAATTTCAACACAATTACCCTATATAAGATAAATACAGGGGCTTGGAATAGTTCACTAAAGCTAATGTTTTATTTACCGTTATGGGGTTTGTGCGATACTTACACCTGACTACACCAACGTACTCAATATTCTTCAGCCCATAACGTTTTCTAAATATCAGTGCATTGAGAATAACTTGCTAAATCAAGGTTATATCTAGTGCATTATGTTGATTTTGCATAAAACTCTCGCTTTTCAGATATTCATCACTAATTAAATTATACATTCAAATTTTTTACATGGGTTGTCGGATTTCCGTAATCTATCTACCTGGTACAGTTAAAGTTACGAAGCTTTTCAAGTAATTGAACTACACAATTTCCTGTTCTCTATCGCCCGTCGTAGTCTAAATATTTGAAAACTTCTCTAAAAAAAGATTTCAAGCGATTTTACACCATAGATAAACAGAGATAACTTCTTAGATATATCTGTGTTTATCTGCGGTTTCATATTCATCCATAGAATTGACTGCAACAAGTTTAATTTTTACTTGCTCTCAATTGTCCGCAAGCAGCATCGGCTTCTAAACCACGGGAATAACGCACACTAACAGCAGTATTTTGTTGCTTAAGGACGTTGACAAATGCTTCAATGCGATCGCGGTTGGGGCGTTTATAGTCTACTTCTTGGATGGGGTTGTAAGGAATCAAATTCACATGACATTGAAATCCTCGCATACATTTTGAAAGTTCTAATGCGTGTTCTGGTAGATCGTTGACACCAGCCAAGAGAACATATTCAAAGGTAACGCGCCGTCCAGTGATTTCTACATATTCTCGGCATTCAGCCAATAACTCTTCTAGAGGATAGGCGCGGGCGCTGGGGATGAGTTTTTCTCGCAGCGCTTGGTTAGGTGCGTGGAGACTAACCGCCAGAGTGATTTGCAAATTATTTTGCGCGAACTGACGAATGCGATCGCGAATACCAACTGTAGAAACTGTAAGCGATCGCTGTCCAATACCAATATCTTGATTCAAAGATTTCAGCGCTGCTAATACATTCTCAGTATTCAACAACGGTTCACCCAATCCCATGAACACGACATTGCTAACCCGTTGTTGAAAATCTTCTTGCACGGTTAACACCTGATCGATAATTTCATGACGTGCTAGGTTGCGCTTGTAGCCTCCCTTACCAGTAGCGCAGAAATCACACGCCATCGGGCAACCTACTTGAGTAGAGACGCAAACTGTCAAACGGGCTTTTGGGCCTTCTCCCCTTTCTGCGAAGGTGGGAATACCAACAGTTTCAATAATTTGGCCGTCTGTTAATTGTAAAAGATATTTGACTGTGCCATCGGGAGCCACAGAGCGGTAGTGTAAAGTTGAGCGCCCAATGGGGACTGCTGCTACTTCCGCACGCCATTGCTTAGAGAAGACAGAAATATCAGCTAGCGATCGCACTCCCTTATCGTAGATCCATTCATGCAGTTGCTTTCCTCTGTAAGCAGGTTGTCCTTGTTGCTGCACCCAAGCGCTTAACTCCGCCAGAGAAGCACCGAGAAGGGGAGGGATTAATTCTGATTTTTCTGGGTTGTGTGAGTCAACTTGAGAGACAAGAGGCGTAGCAGACATAAAAAAATCAAGAGTTGATGTAGGATCTCTATCCTACACCTGCTAGATCAAGTTAGTCTTGACCAAAGAAAACAGGGAATTAACCAAAGGTTGTGCCGTTCCAGCCCCACATTGCACCTTTAGCGTCTGCAAACTCGATGTAAATCCGATTTTTCGGCACACCTAGAGTTTGGTTAATCTGCTGGCAAAAGTCTTGACTCATCGCTGCGGTTTGATCTGGCTTCATTGTGCCAATGCTCTTAATTTCAATGTAGCAAACTGGTTCTGTATTTCCTGCAAAAGTCATAGGAATTTCTGGCTCAAAAGCAGTCATTACATAAGATTCTGGTTTTCCCAAATGTTGCGCTAACTTGGCAGATAGATTTAAAAGCATTGACTCAATTTCAGCTTTTTGAGGAGCAGACACAGAAGTTTGCACTTTAATTAATGGCATAGTACCGAATTAGAAACAGGACTTACGCAACTGTCACAAGCAATGGCACGGTGTAACCGCGCCGCGCGCCAAACAACTACACGATAAACATGGGAACAGCCGGACGTTTTAGTTGCTGAACTAAATAATTTGATAACAATCCATGCTTAATTTGATAGATTGTTTGACCAGTTTTATAAGCTAAATCTTTGAGTCTAAGCCAAACTAAAATAGCGCAGGCAATATGATTTCTTTGAATACGTCCTTTACGGCATTGACATGATTCAATGCCAGTCAATTGTTTTAATTCTCGGTGAAACTCTTCAACCTTCCATCGAACTTTACACACTTTTTGTACAACGTCCGTAGAATCTTGAGATATATCGTTTGTAGCGATAAAATCCGTTCTGTCGGTGGAGACAGTTACCCGGAATAGTTTCACTTTTTTAGCTTGAGGAAACTTTTTTATTTTAACTAGTTTACCTAATTCTAACTCCTTTTCATCCCAAAATAACAATTCAATTCTTTGATAATCTTTTTGACCTGACGTATCATCAACCAGTCGATTACGTTTCAGAGGACAATAATAATATTTCCCTAACCCATCTATATATAACATCAATTTTTTTGTGGCATACCAAGTGTCCATCAAGACAGCTTTAAATGGCAAAAACTTATTATACACAAGGTTTTGCAGCATCTCCATCACATGGTCTATCTTTGTTTTACCATCTCTATCTGGATCATAAATTCGATAGTCAACTACCCAAAACTTTCCGATTTCATGATTGACATATACACAATTTACTAGCCCAATTCCTTGAATTACACCATGCTCGTTGCCACTATACTGGCGTTTACTTGGCTCTATTTCCACAGCGTATCGTTTATCAATTACTGTGTCATCAAAAACCAAATACGCATTATCATTTATTTCTATTAAATCTTTGACATTATCCCAAAGAATCCGAGGTGTTAATTTTTCGTTATTTAAATAACGGTTGATTTTATCGTGACTGATCTGCTCTAAATGCTCCGCCAAATTTGTGAGAGTATAATTAATCTGACTACTTAACAAGTACTGGCAATAATTAAGTTTAGTAAATCTCATAAACCTATAGGATTGATTTTATGCATCCTCAGCTAATTTTCTCATAATTTGATGAATACTTAACACAGCCGATTACTGTTACTAATTTCATCAATTTCCTTTGGGTATGCCACTTTTATATAGTATTTATGTACTATATAAATGCGATGGCTACGCCCGCCGCAGGCATCGCACTGTGCCAGTTGCGTAAGTCCTGAGAAATTTGAATTTTATTCACACTGTTAAGTTTACCGAACCGTAGACCAGACAAGGGGCAGTTTTCCCAATTCCCAATTCCCAACATTTAGTTATGAGATGAGCGAAACAGGCGATCGTATTCGGGATCATATAAACGCGATCGCCCTTTTGCTGTCGAGAGGGCTGGACTGATTATATAAAGCGTAGTACGAATTAATTCTTCTTTATGAGTACATTCCGCCATTTCATTCAGGGGGACAACCTTAATTTTTTCATCAGGCCATCCGATACGAAAGCAGATTGCAATGGGGGTTTCGGCTGGATAATGTTCGAGTAGTTTGGCTTGGGCATTTTCTACGTGACGCGCACTCAGATATAGGCAGAGGCTAGCCTGATGTGCTGCGAGAGAGGCTAATTCCTCATTGGCTGGGACTTCTGTACGTCCACTAATACGGGTCAAAATGATAGTTTGGACTAAACCAGGCACAGTTAGTTCTACTTTGAGTTTGGCAGCAGCAGCTTGAAAAGCGCTGATACCAGGTATGACTTCAAAAGGAATATTTGCCTCTGCGAGGAGGTGCATTTGCTCGTGGATGGCGCTGTAGAGACTAGGATCGCCAGAATGGAGACGGACTAGAGATTTTTGCTGCGATCGCACCCTATCGATCATAATCGGCAAAATCTCTTCTAAAGTCTGATTCGCAGTTCTAATTATCTCCGCATCTTTTCGGCAAAGTTCTAAAATCTGTTCGGGTATTAGAGAATCAGCAAATAAAATCACATCAGCAACAGCCAGTAATTTCTGCGCCTTCACCGTCAATAAATCAGGATCTCCAGGGCCTGCTCCGACAATATAAACAGATGGTTCTATAGCATATAGTGTTTTTTTATAACTTAGGTTTTCTGTATATTCACTTTTAAAAGAACCCACGGCAATCCCTCAAAAAACTTTTTTGATATTTTCTCAGTATCTTTCCGGATTCACCCTCTTTCCCTAGTAGAGAGTAATGGTAGATGCACCCTGGTTAAGCCCTAGAAAATATTCTGGGGCATTTTTTATTTTTGGATATCGGGAATTGGGCATTGGGCATTAGTTATTATTCTTTCTTCCTCTGCTTCCCCTGCTTCCCCTGCCTCCCCTGCCCCCTCTGCCCCCTCTGCCTCCCCTGCTCCCTCATCCCCTCATCTCTCCATTTCCCTTGGGAGTAGGCACTACATCGGGTAAAGAGCGTTTGAGTAAGTAAAGCCAAGCTAATCCAACTAATCCAAATAAAATTCCTAGACTACTGACTACTTGTGCCATTCGTAATGGCCCCAGCATCAAGCTATCAGTACGGAAACCTTCAATCCATAAGCGTCCTAAGCTGTAGGCTGGCCAGTAAACTAAAAACAGAGTGCCTACCTTTAAACGTGGCTTACCGGATAAAGACCGGAAAAACAACGTTATGAGTAGCGTAAACACCATTAAATCCCATAGAGATTCATACAGAAAGGTGGGATGGAAGTAATCGAAACTAGCATATTCTAAAGGACGATGGTCTGGTGGAATATACAGCTTCCAGGGTAAATCAGTAGGATCGCCAAAAGCTTCAGAATTAAAGAAATTGCCCCAACGTCCGATCGCCTGCCCTAAAATCAGCGAAGGTGCTACTAAATCTGCCAGTTGCCAGAAAGAAACCTGCTTGATTTTGGCAAAGATTAACGCAGCCAAAACGCCACCAATAATTGCTCCATGAATGGCAATACCTCCTTCCCAGATAGCAAAAATTTTTCCTGGAGTTGGGGCATATTTTGACCATTCAAAGAAAACATAATATAGCCGTGCGCCGGGAATTGCCCCAATCAACAACCAAAAAAACAAATCGCCTAGCAACTCAGGATTAACATTACGGCGCTTTGCCAATTCTTGAGAAAGGATTACGCCAATTAAAACTGCTGTGGCAATCAATAAGCCATACCATCGGATACTTAGCGGCCCTAATTTCACCAGAATGGGCCCTGGAGAAGTAAATTGAAACGCCAAGAACAAGGCGGAAAAATCCAGTGCCATAAAAAATTACCTAGACAAGTTCGTTAACTACCCGCGCACTTTGCTAAGTACGGAGTTTTTTACATCTCGAATACTGAAACTACACTTAAAATTCAGCATCCATATTTAGGAGTCTAATTCCTAACGCCTAGTTGAGCATAACTTGTGTCACAAAAACAATTGAGTTTAGCATTCTTGCTCAGAGCGCAAGATGGTAGATTTGAGTAAGTTACACAAAAGAGTTTCGATATAATCACCTAAACAACTTTGATATATCTAAAATTGTGATTGCTATTTATCCTGGTAGCTTCGACCCCATCACTTTGGGACACCTTGACCTCATTCAGCGCGGTAGTCGCCTGTTTGAGCGGGTAATTGTCGCTGTACTGCGGAACCCAAACAAAACGCCACTTTTTAGCGTGCAGCAACGGTTAGAGCAGATCCGTCTTTCTACACAACATCTACCTAATGTAGAAGTAGACAGTTTTGATGGTCTTACCGTAAACTATGCCCAAATGCGACACGCACAAGTTTTGCTTCGGGGTTTACGGGCTGTGTCAGATTTTGAAGTGGAACTGCAAATGGCTCACACCAATAAAACTCTTTCTACCCAAATAGAAACAGTTTTTCTAGCAACCTCAAATGAGTATAGTTTTTTAAGTAGTAGTGTGGTAAGAGAGATTGCAAGGTTTGGCGGCTCTATCGATCATCTCGTTCCCCCACACATTGCCCTAGATATATACCAATGCTACAATCACAACTCTCCAATGTTGAACCCAATCTCAACGGAAGCAATCCCCCCCCTGAAGAATATCTCGGTGGAGAGGGAAGCATAGATATTCAGCAGGAACTCAACCGCCTAGAGGAAATAGTTCTCTCTAGTCTCAGGATTCCTCTGACGGGACGCACTCTCATAGATGAAGAAAAGCTGCTGGAACAGCTTGATTACATCCGGCTTGCTTTACCATCGCTTTTTCAAGAAGCAGCAGCCATCCTTAACCAAAAGGATGAAATTCTGCTAGAAGCGGAAGAGTATGGACAGCAGGTTGTTGATGCCGCGCAAGCAAAAAGAGCGCAAATCTTAGCTGAAAGCGATATTATTCAACAGGCTGAACAAGAAGCTGAACAACTGCGGCGACAAGTGCAACAAGAGTGTGAGGGAATAATGCAAGAAACCCTCGCCGAGATTGAGCGTAAGCGGTATGCTTGTCAGCAAGAGTTAGAGCAAATGAGGCAAACTGCGATCGCTCAGGCTCAAGATATTGAAGATGGTGCCGATCAATATGCTGATGGCATTTTGGGCAATATCGAACAGGATCTCAAAGATATGTTGCGAATTGTCACCAATGGACGACAACAATTGCAAATTGATAACCTCACTCAGCGCAATTCACCTCCCGGTAAAAAAAGATAGAGGTTCTAACAAGAGATGAGGAAAAATTCTAAGTTGGGTTTCGCTATTGCTTAACCCAACAATTTTTGCAATTCTCACAAATCAAATATGATTGCTATATTTATGTTTAAAATTCATCAAAAATGCAATTAATACCTGATTACAGGGTGTAAGTAAAATCTTCTACCAGCATACCGGGAACTAAACTACCTCCTAGTTGGCGACTATCATAAGTGCCTACTTCGGGAATAAATTCTTGAAAATCAGTCAAATCTACTAGGTTTTCTCCCCAGAAGCGATACAGACTTTCATCAAAACGTAAGTTTTCAATGGGAGCAATAATTTCTCCGTTTTCCACCCAAAAACAAGCATAACGGGTCATCCCTGTGATTCTACCAGTTTGGCGATCGCTCCAATTTAAGTAATGCAAATTTGATAGATACAATCCTGTATCCAATCTCGGAAGAATCTGCTCAAATACTAAATTTCCTGAACTGATTTCTGGCGCACGGAGAGTCTCGGAACCATTAGCACCATTGGCAGTTTTTTGATATTCCTTAGCAGTGCGAGAATTAACCAGAGTGTTTACCAAAAGTCCTTTTTCTATTACAGGTAACTCCGGTGCTGCCATTTCTCCCAATTCATTAAATCGGGGTACTAATCCGCGCTGAAAGTTTTCTTTCAAACTAAATGCTGGCGAAAGTTGTTTTTCTTGACGCGATAAAGCAGCTAAAGCACTATTTCCTTGTTGGATATCAGCTTCGCTGATAGCTCCCCAAGAAAGCATGACTAATAAATCTGCAACAGCAGCAGGTGCAAAATAAGTTTTGTATTGTCCTCGTGGCAGTTCTTTACATGGACGAGCAAGCAATTCGAGTTGTTTTTTAGCTTCGCTAATTTTGGCTATATAAGCAGATTTATTCCAATCACTTCCGGCAAATGTGCCCTTAACAGCTTGTCCAGAGGCGGAAAATAGAGAATAATCTAAGGTGAAAGAATCAGTTGCAAACCAGTGTTTTTGACCACTGGAATCACCATAACCTTTAATTACTATTCCTCCAGCATATATACCAGTAAAATCTAATTCATTAACTTGTTCTAATACACTTGATACTACTGCTTCTTCTGCCAACAAATTACCAGAATGTACTTCACGACTGGTATTAGTTCCTGATGGTAAAACTAGATATGGATCGATGGGTAATAGAATCAGTTCGTCGCGTAATTCCTGCAAAGCAGAATATGCTAATTGCCAGTCTAGCTCCCAATTTCCAGTAAAGGGAAACTGCCTAACACTACTGCGTTGCTCTGCCATCAGAGTCAGTTCGATCCACCCATCAGCGACACAACCAGTTTGTCGCACTTTCGCATGATTGAAACGAGTGAATTGACTTCTTTCACTACTGAGTTTGACGGTGAATTGTTCATTTTCTGCTTTTTTTATAAGCAGAGTTTCAACCAGTCGATTAAAGCTGACTTCTAACGCAGATAATTCCTCAATTTTCATGGATATTAAATATTAATAGGGAATAAGCCGGGGAAAGTTAGGAGTTGAAGAGTTTTTGACCTCAAAACTCCTAAGTAGCTAGGCGTAAATAAATTAAAGCTTGTAGTAAGGAATTTAGTCCTCATCATAATTGTTCTGAGCGATAAATCGCTCACTACGAACTAGAATTTTATTTTATATTTAATTATGCCTAACTACTTAAGTACCAACTATTCACTCCTAACTATTAACTTTTTCAACTTCCTCCACCAAAAACTTCGACATTTGCAAATACACAAACAGGGGAACCATGTCCTACCCAAATGGCCTGATTTGGTTCTCCTTTACCACAATAAGGAGTACCATACATTTGCCAGTTTTCAGCATTTCCTACTTCGATTAAGCTATGCCAAAATTCTGGTGTTGTGGCGCGATAGTTGGGATTGCGGAGGGTTTTAGTGAGTTTACCATTTTCAATTAATTTAGCGTACTCACAACCAAATTGGAATTTGTAACGGCGATCGTCAATTGACCAAGATCGGTTAGATTCCATGTAAACGCCGTGTTCTATGCCGCTAATAATGTCTTCAAAGCTAGCGTTTAGAGGTTCTAAATTCAAGTTACCCATGCGATCGATCGCTGGTCGATTCCATGAAGAAGCACGGGCACAGGCTACTCCTGATACACCTGCTCTAGCTTGACTCTCTAGACTGCCCAAACCCCGTTGAAGTACTCCTTCTTTGACCAAATATTCCCGCGTTGCTACAGCACCAGTATCATCAAAGCCATAGCTAGCAAATTCACCAGCCACGGTGGGATCAAAAGTAATGTTCATCAGAGGCGAACCATATACTAGGTTGCCAAAATCACTTTTATTAACGAAGCTGCCCCCAGCATAGTTACGCTCATCTCCCAAAATTCGGTCAATTTCTAGGGGATGCCCGACACTTTCATGGATTTGCAGCATCATTTGATCTGGAGCTAAAACTAAATTGGTACGGGTAGTTGGGCATTCTTCTGCTGTCAAGAGTTCTACTGCTTGTTCGCCAATTTGCCGCACCCGATGCCATAAGTTTTCTTGTTTTAATAGTTCGAGTCCGCCTTGGTAACAGTTTGCTTGGGAGCCGTTGTTGCTGCGCTGCTGTACAATTGACCCATCTTGGGCGGTGGCTCCGTAATGAGTAGCTATAGATAGAATTTTTTGATAAACTTCTGAACCATTACTGCTAACAAACCAAGACTCTCTCTCAATGGTGCTAGCCCCGGCTATGGTTTGCACAATCTTTTCGTCAACTTTCAGTGTTTGGCAAATACGAACCAGTAAATCGTTGATTTCTCCCGGACTCAAAGCATCAAATGGTTCAAGGAATGGAGATTTATATTCACCAACGACTTTCGGGCGCTCACTTTCACGAAAGGGATGTATCCACCATTCGCTGGCTGCTAGTGCCTGTTTATAGGCTGTTTGGGCAGCAGCTTGTAGTGAAGACAATTCCAGAGAGTTAGTGGCTGCATAACCTAGACAACCGTTGACCAAAACTTCCAGCATGGCTCCAATAGTGAAGGATTTGCCATTTGCCTGGGGTAAGCCGTCACGGACTGAACGGCTTGTAGAAGTCTCCTTTACGGCTCTGATACCGATCCAATCAGCAGGAATGTCGAAACTAGCGATCGCTTTCTTAAGTTCAGACCACATAATTTAAGGAATTGGGAATTGGGAATTGGGAATTGGAAATGGGGAATGGGGAATGGGGAAGAATTAAATTCCTACTTCCCAGTCTCCTTTAATTCCGATGCCAGCGTGTACCATCACGGCTATCAATTAGCGTAATACCTTCTGCTTGGAGTTCGTCACGAATGCGATCGCTTTCGGCAAAATTTTTGCCTTGACGCGCTTCTTGCCTTTGCTGAATTTTCGCTTCAATTTCCGCATCGCTTAAACCATTAATCTTGTCAGGTTCTGCTTCTATCTCGGCTTCTAAACCCAAAACTCCAGCCAATGTGACAAGAGTTTGCCATTGATGCTTTAACTTATCTGGAGATGTTTCGGTTTTCCCTTCATGCACAAGAATATGCCCCTCACGGCGCAATTCTTTGGCTAATTCAAAGAGTACTGTTAATCCACCAGGAAAATTAAAGTCGTTATTCACAATTTCTTGGAAACGCTCAACATCTGAATTTTCGATTGGGGAATTTTCCCCCTCTTCTAGTTCCCAACCTAGTTTTTTGCCGTATTGGTAGCCGAAAAGTAAACCTTCCTTAATGGTGTGCCAACCGTTGGTTGCTGCGGCGATCGCTTCGTCGGTAAAATCTATGGGTGTACGATATTGAGCAGTTAGCACAAATAACCGTACTGCCATCGGGTCAACTCCTCGATCCAGTAAGTCTCTAATAGTGGTAAAGTTGCCCAAAGATTTGGACATTTTTTCACCATCTACCTTCACCATGCCGTTATGCAACCAGTAATGCGCTAAGGGTTTTCCTGTTACAGCCTCAGATTGGGCAATTTCATTTTCGTGGTGAGGAAAAATTAAGTCAGCACCACCAGCATGAATATCGATGGTATCACCCAAGCGATCGCGCACCATTGCCGAGCATTCTATATGCCACCCCGGACGACCTGCGCCCCAAGGTGATTCCCAAGCGGGTTCTCCCGGTTTTGCTGCTTTCCACAAAGCAAAATCAAAGGGGTCTTTCTTTTTCTGATATTCTGGATCTTCTACGTTGACGCGCTCGCTTTTCCCCGCTTGCATATCTTCTAACCTGCGTCCAGAAAGCTTGCCATACTCAGCAAACTGCCGGACTGCATAATAGACATCACCATCAGAGGGGTAAGCAAAACCTTTATTTTCTAATTCATGAATTAACCGTTGAATGCCGTTCATCGTGTGGGTAGCGCGGGGATATTCATCGGCTTCTTTGATTCCTAACCGCGCCATATCCTCAAAATATGCTTTGATAAAGCGATCGGCCACAGCTTCCATTGATGAATTTTCAACACGGGCTCGATTGAGAATCTTGTCATCAATATCAGTAAAATTTTGGATATATCGGACTTCATAACCGATAAACTGGAGGTATCGGCGGATTACATCCCAAACAATGCAAGCTCTAGCATGACCCAAATGGCAGTAGTCGTACACCGTCACGCCGCAGTAATACATCTTAACCTTGCCTGGTTCGACTGTTTCAAACGGTTCTTGACGACGGGTGAGGGTATTGTAGAGTGTTAGGGTCATAACAGAGTAATGCTGAAATAAGGAGATACGTAATAATAGGGTAAAGCAGCTGGGATGACAGTCCAGCATCCCTATGCTAGTGTTTTCTGGACTATCTGCGCTACATTACTATTTTTTGACTATTTGATAACAGCGCTATGCAATCAGCAGTTACACCCGAATCTTCGGCAATGGATACGCCCAAACAAGGAATGCCAGTAACAATTATTACGGGTTTCCTCGGTAGTGGCAAGACGACTTTACTCAATCATATCCTCAACAACCAACAGGGTTTAAAAACCGCTGTTCTTGTGAATGAATTTGGTGAAATTGGCATCGACAACGAGCTAATTGTTTCCACTGGTGAGAACATGGTGGAACTAAATAATGGTTGTATTTGCTGCACTATTAATAATGATTTAGTAGATGCAGTTTACAAAGTTTTAGAACGCCAAGAAAATCTAGATTATCTAGTAGTGGAAACAACTGGATTAGCAGATCCGCTACCAGTAGCTTTAACATTTCTGGGCACAGAATTACGAGATTTAACCCGCTTAGATTCGATTATTACCGTGGTAGACGCGGCGAATTACAGCCTAGATTTATTTAACTCTGAAGCCGCATACAGCCAGATTGCATACGGCGATGTAATTGTGCTGAACAAGGCTGATTTGGTTGATGAAGCCACTTTGAACGAGTTAGAAACAAAAATTAACGAAGTTAAGGAAGGAGCAAGAATTATTCGCTCGACGCGATCGCAAGTGCCACTTCCTTTAATTTTGAGTGTTGGTCTATTTGAGTCTGATAAATATTTTGACACAGTAGTGGATGAACACGATCATCACGATCATGAACATCACGATCATCATGACGATCATGACCACTCAACATGCGGTCACGATCATCACGACCATGACCACGATCATCATCATTCTGACCATTTAGAAAATGATGGTTTTACTTCCATCTCTTTCCAAAGTGACAAGCCTTTTTCTATTAGGAAGTTTCAGTATTTCTTAGATAACCAGCTACCCTCAAATATCTTCCGAGCCAAGGGGATTATGTGGTTTGATGAAAGTCCGAAGCGTCATATTTTCCACCTTTGTGGCAAACGCTTCACTTTGGATGATGATGAATGGCAAGGTAAATTGAAAAATCAGCTAGTGCTGATTGGTCAAAATTTGGATCGTGAGGCTTTAATTAGTCAACTCGAAAACTGTATTTGTCTACCTTCAACCTCTCGCGGTAAAGGGTTTGGGAAATAAAAATTAGGAGTTAAAAGTTTACTACTCGTTCCCAGGTTCCACCTGGGAATGAATTCCCAATAACTTCGCCATCTATTAACTTACTATTGCGTTCGCTCCAGTAAGTTAAATCTCCGTCGTAATATTAAACAGAATTTTCTGGGCATCATGTGCCGAACGTCCTGATCTAAAACCGTAGTTTCTAGCATGAAATTTTGCTTCATGTGCTGGTTCTAAAGCAGATTTTGCGATTGCTTGCCAAAGTTGTAAAAAATTTTTCCCCCAGCTAATGCCGTCCCCCCAAGACATCGGGGGGACTAAGAAGGGTAGCAACAATTTCAAATTCTCACGAATGATTTAGGATTGCTATATAGAGATGAAATTGCGCCTTCATCAACTTTTAGTTTCTACCTTTGAAAGAGTTTAGCCATTCTTGAACTTGTTCGCGGGCAATATCGCGCCCTCCAAGACCAAAGGCTAGGGCAATAGCAACTGCGATCGCACCGAGTAAAAGTCCAAAGGCTAAATTCACAATATCACTGGCAACTCCGATCTGTTGCAGCGCCATTGCAGAGACTAAGGCAATAATGGCAATTCGCGCTACTTGTCCCAAAATCTCTGCCTGACGTTCGCCAGAACTGGTAATGATATTAAAAGCTAGATTTGCCAGGAATAAGCCAATAGCAAATATCACCAATCCCGCCAAAATTCGCCCAAATATAATCACAATACCAGACACTAATGCTGTCAGGGCTGGAATATTCAAGATATTCACCGCCGCCACCGTTGCAAACAGCATGATACCCACTAAGGCAACAATACCTGCAATTTCCGATGGAGTACGGTTTGGGATATGAGCAGTTGTTGGTTCAGTTGAAATTTCGATGCGTCTAGTGGGTGTAGTCAGACCCAAAATAGTGAAAATGTTGTTAAAGCCTAAATTGGTAAGGATACTTGTAACTAAATCCGCCACAAACCGCCCCACAAAATAGGCAACAATTAAAATTGCCACGGCTGTAAAGATGGCAGGGAGAGCGTTGAGAACCTGTTGTAGCATGGCGATCGCCGGCACAGATATCGCATCAATTCGCAAGGCATTAAGCGCTGCGATCGCTACAGGAATCAAAATCAAAACATAGACAATTGTGCCGATAATACTCGATAAAGGTTGCACCCCCGCGCTCGCAGATAATCCCAATCGGCTACCTAAATGGTCGATACCAGTTGTCGCCAACAAGTTCGTCACAATCCGCCGGACTACATTAGCGATGAACCAACCAACTACAGCAATTAAGATCGCCGCTAAAATGTTCGGTAGAATTAGCAGAACTTCTGTAATGAGAGCTTGTACTGGTTGTAAAGCCTGCCTTAGTCCAAGACTATCTAAAACTGGGGCAAGAAACAGTAAAAATATAAACCAATACAGAGCATTAGCAATCGTCTCACTTAGAGACAACTGATTTAGGCTGGGTGCGCTGTCTTCTGATTCTGGATTCAAACGCTCATCCAGATTAAATGCCTGTAATGAGCGCACAGTGATAATCTTGACAATGGTCGCCAAAAACCAGGCGGTTGCCAAAAGGATTCCCGCACCAACCAAATTTGGCAAAAAGCCAATAAGTTGATTGAGAAAATTATTGAGGGGTCGAGAGGCTACTTCCAGATCCAAGGTCTGTAAAACAGCTACCGCCGTCAATAGAATAATGCTCCAAAAGACTAAGCTGGAGATTAATTTCTCCACCTGGGGAACATCTTGACGACCTGTTATCCCTGTGGCAATGCGGTTATCGATGTTTGTGCGCTTGAGGATTCCTTGCGTTACGGCTGCTGCGATCGCTGCAATTAGCCAACCTACTAACAAAATTGCTACTGCCCCCAGGAGACGGGGCGTAAACAGAATTATCTGTTGAACAATACCTTGTACATCAGCGATTCCTTGATTCACTGCTGGTTGTATCGGTTGCAGGCTGGGCGATTGTGCCAAAAATTGCTGCACCTTCATAGCCAAACCAACTTCTATCACCTGGGTTATTCCTTGCCAAGTTGTATTCATGGTTTTCGGGAATTAAGCTTAAGTATTCGCCGCAAACACTGAGTAAGTGTTTTGCCTATCAATTTACCAGTAAACACATACATATACATACATGTATTCAACGGCTTATGTGAGTTGGAGTCTGGAAAGGCGTAAATACGTCAACATAGCTAAACATCTTGGCTCAACTACAGCCTGAAACCCTTGCTATCGGTAGGGCATTTTAATTCACATAAGGCGTATTCATATCAAGAGTAATTTTTGACTGTGTTACCAAATATTTGATTTAATCTACTGGAAATGGCGAATTTTGCGTTACTCTAATTGCAGCAACAGCATCGAAGATGTGGAATGCCTCAAGTTTTAGAACAATCGATTCAAATTAATGCTACAGCTACGGTGGTAGAGCGCTGTATTAGCGATTTAGCTCTCATGCAACGCTGGCTCAACCCTGTCCTCCGTTGCGAACCTGTGGGTGAATCTTGGAGTACTGATGTAGGCAGTGAAAGCCGTTTTATCATTCAAATTCCTCTACTGAAACCTACGTTGAATAGCGTAGTTGTGGAACGACAACCGGGTTTGGTAGTCTGGGAATTTCAGGGATTTTTTCAAGGGCGCGATCGCTGGGAATGTCAACCCACAGAAAAGGGAACGCTCCTACTAAACCGTTTTGAGTTCGATATTCCTAACCCCTTAGTGAGTTGGGGTTTCAATACCTTTGCCGCATCTTGGACAAAAGAAGATATGCAAGCCCAACTCCGCCGCCTGAAACGAGTCGCAGAAAATTTGTAATTGGGCATTGAGCAGAAAAGGCAGAGGAGCAGGGGAGGCAGGGGAGACAAGGGGACAAGGGGACAAGGGGACAAGAGGTAAGAACTTGAAACAAGTCTTTCCCCTTGTCCCCAATTCTCCTTGTCCCCAAGTCCTCTTGCCTATTCCCCATTCCCTAATCCCTGCCCAATTCCGTAAGTAGCCGCCGAATTACGGATGCATCCTGGGCATCAGGAACTTTTGCTAAATAATGTCGTAAATCGTCTACGGCTTGGGGGTAGTTACCAAGTTGATAGGAGATTAAGCCGCGATCGCGCAATTCTAAAGTTACATTAGGAAACAGCAACAAAATTCGTTCAATTGCTGCCAGCGTTTTTTCTAACTCTTGTTGTTTGAGGTAAATAAATTTTATATTTGTGAGCATCCGTGCCAAAAATTGCCGATTACTGACCACGGCTAAAAATTCTGGCTGTAGCGTCACAGGTTGCTGATAAATTTGAGACAGCCGTTCCTCGCAATCTTGAGCAAATATTATTTCACCGCCATTAAAGGCATCCACGAAAATTTCTATATCTGGAATATCTGGGCGGATCAAGAAATGCCCTGGCATTCCCACACCCACCATCGGGAAATCAATCCGTCTGGCAACCTCTAGGTAAACCAAGGCTAAGGTAATAGGAATTCCTAGTCGACGGTCAATTACATCATTGAAAAAACTGTTACGAGGGTCGTAATAGTCAATTTTATTACCAGAAAATTTTAAATCATCGTAGAGATACTGATTAATACTTTGAACTATCCGCAAAGGATATCGTGAGTCTGGTAGGCGTTCTTGAAGCTCCCATGCCATTGTATCAAGGGCGTTGAGATATTCCTCTGGGTCTAGCTTGGGATATTCTTCTAGGGCAATATACAAAGCTGCCTTTGCTAGGTCAATATGCTCGTCAGCCTGCTGAATCTCTTGGTAAAAATATTGTCGCGCTGACGAGAAATTCATAACCTGTTGCCCAGTGGAAGTATGAGAATGAAACCGCACCTACGCTTAACCCAAGCATTGTGCCTTGGCTAAACTGAAAACATTTTTCTGTACCTATTTTTTATATTAAGGATATTCAGAAGATTTGGAAATGTAAGTTCTACCCTAGGCTTCTACCCGGATTTTTCACGCATAGTTTAGGCAGAGGAGTGTGGGGAGTGTGCGGGGTCAGATTTCTTCCCCATCCTCCCACACCCCCCACATTCCTTGATTTCTCACTTGTGAGAAATCCAGTTTCTAGCTGTCGGCGTTCTCAGTATAGATTCTGTCTGAAAGTGCAAACAACAACCCAAAGCCCCAGCTAAAGCATAAATTTCTAACTAACTCACTTTGAACACTGCCGCGTCTGCACAATCTTGACACTCTAGTTTTAATTTTGAGTCTTCTCCAGTCCCCATGCAAAAACTTACCTTAATTTTGATCCCCAAGCCCCAGTCTTAAGGATCAATTTATGGCGTAGAGTAGGGTCGTTCAGTGCTAATCTGAAAGGTGACATTGCTTAATTTTATGTCTTCTCCGACCTTATCTGAAATATAGCTTCACTCATTAGGCGCAGCATGGTCACAACCGCAGAAAAAACAAACATTGGCTACATTACCCAAATCATTGGCCCAGTTGTAGACGTTAAATTTCCCGGCGGGAAATTGCCACAAATCTACAACGCTTTGAAAATCAAAGGCACCAACGAAGCTGGGCAGGAAATCAACATCACCGTTGAAGTACAGCAACTGCTGGGCGACAACCAGGTGCGGACTGTTGCAATGAGTTCCACCGAAGGCTTAGTGCGCGGTTTTGAAGTCAGCGATACAGGCGCTCCCATTACCGTGCCAGTTGGTAAAGCCACTTTGGGCCGGATTTTCAACGTCCTTGGCGAACCTGTGGATAACAGGGGCCCAGTAAATGCTGAGGCAAGTTTACCCATTCACCGCTCTGCTCCTAAATTCACCGACCTGGAAACCAAACCTTCGGTGTTTGAGACTGGGATTAAAGTTGTTGACCTTCTGACTCCCTATCGACGCGGCGGTAAAATTGGTCTATTCGGCGGTGCTGGTGTTGGTAAGACCGTAATCATGATGGAGTTGATTAACAACATCGCTACCCAGCATGGTGGAGTATCCGTTTTTGCTGGCGTGGGTGAGCGCACCCGTGAAGGTAATGACCTCTACAACGAAATGATTGAGTCTGGGGTAATCAATAACGAGAACCTCAACGAATCAAAAATTGCTCTAGTCTACGGTCAAATGAACGAACCACCCGGAGCTAGAATGCGGGTTGGTCTTTCAGGATTGACAGTAGCAGAGTACTTCCGGGATGTGAACAAGCAGGACGTGCTGCTGTTTATTGATAATATCTTCCGGTTTGTACAAGCAGGTTCGGAAGTATCCGCGCTATTGGGTCGGATGCCTTCTGCGGTAGGATATCAGCCCACATTGGGAACCGACGTAGGTGAACTGCAAGAGCGGATTACCTCGACTACAGAGGGTTCCATTACCTCCATTCAAGCAGTATACGTACCTGCGGATGACCTGACAGACCCCGCACCTGCTACTACCTTCGCCCACTTGGACGGAACCACAGTACTGTCTCGCGGTTTGGCTGCTAAGGGAATTTACCCCGCAGTTGACCCCCTTGGTTCAACTTCCACCATGCTCCAACCAAACATTGTCGGTGAAGAACACTACAATACTGCGCGGGCGGTGCAATCAACTCTGCAACGTTACAAAGAACTCCAAGACATTATCGCCATTCTCGGTTTAGATGAATTGTCTGAAGAAGACCGTCTAATCGTGGCACGGGCGCGGAAAGTTGAGCGCTTCTTGTCTCAGCCATTCTTTGTAGCAGAAGTATTTACCGGTTCTCCTGGTAAGTATGTGAAGTTGGAAGATACCATCAAAGGCTTCCAAAAAATTCTGTCTGGTGAGTTGGATGCTCTGCCAGAACAGGCTTTCTACTTGGTTGGCGATATCAACGAAGCGATCGCTAAAGCTGAAAAAATCAAAGGTTAGTCATTTGTCATTGGTCATTGGTCATTAGTTTAACTGCTAATGACTAATGGCAATTACAAAAGACAAAGGACATAGACGCTCTTTGGGCGGCTTCCCGTAGGGTAGGACGAAGGACGAAGGACAAAAGACAAATGACATTAACCGTTCGGGTAATTTCCCCAGATAAAACAGTCTGGGATGCTCCAGCAGAAGAAGTAGTTTTGCCTAGCACAACTGGTCAACTAGGTATCCTCACTGGACACGCACCACTTTTAACCGCCCTGGATACTGGTGTAATGCGAGTCCGTGCCGCGAAAAATCAGGGTTGGGAAGCGATCGCTCTTTTGGGTGGCTTTGCCGAAGTCGAAGAAAATGAAGTGACAATTCTGGTTAACGGCGCTGAACGTGGCGACAAAATTAACCTTGAAGAAGCTCGTGCTGCTTACAACCAAGCAGAAGCGGGACTCACTCAAGTTTCAGCAGACGATCGCCAAGCCCAAATCAAGGCAAATCAAGCTTTCAAACGCGCCCGCGCTCGGTTTCAAGCTGCTGGCGGTTTGGTCTAATTTAATTTTCTATTTCGACTTTGTAGGTTGGGCAATGTCCAACCTGCAAATTATTTATTAAAAAGAATTCAGGAGTCAGGAGTCAGAATTCAGTATTAATTCTGTATAAATGCTAAACTTTCTCCGTATATGAATCGAGTATTCTGAATCCTGAATTCTGAATTCTGACTCCTCGTTTATTAATTTTTCAAAAAAATTACGTCAAGTTTAAGAAATCGAGGCAAGCTCTGGTGAAGTGTTAACTTAGCTAATTAGTTGCCCAAATGGGCACAAATTATGAAAAGCTTTTCATCTTTGCTTGGTACTCGTAAACAAAATAAGGTAGCTCGTTTTGCGGCCTCTATCGTAGCAACGTTAGCGCTCGCTGGTGGTATCCATTCTGCCAATCCTAATTCTGTTAAAACAACTACTGCAAAAGAAATAACTTCGGCATTAGTCCAGCGAAATCAGACTACACCAAATATTGCTCAGTTACCAATCAGCAGGACTCAATATCAAACTGCTGGAATTGATCCTGTTGTACTAGTTCCCATCCTACTTGTCGGCGGTTTCGTCATATTCGTCCCCCTATTCTTTGGGGGACTTGTAGTCATTGGTGAGCGTGAAGTCGGTATTGTAGTGAGGAAATTTACCCTTTCCGGGCGTGGACTTCCCGCCGGCAGTTTGATTGCCCTCAATGGCGAAGCTGGTTTACAGGCAGATACTTTAGCTCCTGGTTGGCACTGGGGCTATTGGCCTTGGCAATATTCTGTAAAAAAAGAGTCGGTAATTGTCGTTCCCCAAGGGGAAATCGCTTTGATTGTGGCAGCAGATGGCGCATCCAACCCACCAGAGCGGATTTTGGGGAAAATCGTGGGTTGTGACAACTTCCAAGATGCTCGAAAATTCCTCACCGAAGGTGGAGAAAAAGGGCGGCAAATGGGTTTTCTCACCGCAGGTACATACCGGATTAACACTGCTCTGTTTAAAGTCATCATGGCATCAAATGCCAGCGCTCATGGCATGGCTCCAGAACAGTTGCGGGTGTACAGTCTGGCATCGGACAAAGTTGGCATCGTCACTACCTTAGATGGTTTGCCAATTTCTGCCGGTGAACTCGCAGGCCCCACAATTGACGGACACGACAACTTCCAAAATGGTCAGAAATTTATTAATGGCGGTGGGCGGAGAGGCTTACAAGAGCAAACGTTGCTTTCTGGTTCTTGGAACTTGAACCCTTGGTTTGTTCAGGTTGAACAAGTGCCGATGACGGAAATTCCCATTGGGTATGTGGGTGTGGTAATTTCTTTCGTGGGTAAGGCACATCAAGATGTCAGCGGTGCAGCTTTCACCCACGGTAACTTGGTTAATCAGGGACATAAGGGCGTATGGGTCGAACCGCTATATCCTGGTAAGCACCCGATTAATTCCCGAATCATGAAGATGGAACTAGTGCCAACGACCAACATTGTCTTAAACTGGTCAGGTCGCACCGAACGTCACAGCTATGATGCTCAACTAGCTTCCTTGACAGTGCGATCGCGTGATGGGTTTGCTTTTGATTTAGAAGTAGCGCAAATTATCCATGTGGGTGCTTTAGATGCGCCGAAGGTAATTTCTCGCGTTGGTGCAATGCAAAATCTGGTAGACCATGTATTAGAACCAACTATCGGTAATTATTTCCGCAACTCAGCCCAAAACTGTACTGTACTAGACTTTCTGACCGCTCGAAGTGAGCGACAAACTGAGGCTGCTGAGTATATTAAAACAGCATTGCGGGCTTATGACGTGCAAGCGATCGACACCCTCATTGGTGATATTCAGCCACCAGCGTCGTTAATGCAGACACAGACAGACCGGAAAATTGCCGAAGAAGAACGCAAGACTTATGAAGTCCAGCAGATGGCGCAAACCCAACGGCAGCAACTTGTCCGGGAAACGGCACTGGCTAATATCCAGCAAGAAATGGTGAAATCGGAGCAGAGTGTACATATTGCTGATCTAAAAGCCCAAGCCCAAATCAAAGAGGCAAACGGTGAAGCCGAGGGGACAAAACTCCGGGCAATTGCTGAGGCTGAAGGTATCCGGGCCACAGGTAACGCCAAAGCTGAAACCTACCGCGCTGGTGTGGAAGCTTTGGGGTCACAAGGTTATACAGCAATGCAACTAATGCAGATTATAGGCGATCGCCATGTCCGCTTAATTCCAGATGTCTTAGTTGGTAGTAATGGCAGCAATAACGGCTTAGTGGATGGGCTACTATCCATGATTTTATGGAATCAAACTGGTAAGGGTGAATTGAAACCAACACCTTTGCATCCGCAACCAGTAGTTACCCAAACACAACCAACCACAGATAACGGTCTTCCACCGATAGTTGTGAATTTTCCAGTGGATAAGTAATATCCGGTAGGGTAGCACAGCTTTGCTACCCTACGAAAAACGCAATTTAAAATAGTTATATTTTACTTTGGGTAGGCATCTTGCCTACCCTGTAATTTTGGTAGAAAATTTTGTTTTTACAAGAACGTTATCGTTTACTAAAATCAATTGGTAAAGGGGGATTCTGTAAAACCTTTCTCGCTGTAGATGAGGGTCAGTTTCCGCCAATTCCTTGCGTTGTTCAAGAAATATCGCAGGAATACGAGACATTTAAAGATTTTCAGCAAAAGGCCCAACAGCTAGAGGAATTCGGAAAGCATCCGCAAATTCCCGCTTTATTGGCTTATTTTCAGCACAACGGGCATTTTTATTTAGTGCAGGAGTTTATCGCAGGCACTAATTTGGCTCAGGTGGTTGAAGAAGAAGGTGCTTTTAATGAAACTCAGATTTGGCAACTGTTAGAAGATGTGTTGCCAGTTTTGCAGTTTATTAGCGATGGCAACATCATCTACCGCGATATAAAACCCCAAAATATCATCCGTAGATCCCCAATTACTAAAAAGGGGAATTTCGTTATAGTCGATTTTAGCACTGCGAAACTCGTCACAGAAATTGATCGGCTAACATCTGAAACCAGTATTGGCAGTCCAGAATATTCTGCACCAGAACAAACAAAGGGAAAAGCAGTTTTTGCTAGTGACTTATATAGCTTGGGTGTAACTTGTATTTACTTACTTACCCAGATTCCTCCCTTTGATTTATTTGATATTGCTAACGATTGTTGGGTTTGGCAACAATATCTTACTACCAAAGTAAGCAATCGTCTGGCGCAAATTATCGACAAGCTGCTGCAAAATTCTGTTAACCGCCGCTTTCAATTAGCTAATGAAGTTATGCAAGCAATGGGTATGGAATGTAAAACTCAAAATTTGAAATTACCAAACCCTCCTTGGCGATGCTTGCATACCTTAACTGGTCATTCTGGGACATTGAGTAGTGTAAATGCCCTTGCCATAAGTCCTGACGACTATACCTTAGCCAGTGCTAGTGATGATAAAATCGTCAAATTGTGGGATTTAAATACTCAAAAAATCCTAGCTAGCTTATTAGGACATTCCCAAGCGGTAAAATCAGTCGCCTTCAGTCCTGATGGTCAAATTTTGGCAACTGCTAGCGATGATAAAACTATCAAATTGTGGCAGGTTGATACATTAAAAGAAATCTGCACTTTATTGGGACATTCACACGCCGTAAAATCAGTTGCTTTCAGTCCAGATGGGCAGATTCTCGCTAGTGGTAGCTGGGATAAGACAATCAAACTCTGGGATGTCAATACTGGCACAGAAATTTGCACCATAACTGGACACCAATTACAGGTAAATTCAGTAGCATTTAGTCCCCAAGGACAGCTTTTAGCTAGCGCAAGTTATGACAGAACAATTCGCCTGTGGCAGATAGAAGGTTCCCAGAGAGAAATTCAAAACCGCCCATGCTATAGCTTGTTAAGCACCCTTTCGGGTCATGCATGGGCGGTTTTGACAGTCGCTTTTAGTCCTGATGGTCAAATTTTGGCGACGGGTAGTGATGATAACACTATTAAATTGTGGGAGGTAAACACAGGTCAGCTAATTTGCACACTTGTAGGCCATTCTTGGTCTGTGGTGGCTGTGGCTTTTACTGCCGATGGCGAAAAACTCCTAAGTGCAAGTTGCGACAAAACAGTTAAACTTTGGAGGGTAAGCACAGCAGAAGAGATTGTTACTCTCTCTGGTCATGTAGACTCAGTATCTGCTGTAGCTGTGAGCAAAGTTAGACAATTAATTGCAAGTGGCAGCAGAGACAAGACTATCAAACTGTGGCAGCTTGTAGAACAGCGCGTAGGCGTAGCCCGTCGTAGACATCGCTAATATTGTAATATCAGGCGCTACCTGTGAAGGCAACTTCTGGAAATTTCAACTGAGCTTCTGCCATTGGACGGTTTCTACCTTCCTCTTGCCAGTAGTTAATCACTTCTGTTGCTTTATTAAGCAACTCAACACGATCCAGGTCAGTAATCCAATGTTTGGATTCTAATTCCTTTTTTAATTCTTCCCAGGCATCATTTCTGGGCCAAAAAAAGTACTTAGTCAAAGGACTGGTGCCTTTGCCTACAACTTGATCCACTGCGAGAGCAACGTTTTCGTCTAACCACAGAATTTTCAAAATAAACTTGGTCAATCACACCTCCGGGAATTTCCGGGCATTACTTAACTAGGATAGCGATCGCTTATTTTAACGCAATACCCTATCAAATGACCAAACAGTCATTGGATTGGGCTAGCATAAAGTGTAAGTCGGCGCTAACAAAGATGCTTATGACTACCCAACTGCCCCAATCTCAAACAAAATCTGATTCAGATTTGTATGAGCAAGACTTTTACCTGTGGATTCAAACCACAGCAGAACTGCTCAAGCAAGGTCGGCTCACAGAACTGGATTTAGAGAATTTGATTGAAGAAATTGAAACAATGGGTAGGAGTGAAAAGCGGGCATTGGAGAGCAATCTGGAAGTGTTGCTGATGCATCTGCTGAAATACCAAATTCAAACTGAAAGGCGCTCAAAAAGTTGGCAGTACACAATTTTGGAACACCGCAGGCGAGTCCAAAAGGCACTCAAGGAAAGTCCGAGTTTGAAACCTTACTTTGATCAAGTTTTCGATGAAAGCTATGAAACTGCTAGACGACTGGCTGTCATTGAAACTGGATTAGCGATCGCTATCTTCCCAGAAAAATCTCTCTTTACGCCAGAGCAAGCCCTCGACCCCGATTTTTTACCTGAGTCATGATCTCACGTTTTATGATGGGGTAAAACTCTTTTGCTTCCTATCCCATGACTCAACAAATTTCTGCAAAAGCGATCGTTATTTTCGATATTGATGGCGTTGTGCGCGATGTTAGCGGTTCTTATCGCCGTGCGATCGCAGATACGGTAGAATATTTTACCACCCAAGCATATCGTCCAACCCCACTAGATATTGACCAGCTGAAGTCTGAAGGCGTGTGGAATAACGATTGGGAAGCATCGCAGGAATTAATTTACCGCTACTTTGAAACCCAAAAACAGAGCCGTGAGCAACTGCAACTAGATTACAGTGCGATCGTTGCTTTTTTTCAATCGCGTTACCGCGGCCCAGACTCAAATAATTTTACTGGGTATATCTGTAATGAACCATTATTATTACAACCTAGCTATTTAGAAGAACTTACCCAAGCCGGTATTGCTTGGGGATTTTTCAGTGGTGCAACTCGTGCTTCCGCTAACTATGTATTAGAAAAACGCCTGGGTTTGCAATCTCCGGTGTTGATTGCGATGGAAGATGCACCAGGTAAACCTGACCCCACTGGGCTTTTCGCTACAGTTCGTGAGTTAGAAAATGGAATTGAGCAAAAATTAGCTGTAGTGTATGTGGGAGATACGGTAGCAGATATGTATACCGTCGAGAAAGCGCGGCGTTTAGATTCTTCTCGCCCTTGGATTGGTGTAGGGGTTTTACCGCCCCACGTCCAGGAAACAGCAACGCGTAGTGATGCATACAGTAAGACACTAATAGCAGCAGGAGCAGCTGTAGTTTTTCGTAATGTGCAAGAATTAACCCCTAGGCAGATTCAAGAATTGGTGAGTTCATCTATTTAATCTGTGTTCTAAGATTAATCCAGCTATGCGTGGATGAATGACTAGCTGATAACGATCTTGCTCCAATTTATTGGGAGATAAATAAAAATGTCTGCACATAAACTGCCTAACGGCCCTCAAACTCACCCTTGGGTACAGACGTATCAATGGCTGACTAACCCATTGAAATACATGGAAGACTGTGCTAAAAGCTATGGTGATATGTTCACTCTCCGAATTGGCCCAGTTTTTACTCCTCAAGTCTTCATTAGCAATCCTCAAGCGATTCAGCAGATTTTTACCACAGATCCAAAACAGTTAGATTCTGGTACACCGGCAGGTTCAGGTTCGCCTTTATTGGGGCCAAATTCTTTACTATCCTTAGAAGGAAAACCTCACCAACGCCAGCGTAAACTGCTGACACCTCCTCTACATGGGGAAAGAATGCAGGCTTATGGTGATTTAATCTGTGAAATCACCCAGCAAGTAACTAGTGAGTGGCCAGTCGGAGAAACCTTTACAGTCTTGTCATCTATGCAAGAAATCTCCTTTCAGGTGATTTTGAAGGCTGTATTTGGTCTAAAGGACGGACTTCGTTATGAAAAACTCAAAGAAATCCTGATTGCGATCCTGAATCCAAAAAGACCTATTGTACGGGCAATACTGCTCATGTTCCCATTATTACGACAGGATTTAGGGCCTCGTAGTCCTTGGGGAAGTTATCTACGTTTGCGGCAGGAAATGGATGATCTGATCTATGCTGAAATTCAAGAGAGGCGATCGCTTGCTGATGAGTCTCGAAGTGATATTCTGTCTTTAATGATGGCGGCTCGTGATGAAGCAGGTGAGCCGATGACAGATTTGGAATTACGTGATGAGTTGATGACTTTGTTGGTTGCAGGCCATGAAACTACAGCCAGTTCTTTGGCATGGGCGCTGTACTGGATTCATCATCAGCCTGAAGTCTGGGAAAAACTGATGCAAGAACTGGATACTCTGGGTGAGAACAAAGACCCAAACGCCATTTTCCGATTACCTTATTTGAATGCAGTTTGTTCGGAAACAATGCGCCTGTATCCAGTGGCGATGTTGGGATTAAATCGATTGGTTAAATCACCTCTAGAAATTGCAGGCTACAAATTTGACCCTGGTACTATATTGGTTCCTTGTATTTATTTGAACCATCATCGAGAGGATTTATACCCCAATTCCAAGCAGTTTCAGCCAGATCGTTTTCTAGAACGCCAATTTACTCCATCTGAATATTTGCCCTTTGGTGGTGGTAATCGTCGCTGTATTGGGATGGCATTTGCCCTATTTGAGATGAAACTGGTATTGGCAACTGTACTATCTAGCTGGCAAATAAAACTAGCTGATACAAAGCCAGTACTGCCGGTTCGGAAAAGCTTCTTGTTAGCACCAGGCGGTGGTGTACCAATGGTGGTAACTGGAAAGCGTCAGCAAAATCAGCCAGTTCTTGAGACTAACTTAGTGTAAAAAGTCTCAGAATCAGGTGGGAGCGATTGCTCCGCTTCCCCTTTTATTTACCTGTTAAATTACTGAATTTTCAAAAACTTATCCAAAGCTGTCACGAGGCTGGGAGGCCAACGCCGGATATTTTTTACCCAGTCGATATCTTTGTAGCGGCTATCAAGTCCATAAGCTGCTACCCAGTTACTTTCGGCTTCACCTTGTTCTCCATTTACCCAATATGCAGCTGTGAGGGCGGCACGCACATCAGCAAATTTGGAGTATTTACGAGCGATATTTCGCATCTCGCGGATTGCTTGCTCTTTTTGACCAGTTTCATAAAGAGCGAGGGCGTAGTTAGCACGGGCGAAGGCAAAATTTGGGGCTATCTCATTAGATTTTTTGTAGTCTGCGATCGCATCTTCCCATTTTCCTAAACCTGTTTTGGCATTTCCCCGATTGTTATACGCCATCGCATCGTTAGGATCGAGTTCTAGGACATGATTATAATCTGCGATCGCATCGTCCCATTTTCCCATCCCTTCTAACGCCGCCCCCCGATTTAAATATGGATCGGTGACATTTGGTGCTAATTCTATGGCTTTGTTATAATCTGCGAGCGCCTCTTGTAACTTGTTCTGGCTCACCCGCGAATTTCCCCGGTTACTCCACGCCCCCGCATTCGTGGGAAATTGCTCAATAATCTTTGTCCAGTAAGTTTCAGCCGTCGCAAAATCACCTTGATTCGTTGCTGCAAAGGCTTGATTTGCCCACTCATCGCCTTGTTTTAACTGTTCTTGAGTAATGGGCGGTTGAGATTGTGCCATAACTGGTGTACCCCAGCCAAACACGAGTAACAGACTGAGAAAAATACCAATCAACTTAATCATCTAGGTTTACCTAATTTGTTCTTTGTCATTTGTCATTTGTCATTGAGCAGAGGAATGGAGTTCAAAGGCTCATTAAAGGAGTTCAAAGACTCATTTACGAGTATCAATGCCCAATCCCCGTAATTACAATAATGACAACTGTTCATTAGGCGGCGTGAATCCCAAATGCTTATATGCTGCCTTAGTCGCCATCCTTCCACGATGAGTCCGAGTTAAATACCCAATTTGCATGAGGTAAGGTTCGTACACCTCTTCAATTGTTTGGGTATCTTCACCTGTGGCTGCTGCCATTGTTTCTAAACCTACTGGCCCACCGTTAAATTGTTCAATTATCACACTTAGCATCTGGCGATCTGTCCAATCTAAACCGCAAGGATCTACTTGGAATAGTTGCAATGCTTCAGATGCGATGATTTCATTAATCTCCCCAGATATTTTTACTTCCGCATAATCACGTACCCGTTTTAGTAGCCTATTTGCAATCCGTGGCGTTCCGCGTGAACGACGGGCAATTTCTGTAGCACCATCTTGTGTAATAGGGGTTTTGAGTAATTGAGCGGTTCGCAGTACAATTTGAGTCAGTTCGTCAACTTCGTAAAATCGGAGTTTTTGAATTAAGCCGAAGCGATCGCGCAGTGGTGAAGTTAAAGCACCCACACGGGTTGTAGCACCCACTAAGGTAAACTTTGATAGCGGCAAACTTCTAATCCGAGCGCTGGAACCCTTACCAATGGTAATATCTAAGCGATAATCTTCCATTGCTGGATACAGAATTTCTTCCGTCATCCGCGAGAGGCGATGAATTTCATCCACAAATAAGATATCCCCTGGCTTCATGTTCACCAGTAGCCCAACAATATCTCGTGGACGTTCTAGGGCTGGCGCACTGGTAATTTTGTAATTTACCCCCATTTCCGATGCTAAAATCATTGCCATTGTGGTTTTGCCCAATCCTGGCGGTCCATACAGCAGTAAGTGATCCAGCACCTCACCACGAGACTTGGCTGCTTTGATGGCAATATCTAGCACATCCTTTAAATCTTTTTGTCCAATGTAATCGGCAAATCGGTGCGGCCGAATACCTTCTTCCTGTTGTTCTTGTTCATCAATAGCAGCTTCAGGCTTCAAAATATTTTCTGTGGATGGTGCTTTCGCCGACTCCCGACGCTGCTTTGGTTCTCCGTTGGGTTCTGGAGGCTGTTTTTTCGAGGAGATTATCGCCATAATTCAGCTATCAACTTTTAAGGGGACTAGAAAGTGGGGAGGCAGGGGAGCAGGGGAGTAAGGGAGCAGGGGAGTAAGGGAGCAGAGAGCAAGGGAAAATAGTTTTCCCCTCTGCCCCTCGCACCCCGCCCCTCTGCCTCTTTTCAATTCCCAATGCCCCATACCCAATACGTGAAAATTTTCGTTTGGAAATACCCGCGCCAATTTAAAATTTAAATTCCGGTCAATTACCCAGAAGTACAAAAGTTATTATGTTATCTAAAAGAATCTTACCGTGCTTAGATGTGAAGGCGGGACGGGTTGTAAAAGGAGTTAACTTTGTCAATCTCCAAGATGCAGGCGATCCGGTAGAGTTGGCCAAGGTTTACAACGAAGCCGGTGCTGATGAGTTAGTATTTCTGGATATTACAGCTACTCATGAAGACCGAGCTACTATTTTAGATGTGGTCTACCGGACTGCCGAACAGGTCTTTATTCCATTAACTGTGGGTGGTGGCATTCAATCCTTAGAAAATGTTAAAGCTTTGTTACGAGCCGGCGCAGATAAGGTTAGTATTAATTCTGCGGCGGTACGTGATCCCGACTTGATTAATCGGGCAAGCGATCGCTTTGGTAATCAGTGCATAGTTGTTGCAATTGATGCTAGACGCAGAAATAACCCGGAAAATCCAGGTTGGGATGTGTATGTACGGGGTGGCAGGGAAAATACAGGCTTAGATGCTCTATTGTGGGCACAGGAAGTTGAGAAACGCGGTGCTGGAGAACTTCTAGTAACAAGTATGGATGCGGATGGAACCCAAGCCGGATATGACATCGAGATTACACGGGCTATTGCAAACGCTGTAGAAATTCCAGTCATTGCTTCTGGTGGTGCAGGTAATTGTGAACATATTTACACAGCTTTAACTGAAGGCAAAGCGGAAGCAGCACTATTGGCATCGCTATTACATTACGGGCAATTAAGCGTAGCAGAAATCAAAAATTATTTACGCGATCGCAATGTGCCAGTAAGAACATTATCTTGACCCACAAATCACCTGTTAATGACATCTATCTGAGGTTAGACACACTTCTTAAAAAGGGTGTTAATATTATTTTACAAGTATTAACAAATATTAAAAAATATGTTGCTTCCTATTTTACTTTTTGATGTAGCTTTGGTAGCGTGGTCGCTGCACTTAATGGAAAAAGCCTACGAGAGTAAAGAATTTTCCCTCATGTTGGCTGGTACATTGGTTGCCCTGGCTGCTGCTGCCATGTTAGTAGTTTACTTTTTGATGGGGCACTGTATGACCTACTTGTTGCAAGTGTCGTTGTGAGTGTCTAGTGGTAGAGGAGATATTTAAAATTTAGTTTTCATAAAAAGCTTGACAAAGTGCTAAAATTAAGTGATTATGTATAATGGATTTTAAGGGGTTATAGCGCAGTTGGTAGCGCACCTCAATGGCATTGAGGGGGTCAGCGGTTCGAATCCGCTTAGCTCCATTCTTAAGTCCCTAATCTTCTTAGTAAATTGAGAGGGTTAGGGAAATTTTTTATGAGTTTTATTTGCTGTCTACCTAGCCAGTCTCGAAAGTTGGAATGATAGAGACTGTAATGGATTTCTAAGGCGATTCGTTTTTGCTGTAAAAACTCTAGCCAATTTTCTCACACTTCCTCAACTTCATATTCATCAGTAAGCTAACGCGCCTACATATTGCAATATTTTCCGTGTAGACCGTCATTAGTCATTAGTCATTGTTTGCCAAGGACAAAGGACAACCTCACCAGTTGATGTGCAATCTTATTTGCATAACAGCTTATCAATGATTTGTGCAATACCTCGGCTATTTCAAGTTCTAAACTCGACACTTGGCTTTCAGACCCTCAACTACGGCAATATTAACCTTGCAACCATATCAACAAATAGATGCTTGCACACTAAAGATAGCCATCTATGGTATAGAAATGTATAGAATCTTGTAAAGATATAAAATATAGTTGTTAAATGCACACATTTCTAGCTTCTTCCTCAATGCAGCTGTCTGTACCACCAAATCACTTTCAGTCAATGAAGATTGTCGCACTGGGGGACAGCTTAATTTATGGATTCGGCGACCCGGAAAAAGGAGGCTGGATCGAGCAACTACGGCGATGGTGGATGTTGCCGGACAGTGCCGGTCATGTTCTTTATAATTTAGGGGTAAGAGGCGATCGCACGCAACAAGTAGCCCAAAGGTTAGAAGTAGAATTTCGCCACCGGGGTGAATTGCGAAATCGTGTCCCCGACTTGATTATTTTATCTGTAGGTGTGAATGACTCAGCGCGGTTAGCACGTCCCGATGGTCGCAGTTATACAGATTTTACATTGTTTGAAAAAGAAATTGCTTCTCTGCTAGATTTAGCACAGCAACTCTGTCCTGTGTTATTTGTGGGCATGGTGCCAGTAGATGAAGCCAAGATGCCATTTTTAGATTGTTTTTACTATAATCATATCGATCAGTACCGCTACAAAGAAGCAACTCGACTTGCTTGTACCAAACGGCAGATTCCCTATTTAGATATTTTTGAGCAATGGATGGAACGCGGTGAAAATTGGCGGCTCAAACGTTTAAGTGAAGATGGTCTTCATCCCAATACACTTGGTTATCAAGCTTTGTTAGAAGATGTGATAAATTGGGATGCGATACATTCAGTAGGCTTTGCCAATGCAGCTTACCATTCTCAATTTAATTATCATCTTAAACAATCCTAATTAATATAGATATGTTGGTGCTTTGAAATTAGCCAAGATTGTCATATTTGCCATCTTCGCAAAAAGCACCACAATCTTCCTAATTTTTTAATGAAGCGAGTCAAAATCTATCTATAAAAACCCTAATTTCTCTATATTATTCATTACTCCTAACTCATTACTCCTAACTCATTACTCCTAACTCAGCACTCCTATGACACCAACTTTATTTGGTCGTTGGCAAACTCGATTATTATTACTTGCAACTGTGGGTGTACTTGTATCTTTGCCTTTTGCAATGGGTTGGATTGGCCCTGGTGCTAACTCAGTTTATTTTTGGATACTTCTTTATGTAGCCATATTTGGCTTAGGTTGGGATGTGCTTTATAACTATCTCCAAAAATCCCGATGGGATAGGGATTGGCCCGCAGCTTATCAACTTTTAGCTGGTATATGGGAATTAGTATTTGTGTTCTGTGGAGTAAAACTATTTGGCTTTTTACCAATACCTTTACCAAAAGAAGAATTACCGTTAACAGTTTTTCTGCTGCACTATAGCATCGTGTGGCTAGCAGTTTTTATTAGTTCACAAAGCCTAATGCGAATTATTTTCCTTCGTTGGCGTTTTCGGGGTGGTGAGTGGTTGTAAATTGCATAGGGTCTTGTAGAGAAGGAATAAGAGTTTTAGAGAGTTATTGCATAAATGTTATTGTTATGCAAATACATCGGTTTGTAAAAATTAACTAATACAGCGTTTTTCAGGTAAATGAAGTACACAGATAGGGGCACAGCAGTACTGTGCCCTTAAAATCATCTGTACCTTATAAAGTTGCAATCTGCTGTATGTGGCGGTTTCAGTTTGGATGCAATATGTTGTATTGATACAAAGTTGTATCCGTTTTTACGAACAATAGGGCAGTTGCTATCAAATTAAAAGCAGCTATCTTAATATTTCTAAAATTAGCACTTGTGCTGATGTAGTCATCTATGAGAAAAACAGGACAAGCTTTGGAGTCTGAAAATATTTTTCAATGCAGAGACGCATATTAAGGAAGTGCAATGTCAAATTTTGATCTGGTTATTCAGCTATTTTTGCAACTTACAGTTATTCTAGTCACTTGTCGCATCGTCACGATTTTAGGACGGCGCTATCTTGGTCAAACCGATGTTGTTTGCGAAATGATTGCAGGTGTAATGCTAGGGCCATCACTCTTGGGATTGATTGCACCGGATTTTCAGCAATGGCTTTTTCCTAAGCTTCCCATCATCACTGCTGTAGGACTCAAGATACCCAATCCATCGATGTCGATTTTATATGCTATCAGCCAGATTGGGTTGGTAATTTATATGTTTTTGATTGGTTTAGAGTTCAACACTAAACTCTTAAAACATCATATCAAAAGTGCAAGTCTGCTATCTGCGGCTGGAATTATCACTCCTTTTATTTTAGGAGCGATCGCATCTTTTTGGTTTTATCATAATGGCGATTTCTTTCAACCAAAGGTAATGCCTTGGTCAGCCGCTTTGTATCTGGGTGCGTCGATGACAATTACAGCATTTCCCATGTTAGCTCGCATTCTTTACGAACGCGGTCTTGCACAAACCCGCTTCGGTACTTTGGCTTTAGGTGCAGCATCGGTAGATGATGCAGTTGCTTGGTGTTTGCTAGCGATCGTCCTTGCTAGCGTGAAAAATTCTCTGAACATTGCCATATTAGCAATTGGTGGTGGCATTTGCTACGTGCTATTTGCAATTTTTCTTGGTCAACCTCTACTGAGAGCGTTCACACGGATGACAAAACGCGATGCAGGTGTGAACAGACAAACTCTGACTTTGATGTTGATAATTTTGATGTTTTGTGCATGGTTTACCGATATTACAGGCATCTATGCAATATTCGGTGCTTTCGTGCTGGGAGCAGTAACACCACGCGGAGAATTTGCCCAACAAATTCGCCAATATACTGAGTTTTTAACTACTTCTTTTTTGCTACCGATATTTTTTGTCTTCTCTGGACTGAACACTCAAATTGGATTGGTAAACACGCCTACTTTGTGGGGAATTACGCTGTTAATTATTGCGATCGCAATTCTTGGTAAAGGTGTTGCTTGTATGTTGGCTGCAAGGTTAGCCGGGGAAAATTGGCGTGAATCTGCAACTATTGGCGCTCTTATGAATGCTCGTGGTTTGATGGAGTTAATCATCCTTAATATTGGTCTTGAGCAAGGTATAATTACCCCGACTTTATTCACTATAATGGTTATTATGGCAGTCATTACTACACTCATGGCATCACCACTAATTGCCTTTTTATTGCATGGTACAAGCTATGATAAGTCTTCTGCATAAGCAAAGACAAATATAAAATTAAGTACCAATTAACTGATATTAATTACATAGGAGTTGGGTAAAATTATCCGCTTAGACTCTAAGCTATAACGGCTAATTTGTTTGTGCCCGCTTTTAATGAATACTACGAAACCAATCTCAATTATCTATTTGTTTGTATCGGCAATTCGGCAGTTATTCTAAATTTATCTCCTAAAATCATCAAAATTCATTTTTCAACTATTCAAGTGCATCCTCTCAGTAATTGACATTACAACTAAGGGCAAATTAATCTTGGTTGTATCTAATCAACTTGCATTTTCAGACCCTTTAAAGATTCATCTTAGAGAAACCAGATAGTTAATTGTGAGGAAACCATGCACATAGTTATTCTCGTTCTGGTTGAAGTACTGATTATTATTGGACTTTCACGGTTAGTAGGGCTAGCATTCCGTTCTATTAAGCAACCTTTGGTAATTGGTGAGATTGTTGCCGGGATTATGCTCGGCCCATCTTTATTTGGTTTAGTTGCCCCCCATTTAGCAGTTACCTTGTTTCCACCAGAAACTATTCCTTTTTTAAATGTTTTGTCTCAGGTGGGACTAATATTTTTCATGTTTCTGATTGGGCTAGAACTAAATCCAAAATATCTTAGTGGGCAATTAGAAGTAGCTGTTTTAACTTCTCATGTCAGCATTTTAGTGCCGTTTTCCTTGGGAACATTGCTAGCTGCGATTCTTTATCCCCTAGTTTCTAATGCAAGTGTATCCTTCACTGCCTTTGCCTTGTTTTTGGGGGCGGCAATGTCGATTACTGCCTTTCCAGTGTTAGCGCGAATCATTACTGAAAACAATTTACAAGGAACGCGTTTAGGAACCTTGGCGTTAACTTGTGCAGCCGTAGACGATGTAACAGCTTGGTGTCTCTTGGCAGTAGCGATCGCAGTTGCTCGAACTGGTGACTTTGCTGGTGCGATACCCACAATTATCGCCAGCATAGTTTACATCGGCTTGATGTTGACGGCGGGACGTTGGTTCCTGCAACGCCTTGCCAGACACTATCTTCGTGCGGGACGACTCAGCCAATTGCTGCTAGCTGGGATTTATATGGCTGTGGTTGCGTCGGCATTAATTACCGAACTAATTGGTATTCACTTAATTTTTGGGGCATTTTTACTGGGAGCAGCAATGCCCAAAAATGAAGATTTAGTCCGGGAATTGGCAATAAAAACCGAAGATTTTGTTTTGATATTCTTGCTGCCGATATTTTTTGCCTACAGTGGCTTAAAGACACAGATTGGTTTGCTCAACCGTCCAGAATTGTGGCTTTTGTGTGCGTTAGTTTTAGGAGTTGCGATCGCAGGCAAATATGTTGGCACTTATGTCGCAGCGCGTGTCAGTGGCATTAGTAAACGGGAAGCCTCGGCACTTGGTTGGTTAATGAATACTCGCGGCTTAACCGAACTGATAGTACTAAACATTGGTCTAGAGTTAGGGGTAATTTCCCCTTTAATATTTACCATGCTGGTAATTATGGCATTGGTAACTACATTCATGACCTCGCCATTGCTGGAATGGACATATCCGAAGAAGCTGATCCGGTTAGATATGGTGGAACCGGAGTTGGAAGCAGAAACAGGTATAGATACCTCTGCTGAAGGTGAAACTTACCCTCATCCTTTCCGAATTTTGGTGCCAGTGGCTAATCCAAGTACCCAAAAAGGTTTAGTACAGTTGGCAGTAGCCTTGGCACAGCCCGCCGTCGGTGTCGCTCTCAGTTACCGATATCCTGCCATTGTTAACCCCCTTAGCCTGATTGAATTTCAAGAAGATTATGCCTTTGAAAGTACCCCAGTTGAAGCAGACCGATTAATCGCCCAGCGCCGCCAGCAACTAGAAGAATTAATTAATACTCTCGAACCGTCAGAAACTCGTTCTTGTGTGCATCCTATCGTTCGCATCTCCAGCAACGTTGCTCGCGAAACAGCACAGATTGCCACATTAGAACAAGTTGATCTAATTCTTGTAGGCTGGCATCGGCCAGCTTTTAGTAGTAATCGTTTAGGTGGACGAGTCGGACAAATACTTACCACCGCCCCAGTAGATGTAGCAGTATTTGTAGACAAAGGTAAAGAGCGATTAGAGAGTTTACTTGTACCTTATTCTGCAAATATTCATGATGATTTAGCACTAATACTAGCTTTAAGACTGCTAATCAATCGTGAGACTTGTATGTTGCAAATATTACAGATAGCAGCAAATCACACTAGAGAAGAATTGACTTACGAACTGCACACGATGATGGAGCAGTTGCCCACCAGTGTACGCGATCGCATTCAAATTAAAATTGTCGAAGCCCCAGAACCAATCCAAGCTGTAATTCAAGCCTCAGAAGGTGTTGACTTAACTATTGCGGGCACCAGCCGCACTTGGGGTATCGAACGCCAAACCTTGGGAAGATATACAGATCAACTAGCTATCCAATGTCGTTCTTCCCTGTTGATTACCCGCCGCTACAGTCAAGTTACCGCTCACCTTGCCTCTATGCTGCCTGAAGTTAGTAGTCAAGAGCCAACATTGAGGAATTGAATTTATGAATCACTTCAAGTTCAAATCTTTGGCTTTTTACGGTGTAGCCATAAGTTCAGTACTACTGTTGTTTAAAACTGTAAGCGTTTACGGGGAAAACAATCTTAAGGCTCCTCCACCAGTGAACGGTAGGTATCGTCTAACCCTGTCAGAGAATTTGCCGAACTGTGAAAAATCGGATACTCTAACGTTAAACATTCAGCAGTCGGGTATTTACTTAAATGCCTCTGTATTACCGGCAAACGCTAACGCCGATACTGACGAAAAGCACTCTCTGGCAGGCATATTCAGAAATCAACAGTTAAATTTATCTGGAAAAGTTGGTAGATCAATCCTTTGTAATATTCCTCGCCCTCAAAACGATCCTCTGAATTCAGTGACAATTCAAATGCAACTTGTGGATAAAGGTAATATGACAGGTCAATTAAGCGTAAATGGCATTCCACAAACCCTAAAATTTACTGCTGTGCCCGAAAAAGCTAATTGAATTTGGGGGTGGGTAGAGACGCGATTAATCGCGTCTAGGGATTTAAAGCACCAAGTAAACAGCAATGTGAGCGCATTGTATGGGTTTTATGGAGCAGATAAAAAGAATGGATCAGGGACTAAAGACTAGGCAATTTTGCCAATGGCGCAAGCAGATATTTAACATCAGTTTATTGGGCTTTTGTGCAGCGATCGCCCTTGAAACTTGTACTACTGCTGCTACACCAGTAGCAAAGCTAGATAATTGGCGTTTTTCCCCAAAAACACAGCAACTCGAAATCAACCTTTCAGCAGGCACAACCCCCCGTTATTTCTACTTAGCCCAACCCTCTCGGCTTGTTGTAGATTTACCGAATACCAAGTTGGGCAAAGTTACCACACAACAAAATTATTCTGGAGCAATCAAAAGCATTCGCGTTTCTCAACTGAATGCAAATGACACACGCATTGTCTTAGATTTAGCGCCAGGGACTACTTTTAATCCTAAACAGGTACAACTACAACCAGTTTCCCGAAAAAACTCCACTCGCTGGGTATTACGTCCCGTTAGTTCTGGTAAAACTACTGCCGCGAAACCAGGAAACTCTGCACCTTCACCCAAGAAACAACCTCAAACACCGTATAAGTCACAGCCGTCTAGTAACCTACCCGTAACCACTACTAATCTACAAGCGCCCTTACTCACAGTTCCGCCTATATCAAATGACCTGCCCACAACAATTACTAATAACTCAGGGCAGCCTTTTGTTACCGTACCTCCCCTAAATCCGAATACCTCCTCTCAACAACCTGCTTTGATTCTTCCCCCTCCTTCTTTCCCAAATCAACCCGGTAACTTAAATAGCATTCCTCCTTCTGTTACGTCAGAATTTCCAGTTCCAACAATCCCCAATGCTTCCAATCCCCAGGTAATCGAGTTTGGCCAACCTTTACCCAAAACTAAATAATAATTGGGCATTGGGCATTGGGCATGGAAAATTGAACCAATGCGCCATGCCCTAGTAATGTTGTGCTTCTAGCTATTACTGTCCTCCAACTAACTCCTTCACCTTGTTGATAATGCTCACTGGATCGATACCTTGATATGGGTACTGTTCCCACAAACCACCGCAACCTTCTTTATGAGTTCCAAGATGAGCATATTTGGGAGTCAACCCGCGCTCTAGCAGCCAAGAACCGAAACGGCTGCCTAAGCCAGTGCGACGGTTGAAGGCTTCTACTACAAGGACAAAAGGAGCGTTACCAATTTTGGTAATCATTTCTTCATCAATAACGTTTAAAGTTGGTTTATTAATTAAACCAACGTCTAACCCTTCTTGCTTAAGACGCTCTACAGCATCAACGGCACGGTAGAGAGCATCGCCAAAACTGATGATATAACCTTGCGTTCCCTCTCGTACAATCTCATCTTTACCGGGAACAAATTTGTACCCACTTCCAAATAAGTCATTGCCGTTGCTGTCCTGAATATTGGGGACTTTGGAACGGGTGGAGAAAATAAACCGCAGTCCAGGCTCAAAGAATATAGCTTCTACACAAGCTGTCATTTGATTAACATCTGCTGGGAAGTACAGCTGTGTTTCGTAGCCATCATCCAAGCCGTTGTCGGCAAACATATTGTTCAAACCGAAATGGCAGGTGTTATCTGCCATGTCATCTATACCCGCATGGGAAAAGTGGCACAGAACATTGGAATAGTTCAGCCGTGCCATTGTGATTTCTGAGATACACATTTCTAAGAAGGCACTGAAGGTGGCAAAAATACCTTGCTTGCCCTTCTCCATCCCAAATCCAGCCGCAGCAGAGAAGTTGCTCCGTTCCATGATGCCGGAGGGAATAAATATTTCCGGGTATGTATCGTGAATTTTCTTCAAACCGCAGGAGCCTTCTAAGTCACTATCAATGACCTTCACTTTTTCTTTACGCTCCGCCTCACTCATGCGACTGAGGACACCCACCACGGCTTCACCAAACACATTGCGGTTAGCGCCCCATTTGTCACTGGAACCCAGAAATGTATATGTTTGCTTGGGTTTATCAATACTTTTAAGGTATTCGACAGCCGCAGTTTGTCCACGAGATTCTAAATACTTAACTGCTAAATCTACAGAAATTACATCATGACCATGAGTGGAACCTTCTAAACCTTCAATACCAGGGCACATCGGGCGTTTATTGATAATAGCGATCGCTCCGGGAGTATTCACAGCTTCACAAAGGCGACGGTATAAATCGTCTAAGTCTTCTCCATCTCCTTGAAGTACTTTTAAACCGTGCCCTTCTAAGGTTTTGGCGACGCTGAAACCAGGTAAATATTTAGAAGGATGTCCAGCGATCGTTACATCATTGTCATCAATGATCAGCTTGACGTTAAGATGTTGAGCAACAGCCAAGCGAGCAGCTTCAGCATCGTTTCCTTCTTGCTGCGATCCATCAGAACCGAGGCAGAAAACAGCCTTGCCTGGATTTGCCATTGCCACACCATTGATGTAAGGCCAAACATGACCCAAGCGGCCAGAACTAAATTTCACACCAGGAGTTAGCCCTAGTTCGGGGTGTCCTGGTAAATGGGAATGTGCTTGCCGATAATGTAAAAGTTGCTCGGCAGGCAAGTCACCATGCAACGTTGCCATTAAATATTGGGTAGCGACTCGATGTCCTGCTTCATCAAAGAAAATCGGTACAAATTGCTCTGATGCCCCCCGGAAAAAGGCATCAAGGATCATCACCTCTGGCACTGTATCATAAGGCCCCCCAGTATGACCGCCGACTCCGCTAGCAGCGCCAGTTGCTGTAAAAAAGACGATCGCATCTCGGCAGAGTTGAATATTCGCTTTGAGAGTCTCTCGCTGTTGGGCGGTAAGGCTGGAATTTGCTGGATTGAGCGCTAAAAATTGGTAAGCACCGAGATCAATCGGAAATTGGGTATTAATAATAGTCATGGTTTATTGATTGAATAAAAAACAATTTGAACAGATGGGACGCGCGATCGCACTACAAAAAAATTGTTAAAACCCCCATTGGGCAACAATTATCCAAGTTCAAGTCAACCACTTGGAACCACAATGGTTCCGAGTGATTTCATCAAATGCCAAAATCAATACATTCGATTGTGCATGAATGCGCTTGAATTCAATTGAAGTTACGGATTACCGTACAAAAACTTGCATATCAATAAGTATAAACTCACAAACGTGCAATTTCAAGGTCAAAAACGCATCTTCAGGAAAATTAATTATGTTAACTGCTGAACGACGACAATTCATCTTAGAAATTCTGCGTCGTGATAAAAAGGTACTTTCGACAGAACTTAGCGCTGTTCTAAAGGTTTCTGAGGATACGATTCGGCGGGACTTGCGAGAACTGGCAGAAACTGGACTATTGCAACGCGTTCATGGGGGAGCGCTTCTCAAATCTCCAGCCACCGCTAGTTATGCCGATCGCCAAAAGCAAGCGCCAAAAGAAAAGGAAGCGATCGCTCGGACAGCAGCAAAATTAGTTTGTACGGGACAGGTGGTGATTTTAGATGGAGGTACAACAACTCTCCAAGTAACCCGTCATTTGCCCCTAGATTTGCACGCAACAGTCATCACAAATAGTCCGCCAATAGCAGTTGCTTTAGCAGAACATCCCCACATAGAGGTTGTGATGTTAGGTGGACAACTCTACAAAAAAGCTTTGGTGAACGTGGGTACTGTCACAATTGAGACTTTACGGATGATTCGTGCAGATTTGTGTATGTTGGGAGTTTGCAGTTTACATCCAGAAGTTGGGATTAGTGTACCTAACCTCGACGAAGCGCACGTCAAACGAGCCATGATTGCTGGCTCGGCTGAGGTAGTCGGATTAGTGACAGCAGAAAAATTAGACACGGCTGCTCCTTATCTAGTGGAGTCTATTCATGCTCTGACTTACCTAGTAACAGCACCTACGGTATCTAATAATATGTTGAGTGCCTACAAAGCTTTAGGTTTGACCATTATACGTGATGAGTACGAGTAATCTGATTTTGAAGATGCGATCGCCAGGGACTGGGGATACAAGGAGAATAAGGGAGATGAGGAAGGGGACAAGGAAAATAATTCCTCACTTCTAAATCAGCACTCGGAACTGTTTTGCCCTATGCCCAATGCCCCATGCCCTATGCCCAATGCCCAAATCAAAATCTATCCGTTTCTTGAGGTGTTCCAACTGCCCCTGGTTGAGCCGTAAAGAAGTTTTGAGCGGCTTCGTTCTGATATATACACCTAATATCAGGTTGACCACTGTCCAAGTTACCTGTGAATCCAAAGGTGTTCAGGCGATTTTTGCAATCTCTAACCTGATCCGATGTCACTAGCTTACGTTGCTCTAAAAGCGCCCAGTTATTTTGTCGGATCACACATCCAGGACGCATACTCGGCTGGGCAACATAAACATTAAAAGGGTTGAGAGTAACGAACAGTCTAGCGTCCATCACCATCGCGCTAGCTCCGTACTGCACACAAATCTCAGGGTTTGGTGCTTTGGTGTCAATAAATTCACGGGAAGCCACATTTGATGGGGCTAACGTGGTTGTAGAACTAAAAGCAATGCCAATCCCAATTCCCAGAATCAACACCCCTCCCATAATTGCGATGGTGAAGAGGTTAAACATAGGGGATTGGAAAATAGAGGATTTAGAAGTAGTAGCCGATCTACCAGTTGGTTTACGTCTCATTTTTGCTTAATCACCTTCACGTCGATTTTGCAGGGAGTTGTCTAAAGTTTTCTCTCTCTTTTCAGTATGCCTAGTCTTGACTGTAATTGGCTGCAATTTTCTGTGCGATATCTTTTTTAAACGAGAAAAACAGCAACTTATCTAGATAACTTACTGTGCATCAATAAATAAAGGTTGTTAATAAGCGGCTCTAGCTCTAAAAATATGCTTAAAGCCCTTACTACAAACTAATATTAGTTTTACGTTGCTGAAAATACTTGAATTTGTTCTTGTCAACTTACATTATTTGTCCAGAGTTTCAACTTTATCGTTTTTTGTTTTTATTTGAATAATTGGTAAGTATTTTGTCTATATTGGGTCGTTAAGAAATTGTTATTAGTTATGACTCTTTATACTGATTATATTTTAATTGATTTTAAGTTTTATTGATTATAACATATTGTTTATTTTTGCTAGTGATCGCTGTTTCTCTGTGGGGTGGTTATAAATTCGCTCACCAGCAGGATTAAAACCTTAATTACAACCTCTGTTTTAATTGTTGAATTTTCTGTAAAACTTTTTCTCGATGCTGCGTCAACTTTATCCATCGGGGTAGGCGACTGGCAAGACTGCCATTGTGCCAGCCTAATGTGTCATCAGTCAAACGTTCTCGCAACCTTGATTGAACATAGCTTTCCAAGAAGTTCAAATGTGCTTCATTATACGCCCATAGCACCTGACCACAACAGGAGATTTGTAACCACAAAGGTAAGCCAAAAAAATGGTCTAATATTCCATAGCTAGAATTGCTTTTAGCCTTGTAATTGTTTTGCCACAACAGCAATGCGGCTTTTCGCTGCCCATTCTTTGGCTGTTGTTTTGTATAGCTACAGTGCTGACAGGTAATTCTTTTGATTGAACTGGGATTTGATTGTTCAGAGTTTACAGTCAATATTTTGGCAGTGCGATTGCATTGTGGGCAGCGAACTAAAATTTCTCCCTCAAAATCAGAAAGCCTTTTGCCGTAGTCTCTAAATCTTACAACCATTTCAGATGACCACTTCTACCGTTTCTGCAACAATTTCCAGAAATTCTGTTGATTCACCCCGCAACAAAAGCTGACGTACCCTTCATCAGATAGGCGTTAAGCAAATTCGTCTAGATACAGCATTTATTTACCAGACTTCCCGCCGATTATTTGCATCTTGTGCTTTTCGACTCAGCATTATTGAAATGCTGATTGAATTAAGTCATTAGTCATTTGCTTATAACTCAATGACTAATGACTAATGACAAAGGACTAACTAGCTAACAGAGTTTTTTCTAGAGAAGTCCAACGGAAGGCGCGATCGCCACCTCTCTCAATTACTACTTTCACTCGTGGTTCTAGCTGAGGCAAATTCGTTAAATACTCAAGTTCCTCATTGGAAAGAATATGCCCTTCAATAATCCACAAAACCAGCCCCTTTGACTTTGGTGGTAGCTGTTCTAGATGAGAATTGAGAATTGGTGGCAAATAGTACACCTGACCTACTGCCGCACCGCTACCAGTGCTTTTTTTTCCAAGATGAGGAGGTCTGACTCCATGAATTCTTGTGAGATAGGCAGCTACGTCGCCTAGTCCCTTGGCAGTAATGTGGAGGGTGGTATATCCAGCAGCGCGTAGTCGGCGCTGATATCTACCTTCATAACCCCCTTCCAGAGGTACATACACTCCAAGAGCGCCAAATTTTTCCAGATCGCGGATTAAACCGTTGCCAGTGGTAATTAGTGCCATAGATTTTCGTCGTATCCCACTTAGATATCTCTATTATTTACCCTGAACTGATAGATTAAAAGCATTTTCTTCGGGAATTGGGAATGGGGCATTGGGAATTGGGAAGAGGACTTGGGGACAAGGAGAAAGACTTGTTTCAAGTTCTCACCTCTTGTCCCCTTGTCCCCTTGTCCCCTGCTCCCCCTGCCTCCCCTACTCCCTAAAAATAACTCTATAAATTACTGGACAAACATAAATAAATAATTTATATTATTAGATTGTGACCAAACACGCAAATTAGATAAACTTTTTACTGTCATTCTGAGGTAGTGTTAGCATTAAGAGCTGATAATTTAATCCAAATTGGATAATATAACTCAGATTGATCATAGACTGGTAAACTAAGAAAGCTTTCAGGTCAACATTGGAGCTTATGGATGAACAATCAAAGCCAATCCTAAGCTCCAGAGTGAATTTGCTCCTGTGCCTCTGAAAAAGCAGGCGAAATCTTAAACAATAGTTTAAGGTATTTAGGGAAGTAAAACTGAGCAGCAATGTTGGTTTCATGGCATTACGTCAGTCTCAGTTAACGGATACTGGGCGGTAAAGACCGCTTAAGTCCAACTGCAACACGGCAGTAGCCAAACTCCGGGAAACCGTCATTAGGGCGTATACCAATCGGAAAACCCGCCGACAGCGCTGCCTCCAGAAAGTGCCAGAGCAATTGCTTGGACGAAAGCATTGCTGCACACAGCTTCAAGCTGTAGCGCCTTGCATTGATTCCAGAAGTTACTCCTTCCCAAACGGAAGAGAATTGTAGCTGTTCTGGTGATCTATTGAGTGAAGCTAAACAGATTCACCAAGCAGTACGGACACGGTTTGTTGTGTCCCAAAGTATTTGGACTGGTTTACTGAAACCATTCCAAATTTCGCAGGCTAACTCAGCCTAAACTGATGCGTACAAAGCGTGTCCTCTAGAGTCCAATTCCAAGGTCAGCAAGTAGAAAGGAGAACCAGTTACTGTGTCTGTAGGTATTCTCGGCACCAAGCTGGGCATGACCCAAATATTTGACGAAGCAGGAGTAGCTATTCCTGTGACTGTCATTCAAGCAGGGCCATGCACTGTTACACAAGTTAAAACGAAACAAACCGACGGTTACTTTGCCATCCAAGTTGGTTTTGGCGAAGTTAAACCAAAGGCACTAAACAGACCACTACTGGGTCATTTGGCTAAATCATCTGCCCCAGCATTGCGTCACCTAAATGAATATCACACTGATAGTTCTAGTGATTATGCTTTAGGTCAACAGATTAAAGCAGATATTTTTAGTGCGGGTCAAATTGTCGATGTAGTCGGCACAAGCATCGGTCGCGGTTTTGCAGGAAACCAGAAGCGCAACAACTTTGGTCGTGGGCCCATGTCACACGGTTCCAAAAACCACAGAGCGCCAGGTTCTATTGGTGCTGGTACAACACCAGGTCGTGTCTATCCAGGTAAGCGGATGGCAGGACGTTTAGGTGGTAAACGCATCACAATCCGTAAGCTGACCATAGTGCGAGTTGATGCAGAACGCAATTTATTGCTAATCAAGGGAGCAATTCCTGGTAAACCAGGCGCTCTAGTAAGTGTTGTACCTGCAAAAGTAGTGGGATAGTCAAAAGTCATTAGTCAACAGTCATTAGTCAAAAGTCATTGGCTAAAGACAAATGGCAAAAGACCAATGACAAATGACAAGAGACAAAGGACAAATAACAAAGATGGTTGAAAGCGTAGTTAAAAATTGGCAAGGAGAACAGGTCGGCGAGACGACCTTCGAGTTGCGCGTTGCCAAAGAAGAAACAGCGTCTCATATCGTACACCGCGCCTTAGTACGGCAATTGACTAATGCTCGTCAAGGAAATGCCAGCACAAAAACTCGTGCTGAAGTCAGAGGCGGTGGCCGTAAACCTTGGCGACAAAAAGGTACTGGTCGCGCTCGTGCAGGGTCTATTCGTTCACCATTGTGGCGTGGTGGTGGTGTGATCTTTGGGCCAAAGCCTAGAGACTTTGACCTGAAGTTGAACCGCAAAGAGCGACGTTTAGCACTGCGGACAGCATTTGTCGGTCGTATTGACGACTTGATCGTAGTAGAAGAATTTAGCACCGAACTATCTCGCCCGAAGACTAAAGACTTAGTGGCAGCACTTGCCCGTTGGGGAGTAGTACCAGAAAGCAAGGCACTGTTAATTTTGTCTGAAATTGCGGATACAGATAATGTTTATTTATCAGCCCGCAACATTGAAAATTTAAAACTAATTGCAGCCGACCAGTTAAATGTTTTTGATTTACTGCACGCTGACAAAATTGTAGTTACGGCATCAGCCCTAGAAAAAATTCAGGAGGTCTACAGTGCCTAGCTTTGACCCCCGCGACCTTGCCGACTTAGTACGTCGCCCAATAGTCACCGAGAAGGCGACTATCTTGATGGAGCAAAATAAGTACACCTTTGAAGTAATTCCAAAGGCATCCAAGCCAGAAATCAAGGCTGCGATCGAAGACTTATTTCAGGTCAAGGTTGTAAAAGTCAACACCACCTTACCACCACGTAAAAAGCGGCGCGTTGGTAAATTTATCGGTTATAAGCCCCAATATAAGCGAGCCATTGTTACAGTCGCACCTGGGGATGAAGACAAGATTAGACAAGTTCTATTCCCAGAAGTCTAGGAATTTTAGATTTTAGATTTTAGATTGAGGAGTTTACTGAATAAATACCAAAGATGGTCGCAATTAGTTAAACACTCATTAAATCCAAAATTCAAAATCCGAAATTAAGTAAATCAAAAATCCAAAATCCAAAATAGATTATGGGTACTCGTTCTTATCGCCCTTATACCCCCAGCACTCGCCAAGTTACAGTTTCTGACTTTGCGGAAATCACAAAAACCGAGCCAGAAAAATCCCTAACGACCTCCAAGCATCGTGCCAAAGGTCGGAATAATACAGGGCGGATTACCAGTCGTCGTCGGGGTGGCGGACACAAACAACTTTACCGGATCATCGATTTTAAAAGGGATAAACATAATATTCCTGCCAAAGTCGCCGCAATTGAATACGATCCTAACCGCAATGCCCGAATTGCCCTTTTGTATTACCAAGATGGCGAAAAACGGTACATCCTTCATCCCAACGGATTGAAAGTTGGAACAATAATTATTTCTGGTCCCGAATCCCCCTTTGAAGATGGTAATGCTTTACCTCTATCACGGATTCCCTTGGGTACTAGTGTTCACAACGTAGAAATGACTCCTGGTAAAGGTGGTCAAATCGTGCGTGCTGCTGGTGCTAGCGCTCAAGTTGTGGCAAAAGAAGGTGATTATGTAACTCTCAAGTTGCCATCGGGAGAAGTCCGCTTAATTCGGCGTGATTGCTACGCCACCATTGGGCAAGTGGGCAACACCGATGCGAGAAACCTGAGTGCAGGTAAAGCCGGACGCAATCGTTGGAAAGGTCGCCGTCCGAAGGTTAGAGGTAGCGTCATGAACCCAGTGGATCACCCACATGGTGGTGGTGAGGGTAGGGCTCCTATCGGTAGATCGGGACCTGTTACACCTTGGGGTAAACCCACATTGGGCGCAAAGACACGCAATCGCAAGAAACTTAGCAGCAAATTCATTGTGCGTCGTCGCCGTAAGTCTTCTAAACGCGGTCGCGGTGGTCGTGAATCATAGAATTTTAGATTTTAGATTTTGGATTTTAGATTGGGGTCTACTTGTGAACATTGAAAATTTGTGAAACCTGATTGGACACCTAATTATCCAAAATCCGAAATTCTAAATCCTAATTCCTAAATCCTAAATCCAAAATTGAACTATGGGTCGTTCTCTAAAAAAAGGTCCTTTCGTTGCGGATCATCTCTTAAAGAAAATTGAAAAGCTCAACGACAACAACAGAAAAGAAGTTATTAAAACTTGGTCAAGAGCTTCAACAATTTTGCCCCTAATGGTAGGTCATACCATTGCTGTTCACAACGGACGACAACACGTTCCAGTTTTTGTAAATGAACAGATGGTAGGACACAAGTTGGGTGAATTTGCCCCGACACGCACCTACAGGGGTCATGGAAAAAGCGACAAAAAAGCGGGTAGGTAGTCACTAGTTATTAGTCATTAGTCATTAGCTAAAGACAAGTGACAAATGACAAATGACAAATGACAAAATTGGAGAAAATTATGGCTACTAATACTACTGAAGTAAAAGCGATCGCTCGTTTTATCCGCATCTCGGCCTACAAAGTGCGTCGGGTACTCGATCAAATCCGGGGGCGATCGTACCGAGAAGCGCTAATCATCTTGGAATTCATGCCCTATCGCGCCACTGAACCCATATTGAAGGTTCTCAGAAGCGCTGCTGCTAATGCTGAACACAACGCTGGGTTAGATCGGACTCAACTAGTGATTACTCAGGCTTATGCCGATCAAGGGCCGCCGTTGAAGCGGTTCCAACCAAGAGCGCAAGGTCGAGCTTACCAAATTCGCAAACCGACGTGTCATATTACTGTGGCCGTTGGAGCCGCACCAGAAAAATAAGCACGCTTACACGAATAAATTACGTAAAGTAAGAAATCTTAGAGGAAGCATTCGTGGGACAGAAAATTCATCCAGTTGGTTTTCGCCTGGGTATTACACATGAACATCAATCCCGTTGGTTTGCTGTTCCTGACCGCTATCCAGAACTTTTACAAGAAGACTACAAACTCCGTCAATACATAGAACAAAAGCTGGGTAGACTTGCTCAAAACAACGCCGGAATTTCCGAAGTGCGGATTGAGCGCAAAGCCGACCAAATCGACTTAGAAGTACGCACAGCTAGACCCGGTGTAGTAGTAGGGCGTGGCGGGCAAGGTATAGAATCCTTGCGTACCGGACTCCAAGGACTGTTGGGTAGTAATCGCCAAATTCGCATTAACGTAGTTGAAGTTCAACGAGTTGATGCTGATGCCTACCTAATTGCCGAATACATTGCTCAACAATTGGAACGCCGGGTTTCCTTTCGGCGAGTAGTGCGGCAATCAATTCAGCGCGCCCAACGTGCTGGTGTTCAAGGTATTAAAATCCAAGTCAGTGGCCGCCTCAACGGTGCAGAAATTGCCCGGACAGAGTGGACTCGTGAAGGTAGAGTACCTTTACATACCTTACGGGCTGACATTGACTACTCTTATTGCACGGCAAAAACTGTTTACGGCATTTTGGGCATCAAAGTTTGGGTGTTTAAGGGAGAAATTATTCCTGGACAGGAACCAGAACCACTACCACCAGCAAGCCGCGATCGCGAACGTGATCCCCGTGATCGCGATCGTGAACCCCGTCGTCGTCAACAACAACGTCGTCGCCAGCAATTTGAAGACCGCTCAAATGAAGGATAAATCGTCATTAGTCATTAGTCATTAGTCATTAGGAAATGGCAGATGACAAATGACAAAGGACAAATGACAAATGACAAGTAACAAACCATGTTAAGCCCTAGAAGAACTAAATTCCGCAAACAACAGCGCGGACGGATGGAGGGACTAGCCACCCGTGGTAGTACCCTCAACTTCGGTGATTTTGCACTCCAAGCACAAGAACCTGCTTGGATCACCTCCCGCCAAATCGAGGCTTCCCGTCGGGCAATGACTCGTTATATTCGTCGGGGTGGACAAATCTGGATTCGGATTTTTCCTGATAAACCTGTAACTATGCGTCCTGCTGAAACCCGGATGGGTTCCGGTAAAGGTAATCCAGAGTTTTGGGTAGCGGTAGTCAAGCCAGGACGAATTTTGTTTGAAATCGGTGGGGTTTCTGAAGAAATCGCCCGGGAAGCTATGCGTTTGGCTTCATTTAAACTGCCTATAAAAACCAAGTTTATTGTGCGCTTTCAACCACAGGAGCAGGAGTAGCTTATGCCTCTTCCCAAGATTTCAGAAGCTAGAGAATTAAGTGACGAGAAGCTCTCTGATGAAATTGTTGCGATCAAAAGACAACTATTTCAGTTGCGCTTGCAAAAAGCGACAAGACAATTAGAAAAGCCCCACCAATTCAGACAGGCTCGACATCGCCTAGCCCAATTGCTGACATTAGAAACAGAACGCAAACGGGCAGCAAGTCAATCGGCTAAAGAAGAAAAGTAGGAGATTATGGCAGTTAAAGAACGAGTTGGCTTGGTAGTGAGCGATAAAATGCAAAAAACTGTGGTGGTTGCCATAGAAAACCGCGCTCCTCACCCCAAGTACGGCAAGATTGTGGTTAACACCCAACGATATAAAGTTCACGACGAAGAAAATAAGTGTAAAGTAGGCGATCGCGTTCGCATTCAGGAAACTAGACCCCTGAGCAAAACCAAGCGCTGGAAAATCACAGAAGTCCTGAACATCAAACCTGCTTAAACCTCATCGTTGTTAGTTTCTAACAACATCACAAGGGAGAATAATTGTGATTCAACCCCAGACTTACCTGAATGTCGCAGATAATAGCGGTGCCCGCAAACTAATGTGCATCCGCGTTTTAGGCGGAGGCAACCGTCGTTATGGTTTTATCGGTGATAAAATTATCGCCGTTGTCAAAGATGCTACACCCAACATGGCTGTAAAAAAGTCTGATGTTGTGGAAGCAGTAATTGTCCGCACTCGTAAAGCTGTATCTCGTGATAGTGGTATGAGTATTCGCTTTGATGATAATGCTGCTGTAATTATCAACAAAGACGGTAATCCTAGAGGCACACGGGTTTTTGGCCCAGTTGCACGGGAACTGCGCGATAAAAACTTTACCAAAATTGTTTCTCTGGCTCCGGAGGTGCTTTAATGGCAACCAAACAGGGTACGCCCAAAGTATTCCACAAAATGCACGTCAAAACTGGCGACACAGTACAAGTGATTGCTGGAAAAGACAAAGGAAAAATTGGTGAAATTATCCAGGCACTTCCCCAACTGAGTAAAGTCATCGTCAAAGGTGTCAACATTAAAACCAAGCACGTCAAACCCCAGCAAGAAGGGGAATCAGGGCGGATTGTCACCCAGGAATTCCCAATTCATAGCTCTAACGTGATGCTTTATTCCACTAAGCAAAACGTTGCAAGTCGTGTTTGTTATACCTTTACCTCAGAAGGCAAGAAAGTCAGAAAACTTAAAAAAACTGGCGAAATTCTGGATAAATAGTCATTAGTCATTGGTCATTAGTCATTAGTTATAAAGACAAATAACAAAAGACAAAGGACAAATAACAAAGGACAATAAAAGTTCCCTGACCAAGCCCAGGGATATCAGGACAAAAAACTATGGCGACAACAAGACTCAAAAGCTTATATCAAGAGACAATCGTCCCCAAACTGATTAATCAGTTTCAATATACCAACGTTCATCAAGTACCGAAGTTGGTAAAAGTTACTATTAACCGAGGTTTGGGTGAAGCAGCTCAAAATGCCAAGTCGCTGGAAGCATCCATCAACGAAATTGCGCTTGTCACTGGTCAAAAACCAGTGGTGACGCGGGCGAAAAAGGCGATCGCTGGCTTTAAGATTCGTCAAGGGATGCCTGTGGGGATCATGGTGACACTCAGAGCCGAACGGATGTATGCCTTTTTCGACCGGCTGGTTAGCCTATCACTGCCCAGAATTCGAGATTTTCGTGGCGTTAGCCCTAAAAGCTTTGACGGACGGGGTAACTATACTCTGGGTGTAAGAGAACAGCTAATTTTTCCAGAAGTCGAATACGACAGCGTTGATCAAGTGCGTGGGATGGATATTTCCATCATCACCACAGCAAAAAACGACGAAGAGGGCCGCGCCTTACTTAAAGAATTAGGAATGCCCTTTCGCGATCAGTAAGTTCATCTATAGAGGGAACGATGGCGGCTAACGACACAATTGCAGATATGCTGACGCGCATCCGCAATGCCAACCTGGCGCGGCATCAAACTACACAAGTGCCAGCTACAAAAATGACCCGCAGCATTGCCAAAGTGCTACGGGAGGAAGGCTTTATTGCTGAAATCGAAGAAGCAGAAGAAGGGGTAAAACACAACCTAGTGATTTCCCTGAAATATAAGGGTAAGAATCGTCAGCCTCTAATCACCGCTTTAAAGCGAGTGAGTAAGCCAGGCTTGCGTGTTTACTCCAATAGAAAAGAATTACCAAGAGTACTAGGCGGCATTGGCATTGCCATTATTTCTACATCCAGTGGAATTATGACTGACCGCGAAGCGCGTCGTCAGAACTTGGGTGGCGAAGTGCTTTGTTACGTTTGGTAGTCATTGGTCATTAGTCATTTGTCATTAGTCATTGGTCATTGGTCATTAGTCATTTGTTATTAGTGAAAGACAAAGGACAAAAGACAAAGGACAAAGGACAAATAACAAAAGGCAAAGGGCAAATAACAAAGGACAAAAAGTAATGTCTCGTATTGGTAAACGTCCAATTACTATTCCCGCCAAAGTTGAAGTGGCGATCAATGGTACGAATATTGTGGTGAAAGGCCCGAAAGGAGAACTTTCTCGCACTCTCAGAGATAATGTCTCACTCTCTCAAGAGGGAGAAATATTACACGTAAATCGTCGGGATGAAACTCGGACATCGAAGCAACTGCACGGCTTGAGCCGCACTTTAGTTGCCAACATGGTTGAGGGAGTTTCCCAAGGTTTTCAACGCCGTTTGGAAATCCAAGGTGTTGGTTACAGGGCACAACTTCAAGGGCGTAACCTAGTTTTAAACATGGGTTACAGCCATCAGGTGCAAATTGAACCACCAGATGGGATTCAGTTTGCAGTCGAAGGTACCACTAACGTGATTGTCAGCGGCTACGACAAAGAAATCGTAGGTAACACAGCCGCAAAAATTCGCGCCGTTCGTCCACCAGAACCTTACAAAGGTAAAGGCATTCGCTATGCCGGTGAAGTGGTAAGACGTAAGGCTGGTAAGACTGGTAAGGGTGGTAAGAAGTAGAAATGAAACTTACTCGTAGAGAATCAAAAAACCGTCGTCATCGACGCGTTCGTGGCAAAGTTGTTGGCTCCCCAGAACGTCCGCGTTTAGCGGTATTCCGTTCTAATGAGCATATTTATGCCCAGGTTATTGATGATAGTCAGCATCAAACCATAGTGGCAGCATCGACTTTAGAACCAGAGTTGAAATCTAGTTTAGCGTCAGGTGCAAACCGCGACGCATCGGTGCAAGTTGGTAAGTTGATCGCAGTGCGATCACTAGAAAAAGGCATCACCAAAGTAGTCTTCGATCGCGGTGGTAACTTATATCATGGTCGTGTCAAAGCCCTAGCTGATGCAGCACGCGAAGCTGGTTTAGATTTCTAAAGTCATTGGTCATTAGTCATTAGTCATTGGACAAATGACAAAGGACAAATGACAAATGACAAAAGACAAATGACGTTCACCAGAGCATAAATTATGGCAACAGAGCGTAAAAGTAGAACAAAGCGTGCCAAAAAAGAAGAAACTACTTGGCAAGAGCGGGTTATCCAAATCCGCCGCGTGAGCAAGGTCGTCAAAGGCGGTAAAAAACTCAGTTTCCGAGCGATTGTTGTTGTCGGTAACGAACGCGGTCAAGTTGGTGTCGGAGTAGGCAAAGCCTCAGATGTAATCGGTGCAGTCAAAAAAGGCGTAGCCGACGGCAAAAAACATCTCATTGATATCCCCATCACCAAATCTAATTCCATCCCCCATCCCATTGATGGTGTAGGTGGCGGTGCAAAAGTGATTATGCGTCCAGCCGCACCTGGTACTGGGGTAATTGCTGGTGGTGCTGTGCGGACTGTGTTGGAATTGGCAGGAGTTCGTAACGTCTTAGCCAAGCAACTTGGTTCTAACAATCCGCTCAATAATGCTAGAGCAGCAGTCAATGCCTTATCTACATTGCGGACTCTTTCTGAAGTCGCCGAAGATCGCGGTATTCCTATTCAAAATCTCTACATCTAACTAGTCATTTGTCCTTAGTCAGTAGTCCTTTGTTCAGAACAAATGACAACCTACATAATGGCAAATGACAAATGAGAAACGAAAAATGACAACTTGGTAACTTATGAGACTCCATGATGTTAAGCCACAAAAAGGCTCAAAGAAACGCAAGAAGCGTGTAGCCAGAGGTATTTCTGCTGGTCAAGGTGCCAGTGCTGGTCTAGGTATGCGGGGTCAAAAGTCTCGTTCTGGTAGCGGTACTCGACCCGGTTTTGAAGGTGGTCAACAGCCATTGTACCGCCGCTTACCGAAACTGAAGGGCTTTCCGATTGTTAATCAAAAGATTTACACTACGATTAATGTAGAGAAGCTAGCCTCCCTTCCCGCTAATACGGAAGTAACTTTAGCCTCCTTGAAAGCAGCAGGTATCCTGACAGCTGTCAAAGGGCCATTGAAAATTTTGGGTAACGGCGAATTGAGCACTCCGCTCAAGGTACAAGCGGCAGCTTTCACAGGTACAGCTCGTAGCAAAATTGAGGCAGCTGGTGGGAGTTGTGAAGTCTTATGAGTGAGCCGGAACAGCGCACTTAAATGTAAGCCAACTCGCTGTCAGCGCCTGGTTCACTATAAAGGTAGCACTCTATGATCAGTCGAGACAAAGCCCCAACGGCTCAAGAAACTTTTATGCAGATGGCACAAGCAGCCGGGCTTAGAGGTAGGCTGCTTGTGACTGTCGGTGTTTTAATTTTGGTTCGCCTGGGTATCTTCTTACCCGTACCAGGGATTGATAGACCCAGATTTGCCGAAGCCATATCGGGCAATAATTCCATATTTGGTTTATTGGATATATTCTCCGGGCGAGGACTTTCGACTTTGGGCGTTTTTGCTCTAGGGATTTTACCCTTTATTAATGCGTCCATTATCATCCAATTGCTCACCGCGGCGATTCCATCTTTAGAAAATTTACAGAAAAATGAAGGCGAAGCGGGCCGGCGAAAAATCTCGCAAATTACCCGCTATGTCACTGTATGTTGGGCAATTCTCCAAAGTACAGCTTTTTCAGCATTATTCCTCCAGCAATTTGCCTTAAATCCAGGGCCAATCTTTGTAGCTGAAACTGCGATCGCTCTGACTGCTGGTTCTATGTTCGTCATGTGGGCATCAGAACTCATTACAGAGCGGGGAATTGGAAATGGAGCATCATTGTTGATTTTTGTCAACATTGTCGCCTCATTACCAAAAGCTTTAGGCGATACTATCGATTTGGTGCAAGTCGGCGGTCGGGAAACAGTGGGTCGCGTCATCGTACTAATCTTAGTTTTCCTAGCAACCATTGTTGGTATTGTGGTTGTCCAAGAAGGAATGCGCCGCATCCCGATTATTTCGGCTCGTCGCCAAGTAGGTCGTAGAGTTTTGGCAGAGCAACGGAGCTTTTTACCCTTGCGGCTAAATCAAGGTGGCGTAATGCCAATTATCTTTGCCGCAGCTATCCTCAGCTTGCCATTGCTAATTGCAAATTTCGCCAAGAATGCTGAGTTGGCAAATATAATTAACACTTATTTGAGTCCAAGCGGTTCTGGCTCTTGGGTCTATGCCTTGGTTTACATGATTTCCATTATTTTCTTCAGCTACTTCTATTCTTCGTTGATTCTCAACCCGGTAGATGTAGCGCAGAATTTGAAGAAAATGGGTTCTAGTATTCCTGGCATTCGTCCCGGTAAAGCGACTAGTGAGTATATCGAGCGCGTGTCAAACCGACTCACCTTTTTGGGTGCTATCTTTTTGGGCTTGGTTGCTATTATCCCAACCGGTGTAGAAAGTGCTTTAGGAGTACCCACATTTAAGGGACTAGGTGCTACCTCTCTGTTAATCCTAGTCGGTGTGGCGATTGATACGGCGCGGCAAATCCAAACATACGTAATCTCTCAGCGCTATGAAGGAATGGTGAAACAATAGTGACGCGACTAATCTTCTTGGGGCCACCTGGAGCTGGTAAGGGAACACAAGCTCAATCATTGGCGGAACATTTAAATATTCCCCATATTTCTACTGGGGAAATATTAAGACAAGCTATGAAAGAGCAAACTCATTTGGGAATAAAAGCTCAAAACTATGTAAATAGCGGCGAGTTAGTCCCCGACCAGCTAGTGCAGGACTTGGTACAGGAGCGCCTCAACCAACCAGATGCAGAAAATGGTTGGATTCTTGATGGTTTTCCCCGTAAAGTGACGCAAGCAGCTTTTCTAGAAGAATTGCTGGTAACAATACATCAGAGTGGCGAAAGGGTAGTTAATCTAGATGCACCAGATGATGTTGTGGTAGAACGTTTGCTAGCTAGAGGGCGAAAAGATGATACCGAAGAGGTGATTCGTCGTCGGTTAGAGGTGTACCGCGCTGAAACTGAACCATTAATTGATTATTATCGCGATCGCCAAAAACTTTTAACAGTCAATGGCAACCAGTCCCAAGAAGAAGTCACTAGTGAACTGCAAAAGGTAATCGCTTGAGGATCAGGGAGTAGGGGAGGAGCTACAGTAATTCTTCCCCCAATTCCCAATGTCCCATGCCCTCCCAAGAAACAGATCAATTTTAGCTAAGATATATTAATAAACTGTTGATATATTTCTTGAAATGTGTTCTCTTGCAGATGAAGTGCTGCAACTGAACACAAAATTGTTGAGTTGAGGAAAAAACAAATTGTCTAAGCAAGATTTGATTGAAATGGAAGGCACGGTTACAGAGTCCTTGCCCAATGCGATGTTTCGCGTTGACTTGGACAATGGATTTAATGTGCTAGCTCACATTTCCGGCAAGATTCGCCGCAACTATATCAAGATTTTGCCCGGCGATCGCGTCAAGGTAGAGTTAACTCCTTACGACTTGACCAAAGGCAGAATTACCTATCGCTTGCGTAAGAAGTAACTATATGTAGATGTAGAGAATTTTACCATAAAATCATCCTTTTGACTGTTTGCTAGTCAAATTAGTGGATTGTTTTCCCTAAAAATGCTATAATTTAATATTTGGAGTCAAAAAATAAAAGGCATGAAAGTTAGAGCCTCAGTCAAGAAAATTTGTGAAAAGTGTAGCGTGATCAAGCGTCGTGGTCGCGTCATGGTGATCTGCGTGAACCCCAAGCACAAACAACGTCAAGGATAACGCTCTTACAAACAGAGTGAGTTGTAACACGCATATCATCATTAACAACGAAAAAACGCGATTAATCACGTTTTTCCAACCAACAGTAATTGCGAAAACAATAGGGAGAGTTCATTGTGGCACGGATTGCCGGAGTAGACCTTCCACGCGATAAGCGCGTTGAAATCGGTCTAACTTATATCTACGGAATTGGTTTATCACGCGCTCAAGAAATTATAGCGGCTACTGGTGTGAATCCAGACACCCGCGTTAAGGACTTAAGTGATGCCGATGTGACAGCCCTGCGAGGCGAAATAGAAAGCAACTATCAAGTTGAAGGCGACTTGCGGCGTTTGGAGTCTTTGAACATCAAGCGCTTAGTTGACATTGGTACTTACAGAGGTCGTCGTCATCGCATGGGCTTACCAGTCAGAGGACAAAGAACTCGCACCAATGCCAGAACCCGTCGAGGCAGAAGGCAGACAGTGGCTGGTAAGAAGAAGGCTCCAGGGAAATAAATTTGCAACGCTTGCTAATCAGAGCAAGTTTTACCTTAAATCAACTAAACAAGTATGGCGAGACAACCAACTAAAAAATCCGGGAGCAAGAAGCAGAAACGGAACGTACCAAGTGGGATGGCCTACATCCAGTCTACTTTCAACAATAGCATTGTCACCATTACCGATCAAAATGGAGATGTCATCTCCTGGGCCAGCGCTGGTTCTAGCGGTTTTAAGGGAGCAAAAAAGGGAACTCCCTTTGCAGCGCAAACTGCTGCTGAAAGTGCAGCCCGTAGAGCTATAGATCAAGGAATGCGCCAAATTGAGGTAATGGTAAGTGGACCAGGAGCAGGTAGAGAAACCGCTATCCGCGCACTTCAAGGAGCAGGACTGGAAATTACACTCATTCGGGATATTACCCCCATTCCTCACAATGGCTGCCGTCCACCCAAACGCCGTCGAGTTTAAATACCAAGACTTGGGCATTGATGACGAGAAGCTACAACCAAAGAAAGTAAAGTTACTTACAATGACCGCTTGGGCGGATAACGTGCAAACTGTCATTGGGTGAAAACTTGGACCACCAAAAGCGAATCAGATTTTCCTGTAGGGAAAGCTGTTAAACTTTGGGAACCCAAAATATTATTAGCGCCTGAAAGCTCAATAGGAGCGTCAAACTATACCGTAATTTCATACTAGTAGTTTGATAGACCTATAACCTACAGGACATAAAGTCAATTCGGGAGGCAATTGATTTGTCTGCTAGCAGCACCTTAGAAAAAGGGAGGCTCATCCGTGGCGCAGTTTCAGATTGAATGTGTAGAGTCGAATACTGAAGAAAGTCGGAACCATTACAGTAAATTTGTTCTGGAACCTCTAGAACGCGGTCAAGGAACAACGGTTGGCAACGCACTACGGCGGGTTTTACTGTCTAACCTAGAAGGTACAGCAGTTACAGCAGTGCGGATTGCAGGCGTTTCACACGAGTTTGCCACAGTTCCGGGCGTGCGGGAAGATGTACTGGAAATCCTCATGAAAATGAAGGAAGTTATCCTCAAAAACTATTCCTCACAGCCTCAGATTGGTAGATTACTCGTTAGCGGCCCAGCAACAATTACTGCGGCACATTTTGATTTACCTAGTGAAGTAGAAGTCATCGATCAGACCCAGTATGTAGCCACCATCGCTGAAGGTGGAAAGCTGGAAATGGAATTTCGGATCGAGAAAGGCAAAGGCTATCGCACTGTAGAGCGAGGACGTGAGGAAGCCACATCGTTGGATTTTCTCCAAATCGACTCAATATTTATGCCGGTGCGAAAAGTCAACTATAGTGTTGAAGAATCTCGTGGGGAAGGCTTGATTCCAAAAGACCGACTACTGTTGGAAGTTTGGACAAATGGCAGTATTTCTCCTCAAGAAGCACTATCTTCTGCTGCTGCGATCTTGGTAGATTTATTCAACCCGTTGAAAGACATCTCCCTAGAACCAACAGACACAGGTTCGGATATTCCAGACGATCCAACTGCCCAGATACCCATCGAAGAGTTACAACTTTCCGTGCGGGCATATAACTGTCTCAAACGGGCACAAGTTAACTCTGTGGCAGATTTGTTGGATTATACCCAAGAAGACCTCTTAGAAATTAAGAACTTTGGGCAGAAATCAGCAGAAGAAGTCGTGGAAGCTTTGCAGCGACGCTTGGGCATCACCCTGCCAATGGAAAGAGGCTCTAAACACCCTTAAGAAAAACCTTCATAATTCATAGTGCATAATTATGCGTCACCGTTGTCGCGTCAAAAAACTCAGTAAACCAGCCGATCAACGCCGTGCTTTACTGCGATCGCTCGCCACCGAGCTGATCCGTCATGGTAAGATCACCACCACCTTAATTAGAGCGAAAGTTCTAAGAAGTGAAGTGGAAAAAATGATTACTCTAGCCAAAAATGGCTCCTTGTCAGCACGTCGGGAAGCCCTTGGCTATATCTTCGACAAACAACTGGTTCACGCTCTATTTGAGCAAGCTCCAACTCGATACGGCGATCGCCAGGGCGGTTATACCCGCATCCTGCGTACCGTACCGCGTCGGGGTGATAATGCAAAAATGGCAATAATTGAATTGGTTTAAGTCATTAGTCATTGGTCATTAGTCATTGGTCATTAGTGAATAACAAAGGACAAGTGACAAAGGACAAATGACAAAGGACAAAATCTGTATGTTAGAAAGCCACCAGCCTACACAAACTCATCGAGTAGCCTTGGTAATCCAATACCTGGGCACTCATTTTCATGGCTGGCAACGGCAAAAACAACACCGGACAGTCCAAGAAGAGATTGAAATTGCGATCGCTACTATTCTTGGGCATCATGTAACACTACATGGTGCTGGGCGAACCGATTCTGGAGTTCACGCTGCTGCTCAAGTAGCCCATTTTGAAGCAACAGGTTTTATTCCGCCTCACAAGTGGGCAACAATCCTCAACAGCTACCTGCCGCCAGATATATTAATCAGGGCTTCAGCTGGTGTAGATAACCGTTGGCACGCTCGCTTTAGTGCAGCCTATCGACGGTATCGCTACACAATATATACTGAAGATCGGCTTAACTTGTTTGTAAGACCCTTCAGTTGGCATTATTATTATGCACCCCTGGATGAATCTTTAATCCAAGCTGCCTTGAAACCTCTCTTGGGAAAGCATCACTTAGCTGCTTTTCACCGTGCAGGCTCAAAGCGATCGCATTCCTGGGTAGAGGTGCAAGCAGTAGAGTGTCGTCGCAGTGGGCCATTTATCCATATTGAAATACAGGCAGATGGATTTTTGTATGGCATGGTACGGCTGTTGGTAGGGATGCTGGTAGAAGTAGGTTCTGGACAACGAACACTTTCTAGCTTCACCGAACTCTGGAAAGAAGAACGCCGGGAAGAAGTGAAATATGCCGCACCGCCTCAAGGCTTGTGTTTGTTGCGAGTCGGCTATCCCGATTTTCCCTTTCCAAAAGAGATTTGGTACGACACCTTGCCAAAGTTCGTCACTAGTCAAGAGTCATTAGTCATTGGTTCTTAGTAACTACAAATGACAAAAGACAAATGACTAATGACAAATTAAAAATGACAAAGGACAAATGACAAATGACAACAGTTAAAACATACCTTCCTTCTCAAGCAACCCTTGAGCGTGAATGGTACATAGTAGATGCCACCGATAAACGCCTCGGTCGCCTCGCCAGCGAAATCGCTCAGGTATTGAGAGGCAAAAAGAAACCCGAATATACACCTCATCTAGATACAGGTGACTTCGTAATCGTCATCAATGCCGAAAAAGTAGCAGTCACAGGCAAAAAGCGCACTCAAAAGCTTTATCGTCGCCATTCTGGTCGTCCCGGTGGGATGAAAACGGAAACTTTCGCTAAATTGCAAGACCGCATACCAGAGCGGATTTTAGAACAAGCTGTTAAAGGTATGCTACCTAAAAATAGCCTGGGTAAGCAGTTGTTCACCAAGCTGAAAGTTTACGCTGGCCCTACGCATCCTCATGATGCTCAAAAACCTAAAGAACTAAAAGTTAGTACAATTCCTGGAGAAGAAAATTAATGGTAGTCGCAGATGCTAATAGCGGTCGCGCCGTATACTGGGGTACTGGCCGTCGTAAGAACGCAGTAGCACGGGTACGCTTGGTTCCAGGCACAGGTCAACTGACTGTGAACGGTAAAGATGGAAACTTGTATTTCCAATTTAACCCCAACTACCTGGGAGTCATTAAAGCACCCCTGGAAACTCTGGGATTAGAAAACGAATATGACATTTTGGTAAAAGCAGAAGGCGGCGGCTTGACCGGACAGGCTGATTCTGTTCGCTTAGGAGTTGCTCGTGCTTTGTGCCAACTAGACCCAGACAACCGCCCACCCTTGAAAACCGAAGGTTACTTGACTCGTGATCCAAGGGCTAAAGAGCGGAAGAAATATGGTTTACATAAAGCCCGGAAAGCACCTCAGTACTCTAAGCGTTAAGGAATTGGGTATTGATGAAGAAGGTGATAGGTTACAGAGAACAGGTGATAGTTTTCTGTTACCTCTAACCTGTTCCCTTCTCCCTTCTTCTAGCTGCAATTGAACGCTGAAAGTTATAATTTATATAGATTCATCACAAAAAGAACAATGGCTAAAGCTGATATTCACCCCAAGTGGTATCCAGATGCTAAAGTTTACTGCAACGGTCAAGTTGTTATGACCATTGGCTCTACAAAGCCAGAATTGCATGTAGACGTTTGGTCTGGAAATCATCCCTTTTACACTGGCACTCAGAAGATTATTGACACTGAGGGTCGAGTAGAGCGCTTCCTCCGCAAGTACGGTATGAGCAGCACTCAAACATCTGGCGACGAACAAGACAAAAAGTAGCGAGTTGGCTCTGCTGTTAACGACGGCCCTGCATCAGCTGGGTCGATTTTCATTTATATGCTCGAGCCAATTTGTTATTTTTTTAAGGAGCGATCGCACTCGTCATGGCTGAATCATACTTACTGGACAAACTAAAATCCGTTGAACAAACTTTTAATGAATTAACCCGTCGTCTTGGCGACCCCGATACCGCTAGCAATCCTGATGAGTATCAAGAAATTGCTAAGTCTCGTTCTTCTTTGGAAGAGGTAGTTAATACTTATGAAATTTGGAAAACAGCCCAAGAAGACTTAATCGGAGCGCGTCAGGTTTACAAAGAATCTGCAAGTGACCCAGAGTTGCAAGAAATGGCATCACTGGAAGTAAAAGAACTTGAAGAAAAAATAGAACATTTAGAGTCTCGCTTGAAAGTCTTACTGCTACCACGCGACCCCAATGATGAAAAGAATATCATGTTGGAAATTCGCGCTGGTACTGGTGGCGATGAAGCAAGCATTTGGGCTGGCGATTTGATGCAGATGTACACCCGCTATGCCCAAACTCAAGGTTGGAAAGTTTCTCTAGTGAGCGAATCTCGCGGAGAAATGGGTGGCTGGAAAGAGGTCATTCTAGAAATTAAAGGTAATGATGTTTACAGCCAGTTAAAGTTTGAAGCTGGAGTGCATCGTGTGCAGCGCGTGCCGGCAACTGAATCTGGGGGACGGGTTCATACTTCCACAGCTACTGTGGCGATTATGCCAGAGGTGGATGATGTAGAAATTCACATTGACCCGAAAGATATTGAAATGACTACAGCCCGTTCTGGTGGTGCTGGTGGACAAAACGTCAACAAGGTGGAAACAGCCGTTGACTTGATGCACAAACCAACGGGAATACGCATTTTCTGTACAGAAGAACGCAGCCAGTTGCAAAACAAAGAACGGGCAATGCAAATTCTGCGGGCGAAGTTGTATGACATCAAGTTAGGCGAACAACAAGCAGCTGTTACTTCCATGCGGCGATCGCAAGTTGGTACTGGATCGCGATCAGAAAAAATTCGCACCTATAATTATAAAGATAACCGCGCTACCGATCATCGGTTAGGTCAGAATTATTCCCTTACCCCTGTTTTGGATGGTGATTTAGAGACGCTTATCCAATCTTGTATATCTCTAGACCAGCAAGAACGGCTGGCGGAGTTAGCGACTTCTGCCGCTAACTAATTTCTGCTGTTAAATATCCTGTAAAACCACTTGTTGTACTGTTGCTTTTAACACAGACAGGTGGTTTTCTAATATCGCGTGGAGTGTATCTTCTATTTCACTGGGATAATGGTAATAGGCAAATTCGTACTTCATAACGTAATTTAACTTTGCCCATTCCTTTAGAGTTTGACAGGTATAAATTAAATTTTCTATTTCTTTTTGCCAACGCGCAAAAATCCTGTAGCTAAAAAAGCTACTGCATATATTGCCTTTTGCATCCCAATAGGAAATACAGACTTGATGCTTCAGAAGGTGGATTTTTTTGATTTGCTTAACATCGTAGCCTTTAACTTTTAAAGCTTCTTTGGTTTCTGCGTCAGAAATGTTCCACTGTTCTGGTTTAATTTTATTAGTAGCTATAAAGTTTTTACCTTTGCGGCGATATTGGTTAATTTTGCGTGGCTTGCGAAACATGATGCACCTTCGATATTATTTCTTCGCAGCAAAGTCTAGCTACTAGCACAACTGCCGTAGCAAACTAAGTTTTTTGGGTTGGTTAAAGATAGATGGGTTCGTCTACTAGCTTGATGCCTGTAGTTGCTGATTTACAACCAGAGATATAGTTTAGTACTAAAACACAAGGCTGTCAATATAAAAGTAAAATTGTAATATTGAAAGTAGACTTGTAAATAAAGTTGGCTAGCTATATAAGCAGTGAAGATCGAAAGCAAACAAAAACTGATTGAAATCATTAAACTAGCTCGCGGTTCAATGAGTCAGCGAGCATTTGGTAAGCTTTTGGGGGTATCTGCCACTGCTGTTCAGATGTGGGAAAAAGGTGTGAAGGTTCCAGATACAGAAAATTTGGCTCGAATCGCATCGAAAGCAGGCTACACAATGGAAGAGTTAATCAGCTGCATAGATGGCAAGCCAATTCCAGAAACCTCAGATTTGAGTCTGATTCTTAGACAAATCCAGCACATGCCTTTGGCTCAAGTGGCTCAAATCGTCCAAGCTGCGGCAGATAGATTGGCGGCTGTCGCTGAAGCATCCGGGGATGAGGCGAAGGCTAGTTGAATATTAAAATAATTCGTAATTCGTAATTCGTAATTCGTAATTAAGTTTTTTTAACTAGCTCGTGGTTCCTTGCTGTCAAGATTCAACTCTATGGACAAACCTTTTTTGTATGACCAAGACTTCTATGGCTGGACACAGCAGCAGGCTAAAGCGTTAGAGCAGAGGCTAGTTATGGAACTAGACTGGCAACACCTGCAAGAGGAAATTCAAGCTTTGGGGAGACAGGAATATCGGGAACTCGTAAGTCGTCTGAGTGTATTACTTGGTCATCTCTTGAAGTGGGAGTATCAACCCGAACAACGCTCTCGCAGTTGGTTTTTAACAATTCGAGAACAGCGTCGCGCCATCCATAGACATTTGCGACAGAACCCTAGCTTAAAGTCTCGAATCGAAGAAGCCTTGTTAGATGGCTTTGAAGCAGGAGTCGATTTGGCGCTACGAGAAACTAACTTACCATTACGAACTTTTCCAGAGCATTGCCCGTATTTATTTGATGATGCGATCGCAGACAATTTTCTGTGCGATACTCGTCAAGACTGGGAAGGATAATTACTACCATTTTTCTGGATTATAAATTTTTAGTTTAATACAGAATCGACTATTGAGCCTTGTCAGTTCGCCACACATAATCGCTCAAAGCTGCTGAAATTAGTTATGCTCAGAAAAATTGATAAGAATATTTGGATCGCCGAGCAACCGTTAAGGTATTTTGGATTGAGTGTCGGTACAAGAATGACGGTAATTCGTTTCAATAATGGTGAATTAGCTGTTATCTCTCCGATCCAAGTTGATGACGAAACTACTGAGCAGCTCAATCAGCTTGGAAATGTTAAATATATTATTGCCCCAAATCTTTTTCACTATCTGTTCTTATCTAACTTTAAGGCTCTCTATCCTCAAGCAAAGGTCTATGCTGTATCGGCATTAAAGGCTAAAAGACCTGAGATATCTATTGATCAAGCATTAGAGGATAGTGGCGAAAATCTTTTAGGCGAACTTGAATGTTTATTATTTGAAGGGTTCAAAACCTTTCTTCCAAGTGGAGCATTACCTTTAAATGAGTACATTTTTTTTCATGCTGAAAGTCAAACTTTGGTTTTGACAGACACAGCTTTTTACTTTGATGAAAGTTTCCCAATGACAACAAAATTAGTATCCAAAATAATGGGAGGGTACAAGAAACTTAGACCATCATTGTTAGAACAGTTGGCTACTCAAGAAAAGGAGAAGGTTAAACAATCAGTTCAAAAGGTACTGCGATGGGACTTTAGAAGGGTTATTGTGGCTCATGGCAGCATTGTAGAGCATGATGCGAAGAAGCAGTTTAAAGAAGGGTACGAGTGGTTTTTAGGGGAATCTCTTTAAAACCACGCACCACCGCAGCTTTGAGGGAGATAGTTTCAGCACAAGGTAGCCTCACATAGATTTGGCATTAGACCAAATAGAACTACTGGCAGTTAAGGAATAAATGGTTTTAAAATGGTGCAATCTTAAATATATTTAGGGGTGCAGCTATGTCGCTACGCAATGAGCCTTTAGATTGGCAACTTGAAACGAATAATCCTTATATACCAGTTTATCATCAAGGGAATTTGGTGGGATTTTTTAAACCAGAATATGCCAGTGAAATTATTAAATCTTTAAATGAAGAAGAAGTTTTAAAGAAAGCGCTGAAAATGGCTTGTACTGATTTAATTAAAAAAATCGGTGGCGATACCAGAAAAGTCAATTATTTAATGGAAAAATATGTAAAAACTAGTGAGCGTCCCAAGCATGGAGCTAGAGCGATCGCAGTTTTACTTCAGGATAGGCAAAAAGAGCTTGATTTGAGTAATCAGGAGTTTGCCAAATTCTGTGACACCTTTAAATTATCCCCTACTGAACTGAATAATATTTATGCTGGAGAAGCATTTGATGATAGTTTGTTAGCGCCCCTTTCACGTATATTAGGGATGGCAAAAGAGCAATTGCTGAAAGTGCGAGATGGTTCGGAAGAATCAAGTAACACATGAACGGCAAATCAAAATTTTCAAGTAATATAAAATTGTGAAAACAGATATCATCTTTTATCGGCTGTTTCAAGAATTCCCTGATATCTTTTTTGAACTTATTGGTAATCCTCCAGGAGAAGCTAATCTTTATCAATTTTCATCAGTTGAAATCAAACAAACAGCCTTCAGAATCGATGGTGTGTTTCTGCCTACACAAGGAAGCGAGAACCCGATTTACTTTGTTGAAGTGCAATTTCAAGCTGATGGGGAAATTTATTCACGGCTAATTGCAGAAATATGTTTATACCTCCGTCAGAATCAACCATCAAATGACTGGGGTGCTGTGGTTTTATACCCCAACAGGAATGTAGATACAGGCAATATCAAACATTACCGTGAGTTTTTCACAAGTGGGCGCGTCAGACGCATTTATTTGGATGAATTAGGTGAAGGTGCATCGCTTCCAATTGGCATTGCAACTGCTAAATTAGTAATTGCAACCGACGATATCGAAATTGTCCAAGCAAGAGAGTTGATAGACAGAACTAAGTCCGAGATAAACTCACCACCAAAACAGCAGCAATTATTACAATTTATCGAGACTATTTTGGCTTATAAGTTTCCCACAATGAGTAGGGAGGAGATGGAGGAAATGTTTGGATTAAGCGAGTTAAAGCAAACCAGATTTTATCAGGAAGCCTTTCAGGAGGGTGTTGAACAAGGTAAGGTTCAAGGCATCGAACAAGGTAAGGTTCAAGGCATTGAGCAAGGTAAACTCAGAGCAGTACCAGCAATGTTGGCAGCCGGGTTGACTGTAGAACAAGTAGCACAGGCGCTAGATTTGAGTATCGAACAAGTCAGACAAGCCGCGCAGTAGGATTCTTCTGATCAAGCCAAATTTAGTTTGCGGCTTCCAAACTTGATCGCGACGAATTTATAGTTAATTTTTGTTAATATTAGAGGCGGTGTTAGTACTTCGTCCTCAACCACCCACTCCCTACCTGAGAGAAACTTAATGCTGCGACTAGAACATATAAGTAAAATTTATCCCACAGGCGAAGTTCTCAAAGATATCAACTGGGAAGTTAAACCAGGCGATCGCATTGGCTTAGTCGGTGTCAATGGTGCTGGAAAATCCACCCAACTAAAAATCATCTCTGGGGAAATGGAACCCACCGCCGGCGAAATTATTCGTCCTAATAGCTTACATATAGCCTACCTTAACCAAGAGTTTGAAGTAGACCCCACTCGCACCGTTAGAGAAGAATTTTGGACTGTCTTCAAAGAAGCCAACGAAGTACAGTTATCTCTGGCGCACATCCCACAAGAGATGGAAACGGCTAACCCAGAAGAACTGGATCGACTGATCGACAAGTTGGATCGCTTGCAGCGCAAATTTGAAGCCTTGGATGGCTACAACTTAGATGCACGCATCGGGAAAATCTTACCAGAGATGGGGTTTGGGCTAGAAGATGGCGATCGCCTTGTCAGTGCCTTCAGTGGTGGTTGGCAGATGCGGATGAGTTTGGGTAAAATCCTGCTGCAAAAACCTGACTTGTTGCTGCTGGATGAACCGACTAACCACCTGGATTTAGAAACCATTGAGTGGTTAGAAAATTACCTCAGAGGGCTGGTTACGCCGATGGTAATAGTCTCCCATGACCGGGAGTTCCTTGACCGCCTCTGCACCCAAATTGTGGAAACTGAACGTGGTGTTTCTAGTACCTACCTTGGTAACTACACAGCATATTTGGAACAAAAAGCCGAAAGTCAATCAGCACAACTGAGTGCTTACGAACGCCAACAGAAAGAATTAGAGAAACAGCAAACCTTTGTTGATAGATTCCGCGCCAGTGCTACCCGCAGTACCCAGGCAAAAAGCCGGGAAAAGCAACTCGACAAAATCGAGCGCATTGAAGCACCCGTTGCAGGGGTAAGAACTCTACACTTCCGTTTTCCACCTGCACCCCGCAGTGGACGCGAAGTAGTGGACATTAAAGATTTAACTCATCTTTATGGTGATAAAATCTTGTTTTTGGCAGCAAATCTTCTCATTGAAAGAGGCGATCGCATTGCTTTTCTTGGCCCCAACGGTGCTGGAAAATCTACCCTTCTGCGCGTAATTATGGGTATGGAACCACCCACAGAAGGTAGCGTTCAATTAGGGGATCATAATGTTATTCCTGGTTACTTTGAGCAAAACCAAGCTGAAGCTTTAGATTTGAAGAAAACTGTCATGGAAACTATCCATGATGAAGTTCCAGACTGGGATAATCAAGAAGTCCGCACACTTTTGGGACGCTTCTTATTTACTGGTGATACTGTATTTAAGGCCGTTGGGGCATTAAGTGGAGGAGAAAAAGCTCGTTTGGCGTTGGCAAAAATGCTCCTACGTCCCGCGAACTTACTAATTTTAGATGAGCCGACAAACCACCTAGATATTCCAGCGAAAGAAATGCTGGAAGAAGCGCTCAAAAATTATGACGGTACGGCAATTGTAGTTTCCCACGATCGCTACTTTATTTCTCAAGTAGCTAACAAAATCGTCGAAATTCGTGATGGTGAATTCCGTGTTTACTTAGGAGACTATCATTACTATCTCCAGAAAATTGCCGAAGAAAAAGAACAAGCAAAATTAGCTGCGATCGCTGCCGAAAAAGCTGCTAAAAAAGCTGCAAAAGCTTCTACCAAAAAGAAATAAGAGATTGAATACGGACTTAGTAGTAGTGCTAAAATGCTACTACTAAGTAATCACTTATTATTAGCGCTCAACAAAATTACAGAAAAATCGCTAAAGTTTAAAAAATATTTCAAAAAACGTGTAAGTCTTTCATAAAAGAAATTAATAAGCAAAAATTCACTTGCGACGTGGATTAGCAATGGTATCATTCGGGTATTACAAAAAGTAAAGGGCAATTTTACTATGACCAAAGCACCTGTTGCTCCTGTGGTGCTAGTCATTTTAGACGGATGGGGCTACTGCGAGGAAAAGCGAGGAAACGCTATTGTTGCTGCTAAAACTCCCATTGTGGACAGTTTATGGGCAGCTTACCCGCATACCCTCATCCGCACATCAGGAAAAGCCGTAGGGTTGCCAGAGGGTCAAATGGGCAACTCGGAAGTTGGTCATTTGAACATTGGTGCTGGGCGAGTGGTACCGCAAGAACTTGTACGCATCTCCGATGCAGTCGAAGACGGTTCTATTGCCTTAAACCCAGCACTTGTCAAAATTTGCCAGGAAGTTCGTTCTCGGAATAGCAAGCTACATCTAGTCGGGCTTTGTTCTGAGGGAGGGGTACATTCGCATATCACCCATCTATTCGGACTACTTGACTTAGCCAAAAACCAGCAAATTCCAGAAGTTTGTATCCACGCCATCACCGATGGTCGTGACACCGCCCCAACAGAAGGGGTAAAAGCAATCACACTGCTGCAAGATTATTTAGACCGTACAGGAATTGGACGCATAGTCACCCTCAGCGGTCGCTACTACGCGATGGATCGCGATCACCGCTGGGATAGGGTCAAACGCGCCTACGACGTGATGACCCAAGATGGTACAGGTGATAATCGCACGGCTGTGGAAATCTTGCAAGCATCTTACGCCGAAGGGGTAAAAGATGAATTTATCAACCCCATCCGAATTGCACCCGGCGCAATAGAACCAGGGGATGGGGTGATATTTTTCAACTTCCGCCCCGATCGCTCCAGACAACTGACTCAAGCTTTGGTCAGTCCCACATTTAACGGTTTTGAAAGACAGCAAATCACACCACTGTCTTTTGTCACCTTTACACAGTATGATTCAGACTTACCCGTGGCTGTAGCCTTTGAGCCTCAGAATCTCAGTAACATTCTGGGAGAAGTCATAGCTAATCATGGTCTGAATCAGTTCCGCACCGCCGAAACAGAAAAATATGCCCACGTCACCTATTTCTTTAATGGGGGACTGGAGGAACCTTTTGCTGGAGAAGATCGGGAACTGGTAAGCAGCCCAATGGTCGCTACTTACGATCACGCCCCAGCGATGTCAGCAGCAGCAGTTACAGATGTTGCGATCGCTGCGATTCAAAAGGGTACGTATTCTCTAGTTGTAATTAACTATGCCAATCCAGACATGGTAGGGCATACTGGTCAAATCGAAGCTACTATTACAGCAATTGAAACAGTTGATCGCTGTTTGGGACGCTTGTTAGAGAGCGTTATCAAAGCCGGTGGGACAACAATTATTACTGCCGATCATGGCAACGCTGAGTATATGCTAGATGATGGGGGTAATCCCTGGACAGCCCACACCACTAACCCAGTCCCCTTTATATTGGTAGAAGGCGAGAAAGTCAAAATCCCTGGATATGGTACAAATGTCGAACTGCGAAGCGATGGTAAGCTATCCGATATTGCCCCCACAATTCTAGAGATTTTACAGCTGCCTCAACCACCAGAGATGACAGGGCGATCGCTGCTGAAAACAGCAGATTATGAACTGCAACGCACTCGCACCCCTGTGCAAGTAGGGCTGTAAAAGAGTTCTGAGTCCCTGAGTTAGGAGTTTTTAGTGAACTCCTAACTTTTGAATTCTGAATTCTGAATTCTGAATTCTGTTTTTTGAAAAATTGTTATAAATGAGATTCCTACCATGACAGCTACTAATATCGTGCAAGGCATTTGGGCATTTTCCGCCACTGGTTTGATTATCTTAGTTTTACTACATAGCCCCAAAGGTGATGGTATTGGAGCCATTGGTGGACAAGCCCAGCTATTTAGCAGTACCAAAAGTGCAGAAAACACCTTAAATCGAATTACTTGGGCATTGACAGTAATTTTCCTCGGTTTAACAGTGGTTTTAAGTGCTGGTTGGCTGCCTAAATAAGGATAGGTCAATGGGGAAAAAAACCCAACACCAAATACTTAACATCCTAATAAATTTAATCTCACAACGGTTAATTACAGCTCTTGCCTTATTTGTTGGCACAGGGCTGTTTATCGTTTGTATTAATCTTCATTCGAGTTATGGGTTTACAATAATATCAAAAGATGTATATTCAGACTCAGTAATCTCTCTTTCCACCTCACCCATCCCAAAACCCCATCCCTTACCGCCCACACTCGCACAGTGGCAAGATAGCACTAATAGTGGTGACTACTTTTCACAAGTCACAACAACCCAAGTTGGTTATTTAGTCTGGTCACAATTTCCCATTCGAGTTTACGTAGAACCACCAAAATCCGTTAACGAAAAACAAGCTCAAGTATGGGTGAACGGTGTCTTGCAGGGTGTAAAAGAATGGAGCAATTATTTGCCTTTAACAATAGTAGAACAGCCAGAAAGTGCTGATATTAACATTGTGCAAAAAGCGCCACCTCTACAAATTTCCCCTGATAGTAATAAACCCCGTGCGCGATCAGCACAAACTACTTACGAGTTATACACCAGCAACAAAGTTTTATCCCACCGCTTCACTATTTTGCTAAGTCCCAGTCAAACAGGTGAGTATCTGATTGCAGCTACCCGCCATGAATTCGGTCATGCCTTGGGAATTTGGGGTCATAGTCCGCTACAAACTGATGCTTTATACTTTTCTCAAGTTCGTAACCCGTTGCCTATTTCTTCCAGAGATATAAATACTCTAAAACGGGTTTATGAACAGCCAACTAGTTTGGGCTGGTCTTTAGTGAATAATTCAAAGATTAATTGATCAATCTGACTTGCGTGGTAAGAGAATTCTGAGTGAGGTATCTATATTCATAAGTCACATATTCTATGACTCGAATATTAGTCAATGCTGCCTCAATACTGTTCAGTTTAGGGCTACTGGCAAAAATTTTGGGTTTTTGAGACGCGATAAATCGCCGTCTCTACAAATGTTTTGGTCTTATCTGAACTGTATTGAATGTTGCGTAACGTTCTTGCCCGATCGCATTGATTACCATCTCATAATTTACAGCGCGATCGCACTTCTTCCCTTTCCCTAAGCTCTACGACTTAGCGGTAGTGGTCGCTGTGCTAAAACTTCTTTATAAAGTTCTTCCAGCAGAGTAATATTTTTACTGAGGGTATAGCGGTCTAATACACGCTGTCTGGCTTTTTGCCCAAGTAAAGTTGTTAACTCTGGATGGTCTTGCAATACTGGCAAGAGGGTTTTTAACTGCGATCGCGCGGTTTTAGTACTAATAACTATACCTGCGCCCTTTTCTAATACTTCTCCATCTGCACCCACATCTGTTGCTAAACAAGCCAACCCACATGACATTCCCTCTAACAGAGATAGAGACAAACCCTCTACCAATGAAGGTAGAACAAATACATCTGCGCCCCGCAAAATTTCGATCCGTCGGTCTTCATCAGCAACAAATCCCAACCAGATAATGCCGTATTCTGAACCATAAAACGGCTCTAAGGAAGACTTCAAAGGGCCATCGCCAACAATTAGCAACTTCGTACCAGGCCCCATTGCCGACTGCTTCCAAGCGCGGAGTAGAGCTTCGACATTTTTCTCTGGCGCTATTCGACCTTGGTAAACAAACAAGCGATCGGCTTTAAATTCTTCTTTGATTTGAGAAAATCCTGGAGAATACTTAACGGTATCAACACCATTGGGAATTACAGCAATATTTTCTTCCCTTACGCCCATCCCTGCCAATAATTCTCGCTGAATTTGGGAAAATACAATCACGCGATCGTAGTTAACTAAAAAAGGTGCGTAAAGCTGATAAGCCAAAAGCTGTGTTCCCGATACCAGCTTTGCTCCTTTACCAGCAAATGGTGTGTGAAAAGTTGCAACTAGGGGCAACCTCAGTTCCTCACAGATTTCCGGTAGAAAAAAGTCTAGAGGAGATAATGTTAAGGAAGCGTGGACTACATCTGGCTTGATTTCCCGCAGCGAATCAGTTAAAACTTTGGTTGCTTTAAAAGTAGGAATTGTATAAACCTGAGACTTGTAAATGAATGGGAGCGAAACCTCTCGAAGATTTGGCCAATTCTCAGGTTCAGACTCTTCCTGTGCGAAGTGAAGAAAGCTAACTTGATGTCCCCTATCTAGCAAAGCATTTGTAATTTCTCGACTGTAGGTTACATTGCCGCAAAAGGGTGATTTTTTTCCAATCCAGGCTATACGCATTCTTTATTTGGCTGTAAGAAAAGCGGGTTTGAGCTATTAATTGTGTGCCCTTTGTGATTTTTATTTTATCTAGCTATACTTGCTGGCTTTTATTTATTAAAAATTGCCACCACGTCGTAGTTTAAAAAGCATATTTGAAAGCTGATTAAATTCGTGGATTGATGGCTTTATTTATTTTACGTATAAGTTGTTAATTTCTGATACTTAAACAACTTACTCTGACTAATGCCAGATTGATATCCCACAAGTATATGATAAATTTTCACTGACCACAGTTTAGCATGAACACAAAAGCTTTAAGGAAATTAGTAATTACTTCAAGGTAATGAATAATAACTCCTCTTAGCTGATAACTACTTACGTGAGTTATACCAGGTTAATATACCTCCTGAAAAGACGATCGCAGCTAATCCCAAAAAAACTACCTGTAATCCCAAAAAGGTTTCTGCGACACCAGCTAAAGCTAAAGGTAAGGAGAGGGCAATATTAATTACATTGTTTTGCAAGCCAAATACTTTACCACGCATTTCTGGTGGTGTTTCTGTTTGGATTGCGGTTTGCATGGGAATTCCTACTAGGGCTCCAAAGATACCTAATAACGCCACCAGTAACAGGACTAGCCACAGTTGGGTTGTAAAGATTGATAGACCAATCAGAGATGCTGCCATACCCATACAACCACAAAGACTTAGTTGGGTATAGGAAAAGCGTTGACCAAATTGACCGAGAATTGTTGCTCCCGCAGCAATGCCAACACCACCGGCTGCGAGTAAAAAGCCGAACTGGGAGGCTTTCATGTTGGGAATTATTTCTGCCATCCGAACGGCTAGAACAGTTAATGCTGCAAAGACAGAAAACAAGATAATCAGCTGAAGCAAAGCATTGCGGACGCGATGATTGGCTTTGAGGTAGGCAAAACCATCCCGTAAGTCAGAGAATACGTGAGGGAATTCTGTATCAGGGTGGTGGTGTTTTTCCTTAGTTGCTAGGAGGAATAAAATTAGTCCAGCGATCGCATAACTACCACCAACTAATAGTTCTTTGCCCAAACTACCGCTACCACCAATTTGCGACCAAAGTCTATCTGCGATCGCTAACAAGGGTTCCCCAACAGCAAACCCAACAATCACCGATGCCATCATCGTTGTCGTATAAAGCGAATTAGCTGAGAGTAAATGCTGTTCTTCTACCACTAAGGGAATTGCCGCCTGTTCTGCCGGTGCAAAAAATTGTGTCAGTGTGGAAACTAGAAAAGTTACACCCAGGATGATCAAAAAACCTACTGGCATAACTCCTATGGGTTTCCAGCCATGAGTCAACCACAGCAGGAAGGGAATTGACAAAACCAGGATGCCGCGCCAAATATTCGTTGCCACCAGCACAGCCTTTTTTGACCAGCGATCAACAAACACGCCAGCAACGGAACCAAATAATACGGCTGGAATCGTAAAAGCCATCATCAAGACTGATACCCAACCACTAATACTCTGATTACTAGCCTGAAACTGAGTATTAATCAAAGCAATCATCAGCACCAAATAAACTTTATCTGCTAATTGGGAGAAAACTTGACCGCCCCAAAGAGCCAGGAAATTAGGGTTTTTTAATACAGGCAAAAACCCCTGCTGTGTTACATTCCCGGAAACAGCTTCTCCACCTGAACCAGATCCATCTAATTTGGGTGATTCTGTTTCTGGGGTAGTAGCTACTGGCAAACTCTGCCCGTTGCTATTTGCCTCATCAGTAGTTAATTTGTCCGCAGATTGTATTTCTGGAACATCAGTTTTTGGGATCTGGGCTGTCCAACTTTGATCGTTTTTAGAAACGTCTTTTGGGGACATTTCTTGGCTATTGATTTGACTAGGTGTACACTTCGAAACGGCACTCAAGTGATTCTTGACGTTAGGATCTGATATCCTATTCTGTTTTTTAACGAGGCTTGGTGACAAAGGCAGGATTTTTTTATCCAAATCAGATGGTTGCATCATGGTTGGCAGCAAAATAAGAATCGATCAAGGTAGCAGAGCGAATAGGGCGACCTAATTGATACTGAGCATACTGGCGCAAAATCTGCTCAACAGATAACCAGTTATGGTCTCTAGCACCATCAATTTGCATTATCTCTGGTTGTGACAGATGTTGAAGCAAAGCCAGTTCCATAGCACCCAGACGACTAGAAATCAAAGGTATTTCTTGCCGATGCACAACAACTGTTTGGGCATGGGGCATGGGTAATGGGGTATGGGGAATGGGGTATTGGTTATTAATCTCCCCCTCTCCCTGTGTTCGTAAACGTTTCCAAGTTTCTAAGCAAATCGTTCCACCCGTAGGAACGCTAAATCCTATCTGCCAGTTGGGGTCTGTAAAGTCTGGCTTGAGGGAGCGCCCAGATAAGCAGCATACTTGCACTTGCGGTGTTACTCCTGCTAAGGCTAAAAGGTGAAACACCCCATGAGCCAGATGAGCCAAAACACCAGATGCATTTGTACTAGACAATGCTTCTAATCGATGGAGATGTTCATTGAACAACTCATAAAGTTCTTCTTGGGGTTGTTCGCTCAAAGCTTGAGAGAGGACTATTTCTGCTAAATATTGGCTAGCAGCCAATTTTCCCAAATCTTTAGCTAAACCAGGATAAGTTTTTAACGTCTGTGCTTGAGTAATTTTATCAAGCGATCGCCCTTTGGCGATCAATAGTTCATTCACAACAAACATACCACTCCTGCCGCCCAAGCTGGAGTTGTGCTTACGTGCCCCTGGAGCCACTGCTCGAATCAGACCGAATTCTGGTGTCAAAATGGTCACTATTTTATCTGATTCTCCCAGCACCTGAGTTTTAAGATTAATTCCGGTTGCTTTGTAGGTTCTACTCATTAGTCATTAGTCATTAGCCAATCAATTTTGGATTTTGGATTTTAGATTAACGCCATACCTAAAAGTAGGGACTTACAAAAGGAATGCAAGGATTTTAGATTTTTCCATAGTTGAAACTAGCTGCTCTGAAACCAGGTTTAAATTTTGAATCCTTCAATCCTTCAATCCAAAATCTAAAATTGGTCATTGGGTTAGGACAAAGGGCATAGATAGCCCGCAGTTTTTCGCAGGTTAGGAAGATAAACAAATGACTATTCACCCTTCCCCAGATTATCGCGCTGGCGGATCAAATCGATACCGCGAGATGTGCCTAATCTAGTAGCACCCGCTACGATTAAGTCTAGAGCTTGATTAATAGTGCGGATACCACCCGCAGCTTTAATTCCCACCCTTTCTTTTGCCAATTCCTGCAAAAATCGCACATCTGCCACTGTTGCACCGCCATTCCAACCTGTACTAGTTTTTAAGAAAGCCGCCCCCGCCTCCATAGCTATTTCAGCAGCTATTTTTTTCTCCGCATCTGTCAACAGATTGGTTTCCAAAATTACCTTGACAGTTTGCCCAGTCTCTTCACAAATTTCGGCAATTTCCCGGTGGACTTCTTCAGTTTTACCAGCTTTCAACCAGCCCAAGTTCATGACCACATCCAATTCAGTGGCTCCATTATCCGCCGCTTCTTGAGCCTCATAGAGTTTCACTGCTGAAGTTGTCGCACCAGAGGGAAAGCCAATCACAGTACACACTTTGGGATTCTTGCCGTGGAGGAGTTCGACAGCTTGTTTGACATAGGTGGGGTACAAGCAAACTGCCGCAAAATTGAATCTATATGCTTCTTCACACCACTGCTGAACCTGCTCTGGAGTAGCCGTTGGCGTTAACAGGGCGTGATCGATAAATGGCGCAATATCAATATCTGGATAGTCTGCTGCCATCGTGTCTTCTGCCAGTAATTGATTATTAAACTTTATAAAAAATTAAAACATTTCTTATATATATATTAAACCATATTTATTACGAGTTTATCCTGAAAACAAGCTACTAACTTATTTTGGATGTTACTTCTGTAGATGTTGCGGAATTAGTATAAGTGTTTAAGTTGACATTAGGCTTAGTAAGGTTAGAAATATTAACAGCATTTTTTACACCAATTCCTAAGAAGTTAGTAATAGTTTTAGCTAACGTATTGGATGCCAAATAGGGTACGCCATTACCAATAGTCTTAAACATATTAGTGAGTGACATATTCTCTGGAAGTACAAAATTTGCAGGTAAAGATTGGATAGCTAAAGCTTCTGCTACAGATATTCGCCGGATTTTATAGGGATGCAAATGTACTTCATTATTTCCATAGCAAGCTGTCGGGGAGTAACGCCATCTGTGAAGACGTTTGAAAGACTTTTTAGAATCATCTCCTTCATCAATAGCAGCAAATTTGGTGATGCCTGCCCTTGGTTTAAAACAGTTTTCAGTATTAGGATGCTTCAAAACATTATTTTTTCTAAACCAGTATTCAACTGTTAATTCTTGAGGGATGTCTTCAGGACAAAGCATGATGGAATTTTCTTGGAATGGATCGCACTTCTGCCAAGGGTAAGCAAAAACCTCTTTCTTAGGATATAAAATATGATTTTCCCAAGGAAAATCCTTCTCGTTAAGTAGCTTTTCACTACCGACTTTTATTCCTATATCTTTGATAAAATTATTTCGGAAACCAATGAGAATAATTCTTTCTCTATCCTGGGGTACACCATATTCGATAGCATTAATTAACCGCTCTGTTAAGATGTAGCCTGCTTCTAGTAGTTGTTGCTTGAGTGATTCAAAAAATAAACGGTGCTTTGTTGTTCTCCACAACCCCTTAACGTTCTCAAATAAAAAGAAATCTGGAAGATTGCGGCAAATTAATTCAACATAAGAAGCGGAAAGCTTGCCATTATCTCCTAATCGTCCTCTATTTTTCCCGCCAATAGAAAAATCAGGACAGGGAGGCCCACCAATGAAGCCCACAATATTATTAGATTTGCGGCAGTCTTGTACTAACTCGCGGAGGTGTTGTGCTTGTAAACCTTCGTGAAGTTGGCTTACATCTCCTCTTTCTCCGTGATGATACCCGTATTCTGGCAATGGCAGATTGAGAATCTGCCGTGAATAGCGGTATGCTGCCATGAATGGTGAAAACATTTCATTGACGTAAACAATATTAAAACCGCTAGTTTCAAAACCTAAATCTAGGAATCCCGAACCAGCAAAGAAGGAGAAAATACTAGGGCGATCGCTCATTCAATAACTAAATATTGTGAAACAGTCTTAATTAATATCAGAATACTTAGGGTTTATACTTACGTACCAATCAAAAGTTAAAAATTTGAAGGCTGCTTAAATAGTAAAAAAATTCATACTTCCTCTAAGTATTTAATATCTAAGTTTACTCAATCTTTAAGGAAAATCCCTGACAGAAAAAGAGTCTGAAGTCACAATTAAATATAAGAGTTTTCAAGCTCTAAAGAATGTTGAAGACAAATATTTGTCATTCAACAAAAAACCGGGGTACTTCAGACTAACTTTTATGCGAATTTTAATTTACTCTTACAACTACTATCCAGAGCCAATTGGTATTGCCCCACTGATGACTGAATTAGCAGAGGGACTAGTGAAGCGTGGGCATCAAGTACGCGTAGTCACCGCTATGCCCAACTACCCTGAGCGTCAAATTTACCAGGAATATCGGGGCAAGTGGTATCTCAATGAATACAAAAATGGCGTTCAGATCCAACGCAGTTACGTTTGGATTCGTCCCCAACCCAACCTATTAGATCGGGTGTTACTAGATGCTAGTTTCGTTGTCACTAGTTTTGTACCTGCCCTCTTTGGTTGGCGGCCAGACGTGATTCTCTCAACATCGCCATCTTTGCCAAGCTGTGTGCCAGTTGCTCTTTTAGGATGGTTACGTGCTTGTCCTGTGATCTTAAATTTACAAGATATATTACCAGAAGCAGCTGTTCACGTTGGTCTACTGAAAAATAAATGGCTTATAAAGTTATTCACAGTGTTGGAAAAATTTGCTTACCACACTGCTAGTAAGATTAGCGTCATTGCCGATGGTTTTGTGGACAATTTGCGATCTAAGGGCGTAAAAGCTGACAAAATTGTGCAAATTCCTAACTGGGTTGATGTAAATTTCATCCGCCCTTTGCCTCAAGAAAATAACCCGTTCCGCGAAGCACATAACCTGAATGGCAAATTTGTAGTACTTTATTCTGGTAACATTGCCCTAACCCAAGGCTTAGAAAGCGTTGTCAAAGCCGCTTCTGTGTTGCGCCATATCCCAGATATTGTTTTTGTGATCGTTGGAGAAGCAAAAGGTTTACAGCGATTGCAACAGGAATGTCTAGACTGCGGTGCAGATAACGTTTTGCTGCTACCATTTCAACCCCGCAAATCTTTGCCACAAATGTTGGCAGCTGCCGATGTTGGTTTAGTAGTGCAAAAGAAAAATGTTGTATCCTTCAATATGCCATCAAAAATTCAAGTGCTACTTGCCAGTGGAGCGGCCTTAGTTGCCTCTGTACCTGAGAATGGTACAGCAGCAAGAGCCATCAGGCAAAGTGGCGGCGGAGTTATCGTTCCTCCAGAAGATTCCCAAGCTTTAGCGATGGAAATTTTAGATTTGTACCAAAACCCCGAAAAAGTCAAAACTCTGGGTTATAAAAGTCGCAAATATGCCGTTGAAAACTATGCTTTTGAACAAGCTTTAAATCAGTATGAGTCATTGTGTTACTCATTGATCGCAGAGCGTGGAACAATTCAGTCTAACAGAGTTACAAAACAAGAAGTTTAATCTACAGCAATGGGGTTAGATTGCACAAAGTGCTAAATTCAAAACCCCTAAGATTTTGCTCCTGTTGGGCATAATTTTCGTAACCTGTTTATGGTGGGCTGTACTTAGAAGCTAAACGTCGTCCGAACCGTACCAACATAAGTATTGTGATTACTATCATTATGTTCTGGACTTGTAATCACAAATAGTCCCGGAGTTATTGCCAGATTATCTGTGACTAGAAAATGGTAAAAGGCTTCGAGATGTAAAGACGTATCCTTATCTTTGAAGTCATCACCGAAACTATTGTGGGTCACTTTGGGAGGTTGACCCACCGCAAATCCTGCAAAGCTACCTTTTCGTCCGATATCTTTGAGAGCTAGTAGCACTGCCCATGTAAAGATGGACGCATTGGGATCTGCTGGTAAATCTTCTGCTTTTGCATGAATAAAACCAACTCGGCCACCGAGGGTAATAACTGGGCTAAGTTGCCAAGCAGCTTCTGCGCCAAATGAATTAGCAACGATCGCATCTGCCTCATCATTAAATGGATCGCTGGTTAATTCGCTTCCAGTTCCCGTCTTCAAATTGTTATGAGAGTGAATATAGGTAAGGCTGAGTTCTGTTGTTTTAGTGGGTTCGAGGGTTAGTTGAGCGATCGCTCCGTAAGGGCTAGCAAAAATACCTTTCTCTGAATTAGCTGCATTGCTGCTGAGATATCCTAATGACAAATTCAAAGCTTTATTCAAATTATGAGAAATACCGATACCTGTGCCACTACCTTGTCGGCGAATGGGATTTTCTCGTCCAAATGTAGAAATCGATCCGTCTCCACTACCGCTAAAAAGAGGATTGACGCTAGGAACAAAGTCGCCTAATCCTCCTCCCAACGCATACAAAGTCATGCGGGTTCGTTTACCTAGTGGAAATCTGTACTCTAGCTCATCTACTTCCACCTCATTTTCATTGTCACCATCAAATCCTAAATTTGCCATTTGAGTTCCAGTCACATCTTCTAATGCTGGTGTATTCCTTGCTTGTAAACGTACTTCCAATTTATCTTTTCCAGTAAAACTGCTTACGAAGCTCAGACGGACGCGATCGCTCAATACTAAATTTTCATTTATTGGTTTACTGCTATTGGCTCTTTTTTCACCAGCGAATCCAGTCACAGCAAAGATCGCTTCCGCCTCAAGCTCAACATGGGGTGAAAACTGTTGCTTTTCTAATGCAGCAACGTTGGTTTCTAATAAATTAACTCGTTTCTTAAGGGTTTTTAATTCTGCCGACAATTCAGAAACAGATGTGACTTTACTTAATGCATGATTATCAGCACTAGATTCACCGAAGTTATTAAGTTTATCGGGAATGGGTATTGCAATAGCTGGAGTTATGCTACTCAAAGTGCATGAGATAATTAAACTAATTAAGCGAAATTGTCGCCAATAAGTTGAAGCTAACAATGCTCTCTCCTGAAAATTAGCAATTAGAATATAAGAATTTGAAAATCAAAACGAACCGCAGAGGCGCAGAGAAAACAGAGATAATAAGGAGAGATTTTTATGAATTATTTAGGATTGTTATAGGATGTTGTTTATGCAGAAAGTAAGAGTTTAACTCATGATGCGTTTCTAATATGTAAACGTTGTTCACATAGGTTTAATAATGCTTCTGTAAAAGGACGGCGTTCTAAGAATTGGGTGCTGATGTGAATATGTCGTACTAGTGTTAAGGTGACGTAGGATTCAATTGAGATTTTGAATTCCTTGCTTGTAAGCTGAATAAATCTTTCAGTTAGGGCAGTTTCCCAATCGTGTAATGCTTCTGAATTACCAAGGATGCGAAGGCTGTATTCTTTAATATGACCAATGAAGTTACCGATATCAATGGCTGGATTACCTTCACAATATAAATCAAGGTCGATGAGATACAAACGAGAACCATTAATAATAACTTGATCAGGATAAAAATCTCGATGGATACCACAGTATTTTAGTTCTGAAGTATTTTGTCCTAAATGTTTAGATGCTGCTAATATTTGTTCTAAGCGTTTTTTCCAGTCTGGATATTGTTGCATCACCAATGGAATCCTTTCGTTCAAGATTCGCAGTTCGTCTGACATGGTATGAGAACGGCTAGGAGGAATGTTAGTTTGATGAAGTTTATGGGCAACTTCAGCAATTCGTTTTGCTAGGAAAATGGTGTTGGTTTGAGTTAAAAATTGAGTTGCGATCGCTCCTTGAACTTTTCGCTGCAACCACATCTGCCATTCGGGGATTATTCCCACAGGTTGCGGTATTGAAATTCCATCAGCACTATCATCTGCAAATCCTTTTTGCCACAAGGATTTTTGTAATTCATAACTATTAAAATCTGTTCCTTTAGCTCGGATTTTTCCAATTAGTGTAATAGTTTGCCCGTAATTATTCAGCAATTCATATTCAATCAAACAACGCCGCCCTGGTTTGTGGCGAATAACTTGAATTTTTTGCAGTTGAGCATTTTCAACGATTGGCAAGTACTGAGTGAACCGTTGTTTTACTTCCAATGGATCAATGGCTGCTGACAAAAATGGCATTTTAGGATCAGTGACACTGTTAAAGCGATCGCTGACGAAAACAGTCATATTTTTCGCCTCTAAATATTAACTGGGTGTAAATCTCAAAACACCTATCCTCTCTCCGCTTCTGCGTGAGAAAATCAACTTGTAAATATGCAGCACCATAGGGTTATGTCATCAAATGATTTGACTTTTCCTCAGTTCGGATTGCAGTCTGCATTTGATACAATGCCGCATAGCGACCATTGTGTTGCATTAATTCCTGATGAGTGCCTTGTTCTAGCACCTGCCCATTTTCTATGTAAAGAATTATATCTGCGCGGGTTGCAAGATACAAATCGTGAGTAATTAAGAAGGTGGTGCGGTTTTGCGAGAGGCGTTGTAGAGCATCAACGATCGCTTTCTCGTTGCCTTGATCTAACCCAGTTGTGGGTTCATCTAAAATCAAAATTGGAGCTTGACGAATAGCAGCGCGAGCGATCGCAATTCGCTGGCGTTGTCCACCTGAAAGGGTTGCGCCTCGTTCTCCCACAAGTGTGTTGTATCCTTGGGGTAAAGCTTGGATGAAATCATCAGCATTAGCTAGACGAGTGGCTGCTTCAATTTCCGCATCCGACACGCCGGCAATACCGTAGGCAATGTTTTCTCGAATGGTAGCGGCAAATAAGAGGCTGTCTTGCAAAACTACACTAATTTGTGGGCGTAATGATTCCAATGTGTACTCGCGGATATCCCGCCCATCAATCATGACTTTACCCATCGTCGGGTCATAAAGTCGTAATAATAGACTTACTAAAGTAGATTTACCACCACCCGATGTACCAACGATCGCTACTTGCTGCCCTGGTTGAATCGTTAAATTGATATCTTCGAGCAGAACTTGTCCTGGTTCATAGGCAAAGTGAACATGATCAAAACAAACCTTACCTCGGAAAATTGGAGCCGGTATCGCATCCGGCAAATCTCGGACATCAGGTTGCTGTGATAATATATCTAAAATTCGCTCACCAGAGGCAGCAGCTTTAGCAAGTCTTCCGGTGTACTTAGCAAAGTTCTGAACAGGCTTAAAGGCATTTTTGAGATAGGTGAGAAATACCAGCACATCACCCGGTGTCAGAGCATTTCGCAATGCCAACCAGGAGCCGTACCATAAAACAATTGCTGTTCCAAGTGCAATTACAACATCAACGGTTCGTTCGAGATGAGCAGCAAGGCGTTGGGTTCTTACGCTCTCCTTGAGGCTATGGTGATTTTGTTGAGAAAAAACTCGCGCAAAGGCATCTTGTAGTGAAAGAGCTTTGACTAATTTAATTGCTGCAATTGACTCAGCAGCCGTCGCCGCCACAGCTCCTTCTTGTTTCCGTTGCTTTAATGAGGACTCTCGAATTCGCTGACTCAGCCGATTTGTGACTAATACAAACAACGGTAGGGTAAGTAGTGCAAGTAGGGTGAGGCTGCTATTTATCCAAAACATCACGCCAATCATGCCAAACAGCGTCAGAATGCTCACTACCAGAGGTAATGCTGCCGTAATCATAATTTCTTGCAGACGGCTAGCATCGCTACTTACACGAATAATTAAATCGCCGCTACGAGCTTTGGTGTGGTAACTCAAGGATAAATCTTGAAGATGACAATACAGATGATTACGCACCTCAGTCATCACTCGGCTACCTACTGTTGCTAGTCCAACGGTACTCCAATAGGCGGCAAGTGCGCGTAATCCTGTAATGGCAAGGACTGTAACTGCTGAAAATGTCAGTAATGTAACTGGTTCCAGGCGATCAATTAATGGGATATTGGTAGGCCGATCGCCTGGAATCAAAACGTAATCAAAAACAAACTTTAGGGGCCAAGGTTCCAGCACCCGTAGTCCGACATCCGCAACCAGAGCGATCGCAGAAATTAAAAGTAATCCATACTGTTTCTGAATGTAAGGCCAGAAATAACGTAGTACTCCCCATAAACCGGGAATAACTTTTTTCTGTGGCTTTGAACGTCCCATTTATCGTCTTACCTCCACTTGGAATTGAGGCGGAGTATTTAATCCAGCTATATGCAAAATCTGTTGGGCGATCGCTTCCCAAGTGTGATGTTCCATGACCGTTTTCCGCGCCGCTTGCCCCAAAGAATGGCGCAAATCAGGCGCTCGCCATAATTTTTCTAATGCCTCTGCTAAGGCGATCGCATCACCTGGTGGGCAAAGAATCCCATTCATCCCTGTGTCAATTAACTCAAGCAATTGCCCAATACCACTAACAACTACTGGTAAACCAGCCGCCATATATTCATAAACTTTCAACGGTGAGAAGTAAAAATCGGATTCAGCCGGATAGGGGGCAACAGCAACATCCATTGCTGATAATAATTTCGGAATTTCATTAGGATTCACCGCTCCGGTGAATTTAGCATGAGAGTGTAATCCTCGTGCCAATAATTCGGCTTCGAGATTTTCCCGTTCGGGGCCATCGCCAACAATCAAAAGTTTGACATTGGGAACTTGTTGATGCAGTTGAGCAAAAGCTGCTGTGAGAATTGGCAATCCATGCCACGGTTTCAATGTGCCGACAAATCCAACTGTAAAGGTTTCTGGTTGTGTTGAAAATTCACGATCAAAAGTAGGGAAGCGATCGGGATTTACACCATTTGGGATGACATGAACTTTGCTACTTTTGACATAATTCATTAAGTAAGTTTTCACTTCAGATGAAACCGCAATTAGTGCTGTAGCCGCTTGGAAAACCCGATTGGCAACCTGTTGGGCGCTGTGGCAATCAATCAAGCCGCGATGTTTTGCCTGTTCTGCAATCAGAGGTGAATTGACCTCTAATAATCCGGGAATTCCCATTGCTTGGGCCAATTCCATTGCGCTATAACTCCAAAGAGAGTAACGCTCATAAATTAAGTCAAATGGGCCAAACCTCTCCAAAGCTGAACGTAAATCGGGATTAATTGATAAGGCAATTTGCTCTCGCACAGCGCGTTCTAGTTTTGGGATGGCTGGAAGTTCATGAACTGAAACATTAGTTAAATCTGCGGGTGGCTTTCCACCAATGCGAGTAGCAAACAAATCAACTTGAATATTTTGCCGTTGCAATGCTCGAATTACTTCTTGGACATGAATAGAGCATCCTTTTTGCCCAAATACAGGAATTCCTGGATCGGCACAGATATAGGCAATTCGCACGCTCTACACCTCCTGAACTACTTTTAAAGTCATGGCAGCATTCGGTTCAGCCGCATGGAATATTGCTCGTAATGCTGCGCTATTGCGATGAATGTCAAACTCAGATTCAATTAATTGTCTGGCTTGGGTTGATAATTTGACTCGCAAGGCTGGATTGGTAAGGAGTTGTTGAAGTGCGATCGCTAATTGTTCGGCATCATGTTGTGGGACAATTAATCCAGTCTGGCGATCGCGCACTAATTCAGGAATTCCAGTTACATCTGTACTTACACAGGGTGTTCCCAATGCCATCGCTTCGAGTAAAACTGTCGGCAGACCATCCCGGTTGCCATCTTGTCCGATAATATATGGAGCTGCAAACACAGCAGCTTGCTGCATCAAGTAAAATACATCATTTTGAGGACGTGGCCCGATAATTTCCACAATAGATTGCAGCCCTAAATTTTGGATTTTTTGTTGCAATATAGGTTCTAATGATCCTGTTCCCACAATTTGACATTGGAAATCACAATTTATTCGCTTCAGAATCGCACAAGCATCTATTAAAATAGATAGCCCTTTCTTCTCAATTAATCGGCTGACTGAAATAATCAATGGAGGACGATCAGCCGGGGAAGAATATTGTAATTGTCGTAAATCTAAGCCATTGTAAATGCGTTGAACTCGCTTTGCAGCTGCACCATAAGTTTTTTGCAAATAATTGAGGTTATAGTCACTAACAGTCACGACAGTGGCAGCATCTTTAAGCTTGCGTTGCATATCTTCGAATTCAACACTTTCATGAAAGATGTCTTTAGCATGAGCGGTGAAGGTGTAGGGAATGCCCGTAAAGTGAGATGCTAACCGAGCTACACTGGTTGCAACAGTACCAAAGTGAGCGTGAAAATGGGTGATTCCTTTGAGTCGCGCTTCCCGTGCTAACCATGCAGCTTGGTAAACGGTGCTAGCTTGTTCACCTTGAGCATAAGCCAACTTTGGCCAAAAATCTGGGATAACTTTACTGGCTTCTTGTAATTCTGCCCAAAAATAGCTTGCTGCTGTGGGAGTAAGACTATTTAGGGATTCACTCATTCGACCTTGAATTGGTTTGCGAATGTAGTTAACGGTAGCACGTACCTGGGAAATAATATTTTGAAAGTGAGTGTCACACGGTGGCCTCAAAGCAAAAATTTCAATATCTAAACCAGCTGCTTCATGAGCCAAAATTTCATTAACGACGAAGGTTTCAGAATAGCGAGGATAACGTTTGAGAATGTAACCAATACGGATTGACATGATTCGTAATTCGTAATTAAGAAGGTTCTTTTTTAGGCTCTCCAATCTCCTTTCAAGAAGCTTGTTGTGATGAATGATGAGCAGACGTGAGTATTTCGTTTACGAATTGAGGAATGCGGGTAAGTCCATCAAGATCGATACAACTACGGGCTTGTGACGGCTCACCTTCTTGCATTAACCAATCTGTCAATGCTTGAGGTTTCAAATCATGTGGGTGCAGCATATCAACTAAACTAAGTGCCTGTAAGCGTTCGGCCCGGATCAACTGCTCTCGACGGGGCTTGATTCGGGGTACAATGAGCGATCGCTTTTGAAATGACAGCAATTCGCAAGTTGTGTTGTAACCACCCATAGCAATGACGCGTTCAGCCTGATTCAACAACAACGTTGGTTCAGCTAAATATTTCAAAACCTGCAAATTAGAACGTTTAGCAGCATACTTCTGAAGCTGTTGCTGTACCTCTCGCGGCATGAACGGCCCTGTCAAGATGATCCCACTCATCCCTGGTGGTAGTTCAGCAAGAGCAAATATTTCTGCCAGACGCGCTCCATCTTGTCCGCCTCCCACCAAGCACAACACTAATCGTTCAGATGGCAGATTCAATGATTTCAATGCCTGAACGCTATCCATATCTACGAATTTGAGGCGGTGACGCTGGTCAAGATAGCCAGTGTAGCGTAATTTGGCTAAAGTCTTTGCATTGAAGCGATATTCCTGTGCTAGGTCATAAATGGCTGGATCACCATACACCCAAACCGCATCATAGTAGGTTTGAATAGCCTCTTCATTAGCTATTCTTTTCCAATCTCGATGCACCGATGTGGGGTCATCTAACACATCCCGTAAACCTAAAATGCAGTGCGTTTTTCCTTGGGTACGTAAATAATTTAGTGTTGGTTCTAGCTCTCTCACCGCTCCTCGCGGTACATTATCCACAATCAGAATATCGGGTTTAAAGGTTTTGATGGTGGTAAGAATAACTTGCGATCGCAGTGTAATAATTTCCTGCAATGATAAATCCAATCTACGTGCCTGATATTGCCCATCAATATTTTTGTGCAGAGCAGGTAAAGTCAAACAATCAACTCCTGGTAGTGTTATTACATTGCTGGCATCCTGTATTCCACTAATCATCAAAACATCAATTTCTAAATCTGAACATCCTAAAGTTTGAGCAATCAACAAATTACGGCGCTTATGTCCCAGTCCCATTGTGTCGTGCGAATATAAAGCAATGCGCCATTTACGAGGATTTCTAGATAAACTACTAACTTCTGAAGACGCTAAATTAGTCGGCATTCGTGCTATTTCTTTAACGGGGGGTAAAAAGTTTTTCATCTGTACTCCTGACCAAGTTTTTATCTGGTGGCTGACGACTTGCAAATTTAATTAGCACTTTTATTCACAGGTACTTTTTTAAATGTTTAGTTAGTTTTCTAAATTAAAAAATATTCTGAGTCTTCATGGTTATTTTGTAATTAAATGCAGATATTTACCCAAGCTTAATAATATTGCCCTTTGTAAAAATCAAATTTAGAGCATGGATTTCAAATTAAGTTATCGTTTTATTAACAAGACTTAAAAGCTACTTAATAACTTATCAATTTTTCATGAAAAATGCATGAAATATTGATGAAAATTCTCTCATCAAAAACTAATTAATATATGGGAAAACTTAATTTTAAGATTTAAAGACTGATAGAAAGGGTCGATAGTCCAAATTTTATTCAGGTAAATAACCTTGTTTTAAATCCAAATAGCTATGTAAATACTTTCACTATTTGAGCAACAAAATTACCTTTGGCAGATGAATAACAAATTCAATTAACATTACTTTTTGGCAAACAAAATATGAATTTAAACTATCTCAAATAAGGATGACTAAAAATGAGCAGTGTGGTAAAGCGTTTTTGCGATCGCTTGTCTGTTTTCAAAGTATCTCCGTTACTTTTAGTTTGGCAGCAAGTGTTTGGAGAAGCACGCACCCGAATTTTGCTCTGGTATTTGCTGATTTTAGGAATAACGTTTCTCATTTCCATCCCGATATTTCGCTATCAACTCTACCAGCGTATTAATCAGCGTGTTCGTCAAGATATAGAAGTAAATATGATGGCTTTCAAGGCGTTGATTAAGGGCGAAAAGTTTGTTACAAAAAATAGACTCACAACTGATGACTCAGAAGAAATATTGAACGAGTCAAAACAATTTAACTCCTTACTATCTGGAGAAGAAAAAATTACTGCTCCAGCTTCTGTGGAAGATTTAATCAAGCTTTTTAAAGCTTATTTGTTGTATCGGCGGGCAGAAGATGAATCTTACTTTATCACTTTTATAGATGGTGAATTTTATAAATCTAGTCCTAGCAAACGTCCTAAGCTTTTAGCCAGAGACTCATTACTAATGAGACGGTGGGCAAAACAGACCCAACCAGAACAGGGAGAACAAGAATTTTTTGCCCCTGATGCTAGTAATATCCTTTACATGGTGGAACCCATTACTATTAATGGACAAACACGGGGAGTCTTTGTTGTTGCCTACAATACCACCGGGGAAAGGACAGAAGCTCTAAAAGCAGTCGCTGTAATTATTGAAGTTTTCAGCTTAGTGTTTGTAGTGTCGTTAATCCTTACCTGGTTAGCTGCGGGGCGGATACTGGCTCCTCTGCGGACAATTCTGACTACGGCTCATGCTATCAGTGAGTCAGATTTAACTCAGCGTTTGCCTGCGCGAGGTAATGGAGAACTGGCAGAATTGGCAAAGACATTCAATGAAATGATGGACAGACTAGAAGCAGCCTTTGCCAGCCAACGTGAATTTGTCAACGATGCTGGACACGAACTGAAAACTCCCATCACTATTGTTCGCGGACACCTAGAACTGATGGGAGATGATCCCCAAGAACAACAGGAAACCGTGGCACTAGTCATTGGAGAACTAGACCGGATGAGTCGTTTGGTCGATGATATGATTCTGCTGGCAAAAGCAGAACGCGCAGACTTTTTACAGGTAGCAACAGTAAATGTGGCAGAGTTAACCAAAGAATTATTTGTTAAAGCTCAAGCACTGGCAGAGAGGGACTGGCAACTAGACTCTGTAGCCAAAGGTCAGATTGTTGTTGACCGGCAAAGAATTACCGAAGCCGTGATGAATCTAGCCCAAAATGCTACTCAGCATACTAGGGAGAGTGATACTATTTCCATAGGTTCAGCGATCGCCAAAGGAAAGGTGCGCTTCTGGATACGCGATACAGGCGAAGGCATTCCACTGGTTGATCAAAAACGAATTTTTGAACGCTTTGCCCGATCTTCCAAAAGTCGCCGTCGTTCAGAGGGTGCTGGACTTGGGCTTTCTATAGTGAGAGCGATCGCAGAGGCTCACTTTGGACAAGTATTACTCCGTAGTCAGTTAGGAACAGGTTCGATGTTTACCATTGTTTTACCCCTCGATCCCCCCAAAAAATGAGTATCTATGCCCAACATTCTCATCGTTGAAGATGAACCCCGGATTGCCTCATTTATTCAAAAAGGGTTGCGATCGCAAGGGTTCACAACAACAATTCTGACAGATGGGTTGTATGTGCTAGATGTGATGCAAAGTGGAACCTTTGACTTGTTAATTCTGGATTTAGGGTTGCCTGGAAAAGACGGATTTCAAGTACTTGAAGAACTGCGTGGACAGGGAGAAGACATACCTGTGATTATCCTCTCTGCTAGAAGTGATATTCACGACAAGGTTGCTGGGCTAGAAGGAGGTGCAGATGATTATGTTACCAAACCCTTCCGATTTGAAGAACTGTTGGCGCGGGTAAGGTTACGGTTGCGAAGTACTAGACCTATCAGAGATGCCCAAGAGTTTGTCCTCAAAGCTGGTAATATGGAGCTTAATTTGCGAACTCGACAGGTGAAAATAGGCGATCGCTTAATAGAGCTACCTGCTCGTGAATTTGCTATGGCAGAAATGTTTTGCCGCCATCCGGGGCAAGTCATCAGTCGAGAACAACTCCTCGATTACGTTTGGGGTTACGACTACAACCCAGGTTCTAATATTGTCGATGTCTATGTCGGTTATCTCCGTAAAAAACTAGGCAGCAAACTGATTGAGACAGTTAGAGGCATGGGTTATCGCTTGCGAACGTAGTAATGAGTGCTGTTAGCGGTAGCGGGGCGTTTAGCCAGTGCTGAGTGCTGAGTAAAAAATTCTCCCCCTTGTCCCAATACGCTTTTTTCTCCCCCTGCTCCCCCTGCCTCCCCTGCTCCCCCTGCCCTCTGCCCCCTGCCCCCTGCCCCCTCCCCCCTACTGGAACGCATTCAAGTTCATCAAGGTCGTGATTGATTATGAAACAGCATCACAACTTCGATGATCTGGCTTTTGGTCGATCAAATAGCTCTTTGCAATCAAATAACTCCAGTCCAAACACAAGCAATTCTAGATACTGGTTCAGCCATCTCAAAGTTGGTCAAAAGATTGGCATTGGATATGCATTAATTGTAAGCATTGCTGTACTGGGAACTAGCATTGGGTTTCTGATTGCAGATTATTACCAGCGACAAGCACAGAAGCGCGAAGAAGCGGCGATTGAAGAGTTATATCAGATGTACCAACTCAAAACCAGTGTGTTTCGTGTTCGTACCAACCAACACAAGCTGATTTTGTACATGGATCAACCAAAAAGATGGCAAGAACAATATAATTTGTTACTTAACTATGTTGAGCAAGCTAGACAAGTTTGGTTTGAGTTCAAAACTAACTACAGTATTGAGAACCTCACCATATATGATTCTGTAATTGAACAAGAAGCTGTTCATCGCTTGTTGCAGACCCATAAAGGCTTTGATACTTACTTACAGCGCACAGAGGTTCTGTTTAACGATCGCAATCCCAGTAAATTATCACCAAACGAAATTAGGACAGCACAAACTCAACTGTTCAATTTCATGCATAGCTCATCAATTTTTATGATTGATGATTTTCTCGATGACATCACAAACCTTGTTGAAGTCATCGCCGAGGAATATCAGCAAGCAAATTGGGAACTGCGAAGGGCAGAGAAATTACGTCTAAATATTATTTTAGGCAGCCTGTTAGTGTCGATTGCGATCGCCACATTATTAGCAATTTTCACTAGTCAGGCCATTGCCCGTCCTATTCAAGCAGTCACCCATGTTGCTCAACAGGTTACAGAGGAATCTAATTTTGATTTACAAGCACCCGTAACGACTAATGATGAAGTTGGGATCTTGGCTAATTCGCTCAATCGTTTAATTTTGGAAGTTCAGCAACTTATCACAGTCCAAAATGATGCTAACGAACAGCTAGAAGTATACAACCAAGTACTAGAAGAGAAAGTACGCGAACGAACACGGGAGTTAAATGAGAAAAATCTCAGCTTAAAGATGGCATTAGAGGAATTGCAACGTACTCAAGTTCAACTTGGAGAAACTGAGGAAAATGGCGATCAAAGCTGAAAAATAAATCTTTTGACCCGGAAATAGCCTAGATGTCACCCCAAATAGTCAATTAATCCCCAGTGGGGCAACACTATATTTCACCAGAAATCCTTGCTAAAAAGCTATTGGTTAATTTATCGCTACACAATAGCCATACGCAACTGCTAATTGCTATTGTCAAAATTCTAAGCAGTGAATTATCAAACTAGACCCCATAGGCTCCCGTTTTTTTGTTAGTATTCAAAAAAACCTATTGACACATTTTCAGATCAATTGTTTGTGATTTGTAAGTAAATGTAAACAATTGTTCCAAAAGAAAAAAAGCACCTGAGGTTTAATGACTGATTATTTCCAAGGAAATTTCCCATTACAATCCGTCCCACTGACGAAGAGTGTGGTCAAGAGCCACGCCCATACTGAAGAGGAGAGCGGAAAATTAGCTGCAACGATAGCAGAAGCTGGATTAGACCGCAAAGCAGGTGAGATTATATTGCTAAAAGTAGCAGAGGTCTCTTACCTAGCGGATTACTTTGTGATGATGACTGGCTATTCTAGGGTACAAGTCAGAGCGATCGCTCAAGCAATTGAAGGAAAAGTCGAAACTGAGTTGCAACGTCGTCCCATAAGGACAGAAGGAAAAGTTGAGGGGAGTTGGGTATTACAAGACTACGGTGATGTGATCGTTCACATTATGATGCCCAAAGAACGGGAGTTTTATAATTTAGAAGCGTTCTGGATTCATGCAGAACGTATTTCCCTTCCAGAATCTGATGAGGGTGAAGGTAAGCCAACATGATTAGGTCTTCGGTTTCAAATTGCCCAGTTCCCATAGACCAACAACCGCTCAATGAGTACGAAGAGTTAAAAACTTCCTGGTTGTTTCGTGATAGCACTTTAGATTTGCGCGAATATATCACGAAAATAGCTTGGATTTGGAGTTTATCTTGGCTGATCGCAGCACCTGTGGCAGCAGCAAGTTTTCCTCCCCACAAGTATATTGCACATTTTATTCTTTGTGGTGCAGCAGCAGCCAGTGTCGGGGTCGTACTGGCACTGGTAAGATTATACTTAGGCTGGTTCTACGTGTGCGATCGCCTTGGCAGTCCCACAGTATTTTATGAAGAGTCAGGCTGGTACGACGGCCAAACTTGGACAAAACCACAGGAAATCCTTAACCGCGATCGCTTAATTGTTGCATACGAAATCAAACCCATCTTGCGGCGATTGCAATTTACCTTCGCTGGCTTGGCGGGAATGTACGTTACTGGTACGATAGTTTGGCATTTGTTTTAAAGAGTCATTGGTCATTGGTGATTAGTCACTAGTCATTAGCTAAGGACTAATTACCAATGACCAATGACTAAATTAATTAAAAAAAGGTGATAAATATAAACCCATGACAATGGGAAAACGAACTCAAGCCACAGCACTGGAAGTCCGGTTGCTGCGGGAAGGTATTATTGAATCCAGGCATATAGTCCAGGCTGTAGTATGCGACGATCGGGGACGGGTTCTAACCGTTGCCGGCAATTCTGAAACTGCTGCATTTATCCGTTCAGCCCTCAAACCATTTCAGGCACTCGCAGTCACCACCACAGGTACACTGGAACGCTATGACCTCAGCGATCGCGACTTAGCAATTATGACAAGTTCCCATAAAGGAACAATAGATCAAGTCCGACAGGTATTTAACATCCTTTGGCGAGCTGATCTTGACCCGACTATACTCCAGTGTCCAACTCCTGAAGGTAAGCACAGTCCTCTGGAATACAATTGCTCTGGAAAACATGCGGGAATGTTAGCTGTTTGTCAGCAACGCCGTTGGCCCTTGAATAACTACTTGGATCGCAAGCACCCAGTACAGCAATTGATTTTGGGCAAAGTAGCAGAGTTGCTGCGAATGCCAGCCGCAGAATTTATCTGCGCTCATGATGACTGTGGCGCACCAACTTATTTGATGCAACTAGGACACATGGCATCTTTATATGCGCTGCTAGCCTCTAGTACCAATCTGGATATGGAGCGCATCGTCCGGGCTATGACTCATCACCCCGCGATGGTAGCAGGAGATGGAGAATTTGATACGGAACTAATGCGTTTAACTCCAGGGGAACTGGTTAGTAAAAGTGGTGCCGAAGGAGTTCAGTGCATTGGTAGACTTGGTGAAGGCTTGGGATTAGCGATCAAAGTTATGGATGGGACAAAACGGGCAAAACACGCTGTTGCGATTCACCTACTCAAGCAAATGGGTTGGATTAGTCCTAGCGCCGCCGAAAGCCTTTGTGAAAAGTTTGCCACCTTGGGAAAATACACGCGTTTAGAAGTAATTGGAGAATTATCGTTTTTGTAGTTGCCAAACTCTTGACTATAGGTTATTATAAATAAGTCGAGAGCAACGCGGGATAGAGCAGCCTGGTAGCTCGTCGGGCTCATAACCCGAAGGTCAGTGGTTCAAATCCACTTCCCGCCACCAAATAAAAAACAAAAACCCTACAATCAGTGAAGATTGCAGGGTTTTTGTTTTGTTTTGATCTATTCTGGAAGAAATAGCCATCTAAAAGGCGCGGAGAATCATGGTTGTGAAGTTGCAGCGACCAATTTTAGTGGGAGGATTGGGACTGTCCTTTTCTCTGTGGATGTTGGACAGTTGGCACGATTCGATAGTGCAGGTGGGTGAGTTTGGTTTGTTGAGTGCCTTAGCTGTAGGCGGTGGTTTGTGGTTATTCCAGCAAAATCGCCCGAAAGACAGTTTAAAGCAGCTAGATGATATGCTCGTAGATCGGGCGACTGTGGAAAGTGCGATCGCTAAAACTGAAACTGTAATTAACCAACTGGCACAAGAATCAGAAAACCATCCGGCGTTACAGACACTGCGAGAACAAATTACCCAATTGTTGTTGGAATTAGACAGACAAGAAATTAAAGTTGCTGTGACTGGCGGTAAATCGGTAGGTAAAAGCACCTTAATTCAAGCTTTAAAGCAAATAGAGACACAAAATTTGGTGTCTTTAGAAGAGACAACACCTTTATTTAGAGAAACGGGTAACAATTCAGATGCTGCGGTTTTAGCAGAAGTTGCAAAATCAGATTTTGTTCTATTTCTGACAAACGGTGATTTGACAGACTCAGAATTTCAAACCCTACAGCAGCTAAAAGCAGCAAATCAGCCGACAATCCTGGTTTTCAACAAACAAGACCAGTATTTAGCCGATGAAAGCGCCAGCATCTTGCTGTCATTGAAACAGCGAATGCAGGGAAATGTAGTTGCAACAGCCGCCTCTCCCATAGCCATCAAAGTCCGAAAGCATGAGGCTGATGGTGCTGTGCAAGAGTGGATGGAACAACCAACAGCAGATATCCAGCAGTTAACTCAGCATTTGGGTGAAGTTTTTGCACAGCAAAGACAGCGCCTGGTTTGGGTAACTACCATGAGGAAAGCCGGGTTGTTGAAAGCTGAGGCGAAAAACTGGCTGAATGGAACCAGACGCGATCGCGCCACCCCAATTATTGAACAATATCAATGGATAGCTGCGGCTGCTGCCTTTGCTAACCCAGTTCCAGCCCTTGATATTCTAGCGACTGCGGCAATTAATGCTCAAATGGTAATGGATTTGGGTAAAATCTATCAGCAGAAATTTTCCTTGGAACAGGCGCAAACCCTAGCTGGAACAATGGGAAGTTTGATGCTGAAACTAGGTTTAGTTGAACTTTCTACCAAGGCGATTAGTACAGTTCTCAAAAGTAATGCCGTTACCTTTGTTGCTGGTGGGGTAGTGCAGGGAGTAAGTGCAGCTTATCTGACTAGAGTTGCAGGGTTAAGTCTAGTTGAGTATTTCCAACAGCAAGAAATAGCCATAGATTCTGGAACTGGTTTGAATTTGGAGAATTTGCGGCAAACATTGCAAAAAGTATTTCAGCAAAATCAGCAGATTGGTTTTTTGCAGGGATTTGTTAAGCAAGGCGTGAAGCGTTTGTTGCCAGAAGTGCAGCAGGTTGAAGTAGTTGGTGTTGAGAAGTTCATGGGTTAAGTTCATCTGGAGGCGCAGAGTTTTTCTTTGCGCCTTTATATAAACCTGTGATTGTATAAATTACCAATTTATGCAAGTAGACATTACTAAATATCCAGTTGATGAGAATGGTATAGTATAATTAATTATTAATATAAGTAAGTAGAAAGTGATAATTTTTAGCTTATGCAAATCACGAAAGCAACAACTGGCGCTGGACTTCCTCATGGAATTGGACACTCTAATTCTTGGAAATATTTTTCTACAAGTAATTCTTCGGGAACTATTAATCGTGAAAAGTACGTATATTATTCAGTGTCAAGCAAGTATGCGTCTTTTAGTTTTGAAGAAAGAAGAACGAAAGCTTTACAGGAACAGCAAAAGCTAAAAAAATACAAAAAACTAATAAAAGTCGTAAAAATCTCTAACTGTAAATGACCTATTGCTTAAAAAGCATCTAAATCATTGAAAGCTGCTATTCATTACTAAATCACAGATGTTGTCTAATATTTCAGCATTTATTAGTAGTTTTCTAACATAATTATATTTTTATTAAAAAATGCGCGATCGCCCTTATATTTTCTCCTTTTTTGGTGATTCAGGTTTCTAGATTTAGGTTTTGAAACCAGCGATTTTAACATTGTTTATGTCAAAGACATCTTCTTACAATTCATGCCACTAAAATTTACCCAAGCCTATTTTAGGCTTGGGTATATCTAATAATTATTGCGAAAGTTGGGAGTTACCAAAGAATTGTGAATAAGGGTAGTTAGCTAAACAGCGCCACTGTTTCTATTAAATAGAATAGTTATAGTTTTGAAAATTAGCTTTAAATCGTACACCAAACTCCAATTTTTTTGATACTGCAAATCTAGGCGAATTACATCTTCAAAACTACGGACTGTAGACCGCCCATTGACTTGCCATTCGCCAGTCATACCAGGCTTCACATCTAAACGTTGCCACTCTGGTACTTCATAACGTTCCACTTCATCGGGTGTGGGTGGTCGAGTGCCTACTAAACTCATTTCTCCTTTGAGGACGTTCCAAAATTGCGGTAATTCATCAAGACTAGTTCGCCGTAAAAAGCGCCCTACCTTGGTAATTCTGGGATCATTCTCATTTTTGAAAAATGCACCTTGTACTTGGTTTTTTACTTGGGATTTCCTTGCTTCTGCATCCACACACATGGAACGGAATTTCCAAATCTCAAACCGCTTTCCCATCCAGCCACAACGGGTTTGACTAAAGAAAATGGGGCCAGGATCATTAATTTGAATAGCGATCGCAATTGGAATAAACAAAACTCCTGTAATTAATAAACCAACCACAGACCCGACAATATCTAAGAACCGTTTCATCCAAGATGCTACTGAAGGGTGAGTAGTGGGTAATGGCTCTACTTTACGAGAAGTTGTCTTCCGATGATCAACTAAGTCTTCTGGTTCTATTAGCAACCCATCATCAACCGACTCTAAGGGAAAAACCTGATCCAATCCCGTGAGTTTTAAGACTGCCATGACTTGAGGTGTTACATTCCGCAGTGTTAATGTAATTCCTTTAGTCTGGGCATATTTAAAATTACTGACGAGGGCACCTAAACCACTACTATCCATAAAAGTAGTTTGGTGAAAGTCAATGATGATCTGTTTAGGATGTGAATTGGGCTGAATTAAGCTTTGGCAGGTTTGCTTAAAGTCTAAAGCCTCCAGCACGCTCAACCGCGCGGGCACCTGCATTATAGCCGTGTCGTTTAGGGAATTAACTGGAAAATCGGCCTCTGTCGGTTGGCTAGTCATGAAGCTCTGCACTTTCGTTGCCATAAGAAATATCTGATACGTTTGGGAACTCCGTCTGTTTAGAGCGGAGCGGAAAAACGAACGGGCGATTTTAACCGCCTTGCCGCTATACTGGTTGCTATGTAGCGGCAAGCATTATGCTTTTGACTCAAACCAATCGGCTCGATTTGAGTCCAGCAGAGTCTGACATTTTGAAACAGCTTTGCCACTTGAGCAAAAATATGTTCAATGTGGGGCTGTATAACGTGCGTCAGTACTTCTTTCAAGAGCGTCGCTATCTGCGCTATGAGGGCAATTACCACCATGCAAAGGGTAATGAAAACTATGGAATGCTTGCAACTGATATTGCCCAGCAAACCCTGAAAATTGTTGACCGTTCGTTCGGTTCGTTCTTCAAGTTGCTTCAGATGAAACAACGGGGAGAATACACGGCTCAGGTCAGTATGCCGCATTACTTGCCCAAAGACGGGCATTTCCTGCTGGTTATTCCAGTCAGAGAGCGTGATTTGACAATGCGACTGCCTAAGAAAAACTGGCTGTTCACCGTGCCTTCGTCTCGCGCCTTTCGACGTGAGCATGGCGAGGTGAGCTTTGAGATTCCAGAGATGCTTAGAGGCAAAACCATTAAAGAGATTCGTATCCGTCCCAAACTGGGTGCGCGATTCTTTGATGTGTCTTATGTCTATGAGGCTGTGCCAGAACCGCAGGTTGAACAGAATGGAGAAATGCTTGGCATCGACTTTGGTTTGGAGAACTTGGCTACTTGTGTCAGTAGCACAGACAAATCGTTCATCATCGACGGCAGAAGGTTGAAGTCGCTCAACCAGTGGTACAACAAGGAGAATGCTCGTTTGCAGTCTGAAAAGGACAGGCATTGCATCAAAGGTTTGACACATCGCCAAGCTGCGCTCCTTGATAACCGTAACCACAGGGTTAACGACTACCTGAATAAAGCGGCTCGGTACATCGTCAATTGGTGTCGAGACAACCGCATTAGCAAAATTGTTGTGGGTTACAACCCTGACCTCAAGCAAAGGGTCAATTTGGGCAAACGCAACAATCAAAACTTTATGCAAATCCCGATATACACGCTGAATCGCAAGCTGCAAAGCCTCTGTGAGCGTTACGGGATTGCAGTGGCGCAACAGGAGGAATCTTACACAAGCATTGCCTCGTTTCTGGATGGTGACACTGTGCCTGTCTGGAACGCTGACAACCCAGCCAAATATATGTTTAGCGGCAAACGTATCAAGCGCGGCTTGTACCGTACCGCTCATGGATGGTTGGTCAACGCTGATTGCAATGGGGCTGGCAATATTCTGGTCAAGCATCTTAAAAGTAGCCTGGATGAACTTCGGTTCGGACTGGGTAGGAGCGTTTTGGCAGCGCCGTTAAGGGTGAAAATCTCTTAAGAATCTCTGTCTCTTTAGAGCAGGGAGTGTCAAGTATAATGTAATCTGCCAAACATTATTTTGTCCTAAAAAATTACTTCACCTTATATCGCAATCGGTAGTAATCAGGACTAATTACTATTTACCGAGGCTGAGATTGGAGATCGCTAGCGACGATTCACAATAGAACAAGAAGCCAAGAAACATCCTTGCTGTTGTGTCGACGCAGCGCGATCGCGTTGCTCTCATCAAATCAAATGATTGCTAAAACTACGGTTACACCTACCGCACGCCTAGTTGAGGTCTTTTCTGCCATTCAAGGGGAAGGACTGAATGTAGGGACACGTCAAATATTTATTCGTTTTGCTTTGTGTGATTTGCGCTGCCACTTTTGTGATAGTGCCCACACTTGGAATGCACCTGCTACTTGTCGGATAGAGCGATCGCCTGGATTGCGCGACTTTGAAATCCACTCTAACCCTGTTCCATTACCCATATTAATCAAATGGGTGGAACAGCAAAATCTACCTTGTCTACACGATAGCATTAGCTTAACTGGGGGTGAACCACTTCTTCATGCCCCATTTCTAAGGCAGTTTCTACCCCAAGTGCGAGACATCACTGGTCTACCCATATACTTAGAAACTGGCGGACATCGCTCAGAACAACTAGCGATGATTCTTCCCTATTTAGACTCTGTGGGTATGGATTTCAAATTGCCCAGTGTTAGCGGCGAAAGCCATTGGCAAGAACATGCTAAATTTCTCCAATTATGTCATGACTCATATTTAAATGTTTTTGTCAAGATAATTGTGTCTCAAAACACAGATCCAGCCGAGTTGGAACGTTCAGCGTCGTTGGTGGCAGAGGTTAGCCCAAATATCTCAGTATTTTTACAACCTGTTACGCCTTTAGCAGTATCTGAACAATTCTCCCCAACACCTATGCTTGCGCCTACCGCAGATCAAGTTTTAACCTGGCAAGCTTTGATGAAGGGGTTTGTCAAGCACGTGCGTGTGATCCCTCAAACGCATAAAATGCTGAACCAACTGTAAAAGCTGCTGTAAAATTTGAGTTTGATAAAGATGTAGTCAAGAAAAAAGTAAGATTCTATGAAATGGGCATTGCTGCCGCTAATCAGCAAGGCAGCAGCCCCTTAGTAGACATTCCCAGTCCAAGGCAGAATTAAGAGTAAGGAGTTTGAAGTTTAGATTTCACTCCTAATTGTACAGACGCGATTAATCGCGTCTCTCCTAAATTACAACCCGCTTTCATCTGGAGTTTTGGATTTAGCTTTTGCTTTATTGGCACTGCGTTTGAGGGCAGAGAGTCTTGCTTCGTATCTTGACCGTTGGCGCTTGCTAGGAGTATTGTCAATCAGGGTTTTTAAGGCGCTACCAAGACTCTTGTAGGCATTGGGGAGGCTATAACCAAAACGAGTTGCCAAAGCGATCGCTTTCTCATCAGCATTGAGCAATTCTTTTAGTTGCTTTTCCCCATTATTCTTTTGGTACAGTCGCCAGCCTGACACGCCACACAGCGACAAAGCTAACACCAGCAGCAATCCATCTTGTACCCACAATTCACCGACAGCACCACCTAAACCGATGGCTAACGCTGCCATTTCCCAACCATCTTTAGGAATTGTGTCATTTTGAACGCGAGCAACTTCATGCCAGAACAGCAGATTACGCTGATCCATTGCGAGGGCATCCCATTTCACCAGGTCAATTTGAATTTCTACCTGGTCTTTACCAATTTCTTCGCAACGAACCAGGGGTGGATTGACCTCAGTTGTGCCTTCAACCGTGACCCAGCTCTGTAATTCTGGCGGTAGTAAGCCTTTCAACCGCCGTAGTTCACTCATTTCCGCTTTGGCAGAGGAGGTTGCATAGGATGTCATAATATCCAGCCCCAGAAAATTTCAGTATATAGTGAGGGTATCACTTTGGAGTATAGCTATTTAAGTGATGATCCGTCTCACTCCTTGGGAAAACTTCCTCGCTTTTTCCGTGCCTCCATTGCCTTTTCTAGTAAATCTAGCAATCCTGGAGCTTCTTCTTGGATAGTGAGTAACAGTCTTTCGCCAAGTTCTATATTCCCCGGATCAAGACCTGTTGCCATAACTTCTTTGAGGCGAGGTATGGCTATGCCATCTACAATCTGAATTAACCCACTCAGACAACGGTGAAATTGCTTTTCTGTGAGAATTGAGTCTTCTAGAGGAAACTCAATAATGGCACGAATTTCACCATCAGACGGGTCATACTCCCATTGCAACATTTTGGTTTCCCAGGAAATGGCAAGCATCGTCTGTAAAATAACCCCCTTGTGAGGGTGGTCTTGAATTCCTGACAGAACTTGAGGGGCAAATACCCGAAAAAATTTTCCCTCTTCATCCAACTGGACAACTATCAGAAAATCTTCTAGGTTATCAGCTTCTACACCTGTTATTATCCGGTCTTCTTCATCATCAAAACGGTAGTCCCAACCAAGGTTGTCTAAATAGTTGGCAATCTGTTTGAGGTTAGCTCCCATAAAAGCCTCATAAGGAACGGTGGAGCAGTTGTTACCAGACCTAGTTTAACCTGCTAGGGGTAGTTCTTTAGGTTGGTGTGGCTACTTCTGATCGCATCAAAGTATGCAATTAGGGTATGGGGTATGGGGCATGGGGCATTGAAGATAGGATAAACAGATTTTCATACTGGGCTGTGAATAAGATTTTCTGGGGTTCTTTTGCTAATTCTTAAAGAAGCACTAAATTTATTCTTAGAAATATTATCCAGTGAAGAATATAAAACTAATTAACTGAAGTTTAATATTATTTTCCAAGTTAAATGAATGTATTTCTATATCAAGTATGATAGGTAAAAATTAAAACAAAGCTCGAAAGTCTAGGTAAAATTGATAGATTTACACTTAACATTTAAGACTTTTAAAAGAACAAATAAAAACTTAAAATCCGGTTTTTCAAAATGAATAAATTTAGCACGAATGCTGGTAAAGTTTTATATTACAAGCAACAAATTGTTTTTATGGAATGATTGTAGTGAGCAATACATTTATGATTGTCGATATCAATGAAATTTATGCGTAAATCAGCTTTAATTTTAGCGATCGCACCTCTAGTCTTTGCGATCGCTGCTTGTAGTGGAGATTCACAAACAGCAAATACACCCAGCACTCCAGGCAGTAATGCAGCTGCACCAGAAAATCAAAATCGCTGGAATAACATTAAAAGACGTGGCCAGATAATTTGCGGTGTCAGTGGCGAAGTGCCAGGGTTTAGCTTTGTGGGGACTGATGGTAAGTATAGCGGCATTGATGTCGATGTCTGTCGTGCGATCGCCGCAGCTTTATTTGATAACCCAGATGCAGTAGAATTCCGCAATCTCAATTCCAAAGAACGGTTTACAGCTTTGCAAACCGGGGAAGTAGATGTTCTCAGCCGCAATACTACCTGGACTCTTAGCCGTGATACCTCCGTAGGTCTAGAATTTGCACCTGTGGTCTTTTACGACGGACAAGCCATAATGGTTCGCAAAAGTAGCAACATTAAGTCCCTAGCAGACCTGAAGGATAAAGCAATCTGCGTTCAAACTGGCACTACTACCGAACAGAACTTAGCAGACCAAATGCGGAAAAGAGGCATCACTTACAAACCCGTTGTCTTTGAAGACGTTAACGTTACCTTTGCTACCTATGCCGAAGGTCGTTGCGATGGCATTACGGCTGACCGTTCAGCATTAGTTTCGCGTGGGACAATTTTACCAAAACCAGAAGATAACGTGATTCTCAATGAAGTGATATCTTCAGAACCCCTTGCACCAGCAGTTGCCAAAGGAGATATTAGGTGGGGAGATGCTGTTAAGTGGGTGGTTTATTCTCTGGTAAAAGCTGAAGAATTGGGTATTACTTCCCAAAATGTAGGTCAGTTTGCAACTAGTACCGATCCAGACATTAAGCGCTTTTTAGGAACAGAAGGCAACCTTGGCGAAGGACTCGGCTTAACAAACGACTTTGCAGCCAGAATAATTAAGCACGTCGGTAACTACGCCGAAATTTACGATCGCAATCTCGGTCCCAAAACAAAACTCAATCTAGCTCGTGGTCAAAATCAACTCTGGAGCAAAGGCGGACTGCTTTATTCTCCGCCGTTTCGGTAGAAGGGCAGGGGGGAGAGGGGGCAGGGGAGGCAGGGGGAGCAGGCAGGGCTGTTTCATTCCCTAAAGAGCGCTAAATATCAAGGGTTCTAGCGATTTAAAATTGATTATTTTGTTACCAGCGTGCCAAGAAAATGAACAATTTTACTGTTGTTCAAGTGCTTAAAAGTTCATCTTCTCGTCACCCTCACTTACAATTTTCTCGCTAACCATCTTGACAAATCCTGTTTGAAATGGAATGAAACAGCCCTGGGGGAGCAGGGGGAGCAGGGGGAGAAATAATAAATAATAAATAACAAATGACTAATGACAAATGACTAATGACTAATTTAAAACCGTCTATATGGCGTGATGTCCGTTTTTGGCGGATTGCTTTACAACTCATTGCTGTATTTTTAGCAGCAGTTGTAGTAGTAATACTGTGGGGCAATCTCCAGCGCAATTTGCGGCAATTGGGTATTCCGTTTGGATTTGATTTTCTCAAGCAACAAGCGTCTTTTGATATTGGCGAGACACTGATTAGCTATAAACCCACTGACACCTACAGTCATGCTTTGTGGGTAGGGTTAATTAACTCCTTGCGGGTGGCGATCGCAGGGATTTTTCTGACAACCATTGTCGGGGTAAGTGCTGGGATTGCCCGACTTTCTGACAACTGGTTAGTGCGGAATATCACGATGGTTTATGTAGAGATTTTCCGCAATACGCCCTTACTGCTGCAATTGCTGTTTTGGTACTTTGTTGTTTTTCTCAGTTTTCCCAAAACAGAAAATAAGATATCCCTTTGGGGCTTTATTGGCGTTAGTCAAAATGGCTTACAACTCCCTTGGTTTACGTTATCACCAGAGTTTTCAGCTTTGCTGTTGGGATTAATTTTTTACACAGGTGCGTTTATTGCCGAAATTGTCCGAGGTGGAATTCAATCAGTACCGAAAGGACAATGGGAAGCAGCGCGATCGCTAGGATTAAAACCAGGGTTAGTTATGCGGCTGGTGGTTTTTCCCCAAGCTTTGCGGGTAATCATTCCACCATTGACGAGTCAATATCTGAATTTGACGAAAAATACCAGTTTAGCGATCGCGATCGGCTACCCCGATATTTATTTTGTCGCTTCCACCACCTTTAACCAAACGGGTAAAGCCGTAGAAGTGATATTACTGATTATGCTCACCTATCTCACCCTGAGTTTAACCATCTCTGTAGTTATGAATTTATTCAATCGCAGTGTGCAAATTAAAGAGAGATGAGGGGGATGAAGAAGCAGCTAAACTCCAAAGTTGAAGTATGAGCCTTTACAAATGACAAATGACCAATGACAAATGACAAATTAAGCTGGCTACGTAAAAACCTGTTCAGTACTTGGTACAACAGCTTGTTAACTGTTGTCTGTTTGGTGTTGTTATTTTGGGTACTGCGAGGAGTTATAACTTGGGCAACTACCCAAGCACAGTGGGCGGTAATTCAGGTTAACTTACGTTTATTTTTAGTTGGTAGATTTCCGCAAACGCTATATTGGCGAACTTGGATTGTGCTAGCGATCGCTTCAACTTTAGGCGCTGTAACTGCGGGTGTATTTTTTGGTAAGCAACAATTAACAAAGCAATTCTCCGCTTTGTTTGCTTTTATCATCGGCATTTTGTTAGTTGCTTTACCGTTAGACTTTACATCTCGCCTTTGGTTACTGTTAATTGCAGCTTTACTATTTGTAGGTTTTTGGGTTGGAGGAAAGTTTACTAAGTTACTAACTCCTTGGCTTTCTCTATTATGGTTACTGTCTTTTCCCATTATTCTTTGGCTACTTGGCGGTGGATTTGGATTGCAATCTGTATCTACAAATTTGTGGAACGGTTTGCTACTTACCCTACTTATGGCAGCAATCAGTATTGTGCTTTCCTTTCCCTTTGGGGTTTTATTGGCTTTAGGACGCACAAGCAATTTGCCTGTAGTACGTTGGTTTTCTATCCTCTACATTGAAATCGTCAGAGGAGTACCACTGATTGGGATTTTGTTCCTCGCTCAAGTAATGCTCCCATTGTTTCTATCAACAGATGTGCGTTTAGATCGGGTATTGCGAGCAATTGCTGGATTGGTTTTATTTAGTGCTGCATACATGGCAGAAAATGTGCGCGGTGGACTCCAGTCAGTTCCTCGCGGTCAAATTGAAGCCGCGAAAGCGCTAGGATTAAACACAGCCTTAGTGGTTTTGTTAATTGTCTTACCTCAAGCCTTGCGTACCGTTATTCCTGCGATCGTTGGTCAGTTTATCGGCTTATTTAAAGACACTTCATTATTATCCTTGGTGGGATTAGTAGAACTAACAGGGATTGCCCGTTCCATATTGGCACAACCACAATTTATTGGTCGATATGCAGAAGTTTATATATTTATTGGATTTATTTACTGGGTATTTTGTTATTCAATGTCCTTAGCTTCTCGGCGATTAGAGAGACAGTTAAATAATTAGTCATTGGTCATTGGTCATTAGTCATTGGTCATTATAAAACTAATATTCATTATTAGGGCTTTGAATAATATGTCAGATATACAAAAGATAATTGTTGCTGAAGATGTTCACAAGTGGTATGGAAAATTCCACGTTCTTCAGGGTGTGAGCTTGACAGTCAATCGTGGAGAAGTAGTAGTATTGATGGGGCCATCTGGCTCAGGTAAATCTACCTTTATTCGCACATTTAACGCTTTAGAAGAATACCAAAAAGGAAGGATTGAAATCGACGGCATTACCCTCAGCCATGACTTGCGAAATATTGAAACCATTCGCAAAGAAGTGGGAATGGTGTTTCAGCAATTTAATTTATTTCCTCATCTCACAGTGCTGCAAAATATCTCTTTAGCACCAATTTGGGTACGGCGATCGCCAAAGGCAAAAGCTGAAGAATTGGCTATGCAACTATTAGAAAGAGTAGGAATTTTAGAACAGGCGCAGAAATATCCAGGACAGTTATCTGGCGGACAACAGCAACGAGTTGCGATCGCACGTGCTTTAGCCATGCAACCTAAAATTATGCTATTTGACGAACCTACCTCAGCCTTAGATCCAGAAATGGTACGAGAAGTTTTGGATGTAATGCGAAATCTCGCCCGTGATGGGATGACAATGGTAGTCGTCACCCACGAAGTTGGATTCGCTCGTGAAGTCGCTGACCGAGTTATTTTAATGGATAGCGGTTCCCTCGTCGAGTCAGCCACCCCTGACGCATTTTTCAGCCACCCCAAAGAAGAAAGAACACGCAAATTTTTATCACAAATTCTCTAAAACCTCCGCGCTACTTTGCACCTCTCTGCGGTTTATTCAATCTTCTGGAGGATGCCAACCTGCAAGTACCCAATAACTGCGAACTTCCAGTGCATCTGCATCATCACTCAAATGTAGAACTGCAACAGTTGCTCTACCAGTCGGCGTTTTGCCAACAATACATAAACCATCTTCACTCCAGCCAAAATGCTCAAACCAGACTTGAGTACGAGGGTTAAATAGCCTTACCGTTTCGCTCGTTTCTGGGTCAACTCCTGTAGTTTTATCACTTTTGTAGCGATTACATAAGGGACAAGCTAGCCACAAGTTTGATTCATCATTGCTACCATTTTTAGATATGGGAATAATATGTTCAATTTCCAAACGTGCCATTACTAAACGCTGAGGACTTAAACAATAGCCACAGCGATTTCGAGCATCGGTGCGAACACGACGTTCTATTTCTACAGAAATGTAAAAGCGTGCCATTGCTGTTAATTGAGGGCTGGTTTCAAGCCGCGTTCAACAGCCACTTTTAAGGCTCTTGCTTTACTTACTAAACCACGTCGATAGACCTGCATGAGTTCATCTAGTTGACGAACTTCTGCATCATTAAGCTGTCCCTCTCGGTGACGTGCTTGCAAGTCACTGAAAACCTCTTGCTGCTGAGTTTCCATCTGCATATCGCATATAGCCAAAACCTGATCATCCGGTAGAGACTCCAAAGGTAGTTCGGTAATGGCGCGATCAATCCATTCTAGTAATACATCTTCAAGTCGCCGATGTGTGAAAGCAGCGATTTCCTTTGCTTTTTGCGCCAGTGTTTCAGGAAGTTGAAGGGTGACAATTTCAGCCATTTTCTACCTGCTTGCCTTTTACTTATGATTGTATCTGCGATCGCTATGCACCTTCTGGTTAAAAAGAGCGATCGCTTTTCTTAGTTGGCGTGGGCAGTTAGTTAAAAAGAGCGATCGCTATTAGACAGAATAGAACTCAAATTGGGAATACTGAGTAAAGTGTGGTTATTTGCTGCGGAGATAGAAAACCAATTAAAACAAGCAGGAGAATTGTTAAATAAAATTAATCGCAAAATTGACCTGAGTTTCTATGCTAACTTCCATGCTGGAATCGAATTAGCACTTAATGCCTTTACGATGACTAGAGTTGAAAACCGTAGAAGCAGCGCTTTACAAGCTATCAATCGCTTCTTAGAAGCAGAACATATTTACAAAGATTACACAGTTAATGAACTTTCCCAGAAAAGCCCAATTATTGACAAATATATACTGACATTATCTCTAGCCTATATTGCAGAAGCACGTTGTCATTTAGAACTAGAAGAACATGAAACAGCGCTTCGTCGTTTTCAAGAAGGGGCAAAATTTATCAGGTTGCTGCTTCAAAAATATATTGAAGTCATGCTTACTTCTAATCCAGCAGCATACTTACATCCTCAATTTAAAGGTCAGATTGATTTGCATAAACTAACCCAAATTTACCAATGGATTGACCCGAATTTTAATGAAAATACAGTTTTCGAGATACAACGCGAAAATATGTTTAAACTAACTCAAAGTCATGATGAATGGCTATCTTCCCTTCCATCGGCAATTGTAGATCGTAGTGAAATTCAATGGGGCATATTCGGAGGAAATCCTACACCATTCACAGGGAGATTTGAAAAAGAAGCTTACAAACGTCTTCCCCAAGTATTTGAGGTAATGGAATCTATGATTGAAACCAATCGCCGTTTTGAATCTTACCAAACAGAAGTACAAGCAATATCCCAATTAGGAATCAGCTTTCATGACTGGCTTAAATTAACTCCGTCTACAGAAATTAAACCAGACAGTGCAGAATTAATGTATATAATTCCATCCAAATCTTTAGAGTTACAGCCTTCCATCTGAACTAATTTAACTCCAACTTTTTTCATATTCTTCCAGATTTCTATAGGTGGGAATAGATTGGTTAGTAACCACATAATAAAGAACGTCTGGGTCTAAATCTGCGCCATTATCCCAGTGAATTGTTCCCCATTCAGCGTTAATTTTAACAGTTTTAAAATAGTTTAAATCTTTTAAAGGTGCAAAAATTCCTGTAAATTCAATTAAATGGTTAACATCAACAATACCTTCTTTTCCATCTTCAAACTTTAAATAGAGTTGATAGTTAGCGTGAGGAATAACTTCTATAATGTCTTTAAGCATAATTCACTCTAATGGTTGAATTTTTTCTAAGGGATTATTTTCTCTTGCCAGTTGCCAGTTTTCTCTAAGTTCTGATTGGTGCATAGCTGCCCATTCAATTACTAAACCAAGAACTCTAGGAGTGAGTTTGCCTTCTAAAATTGATAAGGTTTCTATATCAATAATTGCCTTTTGCTTATTGTAGCGGACATGGAAATGAGGGGGCGGATGGTCATTATAGTACATAGTAATGATAATCCCTAAAAAACGGCAAATTTCAGGCATCACATCATCTCCTAAATTATCCTGTCTATTCAGTAATCTACATAATTGTAACTATTTATAGTAGCTCTCACTTTGCACCTCTGTAAGACAAAAAAAGGCAAACCCAAAAAGTTCACCTTAATCATAATGCTGTTGCTAAATCCAAACCCAAATCTAAATCTTCGCTTCTTCTCTCACCAACTTATCCCAACCCAAATCTTTCAAATTATTATTCCGACGCAACGGACGAGTCACCAACTCTAACATGTCACGCGCATTCGTAAAGCCGTGAATTTGAGCAAAAGTGAACTCCACCGACCATTTTGTATTAATACCCCGTGCTTCCAACGGATTAGCATGAGCCATACCAGTAATTACCAAATCTGGTTTCAACTCATAAATTCGCTGAAGTTGATTGTAATTATCCGGCTTCTCTACAATCCTTGGCAGAGGTGAATTCATTTCCTGGCAAGTTTTCTCCAGCAATGCCAACTCAGCAGCTTGATAGCGCTTATCCATGTAGGGAATGCCGATTTCGTGAACTGTCATCCCGCAACGAATTAAGAATCTGGCTTGGGAAACTTCCAGCAAGTTATCACCCATGAAGAATACAGACTTACCGCGAATCAGTTTCACGTAATCTTCCAAACCTGCCCAAATTTGTGCTTCCCGTTCATCCAATCCTTTGGGAGTAATACCAAACACCGAGCAGATTTTCTCAATCCAAGCGCGGGTACCATCGGGGCCAATGGGGAAGGGTGCGCCAATGAGTTTACACTTGCGGCGGCGCATTAAGGTGGTAGCTGTGCGGCTGAGGAAGGGGTTGACACCAGCGACATAATATCCTTCTTCCAGTACTGGCAGTTCTGTGAAGCGCTTCGCGGGTAGCCAGCCGGAAACTTTGATGCCTTGTCTCTTCAGTTCCAAGGTTAACTGAGTAACCACGGGGTCAGGAAGGGAACCAAAGAGAACTAATGGAGGATGATCTACATACTCAGACTCATCCTGGGCGACATCTTCTTTCTTCTTACCGAAGTTTAGCAATTTAGCGATCGCATTACGTTCAATTTTCTCTGTTTCCGCCACAGGAGCCTTATCAGGGCAACGGTTAGCCATTGCTGCCAATACAGTGTCTTCCCCTTGGGTGAAGGCGTAATCTAGACCATTTGCACGCGCAACAACGATGGGAATCCCGATTTCAGATTCCAGCTTCGGTGCTAAACCTTCCAAATCGGTTTTGATAATTTCCGTGGTGCAAGTACCAATCCAGACAATTACACTAGGATTGCGATCGCGTTTAATCTGCAAGCACAACCGCTTTAACTCTTCATAATCACTCAGTTGTGCCGAAATATCGCCCTCTTCCAACTCTGCCATTGCATAGCGGGGTTCAGCAAAAATCATCACCCCCATCGCATTTTGCAGGAAGTAGCCACAAGTTTTTGTCCCAATCACCAAAAAGAAGCTATCTTCAATTTTTTGATATAACCACGCCACGCAGCTAATTGGGCAAAAGGTATGGTAATTCCCGGTTTCACATTCAAAGCTTAAAGCTTCTGGTTGTTGAGCGACAGTCATTTTGGTTTTTTCTCCCCTTGATATTTAATGGCAGTTCAACTAATTTCAGATTTTAGATTGATAATTTTGGATTGAAGGCTGGGACAACAAAAGTATCCGCTGTCTAACGACAATTTCCCTAATTCCTCATCCAAAACCCCAAATCTAAAACTTAAAATTGCGAAGAACGGCAATAATTAAGCGTTGGGGAAGAGACGGGCAATTTCTGATTCATCAAAAACGCCTGCTGGCAGTTCTTCCCCCAAAAAATCGTTATTTTCTTCAGCCTTTTGCAAAGCTGTTTCATCACCCCAGACATCTGATAACACGTCTTTAAACGCATTCTCATCTAGTGGAATATCTTCAAGCACTTCATCATCCAGCTTTACTTCCATTACAGCTGTTGCATCTGTATCGAAAGCAATTTCCCCAAACTCATCTGCTTCTAAATTAGAGGTTTGGAGAGACTCATCTTTTAAAGCGTGTCCGTTGGATAAGGAAATATCGCCAAAGCCATTTTCGGTTTCTTCCAACGCGCTGATTTCCAGACTTTTCTCATCAGAATTCACCATTACGAACTCTTGAACTACCGCCACCGACGCAAAGCCATTTGTATGAGCATGTGTCAATGTTTCTTCTTCAGGCTTTTCGTCAATGACATCTGCTGCCTCTTCTGCGTACTTCTCTACATCTGGGTTGACGAGAAAGCGATTACCGAGAGCAAAATCTGGGTCAAAATGCAAATCCAGCACCTCAATCAGGGTATCGGCATCAGGATTAAGTTTGGCAAAGGGCAACATTAACTGCGCTAGCTTTGGCTCTAGAGCGTTAAGAACTCCCAGGATGAGGTAAGAAGGTGGTCGCTTCCCGCCATCAGGGGTGTACACTGACTCCACTTCCATGTGCAGGGTAATCCAGTCTCGATTATTCTGGAAAAATTGCAACCACTTTTGTTTTATTGAATCCGTAAAGCTGTGAAAGAATGCCATGTTATTGTCCCCCATCCTGAGAACTTGGTGATTTATACAATCATCAAGTCTAGTTCCTCTTCTGAATTAGGAACCTGGGGTTTACCCGGATTTAGATAAAAATCGGATAACAAAGAGAACAACTCCCGATCTGGTGTGTCGTTAGGTACAACACCTTCGGGACGCGCTAGAATTTGGTCGGCGATGTTGAGATAGTAGTCGCAAACGTAGTCTAGGGAAGGATCTTGCTCTGCCATCTCAAACAAAGTTTTACCTTTCACACGGGAAACACGGATATCTTCAATCAAAGGTAAAACTTCCAAAACTGGCATTGGCACAGCTTCTATATATTTTTCAATCAAGTCGCGCTTGGAGGTGCGATTGCCAATCAACCCAGCTAGACGCAGTGGGTGAGTTCGGGCTTTTTCGCGGACTGAAGCAGCGATTCGATTAGCTGCAAACAGAGCATCAAAGCCGTTGTCTGTAACAATCAGGCAGTAATCTGCATAGTTGAGTGGTGCTGCAAAACCACCACAAACTACGTCACCCAGAACGTCAAAAAGAATTACATCGTACTCATCAAAGGCGTTGAGTTCTTTAAGTAATTTTACGGTCTCGCCAACGACGTAGCCGCCACATCCAGCACCCGCAGGTGGGCCACCAGCTTCTACGCAATCCACACCACCGTAGCCTTTATAGATCACATCTTCCGGCCAGACATCTTCGTAGTGATAATCTTTTTCTTGAAGGGTGTCGATAATTGTGGGAATCAAAAACCCAGTCAGGGTGAAGGTGCTGTCATGTTTTGGGTCGCAGCCAATTTGCAGCACTTTCTTGCCACGTTTAGCTAGGGCGACGGATATGTTACAGCTAGTTGTGGATTTACCGATACCACCTTTTCCGTAGACTGCTAGTTTCACTGTTGTTTCCCTCTTATAGCTTCTTGTCAAACTTGTGGCTCAAACATTTGCCTTCACCTTTCCTGAGATGGCGATGCGTGAGGTCTGTTGATGTCATTATTGGGCAAATTACATAGAAAAGAAAGTCGCTCTTAATTTATAAAACGGTTTTATCCAATGAATTAGAACTTAATTAGGGGTATTTTAGTTTTTATGAGCTAATAAGTCTTATTTAGCTTTAAAATTCATCTATAAAAAGTTTTTATTATCTATTTTTATAAAAAGAGTTACAAAAAGCAAAAAGCTGAAATTGTCTTTTTCAAATGGTTTTCATAGAATTAGCTGATGTTCGTGCAACGTGTTTTCAGGGCATTGAGGCACAGGTGCAAGGGCAAACAGAGGTATATGCAGCATGATGCTGGAAATACTGCTGAAATTTGCGATCGCAGATAAATTGCCAGTTTTCACTCGGTAGTCACAACCATGTAATTGCTGCTTGAGAGTGAGTGAGTATGATTTTGTAAAATATTATTAATTTTGCAAATATTTTCTAAGTCTAAGCTGAGTGAATAGGATTTGTGGCTACACAAATAAAGCCCACTTGCGTGGGCTAAGAAACGTAGAGTGTGCGTAAGCCTTAATTTATTTCAGTCTATGTATTGAAGGTAATTAGGACACCTCAGTTTTAATTTCCTGGATTTCCTTTAATGTTTGCCAGCCAGCTTGCCACTGGGAGTTATCTTGCAATAATTTGGCATTTATCCAAAAACGGACTTTAGGATCGCAAGAAGCAACCATTTCGGCATAAACCCACTTAGCCTGATTTTTCCGATTGACAACTTGGAAGTGCCGCCAGCCATCAACTTTTCGCTGTGCTGTCCATTTAGAACCAACTAGGTAAGGAAATTTTTGTTTTTTAGTCATTTGTTATTCGTCATTTGTCATTTGTCATTGGGAAAACACTTTCTTTATCCCAAATTTCCAATATCCAATTAAGATGTCACCAAATCGCCGTTACGGGTAAACTTCTGGCAATCCAACTCATTATCTTGCTGAACGCATAGCGAAAACCATCTGATATGGCTCCAGCAGGTATTGATATTGTTGGTAATTTTGCGCTTTTTCTTGGAAAGGCGTTGTCTTACAACTTCATTAGGGCAAAGAATTTCTAACGTGCCTGTACCATCTTCATAATTGACGATGCGAAATAAACAGTCTTGCAACATAGCACGGCTGCTGCTGTCGAAGAACCGCTTAAATCGCTGTAGCTTTTCCCCTTCAGTCATTTGGCTGATGGGTTTTATTTTCAAGAAATCCTCATCCTCCAAATCAAAGTCATCATCTTCAAAGTCGTAGGGGTCAATCATTTTCAGCATCCACTATGCGACCTGGGATCATGGTAACTCTGTATGGGGTAGGAGGAAAATGGTGGAGGCAAGGTAGAAGAACTTTAATACGTCATGCTTACTTATGCATTTAGATTTATGCTGAGGTTCAGCCAGCTTCGGCAATAACCTTTCCAATTTCTTGAAGGGTTGCACCTGTTGCCAGCAACACAGCAATGAATGGGAAATGAGAACTAGGGGAAAATACCACTTTTTCAAGATGTGAACACCGATCTAGGCGATCGCTATCCTGTTCTTACAATATCTATTGAGAACAGAAATTTTCTTTACTTGGTGTTCTGGTGGTAGTCTGCGACAAGCCCTCCGGGTGACGCTCCTAACGTCGCTAACGCTGCGCTAACAGCAGTCGCTCATGGGGGAAACCCCCTTGGCGCTAGCCTCTCCCTTTGGGAGAAGACCGCGCTGCTTCACCACTACGCCTCTACGTTCCTGAAAAAGCCTATGCAACCTACTAATCCTAACCAATTTACAGAAAAAGCCTGGGAAGCGATCGCCCATACCCCCGATATTGTTAAACAATATCAACAACAGCAAATTGAAAGCGAACATCTGATGAAGGCGTTGCTAGAACAAGATGGTCTAGCAACTGGGATTCTCACCAAAGCGGGTGTTAACCTCCAAAAACTGCGCGATCGCACTGAACAATTTTTTCAACGTCAGCCAAAAGTATCTGGTACTAGCAGTTCTGTTTACTTGGGACGCAGCTTAGATACACTTCTAGACCGGGCAGACGTGTATCGCAAAGAGTTTCAAGATGAATATATTTCAATTGAACACTTATTGCTGGCTTACGCTAAAGATGACCGCTTTGGCAAAGCTTTATTCCAAGAATTCGGTTTAGACGAAGGCAAACTAAAAGATATTATTAAACAAGTTCGGGGGAGCCAAAAAGTGACCGACCAAAATCCAGAAGGCAAATACGAAGCACTGGAAAAATACGGGCGTGACCTCACAGAAGCCGCGCGTAAAGGTCAACTCGATCCAGTGATTGGGCGGGATGATGAGATTCGCCGCACTGTCCAAATTCTGTCTCGCCGCACCAAAAATAACCCTGTGCTAATTGGTGAACCGGGTGTTGGTAAAACTGCGATCGCTGAAGGATTAGCACAGCGCATTATCGCAGGTGATGTACCCCAGTCCCTCAAAGACCGCAAGCTAATTTCTTTAGATATGGGTGCTTTGATTGCGGGGGCAAAATTCCGGGGTGAATTTGAAGAACGCCTGAAAGCAGTATTAAAAGAAGTTACTGAATCTGGCGGCAATATTGTTTTATTTATTGATGAAATTCACACCGTTGTCGGCGCTGGTGCAACCCAAGGCGCGATGGATGCGGGTAACTTGTTAAAACCGATGTTGGCGCGGGGTGAATTGCGCTGTATTGGGGCGACAACTCTAGATGAATACCGCAAACATATCGAAAAGGATGCCGCACTAGAAAGACGCTTCCAGCAAGTTTATGTCGATCAACCTAGTGTAGAAGATAGTATTTCGATTTTGCGCGGATTGAGAGAACGTTATGAAAACCACCACGGGGTAAAGATTTCTGATAGTGCTTTAGTCGCAGCTGCGGTATTGTCGAGTCGTTATATTAGCGATCGCTTCCTCCCTGATAAAGCCATTGACTTGGTAGATGAAGCCGCAGCCAGATTAAAAATGGAGATTACCTCCAAACCAGAAGAACTCGACGAAATCGATCGTAAGATTCTGCAATTGGAAATGGAGAAACTATCGCTGCAAAAAGAAAGCGATGCCGCTTCTCGTGAACGTCTAGAAAGACTAGAAAAAGAAATTGCCGATCTCAAAGAAGAACAAAGAACCCTCAATACTCAATGGCAGTCTGAAAAAGATATCATTGACAAAATTCAGTCCGTTAAAAAAGAGATTGAACGGGTCAATTTAGAGATTCAGCAAGCAGAACGCGATTACGACCTTAACCGCGCTGCGGAGTTGAAATACGGTAATTTAACTAGTTTGCATCGTCAGTTGGAAGCAGTAGAAGCTGAATTGGCAAGCGCTCAAAGAAGTGGAAAATCACTATTACGGGAAGAAGTCACAGAAGCTGATATTGCCGAAATTATTTCTAAATGGACAGGGATTCCCATCAGCAAGCTGGTGGAATCTGAGAAAGAGAAACTACTGCATTTAGAAGATGAACTGCACCACCGTGTGATTGGACAAGAAGAAGCAGTCACAGCCGTAGCGGATGCAATTCAGCGATCGCGCGCTGGACTGGCTGATCCCAATCGTCCCATCGCTAGCTTTATTTTCCTTGGGCCGACAGGTGTGGGTAAAACCGAGTTGGCAAAAGCGCTGGCGGGCTATATGTTCGATAGCGAAGATGCGCTGGTGCGAATCGATATGTCGGAATACATGGAGAAACACGCCGTCTCCCGCTTAATCGGTGCGCCTCCAGGATATGTGGGTTACGAAGAAGGCGGACAACTTACAGAAGCGATTCGCCGCCGTCCTTACTCAGTGATTCTCTTCGACGAAATCGAGAAAGCCCACCCTGATGTTTTTAATATCTTCTTGCAAATTCTCGATGATGGTCGCGTCACTGATGCCCAAGGTCATAAGGTGGACTTCAAGAACGCTATTATCATCATGACTAGCAACATCGGTTCGCAATACATTCTTGATGTCGCTGGAGATAACGTCCACTACGACGAAATGCGCCGTCGAGTCATGGAAGCGATGCGGAATAGCTTCCGTCCAGAATTCCTCAACCGGATTGACGAAATCATCATCTTCCACGGTTTAGATAAGAAGGAATTGCGGCAGATTGTACTGTTGCAAGTACAAAGATTACGTCAAAGATTGGCCGATCGCAAAATATCCCTCAAACTCTCGGATATTGCACTTGACTTTTTAGCAGAAGTAGGGTATGACCCAGTATATGGGGCGCGTCCACTGAAGCGGGCAATTCAGCGAGAGTTAGAAACTCAAATTGCCAAAGCTATTTTGCGCGGTGAATTCAACAACGGCGACACCATCTTTGTAGATGTGCAAAATGAGCGTCTTTCTTTTAGTCGCTTACCCGTTGAGGTGTTTAGCAGCTAATTAGTCGAATATAAAACACCTCTCCCTGGTTTTACTACGTAAAACCGTCCCTCTCCAAGTCGGAGAGGGATAAGCTTGAACTTTAGTTCAAGGCAGGGAGAGGTTTTTTAAACTCACTTTTTAAATAATTGAACTACACTATTCCCCATTCCCTACTGTTTACAAATTACTTGTCGCATTTTCCGCATATTTGCAGGCAATTCAAAGTTCATTGCTTGTTGAATGAAAATTGATGGAATAGGAATCAGAGGTGTAGCTTGCACAGTATAAGCAAGCAACGTGCCATTTCCGCAATCTTTGAGTTCTAAATTAGCGTTAAAATCTTCAAAAGTCCCTTTTTCCATACGGAATTGGATTTGTTGCCCCAGCACCTCTACAACGCTGAGGTAAATTTCCACTTGAGCCGTGAAAAAGAAAAAGGCTTTTTGTGCTGCTTGATATAGGCGCTTAACTTCACCTTTGTGTGATATCTCGCTTTTAGTGATATCAGGAAAATATTGCACCCACCGGGGATAATCAGTTAATTGCTGCCAAACTTGCGATCGCACCATCGGCAAATACATCCAGGCTGTCACTGCGCCACCACACGCCTTGTGCGATCGCGTTTCTACCAAGATTTCACCCTGTACTAGCAACTTTTGTTTATCTTGACTCCAAGCCATATCTGAACCTGCAATAATTGAGTCTGAGATATGAGACGCAGACATAATGATTTTAGTTACTCCTCAACTCATCCACCTAAATAGAATTGAAACTACAAGCTATAAAACTTGATTTAGATCCAACCCATTAAATTTTAGTTCCAGTGTAATGCCTATCCTTTCCGGAAAGGGTGAGTTTTTGGTAATTATTTCAGTTACTTTACTGTAAAACCTGTAGTTTTGATCACAATTAACACAATCAATGCTTAAGTGGACTTGATAATAACAGTATTTATAAATGAAAAACTAAGTTCTTAACAGCTAGAATGGCACAAACACTATTTAATATTAAGCACCTTACCCCAAGCTCTGGATAGGATCTCTCGGTTTTTACGTATTATTTATGATGAAACTGTAACTTCATCATAACTTCATATCTGATTGCCAAATCAAGTCTAATTTCTGTTGAGTTGAGAGGAAAATTAAGTGAGTCAATCTTCTTTAAATCGTAGATTAATCCAGATTTTTGGTATTCTTCTTGGTGTTAGTGTAGCCGTTTGGGTACTGAGAGGCTTTGGTATTCTCACTTTTATTCCAGGTGGAATAATTTTGCTACTGCTGCTAGGGGCGATCGCGATCGGGATTATCAGTTATGCCCAAAGAACTTGGTGGCGTTTATAATCTGGATCTCTCATAATCTGGGAAATTGCCGCCAAGGTTACACGCCTTACCCGATAAGCCTTTATCCTCTCGTTTAAGAATTGTAGCGTGAGCATTTTCACTTACTGCTAAAAGTATTTAATAGGGAAGCGATGCCAACAATTTATTAAGGGAAAGGAACATGGCAAAGTATATATGTACCGTTTGCGGCTATGAATATGACCCAGAATTCGGCGATCCAGATAGCGATATAGCGCCGGGAACAGCTTTTGAAGATATACCAGATGATTGGGTATGCCCGACTTGTGGTGCCACAAAAGATCAATTTGAACTAGTTGAATAGTGAAGATAAGGGCTAGCCTAGTAAAGTACGTGCTATTGAGAAATTTTAGAATTTGCTACCGTTACGAATCGTAGTTATTGGGGGTGGGGCTGCGGGATTTTTTGGCGCGATCGCTTGTGCTAAAGCCAATCCTGATGCCCAGGTTACTTTACTCGAAGCCAGTCGTCAACCACTGGCGAAAGTGCTAATTTCTGGTGGTGGACGCTGCAACGTCACTCACGCTTGCTTT